>JANQRK010000077.1 GCA_028284585.1 Chromatiales bacterium
GTGAGGCTCCTCGCGTTGCCATCGCAAATGCCCGTTGATACCCTGCAACGACAAAGTCGCTCGGTAATTGATCCGTCAGTTTCCCTCGGTAATCACATTCTTAAAGCTAGGCATTCTTAAAGCTAGGCACTGATCGTTGTCGATAGGGATACGCTAGCTACCACGCCCCGTTTCTTATCGGAACGAATCGACAATTCGCCCGCGTGCGCCTCGACGATGCACTTGACGATGGCCAACCCCAGCCCGGAGCCCTGTGGCTTGGTGGTGAAGAAGGGGTCGGTGATTCGGGCCAGAATGTTGTCAGCAATGGTGCCCGGATTGACCACTTCGATGCGTACGCCGTCGATTCCAGTTGTAATCATTTGAACTGCGATCTCTTCACCAGGCAAAGTGGCCTGATGGGCATTGGTCAACAGATTGATCAAGACCTGTTTCAACTTGTCTCTGTCACCTTCAACAACAGCCGGGCGTTGCGGTCCTGCGTAGCTGATTTCGCGCTGTGCACCCGATGTAAGATCTTGCAGATTGCCGAGTGTTTCTTCGATCAAGTCATTCAAGTCCAGCGTCTGTCGTCTCAGTTGCTGGGGCTTGGCGAAAGCCAATATTTCATCCAACAGGCGTTCCAAGCGCTGCACTTCGGACGCGGCCAATTCCAAACGCACTTGCGCCTGCTCCATTTGACCCAGCGTGTTTAGATAGTCCAACACCATGGCGATCGTGGACAAGGGATTGCGGACTTCGTGTGCAATGGTCGTGGCAAATTCACCCACTGCAACCAAGCGCTCTTTGTGCTTTGTTCCATACGAAGTGCTATCAACCAGTCTGTGCTCGGCACGTCTGGTCGTGTCGCGAAGCGCCACAACCGCATTCGCTTCGCTTAGCCTGTCTATTTTTTGCCGAGACGTAATCGCATATTCCAAAGACATAAGATGGCTCTATGACGTAGGTTGAAAAGTGAAACTCACACCTCAGGGGACTGGCTAGCCAAGATGCCCCTTGCTATCAGCAAAGGATCATGGTGCCCTGGCGTATCGAGAGGTCAACTTGGCCGCATCTAGGGAAGGTCTTCTTCTGGTACGGACCAGGCTCAAGACTCTTGCCTCGGCGCGCGCGCAGTACGGCAACCACAACCACACGACGAGCGCGATGCCGTAGGGCAGGTCGGCAATCTGGAAACCGTCAATCAGCAGTCCTGTCACCGTCAAAGCGAAGATCAGAAGTCGGTTCAGATTAACGAGTAAGCTGCGTTGCTTGGTGTTCATGTCAACCCCTTGACCGGCGCACCCACGCCATCGTCTGTCCCGATTGACCGCTCTGAAATAACCGGCCATTCGGTAAATAATATAGTTCAGCCTGATAGCGACGTCAATTAATATTTACCGTTTGTTCGGTAATATGCTATATTCTTGAAAATGCAGGAGGAATCTCAATGGCCAGGCATCCATCCATAGCTGATGACGAGCTACTGGCGCGATTGACTGGGGTTTTTCAGGACCTGGGCTACGCAGGCGCCTCACTCGTGGCGCTCTCGGAGGCGACTGGCCTAAAGAGGGCAAGTCTGTATCACCGTTTTCCCGAGGGTAAGGAACAGATGGCCCAGGAGGTCTTGTCGGCGGCCGACGCCTGGGTGAGCGAGCACATCCTGGATCCACTTAAGTCGAACGACCCGCCAGAAGTCCGTGTCCGTCAGATGAAAAAAGCACTTAACCAATTGTACAGCGGAGGTAAACAGGCCTGCCTGTTGAACATGCTGTCCTCAGCAGACGTGGATGAGGGGCCATTCTCGAACCACATAAGATCGGCTTTCAAGGCTTGGATCGATGCGCTGATCGCGGTGCTGGTCGACGCCGGCTTCGAGAAGGAGTTGGCGCGGCAACGTGCAGAAAGGGCCGTTGCCCTGTTGCACGGTAGTCTTGTGCTGTCACGCGGCATGGGAACGACCCGGCCTTTCAAGAACTACCTAAAGGACGTCGAGCGGGAGCTACTCGGGTAGGTTCAGAAACGGACCCCGGAGCTTGGGTAGCCGGATAGGCGTTGTCCCGATTGGGCCGCCGTCCATTGGCCGGTCTAGTCAAGGTATATCGCAGCCGGCGTCAGATGCCCAGACCCGGTTGGCCGCATCGATCGCCGGTCCCTTGAGCCCATACGAATTAAACCTTGTGCACCGGGTCACGTTTGCAGAGGTTGATCTTCGTGACTGTCGGGCTTTTTTACAGAAAGCCGTGCAGGGTGCTCACTTCCCTTCGTAACCACTCGATATATCGAAATAAAGCGAGATCGGTCTCGTACTTGCATGAGTTGACTGGCCTTGCGTGAGCGGGATGGTCTGTTACTCGGGCTGGTATATCAATAATGAAAATAAATCTGATCCGACTCGGCGTCCTGTCTAGTGGCACTGTGGGCAACCGGTGCCCAGGCCGCGATCCTCTATGCCATTTCTGGCGATGATTTCGATGTTCCGCGGCGGGTCAATCAGATCGATACCAACGCCGCGACCGTCACCCCTGTGTTCGACCTCGGCGACGGCAACCTGGGCTTTTTCGGACTCGCCGTCATCAACGACCAATTCTATACCGTGGCCAACACGGGTTACGGCAATGGCACACGGCATCGCTTCGCGCTCACCCAAGGCGGCTTAGCCAACGCCTTGGCCATGTCACAAAAACTAGGGTGGCAATTTCACCCACGGAGGACACCCATGCGTATATCCCTTCTAATCGCAGCAGTGCTTTGTTTCGTCGTTGGCCCAACGTTCGCGCAGTACTCCACCCCCATCCGGAATGTAGAAAACCCGGCCCGCACGCCACTCATGGCGACCGAAAGCATCACCTTGGCCAGCAATATCGCCGGCACCTTCAACGTCCCCTTAGTGACCTTGTCTCAAGGCACACGGCTGATCCTCGAACATGCGTCGGTGCTGTGCACAGGACCGTCCGCAGGCTCGCCGGTGATCGTATCGCTCACCATCACGGACGAAGGATCACAGGGATCACAGATCCAGTTCCAGCTCCCGCTTCGGTTCCAGGGGAGCACCACGGCCGGCACCACGATCCACGTCGCTTCTACACCGATTCGCTTGTATGCAGATCCCGATAGCACCAACAACGATACAGCAGTCGCCGCTACCGTGGTGCGACGCGCCGCCAGCGGCACCACCACCTGTAGGTTCTCGGTCAGCGGGCATACGATCGGCCTATAGGCGCGCCCTGGGCTCACAATCTATTGGTTCAAGGACCCCGCCTGGCGGTACGATGCACTCCCCCCGCGTCCCGAGCCGGCCCTCAACCGCGCTCGGGGCTGGGGCCCGCCAGGGAGAGTGGGTCGATATGAAGTCGCTCATCATCAGATGCCGTAGATAGAGACGGAAGAGAATCTCCAGGGCCTCGCGGTCAAGGCCGGTGATGGCATCTCGCAACCTTTTCGTCATCTCGATGACCATCGGGTGTCATAGCCGCCGCACAAGCTGCCCTCCATCTGAAATCACCCGATCGATTCCACTATGAGTGTCATCCCGCAGATCGACAACCGCCGCTCGAGCGGGCGTCTGAGCGTCGAACTGGCGACCACAATGGACGACATCCGCGCATCGCAGAAACTGCGTTATCGAGTATTCGCCGAAGAACTGGGCGCGAAGGTCGCGGGTGCAAGCGGCGGCCTTGACGACGACGCGTTCGATCCCTACTGCCAGCACCTGCTGGTCCGCGAACCGGCCAATCGACGCATCATTGCATCGACCCGCCTGCTACTCGATGGGCAAGCAAGAAAAGCTGGCAGATTCTACTCCTCAAGCGAGTTCGACCTCGGCCCGCTGCTCGACCTACCGGGACGACGTCTGGAGATCGGCCGCACCTGTGTCGATCCGGCATTCCGCCGCGGTGCGGCCATTGCCGTACTGTGGTCCGGCTTGGCAGAATTCATCAGGACCAATCACGTCGATATGCTGTTTGGTTGCGCATCGATCCCGATGCACGATGGTGGTATTCACGTACAGGCCATCATGCAGCGCGTGCGCCAATATGCGATGACCAGCGCCGACTGCCGGGTCATTCCGAGTAATCCGCTTCCGCCACTGCCGGAGGGCGCCGCCGATACCCTGACGGCACCGCTACCGCCCTTGCTCAAGGCCTATTTCCGGGCCGGCGCCCGGGCCTGTGGCGAACCCTGCTTCGACCCAGCGTTCGACTGCGCAGACATCCTTATGCTAGTGCGGGTGCAAGAGATCGATGCAGCTTACACGCGACATTTTCTCGACCGGATTTTGAAGGCGTGATGCATCGCGAGCGCAAGGGTGCGACGGCGCAGTGCGCCGCCGGCAACCCAAGCGGTGAACCCTTAGCAGGGTCGGCGGGCAACCGCCGGCAAGCCATCCTGGTGGGCCAAGCGGATAATTCTGTAACGCTCAGCCATGGCACAAGCAGTGTGGGCAAGGCGCAGTCCGCCGGGAATGGCAGGCCCTTTCCAAGGACGGCAACACCGCCCAAGATGCTTGTGCCGTGGCCCTTTGGGAGCCGCTGTGCAAACGCGACTCCGTGTTGCGCTTCTTGCCAAGGGCGCGCCATTGCCTGCGAAACGCGCCTTGATTCGCGCTCGCACAGTGGCTCTGAACGTTACAGAATTACCCGCTTGGCTCACTAGGGCCTGTTCACACTACGCGAGGCGTAGCGACGGCGGCCGGTTTATACTGGCCACGCCGAATCCGTCGCATGTCAGATCTCTCCCCTCACCTCATGTTGGTCGTATCTGCCTGCCTGGCAGACGGACTGTTTGGCGATCCCGTGTATCGCCTGCATCCGATCCGCTTGCTGGGCGGCTGGAGCCAACGCTGCGAACAGGCCCTGTTCGCCCTTGGTCTGACGGGCAGGCTCGGCGGCCTGCTGCACTGGTGTCTGGTGGTCGGCGCCGCGCTGGTGACTTGGTGGACAGTGCATTGGCTGCTTGGCCTATGGCAGCCCTGGGCGGCCTGGGTCTGGGACCTGTTCTTGGCCTACAGCCTGTTGTGTCTGCGCGACCTACTGGCACAAGGCCGGCGGGTGCTCAATAGCCTGGATGACCTGGAGGCGGCGCGCCGCAGCCTGACCCGATTGGTTAGCCGCGACACCGCCCAGCTCAATCGTCCCGCAGTGGTCCGCGCCAGTATCGAGAGTCTGTCGGAGAACCTCACCGACGGCGTACTGACCCCGCTCTGGGCACTGTGTCTGTTCGGACTACCGGGGTTGATCCTAGTCAAGGCAGTATCGACGCTCGACTCGATGGTCGGCTACCACAATCCGCGTTTCCAAGACTTCGGCTGGGCCGCCGCACGCTCCGATGACCTGGTGAACTGGCTACCGGCGCGGCTATCCGTGGTGGTGATCGCGCTAGCCGCGCTGCTGCTGCGCCAACACCCGATGTCGGCGGTGCGTGCCGCGCTGCGCTGGCACAAGCTCTCCGAGAGCCCGAACTCCGGCTGGGGCGAGGCCGCCTGCGCCGGCGCCCTGCGGGTGCGCTTGATCGGCCCGATCACCTACCGGGGCCAGCTCGTCCAACAGGCCTTCATCGGCGAGGCCGAGTGGCCATGCGCACTGGATGCCGGCCACCTGGTCAAGGCGTTGCATCTGATTCTGGTCAGCGGCCTGCTGGCGGTCGCCTGCGGCGCGCTGCTGGCCGCTGCTGTCCCCAGCCCTTGGCCAACCGCCTGGCCGGTGTGGCACTGACCGGGTGGCACCCACCAGCCTCGCCTCAGCAGGCCTGCGCACCTCGAGACTCCACCCTTGTTAGGGACAACCACTTGATCATCGGTTATTTAGAGCCTTTTTGCTGGTCGCCCCAATAGGGAGTTTTTCCGATGAATAGCCGCATTTAATTCGAATAACACGACCCTTTATTTGCCTGTCTACTGACAACAACTACAAGACGTCGAGTGTCCGACCGCTGTCACCAAAGACATCGGGTGATCCATAGACCCTCGTCGTTAAATGCATCAGACGCCAAACGGTCAATAGGAGACCCGCAATGCAAGGGAACACAGACAATCCTTCAGAGTATGCCGCTGCGAGCGAACCGGCTGACGAGTCCACGACACCTGGGCAGGCACGCCGCTGGCTGCGTCCGGCACTGATCGCCTTGGGCGTCCTCATACCCGCGATGACGGCGCTGGGCGCCTATTGGTCGCTGCAGCCGGACCGGTTCGACGTCCAAACGGTCGCGCTCGAGCGTGTGGGTGGCGACGCAGCGCAATTGCGCCCGGGTGCAGTCGCCGTGTCCGCGATCGGTGAGGTAGCGCGCACCCTGCTGGAAAAGCCGGGTGGCTATCTGCATAACGACATCTCGCCGCCCAGTATCTTTCTCGACAACATGCCGAGCTGGGAAGACGGTGCGGCGAAAGGCGTGCGTGATGCGCTGCGTGCCCTACGCAACGACTTCAGCCGATCGCAGACGCAATCCATCGAGAGCCCGGAGCTGCGCAAGGCCGACGAGTTCTTGAGCTACGACCTCGACTCCTGGCTGTTGCCGTCCACCGAATCGGAGTTCCGCGAAGGGATACGTGCACTCGATCGGTACTTCGCTGCATTGATCGCCGGTAATAACCGATCCGCACGCTTCTACACGCGCGCCGACAACCTAGCGGCCTACATGGCCGTGGTCGAAAAGCGCCTGGGTAGCTATGCGCAACGCCTGAGCGCCAGCGTAGGCGACCCCGAGCTGACCGCAGCGCTGGTCACCGAACAGACTGCATCGAGCGCCGGCGGCGAGCGGCCACAAACCCCTTGGTTGGAGATCGACGATATCTTCTACGAGGCACGCGGCTACACCTGGACCCTGCTGCATGTGTTCGAGGCCCTGGCGATCGAGTTCGAACCGATACTGCGCGACAAGAACGCCATGGTATCGAAGCAGCAGATGATCCGTGACCTTAAAGAGGCGACCAAGCAGATGTGGAGCCCCATGGTGCTCAATGGCCACGGATTCGGCCTAGTGTCGAACCACTCGCTGGTGCTCGCCTCATACATGTCGCGCGCCAACGCAGCGGTGCTCGATTTGCGCATCTTGCTGCAACAAGGCTAAACCTCAACGGGGCAAGTGACCCACATCCACGGCCCTCGGGCTGTCGCCAAAGGCGACAGCCCGGTTGCCCGAGGGCATCGAGTCGTGTTCAATCGCCGGCATAATCCCTGCCGCCAAGGTCATGTCGATGGTCGCCAGCGCCTCCCCTACCAAGTCCCGTAGGGGCCAACCAGTACCCACCCGCCGCACTACCAAGACCTCACCGCTGTCGCATCACGAAGTCATGGCGCTGGTGGCGCCGTTCAGCCGCCGCGGCTACGCCGTGGACATGGAGGCCAGCGATCGCAACCACCGCCGGCTCGATTTCCAGCCGATCGAGGTGGCGGCACGGCCTGGCACACATCCGGCGCTGCGCAGTGTGTTGTGCCTAGAGGTGCCGCTGCGCCAGCCGGCCCGGCTCACCCGCCACCTAGAAATGGACAACGGACTAACCGCCAGCGTCATCGCCGAAGGCCGCGACCCCGAGGCCTTGATCGACGCGGTCGAGCAAATCGCGCCCGGCCGCCAATTCTACAGCACCCAGGGTGTCCTGGTGGCACGCAGCTATCGCCTCGGCGCACCGGTCGGCGATGCCGCACGACGCGCTGTGGGCAGGAATGATCCCATGGTGCCGCGCCTGGCGCGCGCCGAGGCCCACATCGGGTCGGTCACACTGCAGATCGCTGAAGACGACGCCCGCCTGCTGGACGTCACCCTGACGGTGGATGAAGGCCACCGCCTCGATATCCCGGAAGACTTGCTGGGCGTGCTCGGTTGGCCATGGCGGCCACTGCGTCAGGACGACAAGGGCATTTGGCGCGGCAGGCTCAAGCCCGCAGCGCGCGAGCCGCGACGCACCGTCCATTTGGAACAGCTGATAGACGCTGCCGTAGCACACCTGATCGAGACGCTCGCCAGCACGCCCGCCGAATTTCATCTGCGGCACAGCCAGGCACGCTGGCGGGTTGCCTTCGGGCGCCTGCTGCCGCTGCTGGGCACGGTTATCTTGTCGATCGCCTTCGTCGTGATCGCGCTCGCGCTACCCAAATTGACCTACATCCATATCTTGCTGCAGTACGTACCAATCGTCGGGATCGTCGCACTGTCGATGATGGACAAGTCGCTGCGCCTGGAGATCCCCCCCCTACCGCAACCATTACAACAACCGCAGTGGTGCGCGCTCGTCGACACCAGCTAGCCACAATATTGTTTGTCTGATCCAGTCGATAGGGTTCGACGCGGCCACCCGTGAGCAAGCCCATCACTACTGGACAGGTGGAACACCGGGCCTGATGACCTCGCGACCTGGGCACACGTACTGTATCCGCGCCCCCGCTCAGCTGAGTTTGAGTTTTCGCCGTGCCATGCCGAGCAGTTCCGTTTCGACGGCCTCTGCCCCACCCCAGGTGCGCCACAGTAGCAACAGTACCGACACATAGACCAAGCCACCAACCACCAGCTTCACCAACAGCATGGCAACCAGGGCCAAGGATAAAGCCGTGTCTATCCAATGCAGCGCCGCCACCATCGCAAGCCCAGAGATCACCGGGCGATAGAGCGCACCGAGAATGTTCGCCCAACCAACCTCACTCACCCTGGTGGCTGCCATGTTGAGGAAAACGAAGGAGAAGATCGCGCTCGCGATCATGCCATAAAGGATGCCCGGCAAGCTGGCGATCTGGTACCCAACAAAGAGGCAGGCCAGCATCGCGATGGCACGCAACCACAGGACTAATGCCAACAACCTGACTCGGCCGATAACGATCACCAGATTGCCCGCCAAGGCATGGACCGCAATCACGACTTCGGCGATCGGGAGGAGCTGTAATACCGGCACGGCCTCCAACCACTTTTCGCCCAGCAACAGCCGCACGACCTCTGGAGCGACACAGGACAGACCCAGCCCAACGGGAACTACCAAGATAGCGATCCCCGCGATGGCCCTGACGAAGGCCGATGCCAGTCGGGAAGGTTCAGCATTGAGCTGAGAGAAGCCCGGGAAAAACGCCCTCGAGGCAGGCTGGACGATTTCAGAGGCGGCCATCAAAGAAATACTCTTTGCCACCGAGTAGTGTCCCAAGCCCAGCGTTCCAAACAGTTTTCCGACAATGAAATCGTCGCCTCGACGGAACGAAAAATTCGCCAAGCCTCGCACCAGCATCCATTGGGAAAACGACAGGACCTCCCCAACCGCCTGCAAAGAGAAACGCGGCCGGTAAGAGGACATGACATAGCTGACCCCAACCGCTAGGCACTGATTGAATGCAGTCCCCAATACCAGCGCCCAGTAGCTACGCAGGTACAGCGCCAGGCCGATTGTGGCGAGAAAGCCGCCCAACTTGATACAGACATTGAACTTGAAGTCTCGATCGAATTGCAGATGCTTCTGAAAATCTATCGTCCCGATATTTTCCCAGGCGCGTACAAAGACCCCGGCAGCGATCACCCAGATGATGGGCATCAGTCTGGGTTCATCGTAGATCGAGGCGATAAAGGGTGAGCCCGCCGCTAACAAGAGTGCAATTCCACCCATCTGCAGCAAACGCACTGTCCAGGTGGTGTCGTAGTGTTTGCGCTCGGCGTTGGCGTTACGAATCAGCCCGAATTCGAGACCAAAGTCGAGCAATTGATTGACCAGGCCAACGAAGACCATGGCCATGGCCACGACCCCAAAATCTTCAGGGACCAATAGCCGCGCCAAGATCACCGTACTGACCAAACCGATGAGCCGGATACCCCAACGCATGGCCATCATCCAAGCGGCCCCGCCCAGGAGTATTCCAGCCAATGGTCGGTTATTCGACATGCCTACTCAGTCAGCAGACTCCGGTGGCGGGTCGCCGGTTTGGATCGATGCCCAAGCGATGTCCGACTGATCAAAGCGCGCCTTGACCTGCTGCGAGAACTCGCGGATGCGCGCACGCGACTGTGGCAACTCGTCCCAGCTTGGCGCGACCGCGACCCATATCTGAATAAAGCGCCAGGACTGCTCGATGCCGTCATGTGGCAGGGCGCAGTCGCTGCAGTCCTTACGTGTGTTGCCGTATTTGTCGGTAAACACCTTGTACGGACCGGGGCAGGCGCGCTCCAGCAGCGGGCAATAACAGAACAGGCAGTTGAAGCTGTTTTTCACGCCCGAGTGGCAGGGGTAAAACTCACATGCAGTGTTCGTGAAGCCCTTGAACTGGCTATAGACTTTGCGCTTCGTCGTCATTGGTGCAGTTGACGGCAAAGCCCTCGCCTATGCAACCGGATAAAAACTGGCCGAAAGCCCAACGCTAATCGGTTGCCAGCACCAAGGCGGCTGTCACCAAGGCGACCACCTCGATGGATTCGAGCAATGCCCCGGCGGTATCACCCGTGGTACCGGCGAGGCGGCGCAGCATCGCGGCGCGCAGCAGCCAAAAGGTCAGGGCCGAGACGAGCAGCAAGTAGAGTCCCAACGGCCCCAGCAACCAGGGCACGACTGCCATGGCGAGGCCCCCAGAGACCAGACTGGCAGGGCGCGGCAGGTGCTGCACCAGGCCGCTTGAGATCCCCTGCGGCCGCACATAGGGCGTCGACAGGAATAGCCAGACCAGCGCCGCGCGACCCAATAGCGGGACCACCAGCAACACCGCCCACTGCCCGCTCGGCACCAGATACGCCAGTGCCGCGAACTTGACCAGCAGCACCACCACCAACGCGACCACCGCGGCCGGCCCGCTACAGGGGTCTTTCATGATCGCCAGGGTCCGCGCACGATCACCGACGCCGCCCAGCCAAGCGTCAGCGCTGTCGGCCAGGCCATCGAGGTGCAGGGCGCCGGTCAAGATCACCCAGACCGCCAGCAGCAGCGCGGCGTCGAGCAAGGCCGGTGCGGCATCCAGCCAGGTGACCAGCACGGCCAGCACCCCCCCGATCACCAGACCGACGCTTGGATAGTGGACCAGCGAACGACCATCCTCTTCGGGCGTCGATGGCGGCGCCAAGCGCACCGGTATCACCGTGAGGAAGTGCAGCGCGATCAGGAAAGGTCGCATCGCCGACATGCTAGCGGGTCGCGATCTCGAAGCACGGCCGCGCCTGACCCTGGGGATCGACCGCGAAGCGATACAGACCGCCGTGTCGAATCGCATGCCCAGGCACCCGGGCGATCGAACAGCCGAGCAGTTGGCCGATGACCACTCGGATCACGCCACCATGGGTGATCAGCAACAAGCGCCGACAGGCAGCGTCGGCGATGACCTGATCCCATAGCGCCAACACCCGCGCGCGAAACTCCGCGAAAGGCTCAGCATCGGGCGGCAAATGGTGCTCGGGATCTCGCCAATACCGCCCCAAGGCGGCCGCCTCCTTGGTCTGCAACTCATCTAATGTGCGGCCCTCCCAGGCACCGAAGTAAATCTCGCGCAACCGCTCATCGAACGACAGCGGCACGGCACGGTGCGCGGCGAACTCGCTGGCGAACTCGGCGCAGCGCCGCAGCGGCGAACTGATCACCCGCTCCCAGCCCGGTTCGGCCAGCAGCGCGGCGCGCATCTGCTCAAGGCCGCACGCGGTCAGCGGGTCGTCGCTGTGACCACGAAAGCGCACGCCACCGTACACCTCGCCGTGCCTTAGCAGACCAATCAGCACTCGCGACGCCCGTCCGACACGCCGACATCGTGCAGCGTATCCATCTCGTTATGCAGTGCGCAGGCCAGGCGCAGCAAGGGCACCGCGGCCGCGGCACCACTGCCCTCGCCCAGGCGCATACCCAGGTCGAGCAGCGGTCGGGCATCCAGGGTCTCGAGAATCCGGCGATGGCCTGCTTCGGCAGAGGCATGCGAAAACAAGAACCAGCGCTTGGCACCTGGACACAGGCGCTCCGCGGCGAGCGCCGCCGCCGAGCTGATGAAGCCATCGATCAGCGCCGGCAGACCGAGGTGGGCACAGGCGATGTAGGCCCCGACCAAGGCCGCGATCTCGAATCCACCGAGGCGCCGCAGGGCCTCTTCGGGGACCGCCAAAGACCCACGGTGCAATTCCAGTGCACGGGCGATCACCGCCGCTTTGTGCGCGACACCCTGCGCATCCAGGCCGGTCCCGGGTCCGGCCAGGCGCTCCGCTGGCAGGTCCAACAGGGCGCACGCCAATGCCGCAGCCGCCGTAGTGTTGCCGATCCCCATCTCACCGCCAATGAACAATTGAATGCCGGCGAGGCGCGCCCGCTCCGCGGCCTGGCGGCCGGCGCCGAGCGCACCGGCCAACTGATGCTGGGTCATCGCCGGGGCCTCGGTAAAGTTGGCCGTGCCCGGCCCCAGGCGAAGATCGCGCACTCGTTCGAACGCACCCGGATCACTGAGCGTGCCCAGGTTGATGATCTCCAGCGAGGCGCCAATGGCTCTGGCCGCGACATTGATCGCGGCGCCGCCGCGCGCGAAAGTCCCGACCATCGCCGCCGTGGTGGCCTGCGGGAAGACAGATACACCCTCGGCCGCAACGCCATGGTCGGCGGCGCACAAGGTGATGTGGACATGCTCGACGCTCGGCCGCTCGGTGCCCTGCAAGCTGGCCAGCCGGATCGCGATCTCTTCGAGGCGACCGAGCGCACCCACTGGCTTGATCAGTCGCGACTGGCGCTGCGTGGCGGCCAGTCCGGCGGCCTCGTCGGGCTCGGCCGGCGGGATCGCCAACCACTCAATGGTCTCAGCATCACTCATAGCGACTCCCCCTGCGGCGCATTCGAATCCGACCTGGCATCAATCGCCCAGGGCACGATGTAACGCTCCGCGCCATGCGCACCGGTCAGCGCCCGGATACCGTAGACACGACGCAGATGCTGGTCGCTGAGCACCTCGTCGACCGACCCGCTGGCCACCGCTGCCCCGCCATCGAGCAGCAGTAGTCGATCGCAAAAACGGCTGGCCAAGGTCAGATCATGCAACACCACAATCACGGCGGCACCGGCCGTGCATTGACTGCGCAACAGTGTCATGGCGCTGAGCTGGTGGCGCGGATCCAGTGCCGCAACCGGTTCGTCGACCAATAGCAACCGGGCCTCGACTGCCAACACCCGGGCCAAGCGGGCACGCGCGCGCTCCCCACCGGACAGGGTATCGGCGCGCCGTGCACGCAAATCCCAGACGTCGGTCGCGCGCAGCGCGGTCTCGATCGCGCGCTGGTCTTCGACGCTGGCTGCCCCGCCCCGCCACCAACTGCCCTGGTAAGGATGGCGTCCCAGGGCGACCAAGTCCCGCACCGCGATCGGCCACTGCAGGCGATCATCTTGACTGAGATAGGCGAGCTTGCGCGCCCGCTCACGCGCCGGCAGGCGCTCCAGCACTTCACCCGCCAAACAACACTCACCGCGGTGCGCGACCAATTGCGCAATCGCCTTGACCAGGGTGCTCTTACCGGCGCCATTCGGACCGATCAGTCCGAGCATTTGGCCGCCGTCCACTGTCAGGTCTTGCGTCTGCAGGCGCGTCCGACCACCGAGCCGCACCGCGACCCCTTGCACATCTAACCGGCTCACAGCATGTCCCGGCGCGCACGCAGCACCAACGCGAGGAAGAAGGGCGCACCGATCAGTGCCGTAACCACCCCGAGCATCAACTCCTGGCGGGTATCGATGGTGCGCAACAAGACATCGGCCGCCAATACCAACAGCGCGCCGCCGAGCGCGCTCGGCAGCAACAGGCGCCCGGGGCGGTAGGCGACGAAGCGACGCAGCATGTGCGGCACCACCAGGCCGACGAAACCGATCGCACCACTGACCGCGACCCCGGCCCCGACCGCCAGCGCGGTGCCGAAGATGACCAGCGCGCGCAGGCGTGGCAGATCGACACCCAGACTCGCCGCCTCGCCCTCGCCCAGCGCGAGCAAGTCGAGCGAGCGACCAGTGGCCAACAAGAGCATCAGCCCCAGCAACACGAACGGCAGCGCCAGGCGCACATCATCGAGGCTGCGGTCGCTGATCGAGCCCATCAGCCAAAGCACGATGTCTTGCACGTCCGACGGGTTGGGCGCGAGATTGAGCGCCAGCGAGGTCAATGCCGAGGCTAGCGACGCCAGTGCGACACCGGCCAAGATCAGCGTCAGGTTCGAAGTCCCGGCGCGCGTCATCGCATACAACACCAAGGTCGCCAACAGGGCTGCAGACATCGCCGCACCCGGCAACAACCAAAGACTCAGGGCATTGGCACCGAAGTACAGGGCCAGTACCGCACCCAGCCCGGCGCTGGACGAGATGCCGAGCAGGCCGGGCTCGGCCAGTGGGTTGCGTAACAGGCCCTGCAACGCCGCGCCGGAGGCCCCCAGCCCCATGCCGATCAGCCAGGCGAGCAACACCCGTGGCAAGCGGATCTGCTGCACAATCAGTTGCTGCTCCTCGCTACCCATGCCGAACAGACCGGCCAGCACCTCGCCGGGCGACAAGGGCGCATAGCCGATCGCCAGCGAGACCAGGCTGAGCAGCACCAGCAGGATCGCCAGTGTGACACTGAGGCCGGCACCACTGCGGGCTGGGTGGTCTGCTGTCATCGCCCCATCCGACCCCGGATCATTCGCCACCGACATTGGGCAGCGCCGTGATCTGCGCGACGATCTGCTCGGCGATCGCGACCAGTTCGAGACCGCCGCAGCCCCAACCGCCGGTCGGCACCGCAATGCTCGGCGTGCGTTCAAGTAACTCTCTGAGCAAGGGATGGCGCGCATAGCCGGACTTGGAGAGCGGTTGAGTCTGATCGAAGTAACCGAGCAGGAACAGATCCGGTGGTTGCGCCACCAACTGCTCCAATGGGAAGCGCCCCCAACCGCGCAGCCCCTGTTCGCTGGCCAGGTTACGCAACCCGAGCCGGCGCAGCAGATCATCCACATAGGTATCGCTGCCGGCCGAGCCGCCATTCGGGCGCAGGTAGAGCACCCGGTAAGGCGGTGTGCGCTCAGCCAAGGACCGCATGCGCCGCATGGCCGCGGCGACCACGGCCTCGCCTTGCGCGGTGCGCCCGATAAGTGCCGCGATCTTGCGCGCCGTCTGCAGCGCGATGTCCCAATCCGCCGGATAAGGCAGCGGCTCCACCTGCACCCCACGCCCAGCGAGCAACCCGGCATGACCACGCCCGGTCCATCCCTGATAGACAAGCGCGATCTCGGGCCGCAGATGCAACAGCTCCTCGACCGTACCGCGGTTGGTCGGGTAGCCCTGGGCACGCGCCGCCAATGGCGACAGCGCCGGGTCGGCCGCGGCGGCAGATACCGAGCGGATCTGATCGGGCTCGGCGATCTGCAATAACAAGAGATCACCACATAGGTCGGTACTGGCCACGCCCGGCAGCGCGGCCGTTGCACCACAATGCACGAGCAACCACGTAGACAGCGCAAAACGAACCAACAAGCGCGGCACGGCCCTCCTGCGATCGCCTAACGAGCAGCAAGGGAAGGCAAGATCGCGAGACTGAGTTGCCATGGTGATTAACGGCCTGTCTGGAAGGCTGAGCAAGCACGACGCCATTGCGCCTGGAATCCGTTGCGCGCGATGGCGCGCCACACCTTGGCGTGTACCCCAGGGACCCGCCGACAGCGGCCCGCGCCGTCAAAGGCGCCGCAGTATAGGATCCGTCGACACGCCGAACAAGCCAAGCCGGTGGAACATTGCGGGGGATTCACTCGGCCGTGCTTTGGCGTTGCAGCGCCCAGGCGACATGCTCCCGGACCACCTCGCTAGGATGCGCGGCACGCGCCTGCAAGGCCTCTCGGACCGCATTGGATGGCGGCGCATTACCCAGTGCGACCGCGATGTTGCGCAACCAACGCTCGTGACCTATACGCCGGATCGCGCTGCCTTCGGTATTGGAAAGGAAGCTCGCCTCGTCCCACGCGAACAAGGTCAGCAAAGTCGCGATATCCAGATCCTGGCGCGGCCTGAAGTCGGCCTCTTGACTCAACTTCGCGAAGCGGTTCCATGGGCAGACCAACTGGCAATCATCGCAGCCATAGATGCGGTTACCGATACCCGGGCGCAGCGCCTCCGGAATCGACCCCGGGTGTTCGATCGTCAGATAGGAGATACAGCGGCGCGCATCCAATACGTAGGGCGCAACGATCGCATCGGTCGGGCAGATATCGATACAGGCCTGGCACTCACCGCAATGGTCGGCGGCCGGTTCATCCGGTGGCAACGGCAAGTCGCAGTAGATCTCGCCGAGAAAGAACCAAGAACCGGCGCGCTTGTCGATCAGGTTGGTGTGCTTGCCTTGCCAACCGAGACCGGCCTTCTGCGCCAGCGGCTTTTCCATGACCGGTGCCGAGTCGACGAACACCCGGTAACCAAAATCACCGACCCGCGCCGCAACACGTTCGGCCAGGCGTTGCAGCCGACGCCGCAGCAGCTTGTGGTAGTCGCGGCCGAGCGCGTAGCGCGAGACGAAGGCACGTGCCGGATCGGCCAAGGCGTCTTCGATTGCCACGTGTGACTCGGGCAGATAGTCCAGCCGCACCGATATCACCGACAGTGTCCCGGGCACCAACTCGGCAGGCCGGGTGCGTTTGCTGCCGTGGCGGGCCATCCATTCCATCTCGCCGTGCATGCCATCGTCCAGCCATTGCAGCAGGCGCCGCTCCGCGCCACTCAAGTCGCAATCAGTGATGCCAACGCGTTGCAAACCCAGTTCGGCGCCCCAGCGTTTTATGTCGTTTTTAATCGCTTCTGCGGCCGCCACAGAGAGCACCGCCGGATGTCTGTCGGAAGGCTTGGTCAATATCACTCCGGCTCGTTGTTTCGGCTGTGCATCGCACGTACACTCTCGCCACTTTTTTGCGGCCAACCCGATCGACACGGCGGGGTGCACCGCAGCTCTCGACCGCTGGAGATCACGACCCGATGCCATCGCTGCAAACGATGCCGTGGCTGTTCGCGGCATCGCTGCCCTGGTTGACGTCGCTGTTAACGACGCCGGCCGGTGCGCAAGACACCGCCGCCCCACTCGCCCCGAT
>JANQRK010000112.1 GCA_028284585.1 Chromatiales bacterium
ATTTCCTAGCGATCTGCGGTCCATTTGCACATAAGCTTGAGGCGTGCTTCAAGACCGGGGCGCTCGAGACTCTGTCAAGTCAGTGGGGCTGGGTGCAGCCAACTGTGAAGATCGGGATCTGAGCTGACAGTCGGTATCAGATGATTTGCGAACTTCCGCCCGCTTTCGGCCGACGCTGTGTGAAAACACCGACTTCAAATTCGCCTTCTCGATCCATGCCGCGACGGCGGACCTGGTCAGCTCGGTCAACTCAAACTGCACCGGCCGTTGCGTCTTTCGCTGCACGATCATCGCGCGGGACAAGATTTGATCAGCATGCATCACATCCCGGACGCGCAGGTTCACCAGATCGCAGCCTCGCAGCTTGCTGTCGATTGCCAGGTTGCACATGGCCAGATCGCGTAGCTGATGATTGTTCTGGAGGTGGATTTGAATAGCCCAGATATCCTTCGGCTTGAGTGGTGTTTCTTTTCCAAACCAGCTTGCCTTTGTTCCAGGGCTCTCGGGTTTGATTGGTTTTCATGTCAGGCTCCCTCGTAGTGGATGAGAGTCTGATCGTGTCGCTGAGTCGCGGACGGCCGCTTTTTGGCGATCAGCTGGACGCGTGCAGTCGGCCAAAACTGGATATCAAGTGACGGCATCCAGCGAGAACGCGCCGTTCTTTCAGGCGAGCATCGCGCACGTCGTCCAGCTCGATCAGCCCGCTACGTGCAAACCAACGCAGCACCCGCATGCGCACCTACTCTGCGATGGCGGCGACGGCCTCCGCTGTCAGTTCAGCGGCGGCGCGAAAGCGCACAGTTTGCGGGACACTATTGGCCTCCTCGCGCTCAGGAAGAACAACTCATATGAGAAACCCCGCCCAGGTTGTTGAACTCCTGCGGCCTGAGTCGATAGTATTTATCTTCTATCGCTTGTGACTGTTCGGCATAGGGTTGAATCATCACGGTCTGCAACTCCCTAACTAACGCGTAATCTCCTCGCGCTGCCTGTCGATAGGCAGGGGCAAGAAACCATTCTCGTAAACAGTATTTGGGATTGACCTGTTTCATCTGGTTTGAGATTTCTTTTGGGGATCTGTCCCCACTCAGCAGCAGTTTCCAGTTGTTTTGCCATGCGCACCAACGCGACTCCAGTGTTCCGTTTAACTCACTATAGAAACTTCGTTTAAGCGGCTCGATGTCCTCGGGTATCGATGAGAGTTCACGAAAGAAAAGCGTGTAATCGACCGAAGTCTCCAGCATCAGGTTCGTGAGTGCGCCGAACAGTTCTCGATCAAAGCTCTCGAGCCCAAGCTTTGCCGCCCACATGGCTTCCAGCTCCGCGTGAATTGCATCGGTAAAACCAGCCAGCAGCGCATCAAGCTGCTCCATCTGTGCCGGACATGACTCCAGCAAGGGGCGCAGGGCAATACAGAACATTTCGAAATTTCGCTGCGCGGCCACCGGCTGATTCCAGAACGCAAAGTGCTGGCCACCGCCTGTCCAGGGCTGGAAGTGGGGGTCGAACGCTTCACAAAAACCGAAGGGACCGTAGTCAAGAGTGAATCCCCCGACCGAGCAATTATCACTGTTGAAGTTACCCTGGCAGTAGCCTACCCGAATCCAGTGCGTCACCAGCGCGATCAAGCCATCGTGAAATGCCTGTGCGAGCAGTACAACTTTCTTACCCGTACTGAGCCCGGGATCGATCACATCCGCATACTCGCGATCTATAGCGTGCAAAACGATTTGTTCGAGTTGCTGCAGCGCATGCGGGTGTTCCCGCTCGCGCGCGCGGCGACCGAATAGCTCGAGTTGACCTACCCGGAGAAACGAGGGTGCAACGCGGGTGGTGATGGCAACCGGTTCGGCGACCATCATGTCGGGATCATGCGAGCGCGAACCCTCGGAGTACCACGGGCGATGCACAGTGTCCGTTTTTGAGACGTACAAGCTCAACGAACGCGAGGTCGGCACCCCGAGTGCGTGCATATATTCCTGCGCCAGAAACTCACGAACACTGGAGCGCAAAACCGCGCGACCATCAGCGCCTCGACAATAGGGCGTGCGGCCACCACCCTTGAGTTGCATTTCCCAGCGCTGCTCGTTGATGACTGCCTCCAGTACCGAGATCGCGCGCCCATCACCGTAGCCATTGCCGGTACCAAAAGGGCATTGCTGATAGTATTCAGTGCCGAAGATGGAAAGCGCATAACCCGTCGCCCAACCCAGTTTGTGCATGGGTTCAGCGACCTGTGAGAGATCACCGCTGAACACCTGCATGAAGTGATCAGAGTGAGCCATACTGTCCGCAAAACCCAGTTCTTCGAAAAACAATGGGCTGTGCGCTACATATTCGGGTTCACCGATGGGGGTGGGCGCTACCGGCACATAATGTCCCGAAAACACCTGGCGCGGCGCATGATCTTCGCCGTTTGCTTTCGCCTCAGGATCTGGTGAAAGGCTCTCCAACAACGAATAATCGGCGAGTTGCGCCAGATCATCGAGCTTCTCGATCGTTCTGAGAGATTGCTGATTCGATCTGTTTTCCGTAGCAGCAGATTTCATTGCCTTGACCGTAAAATTTTGTTCATGCATTCAAGCTAACTCTAACCGTTGGCCCGCTACCAGTAGAAACAGTCTTTGTAAGGTTCTTTGAACAATCGCTCGCTCAGGTCAATTAGGGGAGGTGCTCAGCCGTAGCCGCCGCCTCCAGCCAACGTTTCTCGCGTAACACGACTAACGTTTGCTTAGTGTTGAACTCGGTCATCCTAGCAGATCACACGGGTACTTTTGGCTGCAACTACCGCATGCGGCCATAAGCGGCCGAAAGAAATCCCGCCGAAGCGGGATATTCAGCTTGGCTGCTCAAAAACGAAGTCTTACACTGCTGTGATCCGTTTGCGCGTTTTGTACCCAATTCCCACAAGTGCAAGACTCATGAGCGTCAAGGTGGCGGGTGCAGGGATGTGCTCGGCTTCGATAGAAAACGTATAAAGCTCACTGTGCCTGATGGTATTGAAAACTAAACTAACCGAATCGGCACCAAACGAAAGCTCCAGAATCGATGGTCCTCCTCCAAACGAATTGCACGGAAGAAAATCGCCAGTACTGCCAAGGGCGCACTGATAGCCTGTGTTAACGACGTCGGTTATGACACCGGGTGTTCCGACCCAGTTAAGATCGGTGAGATTGATTCCAATAATTCCTCCCGAGGGATTGTGAAGGTTTCCTATATCGAGGTTGCTAGTCACGCCGACCGTAAAACCACTGTCGCCTATGTCGACGTCGATCTCCCATTCCTGGTCAGGGGCATTGTCGTCGAACTCACCATTGAATTCTGAGCTAGCAGCAACAACCACGGGTGAAGAGAACGGGGTCACCACGAAGATGCCGGGAAAGGCCACCAATTCCCCTTCCACGGAATCATCGATTAGGCCCGCTTGTGCGATTCCTCCCCATCCAGCCGCTAATGCCGTTACCACCCAAGCCGCACACAGCCGTATTCTTGATTTCATCGTCTAGTCCTAATTCGCGAGAAACTCCTCCACCAAAAAGGCAATATTGATGCCAGTCGTATCATTCCACGTATATTGATGCTTTGTGAACAAAACGGAAACTGGGAATGCTAGGTTGTGTAAGTTTTTTGGACAATGCCATCTATCGCTGGGGTGCATCGATAGTCTCTGCCATCGCGTACCATTCGAGTCGCCAACCTTACAGACTGCGTCCCCGGCTGATGTAGGAATGCATTCGACACTGGAAGCCAGGCGCGCAACGGCTTGGCCTAGCGATCGGGGTGTTTTCTTATTGTTCTGGCTGCTCGGGTTGGATGAACGCTTGGTGTTGGTTGCTGCCGTTCCCTGATGGCTGCGTGCAAGACGGCTGGCGCTCCAGCTAACGTCTTAGCGAATGTCTCTTATGGTCGCACTCCGGCCTGTTGCAGCGCACAAGATAGTGATCTGGAATGAGTAAGCCGACCGGGAGCCATTTGGCAACCGGTGGTGTTTACTCGAAGGGTCGGTGGGATTGGTGAGAATTGCCCAATTGGCGAAGAGGGGACGGGAACCCGAAATGAAACGGGTAAACATGGATGACACGGCAACTTGCCCGGGAAGCATCGGACGTGGTGACCTCGCAACCTTCGAGCAGTCGAGCGACCGAGAATGGCTGGTGACGAACGGCCTCGGTGGTTTCGCGGCCGGCACCGTCTCGGGCGCGAACACGCGTCGCTATCATGGCCTGCTCGTTGCCGCACTGAATCCGCCACTCGGCCGGACCTTGATGCTGTCGAAACTCGATGCTGTGGCGACCTATAGTGGTCGGGAATACGCGTTGAGCAGCAACGAGTTCGCCGATGGCTCGATCGATCCACATGGCTATCGACTTATCGAGCGCTTCCGCCTCGAGGATGGCCTGCCTGTATGGAAGTACGCGTTCAGCGATGTGCTTATCGAGCAGCGGATCATCATGGTACAGGGTCAGAACACGTCCCTAGCGCAGTTCCGCGTCCTCAGGGCCAGTGCGGACGTGCAGCTGACGCTGCGCCCGCTGTGCACGCATCGCGATTATCATAGCCATGGTCATGGTGGCTGGGACTTCCAAACCAGCCCCATCGACCACGGTTTTCAAATCGACGCCTATGCGGGTGCTCAGTCTTATGTCGTCCAGGCGAATGTGGCGACAACGGTTGAATATGCACCGAGCTGGTTTTGGGGGTTCAGGCACCGCATCGAGGCCGAGCGCGGGCTGGACGATACCGAGGATCTTTTTACGCCCGGGCTGATCACCATCGATCTGCTAGACGGCCAATCAGTAACGATCACGATCTCGACAGAGACCTCAGTCGGCGTCACTTTCGAGCATGCGCTTGCGGAAGAGACTGCGCGTCGGCACGCGCTGATCGACAGCCTCCCTGGATCAACAGACGACGCCTGTGTGCGACAACTGGTGTACGCAGCCGACCAGTTTGTCGTCTTGCGCGCGTCTGATGAGTCGACGGGAGGACGTACCGTTATCGCCGGTTACCCATGGTTCGGGGACTGGGGCAGGGATACGATGATTGCGCTACCCGGCCTGACGCTGACAACCGGCCGTTACGACATCGCAAAGCGCATCTTGCTGACATTCGCCGACCATATCGACCAGGGGATGTTGCCCAATCGCTTTCCTGACCATGGCGATAAGCCTGAGTACAACACCGCTGATGCGACGCTCTGGTATGTGCATGCGATATACGAATACACCAAGGCGAGCGGCAACCTGGATGTCGCCAGGCAGACCTTTGCTGCGCTGACGGATATTGTCGACTGGCATCAGCGCGGGACACGCTACGGCATTGCCGTAGATCCCGATGATGGGCTGTTACGTGCTGGCGAGGAAGGCGTGCAGTTGACCTGGATGGACGCCAAGGTCGGTGACTGGGTTGTGACGCCACGTATCGGTAAGCCCGTGGAGATCAACGTGCTCTGGTTCAATGCGCTGAAGTGCATCGCCGAGCTTGCAAAGATGATCGGTGAAGACACCAAGGCAGGCGAGTACAACGATACTGCCGATCGGGTCGCGGCGAGTTATGCACGATTCTGGAATCCTGAGCTCGACTGCCTGTACGACGTCATCGACGGTCCTGCAGGCATCGGGACGGTCGATGGTCGACGTGTCGATCCGAGTATCAGGCCGAACCAGATCCTCGCCGTTTCACTACCCCATACCCCGCTTGATGCGCAGCAGCGGCGAATGATCGTAGATGCCTGTGCCCGCGACCTCGTGACCTCGGTTGGCCTTCGCAGCCTCGCGCCAGGGGCCGGAGAGTACATCGGTCAATATGGCGGAGACTCGGTATCGCGTGACGGTGCCTATCACCAAGGGACCGTTTGGAGCTGGTTACTCGGGCCGTTTGCGCAAGCCCACTACAGGGTCTACGGCGACGCGGAGCGGGCACGGTCATTTCTACAGCCGTTGGCCGGACACCTAGGTGAGGCCTGCGTCGGTTCGATCAGCGAGATATTCGATGGTGATGCACCGCACAGCGCGCATGGGTGTTTCGCGCAGGCCTGGAGCGTCTCCGAAACCCTGCGTGTTTGGATGGCGCTGACGCGCGAGCCGGACCATGCCAGCCACTAAGGTGAAGGAAAGTTGAAGAAGACGGCATTGGGAAAGAACACGCTTGAAGGTAAGCGCCTTGCGCAGCAGAAGTGTTGCGAGGCTGATTGGCAGCGGCGGAGCCCTACCTCAGCGGGCGTCAGTGGGGGACCGTCCATGAGGATTACAGCGAAGGAGGCGCGGCCTGGGACTCCTTTCCGCATGATCATGCCTGCAGCCGAGCCTATCGTTGGGGCGAGTACGGCCTAGGAGGTCTGTCCGACAACAAACAGCGCCTGTGTCTGGCTTTGGGGTTGTGGAGCGGCAGGGGTCCCATCCTTAAGAAAAGCCTCTTCGGCCTGATCGGAATCCGACAGAAGCCAGAAATCGTCGAGTTCTTGAGGTGACCAGAGCTGCTTCATGGCAACGCCCTTTTTTCATGCCGGCTTTTCGCTGCATCCAAAGGAATGCAGCACGGTCGCCGAGTATAGAACGCCCTTGGATGGGCGTCGCCTCGAGGGCCTTGTGCAATGAAGGTGACACGAGTTCCTGAATGCGCAAGTTGACGCGAATCATGGTGCACCACCCGTTCCGGCCAACCTCTCGCCGGCAATCTGAAATCCCCGCACATTGGCGAAGATCCCCGATTCGGCGACCTCAATCGGGTGGTCGGGGAAGCGCGCGCGTATCCCCGGTTGGAAAAAACGGGCCCCGCCTCCAACCAGGACGATCCGGTCGATGTCGGCGACACTCCCCACCCGGGCCATCAAGGCATTGATCGCCTGACCGACGACCGGACGGGTCGCCGCGAGCAGGGGGGGAGTACCGGAACTTCGTTACCGGCGAGGCGTAATGAGCAACCTACGAGACATTACCGCCCGACATCTCCTCGAGACCGGTGTGCTCGCACGCTTCCGCGTAGTCGAGACCGCGACTGAGCCAAGCCTCGATCAGGAGGACGCCTTAATGTCGACCGGATTGCCGTCAATATGCTACCATGGTGACTATGGTTATATAACCAGGGCCAATCATGCAGAACAAGGTCTCGAAATCACAGTTCAAGGCGAAGGCTCTCGAACTGTTCCGCGAAGTGGAGCTGACCGGGAAGCCGGTGATCGTAACCGACCGCGGTAAACCTGCGGTGGAAGTACGCAGGTACCGTGACAAGCGGCGAGATCCGCTCGCCATCCTGAAAGACAGTGTCGCTGAGTACCATGACCCCACTTCCCCGGTTGCTGAAGGCGATTGGGAAGCATTGGCTTGATCGTCCTCGATACGCACGCGCTCGTCTGGTGGGTCAACGGCAACGACCAACTTTCGACGAGCGCGAGGCAGGCAATTGCGTCCGAGTTGGCGGAGGGCCAGCAGGTACTGGTATCCGTGATCAGCGCCTGGGAAGTCGCCATGCTGGTTGAAAAGGGACGTCTCGTACTGACGATGGAAATCGACGATTGGTTGAAGACGGTGGAGTCCATCGAGGGCGTCACCTTTGTGCCAATCGATCTGGATGTGGCCGTGCAATCAGTGTGCCTTCCCGGTGGATTTCAACCGGACCCGGCCGACAAAATGATTGTCGCGCTCGCGCGCCATCACGCGGTGCCGCTGATCACTGCGGATAGCAAAATCCAAGCGTATCGTCACGTGAAGACGGTGTGGTAGCTTCATCCATGCCAACGATGCGAAAGCAGAATGAGCCTACAACGCCTTAAGTCGGTTGACTGTTCCATTGCTCCCCAAACTCTGTGCTTGGCAAGCTGGAGTTTATCGAGCCGCTGGTGAGTTACGAGGGCGAGACGGTCAAGGGACTCGAGGCGGCTTTTCGTGAGACGGCCGAGGACTATCTGGCGACTTGCGAGGCGCGCGGCGTCGAACCACAGAAGCCCTATCGTTGAACGTTCAATATGCGCGTAGGCTGTGAGCTGCACCGCGCGGCGGTGATCCCGGCGGGCCAGCGCGGGGATCGTTGCTGGTCGGCGAATTCGAATGGACGCCCTCTAATTCCTCTATGGTATCTCAACCTACTCAACCGTCTTGCGAATCCCATGCAGCTCATCCTCGATAAAGATGCCGGTGACCAGAAGCGCAAAAAAAGCCCACTACAGGCGTGCTTCGACAAGCTAAGCGCACAATTGGCACGCAAGCGCCGACAGCAGCAACGCTTCAAGAAAGACATTGACGAACTGGCCGAGACTAGCCGCCGCCTGAACGCCGAGCATGATCGAAGCCAGCTGAGCACCCTGATTGCACTGGCCGACAAACTGACGACCTTCTCCGGGCGCAAGAGTCTTTCCAACTGGCACCGCGACGAATTGCTCGATTGGCTGCGCGAGTTGATCCTGATGCGCATCGCACCACTCGAACCGCAGACCGCTGAGCGTTTACGCGTGCAATACGAAGAGACCATAGCTGCGCTTGCGGGCATGACACGCGAACAAGCCATTGAACGGGTGCATGCGCAACTGGAGGAGGCCGAGCGTCAGGCCCAACAGTTCTACGAAGAAGAACTTGCCGATGCAGAGGAGCTCGAGGATTTCTTTCAAGACGACCTGTTCGGTTTCGACGATGGCCCGGCGGAGCCCGACGAAGCGGACCCGGAAACCGCGGACGACAATCCAATTGCTGGTAGCCGGGAAACAGAGGAGTTTTCCATCACCGACAGCGCCTGGCTGAAGGGGCTGTTCCGCCAGGCCGCGCAGGCCCTGCATCCGGATCGAGAGGCCGACCCTGAGCACCAGCGCCGCAAGCTGCAGCAGATGAAAGAACTGTTGCGTGCGCGCAAGCAGAACGACGTGATGAGCATGCTCGCCATCTACGGCGAGGCCATCGGTGAGAACGACATCCGCATTGCAGAAGCGGAGATGCATCACATCTGCAAGCTGATCGAACAGCAGATCGACGCGTTAGAGTTCGAGCAGATGGAATATGTTGAGTCCCATCCCGAGCGAGCATTCGCCCATGCCGTGCTATATCACAGTTCCAGCAAGAAACGCGCGCGACTGTTGCAGCAGTGGCGGGCCCAACTGGAGCTCGAAGCCGAGGGGAATCGCCGACTCGTTACCGACCTGCGCAACCTCACTGTCCTCAAAGAGGCCCTCCGCGATCGCCATGACCGTCGCCTCGACATGTTCAGCGACCTGCTTGAGGATGTCGACATCGACTCCTGGTAGGCGCAATGAGGTGAGGCGCGATCTAGGGTCAATGGGAGGAAGCAGCGGGATCAGACTCCAACGATCCGCATCGTCCAGTGATTGTCGGTAATGGCTTGGGCTTGGTGTGGGAGATATTGGCCAGGAGTCGTTGGGGGTCGAGGATCGCATCTAGCTCGGCGAGCCGGTCGGTCCACTGACGACGATGCTTCAGGGTTGGCGGCCCTGGAGTTTCCTGTAGCCGCGAGAAGGTGTTGGAGAGCACTAAAAAACCGGGGGCCTGGACTCGGATGGAAACGAACTGGGAGCTGGCGGGCGGAAATCTGGATACCAACCGCGAAACGTTTCTTCGAGGTCATCGTTCAACACGCGAGTGCGTGTCTGCAAGAGCAAATGCGCTCCGTGCTGGGACCACTGCATCTGCTGGCGTTTGACCATCCGCTTGCTCACCACCTGGTTGACAGCGGACTCCACAAACCCCGTTGAGATTCTCTCACCGTGGCGGAAGCGCTCACCGTATGCGCTGGTCGTACAGTCACTGTCGCGCGAAGTCCACCAATCCCGACATGTAGTAGTTCAGACTTGATCTGACCCCGGGCATCCTGCCCTCCGCCCCGCGGGCCAGCCTTCGGCTGTTCGAAATCGCTCCCGGCGATTTAGTCGAGCCGCTCGATTGTGTTGTTCGGCGAGCGGCCCTGTTGCCGAAGCCGCGGGTGACACCGGCCAAGCGGGGCAGGGGGCCAGCACGATAGGACACTAGGTCTGGAGCCGATTGTGGTCGAATGCCGCACCGGCGAAAGGCCGATGTCTGCGACCCGGCGATCTTAGTCGCTCTGCACCCGGTGATGAGGCCGTGGTTGGCGAGGGAAAACACCGGGCGGGACTGCAGAGCGCCAAGATCGAGCCGTTCGCTGAGGGCTTTCGGCTGAAAGGGGTCGCACCATCCGACGCCAGGAGCAGGCTGACTTGGGCACCGATCAGCGCCAGCGGTTCGAGCCAGGCTGCGTGCTCACAAACTGACTTTGATTTTGGCTGGAACATTAATACCATCTTCATTCATCTAAATTATTTTTTGATAGCTCAACAGCATGCAAATCAAAGACCCCTTACTCCGCCTGTCGGTGCGCACTGCGGAACAGACACTGGCAGTTGCCGAGCGCGACGCGCGCAAGGCGGAGCGTGCCCTGAGCACGCTCAAGCACCGCGAACAACAGGCCCGAGAGAAGGGGTCGCGAAGAGCGGTGCCCGCGAGCCTCGTGCGTGCCCGGTGGCGCGCGGCTGGGCTGTTGAAGGAGGCAGAAAAAAGTTTGCGTGAAAAGCGCAGGATTCTGGCACGGCTGAAAAGGCACGTCGTACAGGTGGACAAGAGCTTGCGCGAAATGGGAACCGCTAGCGGCACCCCACGTCAACTGGCGCCAGGGGTCTTCGGCTCTCAGTTGCGGGCGGCGCCCGCGATGCTGGCGCTTTCCCGTAACGAAATGGCGGCGAGACTCGACATCAACGCCGCCCGGCTCGGACACCTGGGGCGTGAAAACTTAATTCTAGACGAACCCCCCGGCTCATTGGCCGACATCGCGCGTAAATTGTCGCGGCTCGGTGTTGAACTGATATCGCCCGGTGTCTACGTCGGCGATGCTGGTGCGGGGGTCCGGCTCAAGCGCCGTCGTGCCAGTGGAGCAAAGTCGGCAACGCGCGGTTCGTCTTCGTGATCGAAGCGGCCGGGAAGCTGAGCCTCTTCTTGCATTACAAAGCCGACCATGCGCAGCGTACCGATGTCGACGGCAACGACTTGGCCGAGCTGTTGCTCGGCATCCTGTGAGAACAGTCGTGCAATGTCTTTGAACGCCTGGAAATAGCGAGGTGACGAGCGGAATGCGTTCGAGGACGGATTCGGCCATCTGCACTATCCAACGCACCAAGAACAGATTCGCAGCCAGACCGATGCCGAGTGTGATCATGATGCCGCTAAGCAGTCCCAGGCCCTTGAAGTACCAGCCTTCAGGGAGCAGTGAATAGATCAGCCTGCCGAAGGTTTCTTCCGACCAGGTGCCCAGCCAGACCAACAGGGCGATGGTCAGCGCCACCTGTGCAATCAGTGCTATCCCCTGTAAAAACCATTTCCAGATTTTTGCCAACATAACTGCCTCTTTGTATTTGTTTTAGTGATTCCCTGACCCTTGCTGGCCTCTTTTATGGCTACTCGCCCTTGCTGTTGTTCGCGCATGGTCGGTGCGATGCCTCGCGCGCATTTGCTGCAACTGGACGAAGCTGTTTGCAGATTGCAGTTCGCGTGCCATGCAAAAGAGCGCCTGACTAGAAAGTCCTCTGTCGAACGCGCCTTGCCGATGGCCAGCGTCCGGTGGTGACCTAGGCCGAACCGGGCGGTGCACAGGTGATCACCGCGGCCAAGGCGTCATTGCTGATCTTATCGTTCCATGGATGGAAAAAAATCGAGCCCTTGTCGTCGATAGCGGCGACCAGCTCGGCCTCGGGAGGCTTTTTGGTGAGCGCATCCTCCATACCAATCTGTTGAGAGAGGCGGCTTGTTTCGAACCGCCAACCCGCACTCTGACGCTCGGTGAGTGTTTGGTAGGTCAAGTCTTCGTCGAACAGCGTACGACCACGCAGGCTTTTGCTGGGAATCTTGGATGCCGACTCTCCGGACTGCGGCCAGCCAAGCTCAAAGACATTGTGATGCCCCAATTCTGGGCCGAAACGAGAACACACCAGTGTGTTGTAGGCTTCGTTCGGAGTTGTCGCGAGTAACTTGGTGATGTGTGACAGCTCGAGCACTTCCTCGGTGCGCTCGGAAAGCACCTCACCGTAGTGCGTTTGGATGTGCTCCATGCGGGCGGGCTGGAGGCTGTGCGAGCGCGAGTCGACGACCACGACCGGAAATTCGTTCTTGTGCAGCTCGGCTGCAAGATTGATGCTCCACGGCGCGGCACCGACCAATAAGATACCGTCTCGCGGAGGGGCCGCCAGGTCGAGTCGGCGAGCCAGCCAACCGATGCTCAATCCATGCAAGCCGACGGTCAGCACAATCAGTGCGAACACCAGCGGCAAAAGCAGCTCCGCCCCAGCATAGCCTTGGCGGGTAAGTTCGGCACCGAACAGCCCGGCTACAGCGGCGGCGACAATCCCTCGGGGGGCGATCCAGCCCAGCAGTATCCGTTCTTGCCGAGTGATATCGCTCTTGAGGGTCGATAGATAGATCGCGATCGGGCGAAACACGGCAATGACCAGCGCCAGTAGTAACCAGCTGCGCCAATCAAGGCGCTGTAGTATCTCGGGCTGAATATCCGCCGTGAGTACGATGAAGGCCACCGAGACGAGCAAGACCGTCACATACTCTTTGAATCGCTTCATCTCATGCAGCGCGCTGATGTGTTGGTTGGCGAGGGTGATACCCAGGATGGTCGTCGCTAGCAGTCCTGCCTCTCCCTGTACACGATTGGCGATACTGTAGACACCCAATACCGCAATCAAGATAAGCGGGTACTTGAGGTACTCCGGCACCTGGCCGGATCTGAAGGCTTGTGCGATCAACAAACCCGCACCGATGCCCGGTACCAGAGATACGATTAGGCTGATGCCGAGGCCAGTGATGATTTCAGCTACCAGCGAGTCGCCGCCGGCGTGGGTATATGCCCCATAGATCAAAACGACCAATAGCGCACCAACGGGGTCGTTGACGATGCCTTCCCAGCGCAGCAGTGCCGCCGGGCGCTGCTTCAGGCTCGCTTGCTTGAGCAGCGGCATAATCACGGTAGGGCCGGTGACGACAATGATGGCCCCAAACATCATCGCCACTGGCCACGAAAGCTCAGCCAGGTAGTGCGCTGCGAACGTGCCCAGCGCGAACGTCAGGGCTACGTTTAAAGTGACTAGACGGAATATCACCTGGGTATGACGTTTCAGTTCATGCCAGTGAAGATTCAGTCCTCCCTAAAGTCTTGCGATGGATTTAACCAGCCAGTAACCGGACCCATCAGCAGGCCCGCCAGTATCAAGAGAATCAGTGCGGGTATGCGTAAGCGCCAACCGATCCATTGCGCTGCGATGCCAACGATGAGTACCGAGGCGAGGATTTCAGCCAGGTGATGTTCCATAGTGATCTGTTACCTCGCGCGGTGGTGTTGCATACGAAACCTTCACAGGGCCGCGTGCAGCTTCGCAAAATTCGATGGAGGACCTGTCCACTCAAGGCAGGGCAACCGTGTTTCGCAGCAAAAGCACCGTCAGCGTAAGATCAAGTGACTGCGCGGCATAGCGCTGGCTTTTTATGGCAAAGCGTCTGTAGTTCCCGTTAGTACGCAAAACTCAACAGGGCCTAGAAACGAGACAGCTGGGTACAGAAGTTCTTCAAGCAATCAATCAGCCCGGGCACGTCGGGTAAGCCAGTGCCGGGGTTTCGCCGCGGCCGGAAAAGAATCGGATGGGAAAAGCCCAACCGTCCCGGCAATCCAATCGAAGATCCTCCCCAGAACAGGCCCACCAAGCACACGACGGGGAACTTGATCTCATGTCCTCGGGAGCTCTGTATTCCAACCGTACTACTGCTGTCTGTCTCGTTTAGCGCCTCAGCCAAAACTTCAAATCGTTGGACAGCGCTTCTTCCGCCGGTGGGTGGACCCACCGCCGGTCCAATGAACCGGCGGTGCCACGGTATTGAGCAGCGGGCGGAATGCTCAGCCTTCTTTCAGCAGTCGACGCAGGTCGATCACACCGGCATTGGCACGCGATAGGAACGAGGCCATCACAAGCGAGTGATTGGCCATGGGACCGAAGCCTCTGCCGTTCATTATGACCGGGCTCCAGATGGGTGCCTGTGTTTCCTCCAACTCGCGCGTTATTTGTTTTAATGAGCGGATGGCGTTCTTGTCTGCTAGAACCGACTTGAAATCCAGTTCCACCGCTCGAAGCGTATGCAGCAATGCCCAGGCATAGCCCCGAGCCTCAAACAGGATATCGTCGAGTTCCGTCCAACGGGTCTTCCGCCACTGCTTCTCCGGGGTTGGCGTGGATTGCTGAGCGGCAGATTCCCCGGCCAGACCTTTGCTGTAGGCCTCTTTTCCGATGGCATGCGACAGGCGATTACCCAGGCTGCCCATGCGCATCTCGGCAACCTCGAGGAACGCTGCCAGGTTATCGGCGCGTGCAAAAAACTGGCCGTCCTGATCCTTCTCATCTGCGAGCCGGACGAAGTAGCTCCTGAGCGCCTTGATACCGCGCTTGTACTCGGACTCCGTGGAGGGCAACACCCAAGATTCCGAGTCGTAGTTGAATGCCGGTTCAGCGATTTGTAGATCGGGATCCTCGACCGACTGCGATTGTGAGCGACTCAAACGGTTCCGCAGTGCGTCGGACAGGTCGCGCAACGCGGTCAACGCACCGTATTCCCAGTTCGGGATGTTGTCCAAGTAGATTCCCGGCGGCATGATGTCGTTACTGAGGTAGCCGCCGGGCTTATCCAACAGCGTGGTCGCGATTTCGATCGCGGTGGCGGTCGTAAAGCTGCCTACAACTAGACTGTTCTTGTTGCCGTCCAGCGCTTGCTGGTTCGCGCGTTCGCGGACGTCGAAAACGTCCGGTGAGCGCGACCAGTAAATGCCCAGTACAATGACGATAATGAAGGCGGTGACGAGTAGCAGGCCAGTTGTCCACCATAGGCCCTTTTCCTTCCAAGTGCGCGGATCGTAGAGCTTGACCACCTCCACGGCCTTACTTCTGCGGCGCGGCCGATCGTCTACTCGGGCGGTTTCGTCGTTAGTCATGGCGTTGTCCCTCCGTTGTGATTCTTGTCGCCTATGTTAACCGGATATCCAGTCACCAGGTCAGATGTCCGGGTAAGAACACCGCCACCAAGCCCTTTGGCAGGGCCTGGTGGCGGCCGGGCGGCTGCCCAAGGTAGACGTTTAGGAGCAGTCTCTCATTCGGCTAGAGCGAGGATGGCCTCCGCCCCAAAGCGAACATCACGATGGCCGCGATGAGACCCACTACGAAAAGTATCCAAGCGATATTGGCCGCTGTGCCCGCGACACCGAGTGTGCCGGCGATCAGTGTTACGACTAAGAAACAATACGGCTAAGTTAAGCATTTTGGATTCCTATAGATAGTTGAGGATTGTTGAGATGGAGTTCCAAACATGCGCCGTAAACAGCTACCTTCGTAAGCCCACTCAGGTTTGCCACTCGTCAACCCCGATGATGAGTGTCGAGCCCAGGGTTTTGGCTCGCTCTGCCGGAGGCCGATGCAGCTGTATTAGTCGGTATCTAATCTCACAAACAGTGTCAGACCTTTTCAAAGATACTTTCGCGGGTGCCTTGACTCACTGTCTCAGTTCGACCCAAAGCGCGTGTTCACTTTCGGCAATGCAGGCTCTATTGCTGGGCCGAATCTGCCGTTGAGCACTCCACTTGGCTATGACCACTGTGCGTTGGTCACCAGTCGTAGGCTGGGAGAGCTGGTCGAACGGCAGCTTATTGGTATCCTGAGCGGCAGCAGCGCGACCAACGCGGACTAAGCACATGCGGGGATCGGATCAGCGGGCCTTTCGCAAAGAACTTATTGTTTTAGTCGAAAGGGCAGTGCTGGCCTTCAAACAGTAGAGGTTTGACAATGAGAAAACGGATTGTGCCGGTTGAGCAGACGCTTGAGATCGACGGTGACTGGCTTGACCTAGGCTTGCTCGCGGAGGTCGAGATTAGCTCCGAGGATCCCGAATACCCAATAGAGTCCGCCTTGATTTCCGGTAACGGTTCGGGATGGCGTGCAAGTACTCCCGGTCAACAGGTGATCAGATTGCTGTTTTCACCGCCACAAAAGGTGACGCGAATTCAGCTGCATTTCGAGGAGATGTCTGTGGCGCGCACCCAGGAGTATGCTTTGCGATGGTCGCCAGAGCGCTCCCAGCCATGTCGGGAGATTGTGCGCCAGCAGTGGAACTTCAGCCCGAGCGGCGCTACGGTTGAGATCGAGGACCATCTGGTCGAACTCCCGTCGGTGGAGGTGTTGGAGTTGATCATCGATCCAGGCTCTGAAAGCGAGGCAGTATTTGCGTCGATGAAAAGTATGAAAGTCAGTTGAGCTGGAAGGCAATGGCTACTCGTTGGTTTGCGTCGCAACTCCAAGTGGGTAGATTCTCAGACCACTGAATGATGAATCGTCAGGTTTCATCAGTCGGGATCCGCCAATGATCGAGCCGATATTGTTGACTGCAGCAAATGTGCTTACGTTCTACGGCCAGCACGGGCTAACGAATGCGAGCGGTTTCTTTTTCGAACGCGATAAGCGGCTGTTCCTCGTAACCAGTCGTCACGTGCTGATGGACACATCGGCCGAGCACTTTCCGGACCGAATTGAGATCGAGCTGCATGTGAACCCAGAGAACCTCGTTGAGTCGACCGGCTTCTCGATCCTCCTCTTTCGTGAAGGTGTCGCGATCTGGCGTCAAGCCAGCGATGCTGCTGGGCAAGTGGACATCGCGGTGATCGAGCTTGATCGCGAGGCGATGCCTCAACCTACTGTGTATCGCGCCTTTACCCCGGAACATTTGCTGCGAGAACCTGATCGCGTTGAGGTGGGTAGGTCGCTGTTGGTGGTTGGATTTCCGCTAGGCTTCCATGACACCTTGCATCATATGCCCGTAGTACGGCAAGCGACCATCGCATCCTCGTTTGGACTGCGATTTCAAGGGGAAGGCTACTTTCTTACAGATGCCAGAATGCACCGTGGCACGAGCGGTTCACCCGTCGTAATGCGGGCCGACGAAAGCGAAAATCTGCCAGACGACATGCGCTGGAAGCTCTTGGGCGTCCATTCTTCGAGGCTCGATGTCGGCTCGCGTGATCATAAACTGGACGAGGCGTTGGGGCTGAATTGTGCCTGGTACGCGGACATCCTGATGACGCTTACAAAAAACTGAAGCTCGCACTGTGGATGGCGGGGTATGTGCCATTTGCGGCCTACGCTCCTCTAATCTAGCGAGTGTGCACATGCAACCGAGCGATCGGTTGCATGTGTATCACCCCAAAAATGAACTTAGACTTTAACTCTTCACTTTTGACAACAAGTCGACAAGCTCGCCGAATTTCTTTCTTTGCTCCTTTGGATTACCCGATGCAATCGCCTTCTCGACGCAGGTTGCCGAGTGATCTTTCAGTATGGCGTCTTCGACCTTGGCGAAGGCCGATTTGATCGCCTGCATCTGCTGCAGGATTTCGATGCAGTAGCGTTCTTCCTCGATCATCCGAACGATCCCGCGCACTTGGCCTTCGATGCGCTTGAGCCGCTTGATGGTGGACTCTTTTTGCAGTTTCATCGCTTTTTGACATATACCATATAGGGGTATAATGTATATTATTATGTCAGGGCAAGAGCAGTCAAAAGCGTTCCGCCGGCGTTCTACGGTTGCTGGGTGCCATTCTGGTGTCGAGGAGATCAGCTTGAACACGCACACGGCACAAGTCACCAACAACGCCTTGATCACCTCGGCGCAATCGACCTTGCACTGCCTGGTGGGCTGCGTGATCGGTGAAGTAGCGGGTCTGTCGATTGCCGTGACCCTGGGCCTGGGTGTCTGGCCCACGATTATTCTGGCGACCACCTTGGCCTACCTGTCGGGGTTCACGCTCGGTCTCTGGCCGGTGATGCGTGATCAGAAGAAGACGCTTACCGAGGCACTGCGGCTGATCTGGATTGGTGAGGCGGTTTCCATCGGGGTGATGGAGATCGTGATGAATGCGGTCGACTACAGTGTCGGCGGCATGCAGGCCGACTCGGTCTTCGCTCCAATCTTCTGGATCGGCATTGCCGCCGCTATCCCGGCAGGCTTTTTCGCCGCCTGGCCGGTGAACTGGTGGCTGCTCAGCCGCGATCTCAAGAAATGTCACTGATGGGTCTCGACACGGCGTGATGTAAACGATCGGCCTCGCCCAGTCGTCATCGCGCACTGGCTTCAGGGCGCCTCTAAAAATAGAGGTGCCCGAGCAGCACAGGGATGTGCTGCCATTCTCGATCACGACAAGTGATTGAAAATGAAGGTAAGGCGAAAACCGCGTTTTGGCCTTGCCGCGGAGAAAAATGCCATGGAAGGCATTTTTAGAGGTCCCCCTCAGAGACTGACTCGCGGTGCCTGCCGTCGCATGCCTCGCCGGGGCAATGGGTGTGCGATATCAGCCACTGCCTGGTTGAAATGCACCACATCGGTGGATATCCGCCGGCGTTGACCATCGATGGAACCCGAGCTTTCCGTTAGGGGCCTGGTTCTGGGCCTGCAAAAAGGTCCAATGGCATCTTGGCACCTCCATTGCTTCTCAATCGAGATGATGGAGACTTTGCTGATCATCGAAGACGAAGGCCTGCTCGCCAATGAACTCGCGCGCTATTTCGCGCGTCAGGGTTGGGATGTGCAGACGGCGCCGAGTTTAGCGGAGGCGCGCAGCATCCTGCGCCAATCGGCTGAGGACCCGACCGTGGTGTTGGCCGACATGAACTTACCGGACGGCAGCTCGCTGGATCTACTCGAGGAGCTGAGACAGCAAAAGGCACCAGTGGAATGGGTACTGATGAGCGGCTATGGCACCGTGCCCGACACGGTCCGGGCGTTGCGCCTCGGTGCACTCGATTTCATTGAGAAACCCTGTGACGCCGAGCGCCTGAGTCTAGTGCTCAACGGTGCGCGCCGCGGTGCCTCGGCACAGGGCCGCTTGAACCGGCAGTATGTAGAGCGCAGTAAGAAATACTCCCCGGAGGCGTTTATCGGCAGCAGTCGCCCGGCAGCCGAGGTGAGGAATCTGATCCATCGGCTGAGCAGCGTGCCAATCAGTACGCTGATCATCAGTGGTGAGACGGGGACCGGCAAGGGCCTGACGGCGAGGATACTGCATCACTCGGGCCCGCGTGCCGAGGGCCCCTTGGTGGAGATCAATTGTGCCGCGCTGCCGCGCGACCTGCTTGAATCGGAGTTGTTCGGTCATGAGGCGGGGGCATTCACCGGTGCCAAGGGCCGACACCGTGGCTATCTGGAGCAAGCCAATGGGGGTACCTTGTTCCTCGACGAGATCGGCGAGATGGAACTCGATCTGCAGGCAAAGTTACTCACCGCTATCGAAGACCGCCAGGTGCGACGCCTGGGTGGTGAAAAGACGTTCGATGTGGATGTCAGCATCATCGCTGCGAGCAACCGACAGCTCGAGCGGCAGGTGCGCGAAAGACGGTTTCGCAGCGATCTGTATCACCGGCTGAGTGTGTTCCAGGTGTCACTGCCACCGTTACGAGACCGCCTGGAAGATTTGAGGCAACTGGTGCCGGTCTTCATGAACGAATTCAATGCGAGGGCCAATACACGCCTCCGGCGCTGCAGTGAGCAAGTCTATCGGCTGTTGGCCGGCTACCGCTGGCCAGGCAATATCCGCGAGTTGCGTAATGTCATCGAGCGTGCGGTGCTCCTATCAGAAGGCGAGGAGCTCGAGGAGCGCTGGTTGCAGCTGGACCAGTCCAGTCTTGGTATCGGGGGTGCGGAAGTCGATGGCGATCGGGTCATCATTCCGCTGGACGGTTCAATGGATCTCGAATCCATGGATCGCTACATCATCCAGACGGCTTTGGCGCGCAGCAGGTTCAATGTGATGGCCACGGCGCGTGCATTGGGTACGACACGCGAGACGCTGCGGTATCGCATCAAGAAGTATGGCCTGAGCACGCAGCCGGAAGCCTCACAATCGGTCTGAGACGTCGCGGCCTTGCGTTTCGTTGTGTTCGATCCATGTAATAAGAAAGATCCACAGATGGCCCTAATCTGCAGCCTATTTCTGGCCTTCCTCCTCCTGATCTTGGTCTCTTACTTCACCCGCGGCACCTCGATTCGCAGGATACGGGTGCTCGGCGACCAGACCCAGCTACCTGATGCACGCAGTGCCGCCTTTCAAAAGCACCTCAGCTTGATGACCGGCACACGTCTGACCGGCGGCAACGAAATCCAGGTCTGGCTCAATGGCGACGAGACCTTCGCGCGGCTATGGCAAGACTTGGGCGCGGCGCGAAAAGTAATTTGTCTGCATGTCTTCGTGATGCGCCCGGGAGAGGTCGCGAGGAGATTGTTGCAAGTGCTCAGTGAGCGGTCGCAGGCGGGCGTGCAGGTCTATGTCCTATTGGATGCCTTCGGCGCCCGCTCGCTGGGCAATGACTACCGCCGCCTGCAGGCCGCGGGTGCCAGTGTGGCGGTCTATCGTCCACTGAGTTGGCGGACCCTGTACAAGTACCAGCAGCGGCTGCACATGCGCGCGGTTGTAATCGACGGCCGGGTTGGTTTCACCGGCGGTTTCGGCATTGCCGACCAATGGCTGGGTGATGGTTGTCATCTTGGCCAATGGCGAGACACCAATGCCCGTGTGACGGGTCCGGTCGTGACCGATCTGTTCATTGCGTTTTCGACCAATTGGGCAGAGGCGACGGGAGATCTATTGATGGGTGACACTGTGATACCGCCGGAAGAAGCACCGCGCATGTCGCAGCCACAGGCGGCGGGCATAATCACCTGCCATCCGTCGCTCGGTGCGACCGACGCGGAACGCTTCTTCTTTCTCGCGATCGCGTCGGCCCGGCAGCGTATCTTTGTGACCAATGCCTACTTCGTGCCGACGCGTGATCTGTGCAGGCTGTTGATGAATGCGGCGGACCGCGGTGTCGATGTCCGGGTATTGACGCCAGGTGCAAATACCAATCAACCGGCTGCATGGCACGCTTCGCGTGCGCTTTATGCCGAACTGATCAAGGCGGGGGTGCGCATCTTCGAATATCGGCCGGCCATGATGCATGCCAGGACCTTTGTCGCAGATTCCTGCCTGGTCACCATCGGTACCTTCAACTTCGACAATCGCTCGATGAAGCTCAATGACGAAGTCGCGCTGGTCGCACGCGACCAGCGACTGGCCGAGACCCTGGAGAGCATTTTCTTGGATGATCTTGAACAGGCAACGGAGATACGGCTCGACGATACCCGACTGTCGGTTCCCGACCGAATGAAGGCATCCTTGGCTCGACTGGGCTCGCCGATACTTTGAGAAAGAATTACATGGGGTCTGCAGCCACCACAGGTCGCTCGCATCATTGCCCGTATTGCAGAGGGGTGTCTGGATGCCTACCTACAACCATGTGACCGGAGATTGAGGAGATCGCCATGAGCCCGAATGACACACGCTCAGACTCGGAGGCACCGCGCGATCTCGGCCGTTCGGCGGACTCACCGGCCGAGATCCCGCGCCGTGGCTGGATCAAGGTCACGCAACGCGTCATCCGCAAGATAGGGCAGAGCAACATGACACTGGTCGCCGCCGGCGTCGCCTTTTACGGATTGCTCGCGCTGTTTCCCGCCATTGGTGCTCTGATCTCTATCTATGGGCTGGTTGCCGATCCGGCGGACGTCGACCGCCAGTTCGTGGGGCTCGCCGGTTTTCTACCTGCCGATGTCTCGGCGATGATCTCGCAACAGATGCGCGATATGGCCGCGCGCCCCTCCGAGGCACTGGGCATTGGACTGGCGAGTGCGATCGCCTTGGCCCTGTGGAGCGCGACCAAGGGAACCAAGTCACTGATCTCAGCCTTGAATATCGCCTACGACGAAGCGGAGGAACGAGGGTTCATTCACCTCAGCCTGGTGGCATTGGCTGCGACCGCCTTCGTTGTTGTCCTTGCCGTGGTCGCGATCGGCAGCATAGTGGCCGTGCCCGTGGTGCTGGGCGCACTTGCCGTGATCTATCGCTTCGGTCCGTGCCGGCGCAATGCGCGCTGGCAATGGGTTACTTGGGGCTCGGCGCTGGCCTTGACCCTGTGGCTCACGGCGTCGTCATTGTTCTCTTTTTATGTTGCCAACTTTGGCTCGTACAACGCGACCTATGGTTCAGTAGGGGCGGTGGTGGTGCTCTTGATGTGGCTGTTTCTTTCTGCGCTCATCGTGCTACTGGGCGCCGTGGTGAATGCCGAGATGGAGCGCCAGACCGCAGTCGACACGACGCAGGGAGGCGAGCAGCCTATGGGCCAACGCGGTGCCTATGTCGCCGATAATCTGCCCGCAGACGAGGCCTAAATGCGCCACCGGTTGCGTGCCATCGCCGCTGATCTCATACTGCCTGAGCCTGTGCCGGCCCGATTTCCGATCGCCGCAGTTTCTTGCTGGGGGATCCGCCGATGGCCGTGTCAAACGAATCACTCGAAGACTTTGTTGCGCGGCGGCTCGAAGAACGCGCGGAGGAACTGGTCCAGGATTGGATCGACTGGATCCTCGGTCAGATCGACCACCCGGTAGTACAGGCGCTGCCGCGCTGGGCCATTCGTAACCACATACCCCCGGTGTTGCTCAGTCTGGCCAAGTTCGTTCGGACGCCGAGCTTTGCGCTGCGTGAAGAGATGCTGGGCCATCTGCGTCTGCACGGCCAGATCCGGCGCGACCAGGGCTATGGTCTGCGCGAGCTGCTCGCCAAATTCGACATATTTGGCGCAGCAGGTGCAGGCGACGATCCAGCACGACGTCTTAGATGGGAAAGAGTGGCCGCTGGAAGACGTGTTGACGGTGTTTGGTCGCTTGTCGACAGGCCTGCGTGCCATTGTGTTTGTCGCCGGCGGCGCATACCGCGAAACCGAACAGATGCGCTCCCGGACGTTGGCGAAGCAACTGTCGGAATTCGGGCGCACCGTCGCGCACGAGCTGCGCTCACCCCTGCAGGCGATTCTGTTATCTCTGAATACGCTACAGGACGAGGAGGTGCTCAGTGACCGCAGGGCGCATGCCGCCCAGCTGGATGTGGTGAACGCGGCGGTGAGACGCGCGACCGGCCTGCTGGACAATATCCATGTCCTCGCGGCGACCGAATCGGCGCGTGGTGAGAGTCGTATGCAGGATCTTGCCGAGACGATCAATGCTGTCCGTCAGGAGATGACACATGTGGCGCAAGAGAACGAAGTGAGCCTGGAGCTTCCGGATATCTCGGACTCGGCCGCCATCGAGGGCGTGGTCGCGCAGCTGGTGCTGGTCAATTTGGTCAGCAATGGCATTAAGTATGCCGACCCGGCGAAGGCCGATCGCTGGGTGCGGGTGAGTGTCGAGCTGATCGAGCTGGAGGAGACACCGTTTGCCCGGTTCTCGGTCGCGGACAACGGCCGTGGCATCCCGGATGAGTTCCAGACCAATATCTTTCAAAGGCGTTTTCGGGCGCACCCGTCGGTCGCGCAAGGTACTGGGCTCGGATTAGCGATTAGCCAGACCTTGGTGGCGGAGCGGGGCGGAACGATCGAGATGCAAAGCACCGGCGCAGAGGGTAGCGTGTTCACCTTTACACTGCGTGCGGTAGACACGCGAAAGCCCTTGTCCAGAGCCTATCTCACGACCCATCCCGAGGATTTGCTACGCCATAGTCTTGAAAATCTGATGTTGACGGAGCAGCAAGATGATCGGGAAACGTCGGTCGACAACCGCTAAACAACGGCCGACGGGTTTCGAATCCTGTCGAACAAGTTGCTCCGCCTAGGCATCACATCAAAAGATTGTCAGGCAAAAAAAAACGCCGGCAACCGGCGGTTGGGAAACACGGAGGTGATTCCGATTTCGCCCATCAACAACGCGCTCTGATTAGCCGCCCGACCGGTTTTCGAGTGCACTGAACTCGGAGCGGTCGATGCGCTGGTCATTGTTCTTATCGATCGTATCCCAGCGGTCTTGCAGCGTGCGGTCGTCCCCGACCTCGTCACGACTGATGTAACCGTCGCCGTTGCGATCGACCTGACCGAAGCTAGAAGGTGTCCTAAAAGGGTGCTCGGAAGGGGTTTGGGCGTTGCCTTGACCATCCCGCAGCGAGTCCGTGGACCCCGTGTGGTCCGAGCTGCTGCTTGGCGTACCAGTCGCTTGTTCAGTCGGTGTGGCGGCATTGTAATCCATGCCGGTTTGTTCTGAGCCGGCCGACTCAGACTGCGGGTTGGCGGCCATTGCGGTGGCGGCGCTTATAGCGATCGCACACGCGAGCACAGTTTTGCTGAATTTGCGGGACATGATTTCCGTCCTCCTCTGCGTTTCCGAAATGATGGAAGTCGCCGTTTGGGCGACATTGCGTCAGAGACCTAGCGGGTGGCGTGCCATGCGATGAACGACGACCTGGGTCACGTGCTTTGTGCCAAATCACGGTCACCAGCGCAGGCATTGACAACCAACTGCGGTGAAAATCAACCAGCTGATGTGCTTATCAGCCACCTATGGCAGGGGGCTGTCCGTTGCGGACATTTGTCGCTTCGCGGATGTTTGAGGCTTGGTGAATCGTGACGGATTTTCGTTTGAAGCCGCGGTCATGGAAAATCAGCGACTTGCAGGGCACTTGTGTGACGGACTTTTTTAGTCCCCCCGGAAAATAACCGGCCTCATATTCGTGCTGAACTTTTGCCGGGATCAGTCCTGCATCGTCCTGTACAGTGCTGCAAATTCGCTACGAGCATCCTGCCGGGTAGTTCATGAAAACAGTTGGTTACCGATTCCTCTGGCCCCATTTAATCAATTGGTCGCAGGTTCGATCCCTGTGCGACCACCAAAAATCAAAGGCCCACGAGAAATCGTGGACCTTTTTGTTTGATGGTTCATTTTTTTGCCGTGAGGTCACTTCACCCGCTGCGTTTCCCTGATGTCAACCTGAACCATTTTTCTGATAGTCGTCGCGTCTTGACGTGTAGGCGTTCACCAGCACATCCATGGCATTCTGTTCGTAGGGACGCAAGCCACTGAGCAGAAGGCGCTTGCAGCCGGTTCCGACCACGCTATCATCACAGAAAAACTCGAATGTCAGGCGTACATCGCCGCGTTTGCCATCGACTTCCAACCGGCTGTCGGTCAAGCGCAGTTCAACGTTCTGGATATTCATGTGTTCGAGTTCAAAAGCCATGCTTTCGTAGATGACCATCGGACGTCCGGTGTTGATCATCACGCCCTGATCTTGCATGAGCGGCACCAGAATATGCGGAAAGTTTTGACCGGAAAAAGCGACATAGCTGCGGGCCAGTCGCTCGATCAGATGACTGTCATGGGTGAAATCACCACTGCGATCGACATGCAGATAGGTTTTTCCGGCAGCATCGCGCAGTTCGTAGGCATCATCTGGGGAATCCTCCAAGCGCAGAGTCACGCCTGTGCCGACCATGCCGGAAAAACGAAACTGCATACGTTGGCTGACGCCGTAGTGCTGCAACAACGCAGTGAACAGCAGGTCGCCGGGAACACAGAACCGTCTATTGTCCGGATCGTGAAGCGGATTAAAGTCACCCGCGATGGTCTTGGCAAAGTGGCTGGCATGATCCGCGCTGATCCTGAGGCCGGCGGAGTCGATGCTGTAGTAATCGCTTAACAACATGATGGCGTGAGCTCTTGGTGCCGCAATGAGCGGCCTGGTTGCTGAGTCAAGGGCATGAGGGCAAGATGAATGCCCTCCGGCCCGAAGGTTTCGTAAGTTTAAGAGGAACTGGGTGGGTTGTCGTGGCGAGCGCTTCAGCATCATTTAGCTTGGTTGCTGGTTGCGTTCCCAAGCCATGTCTCGCCAAAGCCTTGACGGATCAACGGTCTCGGGGTTCTTTGGGCTAAATGGAAGGCTTGGAGCCAATTGCGGGAGTGGTGTGCAGTCCGCACCGAGCGAAGCCATAGCGCGGTGAAGCGCCGATCGCCGGATTCGCCCTCAGCAATCTGTCGGCCAGAACCCTGTATCACATGCCGTCCTCGCAGATGGTATCGCCCAGGGTATCTATCATTACCGTGTGGCACTCGACCTCGAGCCACTCCCGAAAGACCTTCAGGGTGCGGTTGCTAGGGTTTGTTCACACTAATTGAGAAGCAGCGACGGCGGCCTGCGGGGTGTCGGCGTCTTCGTCGCCGATCAGATAGACCGTGCGCTCTTCATTAACGTCGTCTAGCGTGATCCCTGGATCATCGTTGTGGGGATCCGCCTCGTTGATCCACCGGATCGCAGGCTCTTGGTACCTCAGAATGATGGCCGCGCTTTATCACTGTCTCATGTCACCCAAAGACCAAAATTACCGGCGCCGGTTGTCCGACACAGGACTGCTCATCCGCAGTGCGATCGTCGCCTCCGTCGGCCATTCGAAATCTGGGCGCTTTCTGGCTCGCAGCTTCGGTACACGGGTCCCCTGTTGTCCGGTGACTCGGGCGATGGCAACAGCATGCACGAATGTCCTCGATTCTGGAAGGAACTAAAGAGTTATCCGTTGTCGCCGAATATCGTCTAGTTGACGTGACAAAAAGCAGTGGGCAGATGGAGTCCTCGAGGCGGTCAAATGTTGAGGAAGATCACTGAAAGTCCGTACCTTAATCTACTGAGCGGGCTTATCCTTCTCATCACCTCCGCGTACGAAACCTTCACGACCCTGGACCAGGCCACGTTGGGGGTGCCTCACGGGATACTGGTGTTCAGCATTATTCAGATCGCCAAGGCTATTCCCGAGATCATGCACGGCCTGACCGAGGTGCGGGAGGCCCACGAAATTTTCGAAGAACGGCGAGAAAGCCTCTAAAAAAGTTGGAAGTCTAGGGGCGTCATTTTCTAAAACCTCGAGCGATCGAGCGGAGGATTCGATGATGAAGAATAATGAAAAGGCATCTCCTTACGATTTCTTGATTTGCAGGAGTAGGCAGGATGATGCCTATCGCCTCTACCGGGTGGATGCTGGATCTGAAACGCTTTTCACCCCAGTGCCGTTGAGCGCCGATGCCTCCTTCGACCACGAATACCGAATGGCCCAAGTGGGCGGGTATCTTCTGCAGTGGAGCCCACGTCGTGAACACGAGGGCAAGGCCACTTATCAGTACAAACTCTTGGCGTTCGATCCTGAGTCTGTCGATCCGTTGAACGGCCAGGTCGTTCAGAGCGGCACCTGGGAAAAGAAAAAGTTTTGGGGCTACCGGGATTACTACAGTAGCGACCCCGATGAAGATCGGCACCTGGATCTAATTCCCATGGCCAGCTTCGTCTTGAGCATGATCCCGGCAAAGGGTCGCGGGACCTTTGAACTCTGGAATTTCGATCCGCAGCCGAATGCGCCTGGCCAGGCAGACCCCGTCCCTCATCCTTATACCGGGCAGGGCGGTTTCCCGCTCATCAAGCAGGGCCACACCCTGATCCCGATCGGTAACTATGTCCTGGATCGACTACCGGATCGGAAGCACTTCCGACTCTGGAGTTTCGATCCCCAGTTGCAAGTGCCGCTGTCACTTCCAGCGGTCCAGGAGGGTAGCTGGGAGCAGCTCGATGAGCAGGAAGAATTGATCGCGCTAGGGCGCCATGTGCTGAGCTGGCACCCTGACGACCTTCGCTATCGGCTCTGGGCGTTCGACCCCGATTGCGAAGCCGTGCTGGTCGGTCCGGTCAGGGAAGGCAGATTGCCCGCGGACATCGGGCAGGGCGCGCAACTGACCGGTTACCAACCCAAGGCGCCCATTCGAGCCCAGTGGGCCGATACCCCGGGCACCCTCGACTTCATGCGCTCCAAGATCAGGCATGTGGTCTATTACATGGTCGAGAGTCGCTCATTTGACAATGTCTGTGGTTGGCTCTATGAAAACGGGGATGAGGCGTGTCACTACATCGGCACTCAAGCGCCCTTTGACGGTGCGAGTACCGACTATTTCAACCTCGATGGCGATAAGAAGGTCCACGTCAGCAAGTTCAAGGACGGAAAGCTGAGTGACGACTGGGACCTGAAGGCCCTCGATCAAGACCCCTTCCACAACACCACCGACAACCTACAGCAGATGTTTGCCCAGCCCCCAGGATATTGGGTGCGGGAAAGGCCAGACATGGCCGGGTTCATCCTCAACAATGCCAATCCTCAGGTGATGGAGACCTTCAGCCCGGAGCAGCTGCCGATACTAAACGGCCTGGCCAAAGGCTTCGGCGTTTCCGACCGTTGGTTTTGCTCCATGCCCGGTGGCACAGATGTGAATCGGGCGTTCGCGGTTACCGGATCGGCCTTTAACAAGCTGGGAACCTGGGAAGGCGGCAATGCCTACAAATACTGGCCATACACGCCGCATCGTCAATCGGTCTGGAAGGTCCTATGGAGCCAAGGCATTACCGATTGGAGGATCTACAATGCCGTGACCTGGGAAGGGAGTATCTTTACCTACCAGCTCTACCTCAAAGGCCAGATCCCCGCGGTAGACAAGGACCCGACCCAGTTCCTCGCCGATCTCGACCGATTCAAAATGGATGCGCATAACGGCAACCTGCCGGCCTTCAGCTTCATCGAACCGGGTTGGATCGCACCCACGGGTGCCACCTCTTATCACCCGGGTGCGAGCATGGTACCTGCCGAAAGGATGCTCAATGAAATCTACGAGGCGGTGAAAGCTGGCCCGGGTTGGGAGCAGACGCTGCTGGTCGTGACCTTCGACAAAAACAACGGCATCTACGACCATGTCGCACCGCCCTATGCCAAGAAGCCCTGGCCCAACGACATGAACAATGGGTTCGCCTATGACCTGATGGGCCCGAGGGTTCCCGCCATCTTGGTGTCGCCCTGGATCAAAGCGCACTCGGTAGTCAGGGCGGCTGGGGACGTACCCTTCGACTCGACATCCTTCGCAGCTACCTTACTGAACTGGTTTGGCATACCCAAACCCCTTTGGGGCCTCGGCGATCGAATGGAGCATGCGCCTACGTTCGAGACCGTCTTGCAGGCCGCTCAGGCTAGAAAGGATGCTCCGAGCCTGATGCCGCCATACGACAAATCTTATCCGAAGGAAGACGGATAAACCTCAGATGCTGTTGTGATCGTCTGCTAGGACGGGGTGGCCTGAGCCAATTGGTGTAGCTTTTCTTCCGCGGCCTTCAGCGCTTGCCACAAGCGCTCTTCCTGGAAGCACAGACTACCGCCGCCACGTTTCTCCTGAGAGACCATTCGGTTAAGGTCGGCGACACACACCCAGGGTGCCGAGTTGGTAGGGTTTTTCAGTGCAACCGCCCACTTGGCGTGGTCCTTGGTGTAGGGCCACTGGTAGCTCAAGGTGCTGGTGGCTTTGAAGTCCAGCCTGAGTACATCTTCATCGAAGGTATCGGATGTGCCGTCTTGCAGTGGGGTGACCTTGCCCCGTCTCCAGGTCTCCACCACCAGGTCAGACTGCAACTCTGGTGAGACCAAATCCAGCCAAAAGTCCTCTCCCCATTTTCTACTCTTGGCGATGAGCCGAAAGGGTTTACCTCCCTTGGAGTGCAGGCTCAGGCTAGAGGGTTGCCGCGATTCATTGATCGCGGTGCCATGAAACAACAATGAAAGTGGTTCGTCATCTCCGAGGTTTTTGGGGATTCGCGTGCTCTCGGTCAATATTTGTGGATTTTGTTGGCACAACATCTGTCGAGCAATCTGGTTGGCCATTTGATAGTTGGCAAGCGATAAACAGATAAATGTCTGCCCGTAGATCCTCTCATCCTCGGGGATTGAGACTTCTCTGTTCGCGGGGAAACGGGGGGTGGAATGGAGTAGTAAGAGCGCTGAGTCACTTGGTTTGTCGAAGACCAAGACCCCTTTGCAATGGCCCTTCTCGGACTTGTTTTTCTCCTTGTCCACGTGTTCGTCGTTGTAAGCGATATAGCCCGCGCTGTCCGGTGCGCCGAATATTCCTTTCAAGGTATAGGCCAGGGCTTGGTTATCCTGATCAAGGCCCACCGGCGATAGCCCTAAGCCCCGAGAATCCGGGTCGAAATAAAAGAAATCAAAGCCTTTGTTGTTGGCTGTTCCCGTGCGATCTGGCGTCTTATAGATAAACCACCAATCCACCGCTTTTCCCTGTTGGTTCTTGGGTTCCATCATCGGACCGAAATCTCCTGGCCAGCCCAGTTGCAATGCGGGTTTTGTCGGGCTTTAGTTTGGGATGGCCTCTATTATCTTAGTTGCCGATTTAGAGTTCGGTGGGCCAAAGGCGATAGGTACAGAATTGACAAGTGGCGGTTTGCGTTAGACGGCAGTTGATAACGACATGTTTCGCTATTTCGGCTTCGGCTCGAACATGAACATAATCTCGCTGCGGGCCAAGGGTGTCGAGCCCATCGCCTCGCGACGCGCTGTCTTGCATGGTTGGCGTCTGTGCTTCAATGTGCAGCACTTTTTCCGCCATGAAGGCGGGGTAGGCAACATAGAGCCTTGTCGTAAGGCCGGCAGCCGGGTGCTCGGCGTGCTCTACGATTGCCCGGATGAAGCGCTGGTGTCCTTGGATGCGGTGGAGGCCTATGGTTATGGCTACGATCGGATCGACGTGGCTGTACAAACCGACCAAGGACAGGTCCAGGCACTCGCCTACGTCGGTATGCCGGAGTTTATCGATGACCATTGCCTGCCGAGTCAGCGCTATCTCAATATCCTGGTTGCAGGTGCCCGAGCGGCCGGTCTCGAGCCCGACTATGTTCGGGATTTGCAAGCCCACCCGGTCCATCAACCCGAAGACTGTCCACCGTTTGTTCCACCGCAGGGTGATTTTCCGCTTTTTGATGCAAATTCCTTGGCGAGATACCCGTTCTATACTGGGCTCTATGGAGCGGTATTCGACATGTCTGAGGCGCGACCCCTGCACAATTATCTGAAGCGCTTCTTTGGTGGACGTGATATGACCCTGTTCCATCTCAAGCGGCTGGACACTAGCGACGGCAAGGAGTCAATGGAAGACATAAAGCGCAGACGCCTCAATGAGGCCCAGCTGCGCTACCTCAAGGGCTATCTGAGTGAATATGCCAAAGAATATCGCTATGTCGGCCGATTCAGTTATGACAATCACGACCAGGGGTGAACCGCAGGGCGATGGATCAGTTTCAACCGGCGTTACCCCACGGTGCCATCGAGCAGGTCTTTCCAGATGTCTATTTGGTCAGCGGCGCCATGCAGGCCGTGATCCAGGGGGTGGACTGGGAATTCAGCCGTAATATGACCTTGGTGCGAGACGATAACCGTTTGATCATCGTCAATAGTGTGCGACTGACTGAACAGGGCTTGGCCCAGCTGGATGAACTCGGCACGGTCACCGACGTGGTCCGCCTCGGCGCCCTGCACGGGCGCGATGACCCCTTCTATGTTGATCGCTACAGTGCGGAATACTGGGCCATGCCTGGTATGGAGCACGAGACCGGCCTGGAAGCGACGCACAGCCTGTCTTCAGATGCCGGGCTACCTATCTCGGATGCGTCGGTGTTCGAGTTCAACACGACCCAGATCCCCGAGGGTATTCTGCGGCTCGACCGAGCGGGCGGTATTCTCATCGCCTGCGATGCCTTACAAAACTGGCTGGCCCCAGACGAGTTTTTCTCTGACTCCTCGCGGGAGTTGATGCAAGAAATGGGTTTCTTCACGCCGGCCAATCTCGGCCCGGTGTGGCTCCAGGCCGCGGCACCCGCGGCAGATGACTTCGTCCGCCTCAAGCGCTTGCAGTTCAAGCATGCCTTGTGCGGCCATGGCGAGCCCTTGCGCGATACAGCGCACGAAGACTACTGCGCCACCTTCAAGCGCCTGTTTGACGTTTGAGGCGCCGGCCGATGGCGAGGGAAGGTGGAAGGGTCTGATCTGCAACTCGCTGGTTACGAGATCGGTCCGGTGCTGTACCGGTCTGACCAGCGCGTGGTGTATCGGGCCGTGCGCCTGGCCGACGATGCCGTGGTGACCGTGGCGATAGAGACCCTAGACACCGAGTACCCCGACCGCTATCAGGTGGCCATCATTCGCCGCGAGGGCAGCATCGCACAGCGTCTAGCCGACGTGGATGGCGTGCGCAAGGTGTACGCCGTAGTGCCCCATGGCAGTGGCAACTTGGCATTGGTGGGTGAGCTGTATGAGAGCTCCCTCAAACGCTATCTCGCACAATCTGGCAGCAATGGTTTGCCTCCGGTCGAGTTGCTCGACATCGCCCTGCACCTGGCCCGGATCCTGGGGGCGATCCACGCCCGCGATATTGTCCACAAGGCATTGACCCCGGATGAGGTGTTGCTCGACCCCGACAACGGCACGATTGCCTTGGCCGGTTTCGGCATCGCCTCTGAGTTGGACCAGGAACGGCAAGCAGTACAGATGTCGCGCCGCCTAGAGGGCCCCTTGCCCTACATATCGCCAGAGCAGACCGGGCGCATGAATCGCGACCTGGACTATCGCTCAGACTACTATTCGCTCGGCGTCGTGCTGTTCGAGTTGTTGACTGGCCAACGACCCTTCCAGGCAGACAATCTGCTGGAATGGGTGTATAGCCATATCAGCCGTTTGCCGCCGGCGCCGCATGAGATTTCACCCGAGGTGCCCGAGGCGCTATCGGCCATCGTCCTCAAGCTGCTGTCCAAGTGTCCCGAGGCACGCTATCAAAGTGCCGAAGGCTTGATGCATGATCTGGCCCATTGCGCCGATCGGCTGAATGCGGGCCGCCCGGTCGAGCCCTTTGAACTGGGCAAGAAAGATGTGGTGCAGAAATTCCTGGTACCGCAAAAGCTCTATGGCCGAGAGCGCGAGCTCGAGGAGCTACTCGAGCTCTTCGAGGCAGCAGTGGCAGGGCATACCGAGTTCTGCCTGGTGCATGGCCCTGCAGGGGTGGGCAAATCGGCCCTGGTCAATGAGCTCGACCGCCCCCTGGTGCGCGAGCGCGGATTTCTGGTCCAGGGCAAGTTCGATCAGTTTCATCAGGGCGAGGTATATGCCGCTCTGGCTGCCAGCTTCCGTGGTCTGGCTCAGCAGGTCTTGTCAGAGTCGGAGGCCAAGTTGGCGATCTGGCGCCAACAGTTGCAAAACGCCCTGGCACCCAATGCGCGCCTGGTGGTCGACCTGGTACCCGAACTGGAGCTGATCATCGGCCCCCAACCGGAAGTGGCCGAACTACCACCGGCCGAGGCGCGCAATCGCTTACACATTGTCCTGACAGCGTTTCTCAAGGTATTCGCCGCCGAAGGCCATCCGGTGGTCCTGTTCCTCGACGACCTGCAGTGGAGTAATGCGCCAACCCTGGAGCTGTTGCGTAACCTAGTGACCTCCAGGGAGTCGAGTCACCTTTTGCTGATCGGTGCTTACCGTAGTAGCGAAGTGGGGGCTGGGCATCCGCTGCGCCTGCTGCTCGACGATTTGAAGCCGCGCAAGAACATCCGTCAATTGCCACTCGGGGCATTGGACCGGGAGTCGGTGGCGCGCTTGGTAGCCGATGCATTGCTCTGCGAGCCCGACGAGACACGGGCCCTTAGCGATATGCTCTACGACAAGGCCCAGGGCAATCCCTTCTTCACCCACGAACTGCTAAGACAGCTTCATAAAGAGGGGGCGATCACGCCGGATCCGGCCAGCGGACGATGGGACTGGGATCTGAACGCCGCGCGCTGGTCCGATGTTAGCAGCGATGTCGTGGAGTTCATGGTGGAGAACCTGCGCCAACTGCAACCGGAGGTCCAACAGGTTTTGCAGTTGGCGGCCTGTATCGGCGGGACCTTCGACTTGCATACCCTTGCGGCAATCTACCAACGCCCTGTGGCCGAGACCGCCGCTGCGCTGTTGCCGGCGCTGAAACAGCATACCGTGCTCCCCCTGGACAGCGACTACCGGCTGGTAGGTGAGGATGCCGAGGTGCAGGTTCTCAACCCCATCTACAAGTTCCAACATGACCGCGTTCGACAGGCGGCCTACGCCTTGATCGATGTTCAGCAGTTAAAGCAAGTGCACCTCTCGGTGGGCAGGATGATGCTGCAGCATGCTGGCGATGCGGTGCTGGGTGCGCGCGTTATCGATATTGCTGGTCATCTCAACGAAGGCCGCACGCTCATCGAGTCTGCGGATGAGCGGCTGCGCCTTGCGGCGCTGAATTTGAGCGCGGGTGTGCGCGCCAAACAATCTGCGGCTTATGGGGCGGCACTCCACTATCTGCAGGTGGCGGCAGAGCTGCTGCCGACAGATCCCTGGCGAGAGACACCTGAGTTGATGCGGGCGTTGGCGGTGGAGACTCAGCAATGTGCCTATCTTACCGGGCGAGTAGAGGAGGCGGATCGCTGGATCGAGCTGTTGCTTGAGCACGCCGAGTCGAATATCGAACGCAGCGATATCCTGTCCACCCGCACCCGTCAGTACGCCACCTTGGGGCGTATGGAAGAGTCCATCCTCTCCGCCATCGAGGGGCTGGCGCTATTGGGGTTGGAGTTCACAGATTGTCCCGGCGAGGCCGAGATAGCAGAGGAGCGACGCCTGGTCGAGATAAACCTTGGTCAACGCCAGATCACGGATTTGGTGAATGCTCCGTTGGTGGAAGACCAAGCGACGCTGCTTGCGATGCGGGTGCTGATGGAGATTTTTCCGGCCGCCTTTCTATCCGGTAGTGGCAACCTGTTTCCCTATTTGGTGCTCAAGGCGGTCAATCTCTCGCTGCGTCATGGTAACTGCCCGGAGTCCGCCTTTGCCTACACAGGTTATGGAATGCTGCTGTGTGGAGAGCTGAATGAACCGGCAGTCGGCTATCAATACGGCACAGTCGGCTTGGCGATCAGCGAGCGACTTGACGACCTCGCCCTGAGGGCCCGGGTAATCTATGTCTATGCGATGTTCATCCATCATTGGAGTAAACACTGGTCGAGCCTGACGCCCTGGTTTCGTAAAGGGATCGAGGCCGGGAATCAATCGGGCGATCTGCTCTATCTGGCCTATAGCGCCCAAGATTGCGTGATTTGGGATCCGAGCCTGGATCTGGAAACGGCACACCGCCAGCACGCCGAAAACTTGGAAATCGTTCGCGAGTGCGCCTATCAAGACTCGCTGGATTCCGGCACCCTGTTTCTGCAGCTACAGCGCAATTTGCTCGGTCTGACCGACGGGCCGCTCACCTTGAATGACGGGGCCTTCGACGAAGCACAGTGTCTGGCGGGTATGCGCCAGCGCGGCTTTATGACCGGGATCGCCAACTATCACATCTACAGTGCCGAGATCTGTCAGCTCTACGGAGAGTACGACAAGGCGCTAGAACACGTGCGTGCCCAGGACGGGCTGATCAAGTCGGCCATGTCGCTGCCCCAGTTGGTGCGCTTTTACATTGTCGCGTATCTGACCCTGGCCACCCACTATCCCAAGTTGAACGCCGACGAGCAGGTCAAGACGCGTGACCGCATGGAGCGTGATCTCGCGCGGATGACGCGCTGGGCCGATAACTGCCCAGAGAACTTTCGCCATCTGCAGTACTTGATGGAGGCAGAACTGGAACGACTGGACGGTCGGCACGAAGCGGCGCTCGAACGCTACGACGCGGCCATTGATGCCGCACGGGCAAGTGGCTTTCTGAGAGACGAGGCCACCGCCTTCGAACGTGCCGCAAGGCATCTCTTGGCCCAGGGTCGGAGAAGGTCTGCCGAGGGCTACCTGCGTGGTGCCCACCGTGTCTATGACCGCTGGGGCGCACACCGCAAGCTGGCCCTGTTGGAACAAGAGTTCCCGGTATTGCACGAACTGGTGGCTGCCATCAGCGGGTCGAACAGACAGGGCGAGCCGGGTGATTTGGATCTGGCCTCAGTGATGAAGGCATCGCGGGGCATCTCCGGCGAAATCGTCCTGGATCGATTGCTAAAGACCACCATCGATATCCTACTGGAGAACGCCGGCGGTCAATGGGGCTGCCTGGTGGTCCGGCGTGAGGGACACTTGGCGGTGGAGGCGGCCAGGCTTCCGCTCCATGGGCTGCCCGCGGATCGCTCGCTCGGTCTGTCTCTGGTACCGGCCCCCGACGGAGCGAGGTTCCCGCTTCCAGTGGCGCTGATTAGCCAAGTGCTGCACAGCGGTGACGCCGTCGTGCTCCATGACGCGGCCCGCGAGGGGCCATTCACTCAGGACCCTTACATACGCAACTCCCGTCCCATCTCTGTGTTCTGTGTGCCGATCCGGCGGGAGCGCTTTGAAGGCGCCCTGTATATGGAAAACAACCTGGCCGGTGGCGTCTTTACCGAAGACCGGGTGGAGGTGATCCGCCTCTTGGCCGCCCAGGCATCGGTTGCCATCGAGAATGCAAGACTCTACGAACAGGTGCAAGACTACTCCCGCACCCTGGAAGACAAGGTGACCGAGCGTACCGAGCGCCTGGAGCAACTCAACCGAGAACTGCAACGCCTGGCGGATCGCGATGGCTTGACTGGTGTTGCCAATCGGCGCCGCGGTGATGCCTACCTAATGGAGGTATGGGCGCGGCTGCGGCGGGAAAGGGCGCCCCTCTCTGCGATTATGCTCGATGTGGACCACTTCAAGGCCTTCAACGACAACTACGGACATCAAGCCGGCGATGACTGCCTGGTCGCGGTGGCCGAACAGGTGCGGGCACAGCTACTGCGTTCGGCCGACATGGTGGCGCGCTATGGTGGCGAAGAGTTCGTGATCATCCTACCCAATACCGACGACAAAGGCGTAGCCGAGGTGGGCGAGAAGGTCCGAAGCGCCGTGGAGGCGCTGGCGATTGCGCATGCGCACTCTTCAGCAGGCCCTGTGGTGACCATCAGTGCGGGTACTGCGACTATGATTCCAGAGGCAAAGGATGGCGCTGAGCACCTGATATACGAGGCGGACATGGCCCTCTATCAGGCCAAGCAGTTGGGGCGTAATCAAGTTCGTTCAATGTCTGCAGTTCACACACAAATATAACAATGCGACAACACATGCCGATAAGAAAGCGAATAGCCCTTTTCAACCCGGGAGGAGTCAATGAGCAAAGCCATTTGGAACGAAAACCCGGCTACCGGTGAATGGAACACGGCGGACAACTGGAGCCCCCCAAAGGTACCTGCGAGTACGGCAGCCTTTGGAAAATCATCCCAGACGGCGCTCACATTCTCGGCAACGGCCGGAGCCTCGGTACAGGGTATCGAGTTTGCTGAGGGTGCGCCTGCCTACGGCTTCACCTTCGGCCCATCGAATACGCCCAGCCTGACCATCACCGGCCGGGGCGTTACCAACCACTCCGACAGACAACAGAGCTTTGTGGTCGCGGCAACCAGTAGCGGCTACAAGGATCCGCAGCTCAAATTCATCAACTCGGCCACTGCGGGCGGTGACAGTATGTACTATTGCGCCGGGCCTGAGACCAAGGCGGGTTACGGTGGGGGCGTCATTTGTTTCTGCGATAGTTCGACTGCAGGCTCAGCCATATTCAAGGTCTGGACAGGTGCCGGTACTCCGCCAAAGCACAATACCGTCGGCGGGGAGGTAGCCTTCTGTGACAGCTCAACTGCAGAAACCGCTCGTTTTACCATCTACGGCAGCCTGGGTGACGACGGCGACACCTTCGGCAATGTGGTGTTCCACGACAACGCAACAGCTGCCAAGGCGACCTTCGTCAATGTGGGCGGAACTGTTTCTGGCGGTGATGGCGGCAATACCCAGTTCTACGGCAGTTCCAGTGCGGCCTGTGGTGTCTTCAACAACGAGGGTGGCACCCACAATAAGGCGAACGGTGGCGACGTAGCCTTCGATGCTGTTGCGGACGGTGGTCACGGACGTTTTTTCAATTACGCAGCAATCGCCACGGGTGCATACGGTGGTGTCACGAGTTTTAACAACAACCCGCCAAACATCTCACCACGGGGTGCATCCGCGGGCCATGGTGCTTACTTCAACTATGGTGCACGCGAAGGCGAACTGGGTGGGGGCGGGCATGTGGAATTCAGTGCGAAGTATGGTTCACCCACCGCCGCGAACGGTAAGTTCGTCAACTATGGCAGTGCGATAGACAGCAGATCGAGCGCGGGACACACCATATTCTCCATCAACCTGCCAACGGACTACTTCCCGAGCGCCGGCAATGGCACCTTTTGGAATCACCCGGGCGCGACCCAGGGAGCCGCCGCTGGCTTCACTGAGTTTTCGGTATATGGCAACGGTAAGGCAGGCAGCAATGTGCCAACTGCAAGCGAGGGTACTTTTTTTAACCTCGGTGGCCATGGCTCGGAAGCACTGGGGGGTTACACGGTGTTCTCGGGTGTCTCGACTGCCGGCAAGGCCACTCTGATCGCCTATGGTGGTACCCACGGTGGCCAGGGTGGGCGCATCGTCTTCTATGGTGAGGCATTGGGTGGGACGGCCCATGTGCAACTGTTCGGTAATGGCGAGCTGGATATCGCCAGCCGCAGGGGTGGAGTGACGATCGGGATGCTTGAACTGAGCGGCGGGGTTATCGGCATTCAGCTCGGCACACACACCACCGCATTGACCGTGTCTGGGAAGGTGACCCTGCACGTAGAGCAGACCCGCTTGAGATTTTCTAAGAAGGAAGACGGGGGATTTGAGTTCAACAAATCCTATGGGGTCCTCACCAGCGAGAGCCTATCCGGGCTGACTGCCGAGCGGTTCACAGCAAATAGCATAGAGGGTGTAGCGCCGACCTTTGAGATTGTCGGAAATGAGCTACAGGTCCGCTATTCGAAGACCTGAGTAGTACTTGATTAAGACAATGCAGACTTGGCATTGGGGCGGTCGCGGCGATATCGATAGACAAAACGCCTCGCGGGATTCGAGCTACCTGCGGGGTTTGGGACATGAATCCCCCTAGGGCCTGTTCACACTACGCGAGGCGCAGCGACGGCGGCGGTTTTTTCGGCCAACGAGACGCTGCGAGCGAGATGTACTCACTGTACATGAGCGAGCACCAACAAAGTTGGGCGGAAACACGGCCCCGTCCCTTCGGGTTGCGCCCCAAAACGCGCCACGCGGCGTTGCTCGTCGTTCATTTAGGCTCCCTAAACCTCTCTCCTCGCGCCTTG
>JANQRK010000002.1 GCA_028284585.1 Chromatiales bacterium
AAAGTCGATGTTGACCGGTGCTATGTCATCGTCTTCGATGGTCGCGGTGGCGGCTTCCTGGTTGGCGACCAGGCCGGCGGTGCCGCTGAGTACGCTGGCGCCGCTGAGGGCCAAGATCAGGTCTTCCCGGCTGTCCGCCAGGTCATCGTCGTCGGCCGTCAGCACCACGTCCAGCGCCGTCGGATCGCCCGCCTCCCAAGTCAGGGTGACTTCGGTGTCGGTCTGGCCGCTGCAGTCGGTGTCGGCGAGTGCGGCGGCGTCGCAGATGGCCTGGATCACCGCTTCCGTGAAGTCGCCCCCGGCATCGTTCTCCGTCGTGCTCGCCGGGTCGATGGAGACCGTCACCGACGCCGTGTTGCTGCCGGTGAGCGGGTCGCCATCCAATGTTATGCGGAAGGTCGCGGCATTGTCGCCGCCGTCCTCCTCGACGATCGTCGCCTGCTGCGTCGGCGTGTCGTTACCGGCCGCCCCGGACATCACCATGATGTCGAAGGTGACGTGCTGATCGCCGGGAATGATCGTGACCTCAAGATTTTCCCAGTTTCGAGCCTTGAGATCAAAAGCCGAGAACCTGAAGATGGGTCCGAGAATACTGCTAGGGTTGCTGTTCTGCGCAAGAAATTCTTCGAATGCAGCTATGTCAGTCTGAACTTCCGCAGAGCTAAATTGCTGTTCAGTAAGCAAAAGATTAAGCGTGTCAAAGCCCTTGCCGCCGTCGTAGAAATCACAAGATTGAACGCTTTCCGATCCATTATATATGCCGAAGTCGTCGCCGCGACCGCCGATCAATAGGTCGCTACCCGCACCTCCATCTAGGATGTCTTTACCTCGACCTCCAAGGAGCAGGTCATTATCGGACCCACCATTCAGAGTGTCGCTGCCTCGGCCGCCGATCAGTAGGTCATTACCGGAACCGCCGTCGAGAATGTCGTTCCCGCGACCGCCCAGGAGAACGTCGTTGCCGGGCCCGCCGTGTAGGATGTCGCGGCCACAACCGCCTATCAGCAGGTCGTTGCCGGCCCCACCGTTGAGGATATCATCACCGCAACCACCGAAGAGCAGATCGTTGCCGAGCGCACCATCGAGGATGTCGACGCCACTGTCCCCGAGAAGCACGTCGTCGCCGTCGGTGCCAGACTGTGCAGCTTGCGCGCCGGATAGTACGATCGCCCATTGGAGGGCGAGCTCCTCTTCGGTAGCGTCGGCACCGGCGTCTCCAACTTCGATAGTACTTTTAAAGTCAGCCGCGTCCGCAATTAGAAGAAAGCACTCTAGTAACGATGCGTTGCCCCAGAACTGTGCATCAATCAACGCGATCGGACGAGCCAAGGTGGGATTGATTGTGTATTGATGTGAACTGGGCATCGAAGCCTCCCATTGCTTTTAGCTTTTTTGGCGACGTCTGCCGCCAGATGATTTTTTGCAATAGGCGCTCCGCCGAAACCGGCGGCATCAGATACTGTCAGTCAATGTGCCGTCACAAGGTTAGTTGGGGTACGTATAACAAAGTCAATTCCCCACTAAGGATTTCTCCAGCACGGCGAGCGCCTCTCGCTACCTAGTTGGGTACTTGGATGTGCTTTTCAGCGACCCATGGACGTGCCAACAGACAGATGTCACTCTACTTTTTATATGAAGAACCGAATCCACACAGACACAGATGTGGACCAACTTAGGGCCACTTAGGCTTTCCCACCTACAAGAGCGCAGCCATTTACCCTAATAGAGATAGTATCACCGTTAACTATCTAATGCAAGTTGCCTCTGGTGCGCATTGCCATGTCCGTCACCTATAGCAACGAGCGCTGCTTCTCTGCAGTGTTGCGTGCTCGGGCGAGCTCTGCACGCTGACTTCGATGCTGAACTTCGGGTTTGTGGATTGAGCACGTTGAGGGACGTGTTCACCAGCCCTCATCGAGCGCTCGCGGCGCGACTACAATCAGGTGTGGCCACATTCGGCCCACGGCGGCCCGACCCCTCAGGTGGTGTGAGCCCCGAGGCGCCCTCAGTCAGAAGGGGAGTCCTTGGGGTTGGTAGCGCATTGTTTTGGTTGGTTCCAGCGCGCCGGGCGTGGAGCCC
>JANQRK010000004.1 GCA_028284585.1 Chromatiales bacterium
TTGTTTTCCCTACGCCGCTTCGCGACTCCGGGTAAACAGTGCGCCCTCATCGCTCCCGGGGACTACCGGCCTTCGCTTCGCTCTCCATGGCCGGCAGCGGAGGTCAGGGTTCCGCAGCGGGCCCGGGAGTTCGCTGTAGTGGCCAAGGGGCACTCAAGGTGCCCCATAGAATTCACTATTGGCCCTCCATCAGTGAAGTACCCACTGGGCGTCCGAGACCAAACAAATGCCCCCGTATCGCCGCAGAAAAGGTCGGATGGTTTCGACGATGTCTTCCAGCCGTTCCATCTCACAAGCAACGAGTAGGTAGCTATTGTCCAGGTCGCCTAACGCCGGCAACGTTCGGCCACGATCCCCCCGCCCCGACACCGAAGGCATCAACGTATAGTCGCTGATTTTCTTCGACTCGAGCGCCTCGATCAGTTCGCTGGATTCGAACTTCGGCAGAATAACCTCGACACGTTTAATCGGCTTCATAGACTGATCTCCTCACAACAGCGGCCCTTGCGGACCGACGCAAATAGATTTCTCTTCGGAAATCATTTCCACATCGACTGGACGATGAAAAAATAGAACGGAATTCCGACGATAATGTTGAACGGGAAGGTAAACCCGAGCGCCATTGAGAAATACCGCCCCGGACTCGCCTCAGGAATCGCATATCGGCAGATGGCCGGAACGACGATGTACGAACCGCTTGCAGCCAGGACCGCCAATAACAAGGTATCCCCCTGGCTCAATCCAAGCAGGGCTGCCAAACCGATCGCAACGCATGCATTGATCGACGGCATCACTAACGCGAACCCGATCAGGAAGGGTGGCATCCCGCGTGCCTCGCGCAGCTGACGCGCGACCAGTAGCCCCATTTCCAATAAGAAAAAGGCAAGGATTCCCTTGAAGATCTCCGCAGTGAAGGGTGCCATCATCGACTTACCCGCCTCCCCGGTGATGAAACCGATGAGCAAGCTGCCGATCAGCAGTAAGTGCGCGCCGTCCGTGAAGGCCTCGTGCAACACTGCCTTCAGCGAGACGGATTGCGGCTGAACAGCCGCTGCGCCGACCGACGGTGACGCCGCGGCCGAGGCGGCCTCGCGGCTTCGCACCCAACTCGCCAGCAGTACGGCCATGATAATCGCTGGGGATTCCATCAAAACCATAGCCACGGTCATGTGCCCACCGAAATCAATACCATTCCGGATCAGGAACTGCTGTGCTGCAATAAAGGTAACCGCGCTGATAGACCCATAGGTTGCAGCGATGGCGGCGGCGTCGAACGCCTGGACCCGCCCACGCAGAATCGCGAAGCTGTACGCGGGCACCAAGATCGCCATCAGCATCGCTGCGCCAATACCGGCGACCGCGTGCCAGGTTAACCCGGTTGCCGCGAGCGCGACCCCGCCTTTGAATCCGATAGCGATTAGCAGGTATAGCGAAAAAAACTTCGCAATCGATGTCGGAATCTCGAGATTCGAGCGAACGGCCGCCGCAAATACGCCGAAGAAAAAGAACAGGATGGCCGGGTCGATGAAATTGGCTAACAGACTGGTATCCACCGTGACATTGCTCCTCTTGCCGATTGAAATGCAGGGGCATCCGACTGGGCGTGCTCCGCAGTTGGCGGACAAGCTAGTCACCGACTGCTATTGTCTCTAGTAGATACTTATGACATTTACCATCTATTTTAATCAATATTTAGATTGGATGCACCAATAAATAACCATTTTAGACAGTTAGTTATATAACTTTTCTAGATTTTGACTTAGATATTAATTCAGCCCCGGATCGAAAAAACCGAAGTGTTTGTACCCGAAACCGATTTCTGGACACGCGGACGCAACCGATTGACGGGTACCTGAAGCGAGATGGTTCGTAGATTTTCCGCATATCCTCCCCGCTTAACGAAGACGGCGCACCGTTCCTGCCACCTGGCGCAAGCCACCTGTTGAAGATTCCCGAGCTAATGCGCATCGTTGCGTTCAGAAACATACGGGTCCACGGCTAAGCCAGTGTTGACGACCACCTGGTATGGGGTTGTTGTCGAGGGCCAGTTAGAGCCGCTGCTTGATGTCGTTGCGGCGCTGTTGTCAGAAGACGGAAGGCTGGGTTAGAAGGCGGCCTCGCCGCTCGGCGAGCAAAGGTACTAGTTCTGACCTTCAATATGAGCTGCTTAAGACATTATCAGCGCAGGATGTCGCAGAAGGATGAAATCGCCAAAGGGCCGTGCATGGCGAGCGCCAAACGAGAGCGAATCATAGTGGCCAGGGCCGAGGGTTCGTCCCCGACGAAAACGACCAGGGTTTGCTAAAACAACATTGCCTCATTCGTAAGGCACAACACTGACATTCTCTAATCGATATCCGGCCTCGGCCAAATCGCTGGACAAACGCTCAACGCGCAGCGTGCCGGTCACCCAAACCACGTCGAAAAGCTGACCTTCGAATGCCTTTCCTTCACCGGTCACGACGTGAACAGTTTGGTTGGCAGGTGGCGGCGGAACATGGATACAGGCGCCGTAATAGGGCACCAGGAGGAACTGGTCGATCTTCGTCGCATCCATCTCGAGCGGCACAACGAAACCCGGGAGTTTGACCCGCTGACCCTCGAGCGCCGGCACGACAGGAGCCTTGTCCCACAGGGCCTTTAGCTTGTCGAGGAGTTGTTGCGCGCGTGGATCGTCGTCGCTGAGATTCTCGATGTCGACGTCGCCCATCAGGTTCTCCGGCCGCCAGTCCTCGGGAATCAGCGCATCCCAATCGATCTCTTTGGCGTTCACGTCCCCGGTGTCATTGAGCCAAGTCACGGGTTCTTCATTCGGAGCAAGCTCCTCTAGGCCCGGGGATTGTGGCAATTGCGGTTGCGCGACCGGTGCCGTCTGTGACGCAGCCTGCACCTGTTCATCACCGAGCTGATCGCATCCGTTGAGCATCATCGTGCTTAGAACGGCAAGCGATAAAAAAAGGCTTGGACGCATGATTGAATCCCTATATCCGCACCGACAGACCGTCGGCGAGCGACAACCGGTAAGCCCGGTAACTGGGGATGCTTCCCACCAGGAAGCCCGCAGCCACCACCGTACCAAGCAGGATCCACTCATACGGAGACAGACCACCGATCGCTATGAAAATGCCGAATCGGCTCTCGATGATCGGCTGACCAGCGAGCAGCAACAGGTAGAGCAAGGACAGACCACACAGCACGCCGAGCAGGGTGAGAACACCTGCCTCTCCCATGATCAACGCGAACACATGCCCAGGTCGTGCACCGACCGAGCGCAGAATGGCCATTTCCCGGCGACGCTCGTTGAGGCTGGTCAACAGCGCCGTCAGCATCCCGAACAGCCCGACAACCACGACAAATGCCGAGACAATGAGCAAGGCATTCTCGGCGATGCCGATCAGATTCCACAGCTGGCTGAGCGCCACCCCGGGGAGGATCGCGGACAACGGCTCCTCGGGATAGTCATTGACGAAACGCTGAACCTGGAAGGTCGCGATTTTCGACTTCAGACCGACCAGCGCAGCGGTAATCGCCTTGGGTGTAAGGTCCAGCGCGCGCGCCTGCTCGGCAGAGATCGACATGCCTGGAATCGGCGCCCCACTCTGCCAGTCGACGTGTATGGCTTCGATCGCTTCAAGACTGACGTGCACGGTGCGGTCGACCGGCGTACCGGTCCGCGCCAGAATGCCGACCACCTGGAACGGTTTGTCATCGTGGCGGGCAAAACTGACGTCGCTCGCACCATGCGCAACGATGATCGAACCGCCGATCCTATAGCCCAGCTTCTCCGCGACCTCGGCACCCAGTACAGCGTCATAGAGATCGGAGAACCGTTGTCCATCGGTGATCTCCAGTTCGCGATCGCGTGCGTAGCGGTAATGTTCGAAGTAAGCAGGCGTGGTGCCCAGGACCCGAAATCCGCGATGCGAGTCGCCGAGCGAGATGGGCACGGCCCAGGCCACTTTCGGAAGATCAGCGATATCTTGGTAGCTTTTCCACGAGATGTTGTTGGTCGCGTCACCGATCCGGAAGACCGCGTAAAGGAGCAGTTGAACCGGCCCGCTGCGCGCACCGACGATCAGGTCGGTTCCCGACAGGGTGTTCGCAAAACTCTCGCGTGCCTCGGTGCGCAGCCGCTCAACGCCGACCAGCAGCGCCACGCTGAGTGCTATGGCAACCACCGTCAGCAGGGCCGTGAATCGTCGGTTCAACAGACTCTTCCAGGCCAGCGACAAGATCGCCATGGATCAGGCTTCCTCCATGCCGCGGGTCGACCTGTTGATCTCGGCGAGATCGATCGTCCGGTCGAACAGTTGCTCCAATGAGGCATCGTGGCTGACGAAGATCAGCGTGGCACCCACTCCGCGACATTCGTCGAACAACAACCGAATGAACGATTCACGGCGATCCGCATCGAGTGACGACGTCGGTTCGTCGGCAATCAGCAGTTCCGGCGAGCCCATCAGGGCACGCGCTGCCGCCACCCGCTGCTGCTGGCCGACACTGAGGGTCGTGACTGCGCGCCGATGTAAATCGGGATGATCCATGTCGAGATGCTGCAGCAATCGTCTCGCTTCCGCTTCCAGACCCTTGCCTCGCTGCAGTGCATTGGTGCGACGGCGTGTGGAGAATCGACACGGCAGCATGACATTGTCGACCACCGACAGGTAGGGGATCAGATTGAACATCTGAAAGATGTAACCGATGTGATCTGCCCGGAAGTGGTCACGCTGGACACTGCCGAGTCGCTCCAGTTCCTGGCCCATGACACGCACTGTTCCGGCAACCGCCGTCGTCACGCCAGACAGCAGGCTCAACAGCGTGCTCTTTCCGCTACCGCTTGGGCCCTTGATGAAAAGACATTCGCCCGGGGTTACCTGAAAGGCATCGATGGACAAAACTGCAGGCGTTTCCGGCTGCCAGCGAAACTCCAGATCTTTTACATCGATGACCAATTGACGCCTTCCTCTTCATCAGCAAAGCCCGGTCCGCAAAGTGCTGCCGAGCCGGACCATCCTTGAGCTCAAGTCTCAGAACTTGACGACAGGATCGGCCGGTGTCAGTTCCGCAGCACCCTGTTTGCTTTCAAAGATGTATTGAACCTTGAGCTCCTCCATGCCTGGAAAGGCTCCGAATAGTTCAACCGTCAGCTGCATCAACTTACCCGGCCGGTCGCACTCGAAATGATAAGCAGCGTCGATGTCCGAGTGCGTTTCACCCTCGTGCTCCTCGTGACCATGCTCTTCGTGCCCTTGTTTTTCATGCTGGTGTTCGCCATCACCATGCGCATCCTTGTTTTCATGGCCGTGATCATCCGCCTGCTCGTCGTGGTCCTGGTCCAGCAATGCGGAGGTGACCTGCGCTTTTTCCATGCGACAACCCGCTTCCGAATTGAACCGAAACAGTTGATCGCCGTCTTTTAACGTCGCGACAGCTTTGTCCAGCGCCGCATGGTCGGCCTCCGACGAAGGTGCATGCTCGAAGCCGACAATATTCGCGGCCGGACTCTCGAGTTCGACCTGTACCTCCTCGCCTTCGAGCGCCAGATTGAGGGCGGCGATGCCGTGGACATGGGCGTCATGCTGGCGCTTCTCGTGGTCATGTTCGTGCTCATGCTTTTCTTCGGCGATGACCCCGGGGGCAACCAGCGCAAGCGGAGCGAGCAGAGAAGCCGTCAGGGCGATCTGATTCAGTTTCATGTTCAATGTCTCCTTCACAACTCGATGGATAAAACTTGGCATCGGCTGGAACAACGTTAATCGTCTTGCTTTGTAGAGCACTGCGCACAGGTCCCCAGCAGCTCGACGACCGGCCGCTTGGTGCGGAATCCGACCGCCTTGCCGGCCGCCTTCAGGCTTTTGGCCACGCTGGGGTCTTCGACCTCGGCGACCTCGCCACAGTCATTGCAGATCAGAAACTGGCTGGCGTGCGGATGATCGGGATGGGCACAGCCTACATAGGCATGCAGGCTCTCCAGCTTGTGCACCAAACCTTGTTCCAGCAAGAAGTCCAGGGCGCGGTAGACCGTCGGCGGGGCCGGGTTCTTCACGACACCACGCATGCGGTCCAACAACTCGTAGGCACTCAATGGCCTGTCGGACACACACAGTAACCGTAGGACAGTGCGACGCTGTTCGGTCAGTCGCGCCCCCCGCTCCCGACAAAGGACCTCGGCCCGCTCGAGTGCATGGATCAGTTCCTTGTTATTCAACAGCGGCTCCTTGCCGCGCACCCTGCGCGGCCGCCAGGCGCGCTCGGCGCCGTTCAAGAAATTGCGTCAGCATCGCAGACAAAATATAGACCCCACCCACCAGCAGGATGATGGTCGGGCCGACCGGAAGATCTGGGCCATACGACAGAGCCAGGCCCGTGATGCTCAACACCGCACCCAGCAATGTCGCAATCAGCATCATGCGGCCGAGCGAATGAACATAGTGACCGGCGACGGCTGCCGGGAGTGTCAGCAGTGCCAGTACCAGGATCAGACCGACGACCTGGATCAGCAGCACGACCGTCACTGCCACCAGGACCAGCAAAAGCAGGTAAAAGAATCCGACCGGCACACCGCGCAAGCGGGCGAACTCTTCGTCGAACACCACGGCGAGAAACTGGCGGTGATAGGCGGCCACGATCACCAGCAGTACCAGGTCGAGTGTGACCATGAGCCACAGGCTCTCGCTCGGAACGAGAAGGATGTTGCCGAACAAATAGCTCATCAGGTCGGCCTGATAGCCGGGCGCCTTGGCGATGAACAGCACACCGACCGCCATGCCGATCGCCCACAGGGCACTGATCAGGGTGTCCTCCTGCGCGTGCCAGTGCAGCCGCACCCAGCCGATCAGCAGCGCTGCCGCTATCGCGGCCGGCAGTGCGCCATGCAGCGGTTCAAAGCCAAAGTACAGGGCTGCGCCCATCCCTCCTAGGACCGAGTGGGCGATGCCGCCGGCAATGAAGGCGATCCGCTTGACGACCACATAGGTGCCCATGACCCCGCAACCAATGCTCGCCAGCATCGCAGTAGCGACAGCAGTCTGCAGGAAGGCGTGCTGCGACAGTGCAGTGAAAAAATCCTCCATCGGTCAGTGACCATGCGCAATCATGCGCACATGCTGCCCGTAGACCTCCTGGATCACGTGTCCGTCGATGGCATCGGTGTTGTGGCAGACCAGGGTTTGGTTGACGCAGGCGACCCGGCTGACGTAGCGCGAGATAAAGGCGACATCGTGCGACACCACGAGGATGCTCATGCGGGTGTTCAGCGCCTTGAGCAGGTCAAATATCTCGCTCTCCATCCGTTGGTCGATGTTCGCGGTCGGCTCGTCGAGGATCAGGATACGGGGCTCACCAACCAGTGCCCGGGCCAACAGTACGCGCTGTAACTGGCCGCCGGACAGGCTGCCGATCTGGCGTTTCGAGATGTCGCCCGCTTCGACTTCGGCCAAAGCGCGGTGGACCGCGCGACGATCGGTACTGGACACTCGCCCGGGCCACAGTGCATGCCACTTACCATCACGTTGTCTGCCATTCTGGTCTAGGCTCAGTCGCCCCAACTGCACGACCTGCTCGACGGTAACTGGAAAATCGCGCGGGAAGCTCGGGTATTGCGGCACATAGCCGAGCAACCGGCTGGCCGCACTCGCAGCGCAATCAAGAACTCTGATACTGCCCGACTGTGGTTGCAGCAGGCCGAGGATCAGTTTCAGCAGCGTGCTTTTGCCGCCGGCATTGGGGCCGACGATGCCGAGAAACTCACCCTCGGCAACCTGAAGGTCAATCCCCGACAGTGTCGGCACACGACCGTAGGCAAAATTGAGCGACCGGATATCGATAACTGGACTCAAGGTTGCAGCGCCTGTGCAAACTCACGCCCGACCCGGCGCAGATTGTCGACATAGTCGGCAGCCAGTGGGTCGACGGCGACCACCACGCCGCCGATCGCCAAGGCCACCTGCCTCGCCGATCGCTGGTCGAACTGCGGCTGCACGAAAACCACCTTGATGTTCTCCCGTTTCGCCTGGTCGATGAGCGCCACCAGCGCCCGTGCGCCCGGCTCCTTGCCCTCGCGTTCGATCGGCACCTGGGTGAGTCGGTAATCATCGGCAAAATATCCCCAGGCCGGATGGAACACCATGAATTCGCGGTTTGGCAGCGGGTCGAGTAACGCACGCAGCTCGAGGTCGAGGGCATTTAGCTCGGCGACGAAGGCGTCGTGGTTGCGTGCAAAATCTTCAGCGTGGGCCGGGGCAAGTTCGGTGACTTTGTCGCGAATCCTACTAATTATGTGCTTGACCAACGCTGGACTGGTCCACACGTGCGGGTCCTGTTCATGATCCGGCTCTTCGTGGTGTTCCTCATCATGCCCGGATACGTCATCCGAATGCGCCTCCAGCTCGCGCAAGGCGATACCGTCACGGGCGTCGAACATCTGCATGCTCGGATTGGCTGACTGGATCCGCGCCATCCAGGCCTTCTCGAAAGGCACACCGGTGCGCACGTAGAGCGCCGCACCGGCCAGCGCGCTGATCTGCTGCGGCGTGGGGTCGTAGGTATGGGGATTGAAACCGGGGCGCACCATTACCCGGGCGTCAACGTGTTTCCCTCCAATCTTTTCCACGAAAGTATGGACTGGCACGACGCTAGCGAACACGCGCAACGGCTCGGCGAAGCCAACGGCCGGCACGAACAAGGGAATCAACAGCAAAAGCAGCTTCTGCATCAAAGCTTCTCGATTATGGTTTCCGCTGCATCAGCGTTGGCTGAGTCGCGACGGCAAGTGCGGCCGTGGCGGCCATGTTAAAGATGCAACATTATAACTTTAGGATATCTCAGGCAAGCACGCTGGCTGACGGCCGCCGACTCACATTGGTCAGCCGGCCGACACTGACTTGGTCGCAAAAGAGGTATTCAGCCACAGCAGCGTGCCGCCGAGCACACCAACACCGGCCACGGCGTCGTGGCTGCCAGTTGCATCGATCTCGGCCGCAGTCGGCAGGTGCTTGCAGCCGCAACTCTCTCCGTTCGTGTGAGCGGCATGACCGTAATGGGCGTCGCGCTATCAATGGCGTACCCCGGGAGGACACCCTGACGGTCCGATACTGCGGCCGGCTGCGAAGTAACCCGCATGACACACTGGCCCGCCAATCTGTTGCTGCTGATCGTGCGCGGCTACCAACTGTTCATCAGCACGATACTCGGCCCACGCTGTTGATTTCATCCCACCTGCTCACACTACGCCATGCAGGCGTTGCTATCCTCTGTATCCCGGTGGCTACGATCCCGTGCCCCTTGACGGTTACCGCGAGGGCGTTGGCATGTGCTGATCTACCATCTGGTTTATTGTCATCGCCATCGCCGTACTAGATCTCGGCAATTCCGGTGAAGCGCCGGCCGATGAGACAACTTAGCGCGGTATCGGCTAGGTCTCAGCGGAATCGGCTTTCAGGTACTCACGCACGCTGCCGGCCGCCTCCTCTGGAAACTCCTCGTAGAATGAGAGCTTTCCGTTGGGCAGCCGTAGCGTCTTCACTGTGCGCAATTCCGCTAACGCTTCCATCTGCGCACGGGATTTTCTCGGTGCAGTTTCGGCGAAAATATTGAGCATCTGCACGCCAATACGCTGCGCCGCCTCCAATTGTTCGTCTCGGTTCCTAAAAGGGTCAAGTTGCCCCGTCACGAAACGGGCTGACCCATGACGCGCGCCAGGCGACCGCGTAACGGCCAGCTTTTCCTCCAAGCGACGTCCACGGAGCCACTCAGGATCGGCATAGACATGTCCGCGCGCCATCATGCCGACCACGAACCGATTGACATTCAATCGGTAAAGCACTGGACCTGTGACGGGGACATCAATCGCCCTGGCAATTTTGGCGAATGCCGCCCGGTCGCCATTCATCATCGTCGGCAAGGGCCCACGCCAGGTTGGAGACAGCAACACAAGCCGATCTACCACCCGTTCCTGCCTCGCCCAGTACTTGAGCAAGTAGCCCGCCCCATGGCCCGCCCCAATCATGCCGAACGGATTTGGCACCACCTGCGTCAAGATGTACGCCAGATAGTCTTCGTAGATCTCCGGTCGCCAATCGACGAAAGGCTTCGGCAGCATCCCGAATCCAGGCCAGTCGATGGAGACAGCGGTAAATGACTGCGTGAGCCGCTCCTGCAGCGGCTGCATTTCACGTCGTGTGGAAATAGAGCTTAACGCCGGTAGCAACACAACAGTCGGACCGGATCCAGCCCGATCCAGACCAATCGAGAACTCCTGGCCGTCACAACGCCAGGTTATTTCTTCATACTGCATCCCAACACCCAAGCCAGGTAGTGTGCGATTGAGGTCCGGGCGTAGTCGTCCTGCTGGCCTTTGCGGGCACAGCAACGTTATCGATACCAGGCGTACTGTGCGTCATGAACGATCATGCCTTGAATCTATCCGCCAAACCGTCACGTCACCCCGCGCGTCGAGCGCGGCAAGGGCACGACCGTCCGGCCGCCAATACAAATTGGCGACCAGATCTGCCATACGCGCTGTCCCTACTGGACTGCCTCTTCCACCCCCCTGAAGCAACCACACAACTATGGCACCATCGCGAGCCGCCGAGGCCAAGCGCATCCCGCGGGGAGCGAAGGCGAGCGTCGTGACGGGTTGTACATGAAGCTCCAGAACGCCGGGACGGGTGCCTTCCGGTCCACCACCTTGGAAGCTCCATACGGTTACCGCCTCACCTCCGCCGGTGGCCAAGAGGGTGCCGGTGTGATCGAAGGCTAGGGCCGACGGCTTGCCAGGATATCCTGACATCATGGAGTCCTGCTCCGTGGAGCGACGCCAGAAGTGCACCGAGTTGTCTTGGCTGCCGCAGGCCACGATATCCCCGTCCGGGCTCAGTGCCATCGAGACCAAAGAGCCCTTCCACTCCAGCTTCTGGCGATGCTCCCCAGAGGACGCGTCGAAAAACGTCACTCGACCGTAGCAGGCCGTCGCCAGCTCCTCTGCGCTGGACCACGCGATTGCGCTGATGGTGCTGGGATGATCATCAGATCGCCAAACCTCCGCGCCGTCCGCACCATAAGCGCGAACCTGCCGGGAACACGAGGCTGCCAACCATTGTCCGTCCGGCGACCAGGCCACGTTCTCCACCCAACCGCTTCCGACGTCGATAGCACGGCTGACCTTGCCTTCGGCGGCACCCCAGATAAGAATCCGTCCGTCCTGGCCCGCGGTTGCGAACGCGGTTCCGCTTGGGTGGATCGCCATCGCGAGTACACCGCCCTCATGAATCCCCGGAAACGCCCAGACAGTTGCGCCAGACTTGCCGTCGAACACATAGATGCCGCCCGCGGCATCGCCGACCACCAGCGCCTCACCGCTTAGGGTCCAGCCCCCGGCGATGGCGTAGTCGCCGACCGCCGCAGACCAGCCCTGGCGAAGCCCCGCCTGCGGTCCGTCGATATTCAAATCAGGCATGCCTCAAACCCCTGCCGCATGACCTTCTCATCCAGGTTGCGGCCGATGAAGACGAGCTGATTGCGCCGGGGCGAGTCTCCCCATGGACTATCCGGTTGTCCGTCGAAGAGCATGTGAACGCCCTGGAAGACGAAGCGATGCGACTCGCCCGCGAGGCTGATGAAACCCTTCATTCGGAAGATGTCCACGCCGCGCTCACGGAGCAGTTCGGAAAGCCAGGCGTTGAGCCTTTCGGGATCGACGTCGCCGTCCCTCTCGATTGCGATCGACCCCACCTCGTCGTCGTGCTCGTGTTGTGCGACCCAGGTGCGCTCGGCCTCTTGCTTGATTGTCGTCCCATCCGCATTCGTCAATTCGAGATCGAACTCCTCCGCAGTGTGTTGGGCGTAGAGACCCAACCGCACCCGCGTATCGACATCCAAGAAGAACGACTTGCGCCCCAGGGAGTCGAGTTGAAGGTTCACGTGCTTTGCGACAGGGATCTGTTCCCCCGGGCGAATGAGCTCAGCAGGTTCGGCGTAACGCCGTACACACCACTCCGCACCCTCACGGAGGGCCGCGTCATCTACGCCCTGGCCGGATACGACCACCAACGACATCGCCGGGTCAGGTCCATCGGCCAGGCTCAGTTCGTAGCGGCCCATATCGAGCGAATAGACTCCAGTCCATTCGAATGGATACTCCGGCTCGAGGAAGGTAGGGCGACGCTCGAGCACCTGGTCCAGATCGAAGGCACTGAGGTTAAGTACCGTATCGACGGAGACGTCCGCCCGCTCGCTACGCACGACTTGCGCCATTCGGTTCATGTCTCGGAGCCGCGCTTCGAGTTTGTCGAGCGCCTCGTCGTTGACGAGGTCCGTCTTGTTGAGGACCAGGACATCTGCGAACGCGATTTGCTCGGTGCTCTCGTCGCTTCGGCCGAGCTGTTGCTCGACGTGGGCGGCATCGACGAGGGTGACGATCCCGTCGAGTGAGAACTCCGCGCGAATTTCGTCGTCCATGAAAAAAGTCTGAGCGACCGGGCCGGGGTCGGCGAGCCCCGTGGTCTCCACCAACACATAGTCGAACTTATCGCGACGCTTCATGAGATTGCCGAGCACGCGAATCAGGTCGCCGCGCACTGTGCAGCAGATGCAGCCGTTTGACATCTCGAAGATCTCTTCGTCAGCGTCAATCACGAGCGCCTGGTCGATGCCGACCTCCCCGTACTCGTTTTCGATTACGGCAATGCGCTTGCCGTGCTCCTCGCTCAAGATCCGATTGAGCAGGGTCGTCTTGCCGGAGCCGAGGAAGCCGGTGAGGATTGAAACGGGAACTTTTTGTGGTGTGTCCATCTAGTTCTCCTGAAGCAGAGGTACAAGTGTTGGCGTTTGGACGTCGAAGCCCCACGCCTTGCAGACCTCGACGAGGTCTTCGGCGTCAACGGCGTCCGTGGTTTTGTGAAGCTTGTGTTGCAGCGGTGGGGCATCCGGCCGCAGCAGAGCAACCACGGTCTCGATTGGTGCACAGCCCTCTTCGAGACACGCCAACTCGGTAACCGTGACCGTCGTGCCTTCGGGAAGGCTCAGCGCTGCACGCAATGCCTCCTTGATATGTCGAACTTTGTCGCGGTTCAGGCGACGTGGTGATGTGTTGATCAACATGTTCTCTCTTCTCCCCGCGACACGACGCCCAGATAAGCCTTGGTTTCGAGAGCCCCGTGCCGCAGGTCCCTCGAAGGTCGGCCGCCGGTCGCCCCGTAAGGCAACCGCGCGTCGCCTGCCGCCGCGTGTTTGATGTGGATTCGTCTCAGGCAACATCGTCTCTCTTGGCGATGCACTGCGCACAGATCCCCCGCAGCTCGACAATCAGACGCTTAGTGCGGAATCCGATCGCCTTACCAGCTGCCCCAAGGCTCTTGGCCACGCTGCGATCTTCGATCTCTGCGACCTCACCGCAGTCATCGCAGATCAGGAACTGGCAGGCGTGCGGACGATCCGGATGCGCACAGCCCACATAGGCGTGCAGGCTCTCGAGTTTGTGCACCAAACCTTGATCGAGCAGGAAATCCAATGCACGGTAGACTGTCGGTGGTGCAGGATTCTTGACCACGCCGCGCATGTGATCCAATAGCTCGTAAGCACGGAGCGGTTTGTCAGATACGCACAACAGTTGGAGAACGGCCTTGCGTTGTTTGGTCAGGCGCACGCCACGTTCGTGGCACAGCGCCTCGGCTCGCTCCAGTACATGGGATAGCGCTTCGTTATTCACGGCTTTCTCCTTGCCTCGCATCTCGCACGGCAGCCAATTGGACTCGACGGCGAACCGGGGACTTGCGTCGATACTGCGGATAAGACATTGCCCCCGTCCGTCTTCGATGCCCAGGCCCAATCAAACGCCTAACACAGCGACCAAGGTCTTGATGTTATGCCGCATCATGCCGAGGTAAGTGCCGGCTGGCCCATCCGCCCCCGACAGCGCGTCGGAATAGAGGGTGCCGCCGATCCGCGCCCCGGTTTCCCGGACGATCTGGTCGATCAGACGGCGGTCGGAGATGTTCTCGACGAAAAAAGCCGTAATCTTGTCTTGTTCGATCTGGCGGATCAGTTTGGCGACGTCGCCCGCAGATGCTTCCGCTTCGGTGCTAAAGCCGACCGGTGCAAGGAACTCGATGCCGTAGGCCGCCGAAAAGTAGCCAAAGGCGTCGTGGGACGTGACCACCTTGCGCCGCTCGGCCGGGAGTGAAGCGACCGCCTCGCGAACTTGCGCCTCGATCGCGTCGATCTCCTTCAGGTAGTGCGCCGCATTGCTGCGATAGGTTTTCGCCCCGGCGGGGTCAACTGCTGCCAGCCCGTCGGCGATGTTGCGGACATAGATCCGTGCATTGGCCAGGCTCTGCCAGGCATGGGGGTCGATCTCACTATCGCCGTGATCCTCTATTGCAAGAGGCTCGACGCCTGTGGTCGCAGTCACAACCTGCCCCTTGTAGCCGGATGCCTCCGTCAGACGGTCCATCCAGCCCTCGAAGCCCATTCCATTGACGATCAACAGCTGGGTCTCGGCGACAGCCCGGGCATCCGCCGGAGTCGGCTGATAGACGTGTGCGTCACCGTCCGGGCCGACCAAGGTGGTCAACTGAACCCGGTCTTCACCCACCTGTTGGACCATATCCCCCAGGATGCTGAACGAGGCGACAACCTTGATGGGAACGTCGGCTTGGGCAGCCGCTGAACCGAATAGCCCGACCATGCCGGCAGCCAACATGGACACCAAGAAGGATCGTCTTGTTTTCATGAGGAAACCCCTCGTCTTGTTGGATAGCAAAGTCATGCTTCGAGATGGCGGCGTGGACGCAGCTGCGTCATGACAACGCCGTCAGGCCCGAAGACCAGAGAAAACAGATAGAACGCCCCCGCCGTCAGAATGATGGCTGGACCGGAGGGTAGACTGGCGTGATAGGACAGCAGCAGGCCGACAAACCCACTCAGGAAAGCCCCAAGCACACCGATGACCAGTAGGGGCGTGATGTCACGCGTCCAGAATCGGGCGGCAGCGGCGGGAAGGATCATGATGCCCACTGCCATCAGGGTTCCCAGGGCATGAAAGCCTCCCACCAGATTGAGGACCGCCAGGACGAGGAAACCATAGTGGGCGACCGGACTGAGGTGACTGACCGAGCGGAGAAAGCCGGGGTCGTAACATTCCATCACCAAGGGGCGGTAGATCACGGCAAGACCGAACAGGGTGATCGTGGCGATCCCGGCGATCAGAAATATGGCGGCATCGTTCAAGGCGAGCACCGTGCCGAACAGGATGTGTAACAGGTCGACATTGCTGCCGCGCATCGAGACGAGCACGACCCCGACGGCGAGGGAGATCAGGTAAAAGGCGGCCAGGCTGGAATCTTCCCGAGCCACGGTGGTTCGAGCCACCAGCCCGGAGAGTATGGCGACAGCAACCCCTGCGATCACCCCGCCGAGCGTCATGGCGCCGAGCGACAGCCCAGCAGCGAGGTAACCTAATGCCGCACCGGGAAGAATTGCATGGGCCATGGCATCCCCGGTCAGACTCATCCGGCGAAGGGTCAGGAATACGCCGATGGGTGTTGCCCCCAGAGCAAGGGCGAGGCATCCGACCAAGGCCCGACGCATGAAACTGAATTCGATGAAGGGAGCGAAGATGGCCTCGTACATCACGAGCCCTCCACCGGAAGGGAGTAAGCCCCGGCGTTCATCGCACACATACGACCGCCTCTTCATCAAAGGCCTCGGTAAGCCGGCGCGCTTGATCGAGATTCGCCTGAGAAAGGACGTTCTCGGTCGGACCGGCGGCAATCTGCTCGCGGGCCAGCAGCAGGGTCTCCGGAAACTCTGTCCGGACCTGATCTAAGTTGTGCAAGACGGCGACCACCGTCCGCCGCTCCCCGTGCCAGCAGCGAATGAGTCCCTTGAGATCACGCACGGTAGCCGAATCAATCGCCGTGAACGGCTCGTCCAGAAGAATCAGCCGAGCGTCTTGGAGCAGCAGGCGGGCGAACAGGGAACGTTGCATTTGCCCACCGGAGAGCGTGCCAATGGGGCGCTTTTCGAAACCACCCAGCCCCACGATATCGAGGGCCTCGCCAACCTTCCGATCACCCTCCCGTCCGAATCGACGGAAAGCCCCCGTCTTTTGCCACAATCCCATGGCTACCATGTCGAAGACCGAGATCGGAAAGCTCCGATCGATATCGGCCTGTTGAGGCAGGTACGCGATTTCCGAGACTTCAATCCCCGTAAACTTGATCTCGCCTCCGAGAGGCGCGAGGCTGCCGACGATTCCTTTGAGAAGCGTCGACTTTCCGGCGCCGTTCGGTCCCACCACGGCGACCAGGGCCCCGGCACGGATGGCGTAATCGAGATGATGGACTGCGGGGTGACGGTCGTATCCGAGGGTCAGATTGTCGAAATGCAAGATCGTACCGTCCATTGCCGCACTCATAGCAGTGCCCAGACGACCGCAAACCACAACAGAGCAGTGGCGACGCCAGCAAGCACGAGGCGCGCTCCGATACCCACCCGAAGAGGAGAGAACGGTGGCCGCATCAGCATAGTCCCCTTACAAACCCATGCTCGGTTTCAGCGCAAACGACGCATTCAGCAACCACAGCCCAAAAAGCAATAGCAGGGCACCCCCAAGCGCTCCCATACCACCGGCAGCTAGCGCCCACAACGATGACCGTTGAGCGACTACCGCACCTGCCCACTCGCGGGCCTTCGTCGCCAGAATCGCCAGTGTCACGATGGTGATCGCGGTGCCGACTGACATCGCTAGCACGGCCAACGCGCCGTGCCAGGCCAGATCCATCACAGAGGCCAGTATCAGCACCAGAACGGCACCGCTGCACGGCCGCAGCCCGATGGCCAACACGACACCGGCCGCGGCGCGGCGACCGCCAGCCGTATCGATCTCGGCCACGCTGGGCACGTGCTTGCAGCCACAATGCTCGCCGTGGGTGTGAGCGGTGTGATCGTGGTGGACATCGCGCCGCCACCGCGCAACGCCATTGACCAAACTGACTGCCGCGCGTGCCAGCACATACAGCCCGACGATGACGAGTAGGCCAAAACTGACCCGCGCCGCCCACAATGATGCGATTTCCGTCTCCCGCGGCAACCAGCCGGCGAAGCCAGTCAGGCCATAGACCAACAGCAATGCCGTGACACCCTGCAACAGCGCAGCGATGGCCCCCATCCCGACACCGCGGTTAAGCCGGTGTCTGTGGGTCAACAGGTAGGTGGTCAACACGGCCTTGCCATGTCCCGGCCCCGCCGCGTGCAACACACCGTAGAGTAAACTCATCAGCACCAAGGCCCAGCCGACGTCATCGGCACCTCGGAGGTCCCGCAGCTCCCGGGTCAGCACGCGGTGAAACTCACGCTGTTTCGACCAGACCCAGGCCGCAGCTTGGTCCCAGATGGCAACAGCACGTTTGGCATCAGCGTGACTACCTTCCGAGGACTGCTCGGTGTCGGTCCACTCACTGGGTAGTAACCTTGTCGCATGCATCTCGGCTGAGAAGACAATGGCACCCATCCAGATGATGAAAACGAACAAGAACAAACTCACTCGCATCGGCTGGTCACCGTTTGGATGGCGAGTTCATCACCACCGCCTTCGTTGATGCCCGGAGAGCTGGCCCACTAGACAACCAGAACCGCATCCGCCTTGGGCGCTTCGACGTGAAATCGACAATCCGAGGGCTTGTCTTTGGGCACGATCGCCGGTCGGCCTCGGCGCGTGCTATTTCGGAATTGGTCGCCGGTGCGGTGCGGCGCATGGGGTTGATAGCCAACCGCTCGCGACGAGGCAAATGACGTCGGGGCCAGGACGGCCGGATGAGTCGCGGTGTGATGTATGACGAATTGCGGGTCCTCAATTGGAGTATGTGATGTTATATCATAGCTACCTGCGATAACATTGCAACAGAATCGTAAGGCCTCGAGAACACGCTAGACATACCGAGGTGGTTTTCAATGCCAAGCGCCGGAGATTATCGACAAAGAGATCGCCACATGGTGCGCCGATGTCCGGGCAACCTGGCACAGACAGTCAAACGGTTGGGCAGATAGGTGTAACCCAACGAGTTAAAGGATCATTGTCCGTGAAAAAACCCACCACGATGCCACCGGTGACCGGCACACCATTCATCGAGCCGGTCCTGAATAGAGATCGACGCAGCCTCAGTGCATCGCTGCGTGGTGGCCGGCACCCGGTTTCCGGCGTCGCGGCTGCTTTCGCTGCCGCCCCAATTGATTCGCCCAGTGCCGGCGAAATTGCTGTCTGTGCGCCGGCCACACTGCACCTCGCCGAGGATCTTTTCGAACGCTGGAACGAGGCGCTCAAAAGCGGCGATGCGCAACGCGTCAGCCGTTGCTATGCAGAGGATGCGGTTTTGCTCCCCACGGTCTCCAACGTCCCTCGGCTCTCCCGCAGCGAGATTCAGGACTATTTCGAGCACTTTCTTCAGAAAAAGCCAGTTGGCAAGGTCAACCAACGCAACGTAAAACTCGGCTGCAATAAGATCACCGATGCAGGTGTTTACACCTTTCGCATCATTGATGCCGACAGAATCGAGTATGTTCCGGCGCGCTACACCTTTGTGTACGAGAGCCGCGAAGGGGAATGGCTCATCGCTCACCACCACTCTTCGTTGATGCCATGAACAATCAGCTCGATGAGCTGGCAGAGCCGGCTTCTACGCTGATTCCCGTGAGTCTGCTGACGGGCTTCCTGGGCAGCGGGAAAACGACCCTACTCAACCAACTGGTACACCAGCCCGAGATGGCCGACACCCTGGTGATCATCAACGAGTTCGGTGAGATGGCGCTCGACCATATGCTGGTGGCCCACAGTACTGAGAACCTGGTGATGGAGATGAGCAGCGGCTGTGTGTGTTGCAGCATCCGTGGCGATCTGGTGAAGACACTGCGCGACATCACCTGGCGATATACGCGCAACGGCCAACGCTGGTTTCGCCGCGTCATGATCGAGACCACGGGCCTGGCCGATCCGGCGCCGATCATCCACACCCTGATGACCCACCCGCAGATCGCCCCAAAGTACCGGCTCGACGGCATCGTGGCGACCGTGGATATGGCGGCGGGGATGGATACGCTGGACCAGTACCAGGAGGCCATCAAACAGGTCGCCGTGGCTGATGCATTGCTACTGACCAAAGCCGATCTGGCCGCGGAAGAACAACGTACTGCGCTGCTGCACCGGCTGGAAGTCATCAATCCGGCCGCCCCACGCTGGGAGATCAGCAAAGGCGAAATCGCCGCGCAGAAGGTGTTGAATCTCGGGCTGTTCACGGCCAAAGGCAAACTGCCCGACGTGGCGCGCTGGCTCAACGAAGAAGCCTATGTCGACGCTGAGTCACTCGGACATGCCCACGAACGCCATGACCATGAAGCCCATGATCATCCCGGGAACAACGCCCAGTGTCACGCGCATGATCACGGGGACGAGCACCATGATGTCAACCGGCATGACGACCACATTCACGCCTTCTGCTTTACTGTCGAGCAGCCCATCCCGGAGGCAACCCTGGCGAATTGGCTCGAGGTACTGATGGGCTTCGTCGGCAGCCGCATTTTGCGCGTCAAGGGCATCCTCAACATTGAGGGCAATGCGCGGCCGGTTATCGTGCACGGCGTCCAGCACATCTTTCACCCGCCCGTCACCTTGCCTGCCTGGCCGAGCGAGGATCGTCGTTCACGCCTGGTTTTTATCACCGACGATGTCAGCAGAGATGTGATCGAGAAGATCTTCAACGCCTTAGCGGAAGGCACGGTTGCATGAACCCGCCGATCCGCCTTCATAACACGCTCACCCGGACGAAGGAGCCGTTGCGTACCGAGCGGCCCGACCGGGTGACCATGTACGTGTGCGGCCCCACCGTCTACAACTACGCCCATATCGGCAACGCCCGGCCTGCCGTTGTGTTCGACCTGTTGTCACGGCTGCTGCGGCACGACTACCGCGAGGTGATCTACGCACGCAACTTCACCGACGTGGATGACAAAATCAACGCGGCGGCCGCCGCCGCGGGCCTACCCATCGGCGCGATCACCAATCGCTATATCGCTGCCTACCACGAGGACATGCAAGCGCTGGGCGTGCTCGCGCCAGAGCTGGAGCCGCGCGTCACCGAGCATATCCCCGCCATCATCGAACTGATCCAGACCTTGATTGCGCGAGGCCATGCCTATGTTGAACAGGGACATGTCCTCTTTCATGTGCCCTCATATGCGGCGTACGGACAGCTTTCTGGCCGGCGCACCGGGGACATGCTGGCCGGCGCTCGCGTGGACGTCGCGCCGTACAAACGCGATCCGCTGGACTTCGTACTCTGGAAGCCCTCGACACCGAATCTGCCGGGCTGGGATAGCCCCTGGGGCCGAGGTCGCCCCGGTTGGCATATCGAATGTTCGGCCATGATCGGCCAGCACCTGGGTCAAACGATCGATATTCACGGTGGCGGGCAGGATCTGGTTTTTCCGCACCATGAGAACGAAATCGCCCAAGGCACCTGCGCCCACGGCGCACTCTACTGTCGCACCTGGGTGCACAACAGCTTCGTTACCGTCGATGGGCAGAAGATGTCCAAGTCGCTCGGCAATGTCCTGCTAGTGCGAGATCTCCTAGAGCAGGCACCGGGTGAGGCCATTCGGCTGGCGCTGCTGTCCGCCCACTACCGCAAGCCGTTGGATTGGAACGCACAGCGCCTGCTGGCCGCACAACAGACCCTGACGCGTTACTACGAGAGCCTGTCGAAGGTCGCACATATCGCCGCACTGCCACAGGTCGAACCGGATCCCGCATTACTGGAGGCCCTGAGGAGCGATCTCAATGTCCCTGGTGCAATGGCGCGGCTGCACATGCTGTTGACTGAACTGGACGATGCCGACACGGATGTCCAGCGGGTGCAGGCCAAGTCTCTTCTGTTGGCATCCGCCGCGGTAATGGGGCTGCTACAGCAGGCGCCGCAAACGGCCCTGGTGGCGCTGCGGCCGGGGGCAGCGGCATCCTTTGCGCAGCCGTCCGACGATGTATGGATGCGGTCCCTGTTGGCTGAGCGTGAGCAGGCGCGCCGTGATCGTGATTTTGCCAAGGCGGACGCACTGCGTACGGAGTTGGAGGCCGCGGGCTTCATGGTTGAGGACACCCCTGAGGGTCCGGTACTGCGGCCGGCTGCGAAGGAACCCGCATGAAACACTGGCCCGCCAATCTGATGGTGTTGATCGTGCGCGGCTACCAACTGTTCATCAGTCCGATGCTCGGCCCACGCTGTCGATTTCATCCCACCTGCTCACACTACACCGTTGAGGCGTTACGAACGCATGGCGCGCTCAAGGGATCCTGGCTTTCGCTGCTGCGGTTGGGCCGCTGTCATCCCCTACATCCCGGCGGCTACGACCCCGTGCCACCCGGCCGCTCTGGCGAGCGAGGTGGCGAGTGCTGATTCGCAAGCTGTTCAAGTTCCAAGACGCTCGCATCGTGCGCGGATACAGCATGCGCCGGTACTCGACCGGCACACTTGCTTGTATCAGCGACAAGCGAGACGGCCATGCCGAGCGTTGACGTCACGGTTGTAGGCGCCGGCCCGGCCGGCATAGGCATGGCCTTGGCACTGGAGAGTTTGCCAGGACTGAAATACACGGTGCTTGAAAGCAACCGCGTGGGTGAATCCTTCCGGCGCTGGCCGCCACAAACACGCTTCATTACACCGTCCTTTCACAGCAACCCCTTTGGTCTGGCCGACCTCAACGCGGTCGATGCATCGAGTTCCCCCGCCATTTTTGCCGGTGCGGAGCACTTGAGCGGCACCCAGTACGCAGATTACTTGAGCTTCGTGGTCGACACCGCCCAATTGCCGGTTTCCTGTGGCTACAGAGTACTGGAAGTCCAGCCTAGGCGGCTTGGGGGGTTCCATCTGATCACCGACCATGGCGAACTCGACACAGGTTGCCTGGTCTGGGCGTGCGGGGAGTATCAGTTTCCCGACCTGACACCCTTCCCCGGTGGCCAGTGGTGTCTACATTACGCGCAAGTCGTGAATTGGCAGGCGCTGGAGACCGGCTGTTACACCGTCATAGGGGGCTATGAAAGTGGTGTGGATGCCGCCTTCAACCTGCTCAGGCTCGGTCATCGTGTACGCTGGCTGGTACGGCGGCCCACTTGGGATCTACCCGAGGTCTATGACCCCAGCCTAGCGCTCTCACCCTACAGTCGGGAACGCCTGCGCGAGATGGAGGCCAGCGACGCGCTGGACATTGTCTACGACGCAGATGTCGTGGAAGTGGCCATCGATGCCAAAGGCGGCTTCCGCATCCATGCGGCCGATGGGCGCCACTGGGATGCCAGGGTTCCGCCCGTACTTGGCACGGGTTTTCTCAAGGGCGGCGGCGCCGGGCAGATTGCCGATCTGTGGGAGTGGAACGACGAGGGCCACATCTGCTTGAGCCACATCGATGAATCAACACGCATCCCGGGCCTGTTCCTGGTCGGGCCGCAGGTTCGTCATGACCAAGGTATCTACTGCTTCATCTACAAATTCCGCCAGCGCTTCGCTGCGATCGCACGCGAAATTGCCCAGCGGCTGGCGCTAGACCCCATTCCTGCCAAGCAAGCTGCCGGGGCCTGGGGGCCTTTCGGTAACGCAGAGTGCAGCAACGGTTGCGGATGCTGACTCAGTCACCAAGACGAGCGTCCGACGCGTCCATATCGTCCGCAACATCTTTCATCCTGATCGGTAGCATTGTTGCCGGTGCGCTGCTCGGTCATTGCTTTCCCGCTGTGGGACAGCAACTGGGTGGGCTGGTGGATTACACGGTGCTTCTGCTGGTTGGTGTGCTGTTTTTTGGCGTACGCTTCGGAGCGCTGATTCAGGCGGCCGGCAACTGGCGTTTCCTCGCCATTGCGCTGCTTGCCAACTTCGTGCTGGTGCCGCTGATCGGGTATGGCATCGCTTCGCTGTTTCTGTCTGCCCATCCGCTGTTCCTCGTCGGGCTGGTCGTCTACTTTATGGCACCCTGCACCGATTGGTTCCTCGGTTTCACACGACTGGCCGGAGGTGACGTGGCGCTGGGCACTGCCCTGCTGCCAATCAACATGGTGCTGCAACTGCTGCTCTATCCGCTGTACCTGCAGTTGTTCACCCAGCAGATCGTGGAGGTGAATGCGGTCATCATCGGCAGCAGTATGTTGCAGTGGTTCCTGCTTCCGCTGGGGGTATCGGTGTTGCTGCACCAGGTCTTGCGCGTATCTACCGCGCCCGCCCGTTTTGAAAGCGTGCTGCAAAGGGCGGAACGGATCACGCCCTGGCTGATCGGTTTGCTGGTTTTCGAGATCTTCGCTGCCAACATGGGCATCATTCTGGAACATCGAGCGGTGTTCGCATGGTTGCTCTTGGCCGTCTTTACCTTCTTCCTGCTCACATTCCTGCTTGGTGAAGGTCTGGCTCGCATGTTCCACCTCCGCTACCCTGAACACGCCTTGCTGACCATGACCATCGCTGCGCGCAATGCGCCCTTGATGCTTGCCACCACCATGGCCGCTTTACCGGAGCAGCCGCTGGTCTATGCCGCGCTGGTAATCGGCATGCTGTTGGAGTTTCCACACCTGACCGTGCTGCAGCGCCTGCTGCTCGGTGTGCGTCACCGCCCCCGAAATCGGGATGTGCTGGTGGGCTACCGACGTCTTAAGAATCAGACCTGGGATTTACACTCAGCCAGTCACCCGAGGCCGCATCGTGACTA
>JANQRK010000027.1 GCA_028284585.1 Chromatiales bacterium
CATTGACGAGGGTGATACTTATACGCTGACGCTGGCCAACCTGGTCGATCCGGGTACGGACACCGTCACCGGCTATGACATCGACTGGGGCGACAGCTCTCCGATCACGACCGTCACCGGCCTCGGCGACGTCAATCATGTCTATGGCGACGACGGCACGTTCACCATCACCGTCACCGCTACCGATGAGGACGGCAGCTATAGCTTTACCAAAGCACTGACGGTGGACCCAGAAGTCCCACCAGAAATAGTACGGATCGGCGACGCACCGGCAAGGCAACTCCGTTCAGAACCGACAGCCTGGGAAGACGCCTGGACGGATTCAGAGATTGCCATCTCCCACAAGGCAGACGTCACCGACGCAACGGAAGAATGGTCTGACATAAACTTCAGCAACCGATCAAGCCACACTCTGCCGGGTGGCGACATCCTTACCGGCGACCTCGGAGTGAGCGGTCAAAGCTTGGCATCGGGCTTCCGACAGGAAATCGACGGTCAAGAGGGATTGCAATTCGAACTTGTTGATCCCGCCACCCGTGTCACGGTCGATCTCGCCCGATTGCATGCCAACGACAACGGCTCGCTCAATGAAGCTGGTCGTCTACAAGCATTCGACGCATTGGGTGAACTGGTTGACGAGGTGACCTTTTCTGCAGATTTGGCTGGCGATCAGCAGCAGGCAACACTTGAGGTTGAATCCGGCTTCCACAGCATCATCCTCACCTCGGGTGCCTACGACGGAGAGACATTCGTCTTTGGTGCTTATGTCGACGACAACGGCAATTTTGCCACTGGGCCGACTGCACCCGGCAATCAGGTCGAAGGCAGCGACTTCATGATAGATGCCATCGAGTTTGAATTCGGCCCCGTTGCCACAGCGACAACGGCTCAATCCAATGCCGCGCCACTGCAAATACAGTTGCTGGCTACGAACGATGAGACAACATTGATCAACGAGACGCCTCAGCAGTTGCTGGAGGCCGAGATCGAAGTGGTGGGAATCACCGACGGCGATGACGATGGGGTATTTATATGAATGTTGTCGGGAAACCTAGAATAATGTCGAGAGCCTGTGCAACGTGCACTCTATTGAAGATATTTGAACGTGTTTATTTGTTCTCGCGACGCTATTGCCGCCGTTGCCGAGGAATCTCTCGAACCGTAACTATACTAAAAAGGAGACGAAATCATATGGTAGACTACGATCGCCTGCGGGTAGCTTTGCGCGCCCCCGCTATACTCGCCCTGCTTATGCTCATGCCATTCGGTGCCGCAAATGCCGTCGTGGTAATCGAACAAGCCCTGCTAACCACTGCGCCCGACGGAGCCGAAAGCACACTCGATACCAGCCAGCCGACACCAGCGGGTGTTGAGAGCGCGGATCGATTCTTTCTGCCCCAAACTGCGGAGATCCTCAACATTGGCTGGTTTGGTTCCTATGACGGCTCCCCTCCATCTAGCGACAATTTCACCGTCAGGATCTTCGGTGACAACGGCGGTCTACCAGCCGACACCCCGTTGGTGGAATTGACGGGCGTCGACGGGTCCAGAACAACCACTTCGACCACCGACGCTTTCGGCGCCCCAGTGTTTTCATACAACCTCAGCCCAGGCCTTACTCCAATCCTCACTGGTGGCAATACCTACTACTTGTCTGTTGTCAATCTCCTGGACCTTACCTCCGACTCGAGCTGGTTCTGGGCTCAGGCAATAAACACTGATTCGGTCAACTACGAGCGGGTCGTGCCGGATCCGTTTGGAGTCGGCCCGAATCCGACTCCGGGTCCGTGGGACATTGGGTTGGGTGAATTTAGTCTGGCGTCCCGAATCGAAATCGAGCCAATAGACGCACAAGTCTCAGCACCATCTCCGTTCCTGCTGATGGCACCATTTGTACTGCTCGCACTGCGGCGAGTGGTTCAGGGCTGATGAATTTATTACCGAGGGACCAGCGCAGACCTGATCCGGGCCGGTCCCGCTCATGTCCACGAAACTCACAGTCGCTATTGTGCTAACTGCAACGCCCGATGACGCCTAGTGCCGATCATCTGTTGAAGCAGGCCTTTCGACAAGCGCGTCCGCCCTTGCTCTCGGTCGCCTTGTTCAGCCTGTTCATTAATCTGCTCATGTTGACAGCCCCAATCTACATGCTGCAGATCTACGACCGGGTGCTGGTATCGCGCAGTGTCGACACCCTGTTACTTCTGACTGCAGTGGCATTGGGGGCATTAGTGATTTTTTGCATCCTGGAGGTACTGCGTGCACGGGTCCTGGTGCGCGTCGGTTCCCGATTCGATCAAGGACTTGCAAATCCGTTATTTCAAACGACTATGCGCAGCAACACCGGCATACAACCACTGCGTGATCTGGAAGCAATCCGGGGCTTTCTTACCGGCACCCCTTTGCTTGCGCTATTTGACGTCCCGTGGACACCAATCTACATAGCACTCATCTACGTCCTGCATCCCTGGTTGGGGCACTTGGCATTAGTCGGCGCTGTTCTGTTGTTTGGCGTGGCCCTAGCCAACGATCTGCTGATAAGAGCACCGTTGAAGCGTGCCGGCGGAGAAACCTCCCTGGCCCACCAGTTCGCGGATTCGACCAGCCGTAATCGGGATGCGATCGAGGCAATGGGCCTGCTGCCCGGTCTGACCAGAGTCTGGCACCGATGGCACGAGGCCGGTATCGCATTTCAGGCGCTTGCCAGCGATCGCGCGGGATTTGTTACCGGTTCCGCAAAGTTTCTGCGAATCACGCTGCAGATTGGAATTTTGGGTGTCGGCGCCTACCTCGCAATCAACGAGACAATTAGCCCAGGAGTGATGATCGCGGCAGCGATAATCAGCAGCCGGGCCATGGCGCCAGTAGAGGCCTCCATCTCAGGGTGGCGCAGCCTGTTGACAACCCGCGAAGCACATGACCGGCTGAGGTCGCACTTAGAAGCTCACGCCCCGACTGGCGAATCGATGCCATTACCGGCCCCGAAGGGGCAGGTGGATTTCAACAATGTGTATGCGGTACCCCCGAATGGTGATTCCCCCATACTCTCCAACGCGAGCTTTCGGTTCCTGCCTGGAACGAGTATCGGGCTGACCGGGCCGAGTGCTGCTGGAAAATCAACCATCGCACGGCTCATGGTCGGGGTCTGGCGACCGGCTTCCGGAGAGGTGCGACTCGATGGCGCCGAGCTGTCTCAATGGCAACCGGAACAACTCGGACCATACATCGGCTATCTGCCACAGGATATTGAGCTATTCGCAGGCAACGTTGGGCAAAACATCGCCCGCTTTAGCGAACTGGACCCGGCCACCGTGGTGGAGGCGGCCAGTCTCGCGGGCGCGCACGAGATGATCCTCGATCTACCCGACGGCTATGAAACCTATATTGGGCCAGGTGGTGAGAACCTCTCCGGCGGCCAAAAGCAGCGCATCGGCCTCGCACGCGCTTTCTACGGAAATCCACCACTCGTCGTGCTAGACGAACCGACGTCGAATCTCGATGCCGCTGGGGAGGCCTCGATTCGCAATGCCGTGAATTCGTTGAAACAGCGAGGCTCAACCGTCGTGGTGATTGCTCACAAACCGACGCTGGTAGCGGGTGTGGACTTCATGATGGTCGTGCAAAAGGGTTCTATTACACATTTCGGACCGACCAAAGAGATCATGCCAAAGATCACTCGACGGGTTTCCGTTGAGACTGCGGCCAGTGGTACCTGAGCATCGGATGAACCAGCACCCAGACATCCCATTCGTACCCACACAATCCCGGCAGCTCATTGTTGCGGGCTGGCTGGTCATCGTTTTGGGCATCGGTGGCTTTGTTGGATGGGCGGTTTCCGCACCGCTCGCGCAGGCGGTGGTCGCTAGCGGAATGATCAAGGTCAACTCCAACCGTAAACAGATTCAGCATCTCGAAGGTGGCATCGTCAAGGAGATACTGGTAAGAGACGGAGATCAGGTCAGTCAGGGCGACGTTCTGGTGCGCCTCGACGAAACCCGCGCTGCAGCATCACTGGTAATACTGCAGGATAGCCTCAATGCCGCACTCGCCCAAGAGGCAAGGCTCACCGCGGAGCGCGATGGAGCAGCTGAGTTGGTAATGCCAGAGGCTTTACGCGCGAGAAACGCAGACAATAAGGTCGCAGAAATCCTTAAATCTCAGAACACCCTGTTCGAGGCACGACAGGCTGCACTGGCAGGACAAATACAAATCCTGGAAAAACAGATTGCCCATCTGGGTGAGGACATCGGTGGTCTTAAATCCCAGAAGGCCGCCAAGTCACGGCAACTTGGATTCGTTCGTGACGAACTCAAGGGCATGCGTTCCCTCTTGACGAAAGGGCTGACCGGTAAACGACGGGTCTTGGAACTCGAAAGAGAGGTCGCAAAACTCGAGGGAGAACGGGGTGAATTGCATTCGCGGATTGCTGCGACCGAGACCGAAATAGCGGAGAAGGAACTGGAGATTTATCAGGTCCAAAAGGGCTTTCGTGAATCGGTCGTCAATGAATTAAAGCAGATCCAAGGCGAGATTTTCGATTTTCGGGAGCGACTCAATGCCGCACGCCACGTCCATGGTCAAACCGAGGTTCTGTCACCGGTCGATGGAGTGGTTGTCGGCAGTGATGTCCATACCGTGGGCGGTGTGGTTGGTCCAGGTGCCACACTGCTAGAGATCGTCCCAGACGATGATGACCTGATTGTAGAAGCACGCATCGAGCCAAGGGACATTGATGATGTGCGGCCAAAGCTACCGGCCGGTATCCGGTTTACTGCTTTCAATCAACGCACCACGCCTGAAATCAAGGGCGAGGTACAGTACGTCTCAGCCGATGCCCTACAGGATCCAAAGACTGGCCAGGCCTATTTCGTTGCGCGTATTGGTGTCGTCGATAGTGAAACCAACCGGCTCGGTGATAAACGACTGCAGCCCGGCATGATGGCGGAAGTATTCATACGCACGGGTGAACGCACAGCCGCTGACTATCTACTACAACCGCTGCGCGACAGCTTCCGCCGAGCTTGGATGGAAGACTAATTTTCGAGCCAGTCCCAATGAGAGTTGTATACTAACGAAGTAGGCGTGTATGGACTCCTCCTCGTTTGCAAGCACTTTGTTGACCACGTCAAGGTATGACTGCCTACGTGTATCCGGTCTCGTTAGCGATGCCGTTTCGGTAGGTGTAGGCATCGGACCCAGATGGGCTATTCGCACGCCGGCTCCCATACGCTTACCTTTGATTTGCTGATACGCTTCGAACATTTCATCAGCCCAACCCTGGCCACCGCCCGAAAACTGTAGATCGCGATGGAATGCTCGCACCCCTTCTTTTCCGCCACGATCAATTGCAACGATTTCAAGCACCATTCCGAGAATGAACCCGGTATCAATGGCGCCCTGAGGCGTGACGTAGTCGGTTAGCTTCACTGCAGCTTCACCGAACTTTCGAACGTACAAATCGACCTCACGAATTGTTGCGACTTCGAGCTTGCGCAGCTTCTCATTCAACCAAGCCGATTCACTATCGATCGGCTCAACCTCAAACCCACGTTTTTCCGCTACGCGACGTGTGAGCGAATGTAGCCGCTCACTGCCGTTGGCGTATGCGAATAGCGAGCGAGGTTCAAGAAGGATAGCTGGTTCACGAAAAAAGGAAAGGCGACTTATTCCTTTCCTTGATCTGGCTTTTTCCCAGAAGAACCAGACCGCAGCCGCCCCGCCGAGTAATGTTGATATCGCTAGAATCAGTTCCATCAGTGAACTGTTGCCTTCCCTTTCCGTGCATAACGCCAGCCATCGGCCGACCCGAAACCGCAAAGCGGTTTTGGGTCGGCTGAATGGCAGTGTTGGGCGATTTATTGCTGCTTTGCGTCCAGTACAATTATTTGCTCGCTATCTGCATAAGCAACGTGGAAGTTGCATACAGGCCCTTCCATTTCCTTGTTTTCACCATCTCTTGTTGGAAGCTTGAACGTTCTTTTGGTACGAAGGCCAAACAACCACATTCCCTTTTCTTCCAGTTCGACAACTAATTCGCTGAGTTCATACGTTGCTTTGATTCTTGAGCCCGGCTCTAGCTCATGCCATATTTCAGACCAATCATTGATGGTTTGAACGACCCAGGCGATATGCTCCGCATCGTCTTGGTTCCGAGCATCTTCGTTGCTGTATCGATAGGCATATGATCCATCAAATACTTCAACGACCTGCTTACCCGTGACAAGGCGGTGATAGAAAAACAAACCATCATCACTGCTCTTTTTTGCCTGCTGGATTTTCTCCTCGCCTTCGAGTTGACTGAGTTCGATTTCAAAAACCGATGCAAGCGCAGATCTGGTTTCCAGGCTGCATAAACCTGATTTTTCCACCCTCTGAATTGTTTTTAGGCTGCAGCCGCAAAGATCTGCAAGTTGCTCCTGAGTCCAACCGCGCTCAGTACGAAGCCCACGAACGATTTGATTCGAAATTTTCATGCTCATTTTCTGACACTTGTGCTTGTGAAATGCTCAGCGTCAGTATGATTTCTCTACTCTCTTATTACGCAGTCACCAATAGGACAGTAGCAGGACATTCATGAGACATCAGATGCAGACCTTCTTACGCCCCACAGCTGAATATGTGGCGGCCACCAGTATGGCACTGTGCGGACGGCACTAGTATTACGTTGTGCCGCGAGTCTAACCGAGGCGCAGTGCAGCCCGTAACCACAGGGGCGATTAACGCGTCTGGCTGCGAATGGAAGAGTTCTTAAGACCGGACATTTCGTCAGCGCCTTTCGCTCCCCCATCAGCGTTGGTTGATTCCTGTCGGCCACGATATCGAAAACCGGCCATCCGGCCATTTCCCCCAACCTGCGACCGGTTAAAAACCCACTGCGGTCATTGCCGGATCGGATCGCGATCGGCCGCTCGGGCCGAGGATTTGCCGGTGACCGATCGCATCGAATGACCGCTGTACTTTGCGTACCTGATATTGACTCTCTGACTGCTTGATCGGCAGCAATGGTCGCATTCCTGCCGGTCAGGAAATCAGAAAGCTGCCGCTCAGCCAGCTTTCTCAGGTTGCGGCCGAGTGCAAGAGAAATTCGCGGAGTCTCAGCGGCACTTCTGGGTGTTGCCGGTTGTACGCTATAGCCGATGTCAACTGAATGTCCGCAATCGCGGAAGAAAAACCGATCGGCGCGCTGTGACAACATTTTTACATGTATCCTGCACTTACCCCGGCTAGTAGCTCAGCAGCGTTCTGAAGCAACCAATTGTCGGTTAGGTTGACGCTACCGTTAAAGATTGACTTGGAGGGAAAGGACGACGGTCCGCCGGCTCATATATCGATGATGCCGTGATCGGCTACTTCGTGCTTCGCGCCTGCATCGCACATGTCATCGAAGAGTACGACGTTCATACAATCGTACCTGGCATTGGGCACCAACAGTCCGTCGAATCCCATGAAATACGCCGCCTCACCGACTTCTTGAGTGCGGGGGTACTCAGTATGGCGCTGAGCATAATGCGCTGCTCCGTAGCGAGCGGTGTCGACGCCGAGGCTCCGCAGTGCCGAGAGATCGACGAGCTTCAGTGCTCGTCGCAGTATGCAGCGAAGTTCGTAAAGTCTATATTCGCGTTTGGAAGGAGCGACTGGTTGCCCCTTCAACAAGTAGAAGCGTGTCTCAGCAACAGCGCCTTCAGAAGTCTCCGATGTGTACAAGACATCGAATGTTCCGTCGTCCCAACGTCCGCCCGCACGGCTGGCGATTAGCGGATCGCGCCCATCGCGGACGGCCCTCCAAGTCGGACCGTCGAATTCGATCGGAGCGAATGCCTGAATCGCGTCTAGCAGATCGCTATCGCGTACTCGTGACATGCCCACGCCTAGGCATCACAAATAAGCATCGGCATCAAGCCGGTCGAGAATGGCGAGGACACGCTCCGAGTTATCGTTCAAAATAACTTCAATTGCTCGCTCGCCATCGAGTTGGGGATGCCGTGCATACAGCCAAGTCCGAATCTCTGAAGGCGAGTAGTATTCGTCGAGTCGCTGCACAATGTAATGCAAATCGGAAAGAAACAACTGCGCTTCGGGTTTTGGTGCGATGACTCCGTTTGCCCATCTATTCACAGTCGACTTCGAGACACCTGTAAAGTTAGCGATATCGGTCCCCGATAACCCGCCACTTTCATCCAGATCCCGAATAAATCGAACAACCGTGTTACGCGTATCCGGCACTGCCGTCATTGTTTTCTGCCTTTGACGTCGCGCCGAGTCACCGCTCGCTGTGGCACCTGGCGAGGACGAAGCGCCGAGGTCTCTCGCTCTGTCGCTAACTTGTCCAGCGCAGAATATAGTCTGTCCATCCTTTTGCTGTTGTTTTCTAAGCGGCTCGCCAGCTTCTCATCTTTCGGTCTAAGCCGAGCCAGCTCACGCGCAGCCCGTAATTCCGTTTCGAACAAGCCTCCGAGAAAGTCGCGAGGACGATTCTCGAGTGGCACTTTTTCCATGCGACGCAGTACGGATGTTGTTTGTCGCATTGAATGCCGCCGAGGATTGTCCAGCATGGTTTTTAGGCCGCCCTCACAGCAATCACGATCGTTACATGCAACCAATCGCCGCCCCGCCGGTGTCTGTGCCAACGTTTCAATTTCACGCGTCGTCAGTGATGTCTGCACGCCGGGAACGGACATCCTCACAGCACGGCCGAATGGTCTTTTTGGTAGTGCCGGCGGATTGTGCCAGCTACTAGCATCAAATCTTTGCTTCTCACCGATACCGTGGCTGAGCCCACTTACGGCACCGAATGCGGCACACGCAAAACCGACCAATCCGCCGACGTGATCTGCGATTACTGGCTTTCTCAGTTGATGAAACTGTGTAATGGAGCGAAGGTAACGCTGGGTTGTGAGCGGACCTGCGTCGGCCCCGAATCCGGACGCGCGGATCCATAGATTCTGAAATGGCACGCCACGAAGGCGATCGATGATTTCTCCGCATTGCTGCTGATCATTAAGCAAAGTGTGAGGAATGACGAGAGAATAATCGACGCCGATATGCGAAGCGCCTAGGTCGTCCAACAATTCTATCAATCTAGAGCACGCTTCTATGTCGCGGTCAAGCCAGTCACTTTTCGCACCATCTTTCAGGAAATGGCCAGTACCCAAAATCGCGGCGTACTTATGTTGGATGGCGAACTCGGCGATTTGCTGCAGCACTTCAGAGTGATGACCAATCGGGAACAGGTTTTTGTCCAGTGGCTGACCTCCACTGAGCTGGCTCCAAGGTGCGTCTTTGGCTACCCCTCGATACTTCCCCAAAGTGGCAAGCTCAGCGCATTTGGTATCGAGGATCAGCTCCAACCCTGTCTGTGCCGAACTAAGCGCCTCGATTAGGTTGGCCTGTTGCACGTGTCGCGACGCATCTACCACCACGCGCTTCGCCGGGAATCTCCCCTCAGCCACGAGATCTTCGAGGATCTTGTATCCCGTGTCGCCTAGACGAATGTAATGGCCAACCTCCCTAGTCGTGTGGGAAGCGCCAGGAAGTGGAATGATTCTGCTCACTAGTCTGCGGCCCTATGCATTTCCGTTCCAAATGGTAGCTCTGATGGGACGCAAACGCAATGAATTGTGCATGGACGGTCGTAAGCACCGGTTGTTATTATCGTTTCCTCTCCCGCAAACGACCCCCAGATGGCCGTGACCGCTAGACACTGCATCACTCGGTTGCACCCGAGGCATTGTAGCTCTGCCACTTTTCTCGGAATTTGCCTAACCGAGCCTTTGGTCCGTTGTGATCTGCAGAGCGCATTCGGCATTGCTCGGCAAACGGAGCAGACGCACGCTTCGCGCGCAAAACGAGTCAGCGATCAATCGTTTAAGGCGCATATCTGAAGTTCCTTTCAAGTTTTGTAGCTGTGACAGCAAGCGTCCACCTTGCCGTTCAAAGAGGTTAAAGCGGCACTTGGACGTATCGGCTCCTCAACAGCGATGCGTCAGCCTTCGCCCATCAGCACGATCTTTCCCGTCTGTCCGCCCCGCTCGAGCAAGGTGTGGGCGTGGGCGGCGTCGCGAAGCGGCACGCGCGCCGCTACTACGGGTTCGACGCGCCCGTCGGCGGCCATAGCGAGGAGTTCGCAGAGGGTTTCGCGGTACCAGTCGAGGTGTTTGGCCGGATAGCTCAACATGCTCGGCGACATCGGCGTTCGCTTGCCGTCGGGCCAAAGCGCTAGGACGCCAACGACAAGCAGGCTCGACGGAACGAGTCCGATCCCTGAGCGCGCGGTGCCGGCCATGCCGAGCATCAACAGGCGTCCGTCGCGGCGCAGGCACCGGTAGGATCGCCAGAGCTGCTTCGCGCCTCCAATCAGGTCGATAACGACATCCGCGCCGTCGCCGGTTATCTCGCGTAGGCCAGCGACGAAGTCCTTGCGACGATAGTCGATCGGCGTCGCGCCATTGGCGGCGATGAAGTCGAGTCTGGAGCCCGTTCCGGCGCCGACCATGTCGAGCCCCGCGTGCCCACCGAGTTGCAAGAGCGCCGATCCGACGCCACCACTAGCGCCTTGGACCAAGACACGCTCTCCGCGCACGGCCTGGGCGGTCTTGTCCAGCGCCAGGGATGCGGTGAGGTAATTCGCCACCAGCGAGACGGCGACAGCCGGATCGAGACCGGACGGCACAGGTACGAGATGCTCCGCTGGAAGGCAGATACATTCGGCATAGCCGCCAGCATCGCCGAAGGTCCATCCGGCCACTCGCTGACCCGGCGCTAAGGCATCCACGCCGCTTCCGATAGCGTCGACAATGTCTTCACCCGGCGTGTAGGGCACCTTAGTGAAGCCGGGAAAACGGTAGCGGCGCAGCATTATATCGTAGCCCGACACTCCGGCCGCCTCGACCTTTACGCGGGCCTCGCCCGGCTTGGGAACCGGCAGGTTATCCTCAACCCATTGCATAAGCTCCGGTGTGCCGCGTCTCGGGACAACAATACGATGGTAGGTGTTTGTCTGCATTTGGTTGCGTCTTTAGCGGGTTGGAGTCGTTCAAAAGCGCGCTCGCTATAGGATCGACGCGCCTAAACCCTTCTTTCCGAGTAAGTTACGTAATCGTGGATCGCCGGTCCATGATCCGTCGTTGCGCGATCATGACCGAACGTTGCGGAGAAATGCTCATGCCCAGACCGACTGTTTCAGCCGGCCTCATATCCGGTCTTCTCGACTTCGCCTCAAGCCGAGGTGGAGATCGGGCGGCTATTGCCGAGCGGGCCGGCATCTATGAGCAGAGCCTTGACGATCCCGACAGACGGCTTGAACTGGAGCGCTACGTTGCGCTTTTGCGCGTCGCGAAGGTCATGACGGACGAACCCGCACTTGCGCTGCATTTCAGCGAAGAGGTCGGTATGTCGAAAGTTTCGATCGTTGGTCTGATCATGGAAGCGTCCGCGACGATGGGCGAAGCGTTCCTGCAATTGCAGCGCTATGGTCGTCTGGCGGCCGATTTCGGGGATATCGCCCAGGGTCCCCGGTTCGAGCTTGCCGATAGAAGCGGGAAACTCTTTATGGTCGATCGGGGGTGGTATCCCGATGCCGTTCCGGAGATGACGGAGATCGCCTTCGGCAGCCTTGTCTGCGGGCCACGGCGGTTCCTGTCGCAGCCCCATGTCCTTGCGGTTCACGTGACCTATCCGGCGCCCACCTACGCGGCCGAGTATAGGCGGGTGTTTCAGTGCCCGGTTCATTTTGACGCCGAATGGAACGCCATGGAGCTTCATCCCAGGATAACGGAATGGGAGGTAGCCCAGGCGCCGCGTTATGTTTTCGGGGTGCTGGCTAAACATGCCGAAGGATTGCTGCATGAAATGGACGCCGCAAAAGGACTACGGGGCCGTGTGGAAGCCCTGCTGCTTCCAACCCTTCACGAAGGCGGCTCGGGCGCCGACACTATTGCGGCGCAACTGGGTTGCAGTCGCCAAACCCTCTTTCGGCGGCTGAAAGACGAAGGCGTGACCTTCACCGATGTTCTCGGCAGTTTACGTCAAGAGATGGCCAAGGCCTATCTCGACGGCCGATCCGCTTCCGTGAACGAGACGGCCTATTTGGTCGGGTTCTCCGACGCTGCATCTTTCTCCCGCGCGTTCAAACGCTGGACGGGGCAGTCCCCGAACGACTATCGAAAACAGACCATAAGGTAGATTTGCTCGCGCACCAGGAGCAATCCGATCTTGACCGGTACTTCGCCTAGGCCAGTCTGAATCACCCGCTCCGGCAAATAGCCATTGCGGACAATGGACCGTTTGCCATCAATTTGGCAGTCAGCATGCCGGGCCAATAGCTCGGCCAGCTCCGCTTCCACGGCTTGTGCTAACAACTGCCTGGCTCCCGCTTTCAGCAAGTCGCCAATGCATCCTGCGTTGGCGCTTTCAGCTCCACAACATCACTATCAGTCATGCGGTGTACGTCTCCTGTTGGTTGTTGATCCGCCAAGATCAATCAACAGGGTACACCGCAACTACCTTCTGCCCGTACGCCAGAAATCACCATAGCTCCCTTCCATTGCCACTATCCCATCACAGCTAAAGGTCAAAAAAAATACGCAAGTTAATGCTCTGCGAAACGCAGCCGGTGCCAGTGCACAATCGACGCCAGCCATAGTTGGCCACTGCTTTCGAGCTATCCCGCTGTTCCGCTCAGCACAAAGGAAGCTTGCTCGAATCCAGCAGATCGATGTTGGCAACGCCCTCCGGATTCAGGATCACAAGGTCACAGCCTTTCGCGGCTGCAGCCAGACCGTCGCGTGTGATGCGTATGAACGGTTTATTAAGCGATCCGACCAGCGCATCTTTGAGAAGACGCGTGAGGTTCTTTGGGGCGATTTCCGTAACTGGACCCGTATACACACTCGTGGTCGCCGCGTCATTGTGACCCAGCCATACTGCGCACATTTGCCGAGCTGCCCTGTCCACGGCGACATCGTCCGCTGACGGCAACCTCTCCCCACGTCGGTACGCCCGCACCAGCCCACCGGAAATCTTCTCATACCGGTCGGCAGCATATGCATGCCGAAGACTATGCGACGTGAAACCCAGGACCTTTTTGGTGATACCAGCCTTTCGAGTGAGGGTACGTTCGTAGTTCATGCCTTGCAATTTCGTCCTCTCAGGAGGGATCAGCGTACCGTGAGGGTAGTCCGTGCATTTGTTCAGTAAGGACAGCCGCTTCGACTCCTCCAGCAACTCGATCGCGGTACGTCTTACCTCGACGTCTTTGATATACACCGTGCCGGTTTCCCTATGCACGTGAGAGACGGTGAAGTCCAAGAGTGAAATACACCGCGGCCGACCGCCCTTAGGCCCACGTTGTCGCGTGATCAAGATGTGATCACCACGGTCCGCCTCACAGGCGCGAAACATGACTGCTTCCTGGGTTCGAAGGCCGAATTCCAGTTTCAAGCGCTGAATGTGCCCAATCGCCGGATCATTGGCATCGAGCCAGGCGATGGCGCTCTCCAAATCGGCACAAACCGCCTCTGGCGTGTTCTCGGTAGCCCGACTCGGTCGAACCCAGCACATCGGGTCTTTCAATAGTGCCGGAGGACTTTCTGGGAAAACGTCAATTCGGCCCGTCATCTTGAACACGAACCGTAGCGCAGAGGCATGATTCTGCATGTAGCTTGCGGTCCGACCCTCCGCCTCCCAGTGCCGGAATAGTGCCACCAGATGCTTAGTTTTGATGTTGACCAGCTTCTGAATCGGGTAACCGATCTCGTGCAGGTCTCTAGCCGCCTGTTTAATCAGATATTCGCGCTCACGGCTGGAGTTTTTTGAGATTGTCTTGAATCGCGTCGCGTGCAGGTGCCCATACTTCCCAATGAAGTCCTCTATATCCTGAAACAACAAGCCAAGATCTCGTTTCAGTTTCTTGCCACCGTAGAACCCCTCGGGCCGAAGGTCCGGCCTGCATTCCCGTTTCCCACGCCGCCTATGTTCGCGTCGAGACCTGACGTTGTCGGCCAACGGCCCGACTGAACGCTGTTTCGATGTCGATTTCGATTTCACGTGTTTCTCCCGTAAATGTTCGTACCCCTCAATAGGTATGCCCCGCAGCCGGTCAATCTCCAGCATGGCGATATGTCTTCCGTCGATCTCGCATTGTGATCTTCATGACGATCGGCAAAGAATGATCGAAAACCCGCATCAGCAAATGAGTGGTTGTGGTACGTGTCATGCCTTGAGCGCAAGCTGAATTCGAGCCATTCAACACGTACCCGGTGAATGACCGTGGCCCCATCCACAGCAACTGTGGCGGGACCCACACTGATCTTTTGCATACCGACGCGGCGGGGCCTGCGATGACCACTTCATCGCAGCTGCACTGGCAGAAGCATTGAGGCCCTAGGCGCTCGAGTGCCTGCCTTCCCGAAGAAAGTGCAAGGATCCATGTCGCTATCGAACACGGAGCATCGGACTGCGCAACGGCACTTGAAATACCGTGCATTTCTGGTCGTAACCGCACATCGAGGTTTCGATGCGCGGGATTACGGGAGACATGGCCAAAAGCCGCGGCAGCCGCGCGAGATTCGGACTAGGAATTGCGAGACGTACCCGTTTCAAGTAGGCACCGTGTCGTCAGTCAACAGGGTGCTTGATCAGATTCGCTTGCGAATACGCGCGACAACTAAGACTAGCTTCGCGTCGTACCGGGATAGCTAAGGACCAATTCAAGGTCCGGTAGGAGGCTGGTCTTCTATACCGGTCAGCTCCGGTTCACGAACACCACGCAGGGTGTCGGCGAATGCTCGGGAGTATTGGTCAGCTCTTAGTGCTTGTCAAACTGCATCGCCATGGACGTTGTTGTGCCCTGCAATTCATAAGCCGTTGATCTTTTGATTGTCCTGTTACGACACGGATGCCTCACTTGCATTGCAACCTTGAACGACCCTGATTCGAATCGATTGCAGGCGCTTGCAATGCACTGATTGACCGTGTCGCGACGATCGCAACCCAAGTTCACGGGCGCGACCTTCCTTGTGGCCCGCTCGTTGATGGTGACCCGGGCGCAGACAGGAGCCCGGTAGAAGCCATCTCCCATCGTATTGGCGCCCAGCGGTGGCCTTCAGAAGCCACGTGGCATTGGATTTCACGAACTGGCGCCCCAATGAAGCCATCGCGCAGCCCGCCGAGTTGCACATTTTCCGACCTGGGTTACATCTGACGGGGACATTACAGACAGGAGAAACACCGTGGTTGAGAAAGACTACGCCCGCCCTCACGTAGACTGGGTCACGCTATCAGTTGGCGAACACCAATATGAACACGACGGCATTATCGTCAAACCGATGGCGGTATCGCTCAACAGGCGACGCCGCAAGCTCTCCGTGGTCGAACGCGGCATATCCGAAGATCCTCATACACCAAAAGACATCGACAAGCTGTCGGGCCGTATCTCTGCTTGGGTGGTAACCAACACACTGAAGTCCAAATTGCCCGGAGGAACGGAAACCGTCCTCTATCTCAGCTACCCGGGCAACATCCAGACCGAGATCGAAGCGCACCTTCGCTCGACCGAGCGAGCGATTTATCACTACCGGCGTGCCCAGAACCATCACCACCGGTTGGTCTCACGAAATCAATGGGTAGAGAAGGTACCCGGTGCGGTGCTTGCCTATACACTCATGGTCAACATCGGTGCTGATTCGATTAACTGGAGACCCAGCCATGGATAGGCTCGATCTCCTCTCTAACCTTGCCGGCCCCCTACTGATCTTTCTAGGCATCCTATGGTTCCTGTGGAGGCTATTTCTTCCCCCGTCACCACGCAAGGACACGCTGGAGGATTATCTGAAGCAGCACCCCGACTGACTCAAGCGAGGCCGTGTACATTGCTACCGGTGCGGCAGTGGCCGCATCTACCTAAGCCGCTACAAATATGGGCCAGGTTGGCTACAGAACCTGCACATCTGCCGCCAGTGTGGGGCGAAGCTCTGCAAATCAACGATCCTAACCTGAGGACTGCACCGTGATCAGGCTTCCCAACGGACGCGTCCGGTTCACGAGAAGCGAACTGAACCGGTTGCGTCGAGATGCGGCAAAGAATGGTTTCGTGATTGAGACTGTCAAGACAGTCGGAGAGTACCTGGAGGCATCGATTCTCGCGCTTGACGATGAGCGAGTTCAGGAACTGCTCCGATTCATGGATCGCTTGGACGAAGAAAGCGACCAGGAAAGCTAGACAGCATTCCGCTCAATCAATTTACCTGGTTAATACAACGAAAAACACCGCGTTAACTGGCGTCTCGAACACCTTAGCCAAGCGATTTCTATCGAGCATGGCTTTTTGGATTGAAACCCTTGCACTACGCGAATAATTGGCTTATTTATTCACTATCGAGCATTCGCTCGACCGGATGAGGGACTGCGCGAAAGTGCTGCTCCCACGAGTCGAACAAGACTCAAGCGACCGACTAAAAGTCCTCCGCTTTTCGTCACGACGATTTGCAACCTAGGCCGATAGCGCGTGCGGAAGCGCTCGGCTCGTTGCGTTTCCGATTTCCCGACTGTTGACGGTTATTCAGATCGTCACTGCGCGACTCACCCAATCGCTTTATTCACAAATTCGCGGAGGTCGAAATGACACGTCCTTTAACGGTTCGTGCCCTCGATGTGGGCTACGGTAATACGAAATATTCCACTAATTGTACGAGCGGCAGGACAAGCTACCGCTCATTCGCTTCATTAGCGCCCACGGCTATTGCCACGGACGTTGCGGCGGGCTCGATGCAACGGCGGAACACCGTTGTAGTTGCCATTGACGGTCGTCGATACGAAGTGGGCCCCGATGCGGAGTTCGCCACTGACTGTCAGCACGCGCATGTGATAGACGACAGCTACGTCACCCGACCGGAATACCGGGCACTGTCGTTGGGTGCGCTCACCTACATGGGTGCAACGACCATCGATCTGCTCGTGGTCGGATTGCCGGTATCGCGCGTCGAATCGCAAGCTTCTTGCGTTCGTGAGCTTCTCCTCGGTCGACATCAGGTCAGCGAACTACACCTTGATGTCAAAAAGGTCGTGGTCATCGCCCAGCCGGTGGGTGGCGCCCTCAATACCGCGCTGGCCCAGAATCGCCTCGCTCAATTCCGTTCAGAGACGACACTCACCCTCGATATCGGCGTCGGTACCGACGATGCTCTGGTCTCTCGCGGACTACAGGTACTACCGAAGCGCTGCGCAACACACCCGGGTGGGACCGGTGCCATGCTGCGGCAGCTTGCAGATGCCGTTTTAAATCGATACGGCGTGCAATGTCCGACGCAGACCCTGGAGAACGCACTGCGATATGGCGCATTGCGCCTCGCCGGCAACGAAGTTCCGGTGCTCCCCCTGTTGGCGGCGACCCGTCCGGTCGTCGATCAGGCGATCAACGCCTTGATGGCTCGGGTGGGGAGCGTCGCCGACATCGACCGGATCGTCCTGGTTGGAGGCGGGGCCCGTTTTTTCCAACCGGGGATACGCGCGCGATTCCCCGACCACCCGATTGAGGTCGCCGAATCAGGGATCTTTGCCAACGTGCGGGGATTTCAGATTGCCGGCGAGCGCCTGGCAGGAACGGGCGGTGCAACATGATTCGCGTCAACTTGCGCATTCAGGAACTCGTGTCACCTTCATTGCACAAGGCACTCGAGGCGACGCCCATCCAGGGGCGTGCCGAACGGTTGCGCCTGTTGGCCACCATGGGCCTGGGCTTGGAAGCGAGAAGCTCCACCCCGCGTGATGAAGCAGTCACACCGGGTTCCCTGGATGCCGACGGCCTCGACGATACCGATATTGCAAAGATCTTCGGAGAAACGACGTGAGCGAAAATACAGTCTCTATCGTTCAGCTGCCACCTCGATTTGTTCGAGCCAAGGACGCGTCGGCGTACCTGGGTATGGATCGCAATCGATTTAACAGGGAAGTCCGGCCTACTGTCACAGAGATACCGATGGGTATCCAGGGCATCGCCTTCGACCGGCTTGAACTTGACGCCTGGGCGGATCACTATAAATCCCGCTACGGGCGTCCTGCCTCCGAACCGAAAGGAGAAGAGACATGGGACGCAAAAGAAGTCCGGGGCTTCGCAACCGCTCCGGGGTCTGGCACATCGAAAAGCAGATCCTCGGCCGAAAGGTTTGCGAAAGCACTGGCACAAGCGACCTCGAAGAAGCAGAGCTGATACTGGCCCGCAAGATCGAGGCGATACGCCAGGAAAAGCTGTTCGGCGTCAGGCGCAAGCATAGGTTTCGGGAAGCCGCGAGCCGGTACCTCGAAGAGAACCTGCACCTGGCCTCGATCCGGACCTACGGCACCTGCCTTGAGAAGCTGGATCCCTATATCGGGGACTTGTTTCTGGAACAGGTGCATTTGGGCACCTTGGAAAAGTTCATCAAAGACAGGAAACGGGAGGGTGTAAAAAGTCGTACGGTGAATCTGTCCTTGAGCGTGGTCCGGCGTATCCTCAATTTATCAGCGAGGCTGTGGCGGGACGAGGATGGCAGACCCTGGCTCGATACCTTGCCGCTGATTCAGATGCTGCCGCTACATGATGCAAGGCAGCCCTACCCGCTGGGGTGGGATGAACAGCGACGGTTGTTCTCGGCCTTGCCGGGACATCTGGCCCGGATGTGTTTATTCAAGGTCAACACGGGCACACGGGATCAGGAAGTCTGCCAGCTGCGTTGGGACTGGGAGATCGACGTGCCGGAACTGGAAACTTCGGTTTTCATCATTCCGGGACCGCAGGTGAAGAACCGCGAGGACCGGCTGGTAGTGCTGAACCGGATCGCCAAGTCGGTGATCGAAGAAGTCCGGGGCCAGCACGAGGAGTTCGTGTTCGCCCATCGCGGCAAGCCTCGCTTCCAGATGAGCAACACGTCCTGGCAACGAGCACGCAACGAGGTCGGACTACCGCACCTGCGCATTCATGACTTGAAGCACACCTTTGGTCGCCGTCTGCGTGCGGCCGGTGTACCCAACGAAACGCGCAAGGTGCTGCTCGGTCACCGCAACGGCGATATCACCACCCACTACTCCGCCCCGGAACTGGAGGAGCTGATCGAGGCGGCAAACAAGGTCTGCAAGACAAAGTCCGGCAAAACTCCGGCACTGGTGATACTAAAGCAGAGAATGACTTAAGGCCGCTCGATGCAACTGACTGATCGAGAAGACTTTAAATTGGTGGGTCGTGCAGGATTCGAACCTGCGACCAATTGATTAAAAGTCAACTGCTCTACCGACTGAGCTAACGACCCATACTCTAAACGTGCTTGGACCCATCCCTGGGGCTACCGCCAACTCGTCTTCCATGACTCGCGTTCGCAACGCTGCGTTATGCCACCGGCATAACGGTCGGCGCTCACCCTGCCGCGAAAAGATCGCGCATTATACAGTACGGACTCAGTCGCTCAAGCCGTGGCCAGCCGCGCTTCAAACCAACTCCAGGCGCCGGAATCGCTCGGGCAGCAGGCGCAGGTCGACCAGGCCGGTGATCAGCGCCTTGCCGATGCCGGCCTCGTCTTCGTAGACCATCCGGTAATACAGCACCTTCATCGTCAACGCGCTTCCCAGGAAGATCGCACCGAAGGTCAGGAACGAACCCAGCGCCAGCGTCGATATACCGCTGATCGCCTGTCCGATGGTGCAGCCCAGCGCCAGGGTGCCACCGAAACCCATCAACACAGCACCGACCATGTGATTGACGGCATCGCGCAGCGAGCAGAACCACTCGATGCGAAAACTGCGCACAAGCAAGGCCCACAACAGCGAGCCCAGGACCACGCCCGAGACCGCCATGACTCCGAAGGTGAGCAGCGCCCGCTCGAAGCCGCCAGCCGCATAGCCGAGGGTCTGTCCCATGGGATTGATAAAGCTAAACGACTGTGGCGAGAGCGGCCGACCCAGCGCCGGCTTGCCCTCATCGGAGTCGGCTAGCATGTCCCAATCCGCGTAGAACTCAGCGAGCCTGACATTGCCGTCGAATGACTCGACCTGGACGTTGCTGCTCAGATACCAGGCAGCAAGAACCGCCAGGCCGACTACCAAACCGCCCAGGATATTGTCTGCGCTGCAACGGAAGTCGCGCGACTTGAATGCAAAACCTACCAGCAATGCGCCGAGTGCAAGACTGATTACTAGACGATAGTTGGGTGCCGCATCGCCGCCCAGAAGATAGCCCAGGTCCTGCGAGTCACCGAGATTGATCGCCAGCGGCCGCAGCCAATCGTAGAACAACAGGCTCATCAGGGTCTGGTCGGAATCGGGGAAGGGATTGATCATGAAGTAGGCGATCAGTCCGATGATCGCGAACACCACCAGCGACTTCATGTTGCCGCCACCGATCCGCACCAGGGTCTTGTTGCCACAGCCACTGGCCAGGGTCATGCCGACCCCGAACAGCAAGCCGCCGAGGATGTTCTCGGCCCAGATCAGATTGCCCGACCGATACGGCGGGAAGGTCGCGCCGGTCTCGACAAGGCCGAGGTACTCGAGCAATGCAACACCGATCAGCGCGATCGCGATCGCGAACAACCAGGCACGCAGCCGGCCGCTATCGCCGATGTTGATCAGGTCGGACACCGCGCCCATGGTGCAAAAATTGGTCTTGTGGATCACCGCGCCCATGACCAATGCGATCAGGAAACCACCCCATAGCAAGGCGGCCTCGGCGGCGATGAAATCCTCGAACAGCATGCTGATCCTCCTGCGCCCCATGCACGGCCCGCGGCGCTCGACTCGAGATTACCGAATCGCCCGACGGCCGGCCATCCCGCCGCCACCGCCAAGGCGTAGGGCACAACCCCCGCGCCGAAATGGCTTTAGGTGAGATAGCGGGTCGGATCAGCGATGCCGGCGACCTGAAATCCGGCGGCGCGCAGCCTGCAGGCATCGCAACGACCGCAGGCATTACCCAGGTCATCCGCCTGGTAGCAAGACACGGTCAGCCCATAGTCGACACCGAGCGCGGCACCGGCGCGGATGATCTCGGCCTTGCTGAGTTCGATCAGCGGGGCATGTACGCGATACTCGGCGCCCTCCACCCCGGCCTTGGTCGCCAAGCTGGCCAGGCGTTCGAAGGCGGCTATGTACGCCGGCCGGCAATCCGGGTAGCCCGAATAATCGACCGCGTTCACGCCGACGAACAGATCGGTCGCACCGAGCACCTCGGCCCAGCCCAGCGCCAGGGACAAAAACACCGTGTTACGCGCCGGCACATAGGTCACCGGTATGCCCTCGCCGCCCGACTCCGGGACCGCGATCGCCGGGTCGGTCAAGGCCGAGCCGCCGATGGCGTCGAGCGACAATGGCAACACCTTGTGTTCGACCGCACCCAGTGCCGTGGCGATGCGCTGCGCGGCCGCCAGCTCGGCGCGGTGGCGCTGGCCATAGTCGAGGCTGAGCGCATGGCAGGTGTAGCCGTCGGCCTGCGCCATCGCCAACACGGTGGCCGAATCCAGTCCACCGGAGAGCAGGACCACGGCCTTGCGGGCAGGGTCGCTCATCGCCCCGGTTGGTCTCCCCACAGGGTCTTGTGCAGTTGGATCTGAAAGCGCACATCGAGCCGGTCGCGCAAGATCCAATCGGCCAATTGCGCCGCGGGCATGGTCTCGGCGACCGGCGAGAACAACACCGTACAGCGCGCCGCCAGGTCCCACTCCTTGAGTTGCTCGCGACTCCAGTCGTAATCCTGTTCATCGCCGATCACGAACTTCACTTGGTCAGCAGCCTTGAGGTGAACAATGTTGGCATACAGGTTGTTGTCGCACTCGCCCGATGACGGGGTCTTCAGGTCCATCACCGTGGTCACGCGTGGATCGACTGCTGCGATATCGATCGCCCCGCTGGTCTCCAGCGAGACCTTGTAGCCGGCATCGCACAGCGCGCTCAGCAATTGCAGGCATTGCGGTTGGGCGAGCGGCTCACCACCGGTCACGGTGACATACCGTGCCTCTAGCTCGGCGACCCGGTCGAGTATCCTGTCAATGTCCCACCATTCGCCACCCTTGAAGGCATAGGCAGTATCACAGTAGGTGCAGCGCAGTGGGCAGCCGGTCAGGCGTACGAAGGCGGTACGCCAGCCGACGCTGGCCGCCTCGCCTTGCAGCGAGTGGAAGATCTCGGTGAGACGCAGGCGCGGCATGTCCGGGGTGGATCAGTCGCCCAACTGCTTGAGCTTTTGCCGGGCCAACCCAGCGGCCGACGAGCTCGGATACTCATCGACCACCTTCTGGTAGCTGGACCGCGCCGCCTCCTGCTTGCCGGCGGCCTGCTGCAGCCGACCGATCTTGAACAGCGCACCCGGCACCTTGCTGCTGTTTGGATGCCGGCTGACCACGCGCTCGAAGGCCTTGAGCGCCTCTTTATTACGCTGCGAAACATAGTGCGCCTCGCCCAGCCAGTATTGTGCATTCGACGTCAGTGAATCTTGCGGGTACTTTTTTACGAAGGCGGCAAAGGCGCGAGCGGCCTCGTCGTAGCGCTTCTGTTGCGGGCTGAGCAGCGCGTAGGCCTCTTTGTATTCGGCGACGATTTGTTTGCGATCGACAGCTGCGCCAGGCGTCAGCGGCGGCCCGACGCTCGGCACCGACTCGGACTGACTGGCCGCTTCATCGGCGCCGGTGTCGGACATCCCACCCAGGCGCTGGTCGATGTCTTGATAGATGTCGCGCTGGCGGCGTTTGAGCTGCTCGATCTGATAGCCCAGCTCCTCGACCTGACCGCGTAGCTGGCGATTCTCTTCACGCAGCTCGTCGATCTGCAGGGTGAGCTGGGTTACCCGGCTGACCCGCCGCTCGACAAGTTCGAGGCGTTCCTCAGTCGACGGGCCGCGCGCCGACACCAGCGCCGGCAGCAGACACGCAAACACCAGCAGACTGCGCGAGATCCTGGTCATGCCTGGCGTACGCTACCCCCCATAGACCAGCACACCACGCCGGTTCTCGCTCCACGAGGGCTCGTCGTTGCCAAACGCGGCCGGCCGCTCTTCGCCATAGCTGATGGTCGTGATCTGGGTGCCTGGGACACCCTCGGCCTCGAGGAAACTGCGGATCGCATTGGCGCGCCGCTCGCCGAGGCCGATGTTGTACTCACGCGAACCGCGCTCGTCGGCATGACCCTCGATCATCAGCGTAGCGCTGCGGTTGCTGATCAAATAGGCCGCATGGGCACGCAGCACCTCGATGAAATCACTGCGGATCGTGCTTTGGTCGAAATCGAAATAGATAATCTTGGTGTACAGCGGGCTGTTGGGGTCTTCGAGCTCGCTCCCCGACCAGGCGCTCCCGGCACTGGCCCCGGTGGTATCGGCACCGGAGCGGTCTTCGATCGCGGCACCCGAATCGTCGCCAGTGCTGGCGCAGCCGACGAATACGACCGAGGCCAGGGCAATCAACAGCCAACCCGCACTTTTTAGTTTCATTTAGCGACTCCTTTGGTTTTGCAGATAGGGCGACCAGACCGGCTCGCGCACATCACCCTCTTGCAGGCGAAGACGCTGCTGTACTCGACCATCGGTCGAGACCGCGGCCAACACCCCTTTGCCGCCGACCCGCGTCGCGTAAATTAGCATGCTGCCATTGGGCGCGAAACTGGGTGATTCATCAAGTCGACCAGTGCTCAATACGCGGAGATCACGGCTCCGCGGATCCAGGGTCGCAATGCGATAGGCGCCGTCGACCCGCGTGACCATGCCCATCAGCCGGCCATCGGGAGAGTACGAGGCGCGCGCATTGTACCCACCTTCGAAGGTCACACGCGAGGCCTTGCCACCGTTCACCGGCACCTTATAAATCTGCGGTCCGCCGCCGCGGTCCGAGGTGAAAACCAGCGAGCGACCATCCGGCGACCAAGCCGGCTCGGTATCGATCGCGCGATGTCGGGTGAGCGGCCGCAGGCTGCGCCGCGTTACATCCATCACGAAGATGTCGGGGTTGCCGTCCTTGGACAGGGTCATCGCCAGGTAGCGTCCGTCCGGCGACCAGGCCGGCGCGCCATTGATACCCTGGTACGAGGTCAAACGCTCACGCTTGCCGGTGAACACCTCCTGTACCCAAATCGAAGGCCGTGCATTCTCGAACGACACATAGGCGATCCGCCGCCCGTCCGGCGACCAGGCCGGCGACATAATCGGCTCTTTCGAGGACACGATGGTCTGCGGCCCATAGCCATCGGCATCGGCGATACGTAGCGCGACTTGCTCGGGCTGGCCGGTGGCGCCGCGGATCGACGTGACATAGGCGATACGTGTCGCGAACGCGCCCGGCTGACCGGTCAGTGCCTCGTAAATGATGTCGGCGATATGGTGGGCGGTCGCGCGCAGGTCGCGCGCCGTCGTCGGAATGCTATAGCCGGTCAGCTGCTCGCCGCGAAACACATCATATAAATAAAACTGAACCAGGTAGCCGCCTGGGCCGTTCGGCTTGACATCGCCGATCACCAAATTGTCCACGTTGAGGGCGCGCCAGTCGCGAAAGTCGACTTCATCGCCGCGCGACGGCTGGGTCAGCATCTCGTCGGTCGGTAGTGGCTTGAAGCGACCGCTGCGACCCAGGTCGGCCGCCACGATCTCACCGACCTCGTGCGGTGGCGTCGCACCGCCGCCGCGCCAAGCGAAGGGCACTACCGCGATGGGTAAGGCACCCTCGGCACCCTGGGTGATCTCGATAGTGAGGGATGAGGCCTTGGCATTCAGCGACAGGCCAATCAGCAATAGCGATACGAGAAATCGGTACATGCTTTTAATAATTCAACTGCTCGGATCAAAGATAAAGGTCACACCGCGGCGAAACTGCCCCAACAGGCGTTCCGACCTGGGCATGGGTAACGGATCCGCCTTGTAGACTGCCGCCTCGACAGAGCGATCGAAGGCACCGTTGCCACTCGACTCTATCACGCGGACCGAGAGTACCGTGCCGCTCTGGCCCAAGCGCACATTGACTTTGCATTTGCGTCCCTCGCTGCCCGGCGGTCGCAACCAGTTGCGCTCCACCTTGGCCTTGATCAAACCGCTGACTCGTCGCAACTCGCTGGCATCTTGCTCAGCAGCGAACTGCGCGGCCAGCTCTGCCTCACGTGCGGCCCTCGCCTTGGCCTCGGCCGCCTTGCGCTTGCGTTCGGCCTCGGCCTTCTCGCGCGCAATCCGCTCCTGGCGTTCTTGTTCGGCCTTGCGTTTGGCCTCGGCCTTCTCTCGCGCAATGCGTTCCTTACGTTCTTCCTCGGCCTTGCGCTTGGCCTCTTCCTCGGCCTTTTTGCGCTCTTGCTCCTTACGCTTCTGTGCTTCGAGCCACTGTTTCTCCTTGAGTTCCGCGAGGCGTTGTTTTTCTTGCTCCTTTTTGCGCTCGAGCTCGGCGCGCTTTCTTTCTTCGGCCTGGCGGCGCGCCAGCTCCTCCTGCTCGCGCTGGCGACGCTCTTTGTCCAGCGCGGCCTGGCGTTGCGCCTGTTCGACTTGGCGTCGTTCGCGTTCCGCCTGGCGTGCCTGTTCGGCGGCCTCTTGTTGCGCGGCCTGTTCGATCGCCGGGTCCTCGACCAGTCGGGCCTGCACCACCTCGACTTCGGCACCGATCGGCTTGACCTCGTCGCGCCAATCGATCTCGAAGATCAGAAACACCGCCAGCGCAATGTGCAACAGGATGGCCAGCCCGAGCGCCACCGGGTTACGTTTGAGTACCGCAAACACCGTATCAGCGGTCCTGCGCCGCTGTCTCGGGCGGCTGGGTGATCAAACCTACGCTCGGCGCACCGGCCTGCTGTAACACCACCATGGCCTGTACGACACTGTCGTAAGCGACCTGCTTGTCGCCCTTGACCAAGACCGGGATGCCCGGGTTGTTCTTGATGATAGCCGCACTCTTGTGCAGTAGTTCATCCGGTCCGACGCGTTGCACACGATCATCGTCGTAGGTGATCGACCAGGTACCGTCGGCCTCGACACTCACCACCAAAGGGCGCTTGGCATCTTCTTCGATTGGCCGTGCATCGGCCTCGACCAACTCGACCTTGACGCCCTGGGTGAGCAAGGGCGCGGTGATCATGAAGATCACCAGCAATACCAGCATCACATCGATGTAGGGCACGACGTTGATCTCGGCCATGGGTCGCCGGGTCTTTTGTCTGTGGGCCATGGCTTAGCTCGCGCGGGCATGGCCCTGGTGGGCCTGTCGCTGCAAGATGTTCGAGAACTCCTCGACGAAGTCGTCATAGCGATTCTCGAGCCGCTGCACACTGTTGGCGTATTTGTTGTACGCCACCACGGCCGGAATTGCCGCAAAAAGTCCCATAGCGGTGGCGATTAGGGCCTCGGCAATCCCGGGCGCAACCAGATTCAGCGTGGCCTGCTTGACATTGCCCAGGGCTAGGAAGGCATTCATGATGCCCCACACCGTGCCGAACAGCCCGACATAGGGGCTGGTCGATCCGACCGTGGCCAGAAACGACAGGTGGTGCTCCAGGTCATCCAGCTCGCGGCTCATTGCCACCCGCATGCCGCGCCGCGCGCCCTCGACCAAGGCCATCGGCTCCATCGTGGGGTTTTCGCGCAGGCGCGCGAACTCTCGGAAACCGGCGTGAAACACCGCGCTGAGGCCGCTCAGGGAATCGCGGCTGCGATCCAGGCCACGATATAGGTCACCCAGATCACCGCCGGACCAGAACCTATCCTCGAAGTCTTCGGACTCGCGCTGCGCCCGCTTGATCAGCCGTGAACGGTCGAAGATGATGGTCCAGGACAGTACCGAGGCGAGCAACAACGACGCCATGACCAGCTGCACCACCAGGCTGGCGTCGAGAATCAGGCTAACAACGGATAAGTCAGTGCTGTGCATTGTTGATTTTCTCTAGGACCAGATCGGGGATCGCCGTGGGTCGGAACTCAGTTCTGTCGAGGCACGCCACATTGACCTGCGCCCTGCTGAGCAGCGTGTCGGGGCCGCGCAGGATACGTTGGCAAAAACTCAGACTGGCCCTACCGATACGTTCGACCTTGGTCTCGACCCGCAGTTCGTCGTCGAACCGCGCCGGCAGAAGGTAATCGATATTGATCTTGCGAACCGCGAACAAGATCCCGGCCTCACGCATCAGGCGCTCCTGGCTGAAGCCGAGGCTGCGCAGCCACTCGGTGCGCGCACGCTCCAAGAATTTGAGGTAGTTGGCGTTATACACCACGCCACCGGCATCCGTGTCCTCGTAGTACACCCGCACCGGCCATTCGAATACGCTCAAGGTATCGCCCTGTTGTTATTTATCGCTGGTGGCAGTCTCAGTCGTCGGCGAGGTCGGCAAACAAATCCGGTGCGTCGGTCGAACGCGGAGGCTCGAGCCCGAAGTGCAGATAGGAGGCACGTGTGGCCACCCGCCCGCGCGGGGTTCGCATCAAGTAGCCTTGTTGAATCAGGTAGGGTTCGAGCACATCTTCGATGGTGCCACGCTCTTCGCCGATCGCTGCCGCCAAGTTGTCGATTCCGACCGGCCCGCCGTCGAAGCGCTCGATGACTGCCTGAAGCAACCGCTGGTCCATCTGATCGAAGCCGTTCGGATCGACCTTCAGCATGCACAGTGCCGCGTCGGCGATCTCGGCATCGACCAGGCCATTCGCCTTGACCTGCGCGTAGTCGCGCACCCGCCGCAGCAAGCGATTGGCGATGCGCGGGGTGCCGCGCGCGCGGCGCGCGATCTCAGCCGCACCCGCCCCGTCGACGGTCACCCCTAGTATCCCCGCCGAGCGGGTCACGATGTGTCCCAGCTCGGCCTCGGAGTAAAACTCGAGACGCTGCACGATCCCGAAACGGTCACGCAGCGGCGAGGTCAGCAGCCCGGCCCGAGTGGTCGCACCGACCAGCGTAAACGGCGGCAGATCGACCTTGATCGAGCGCGCGGCCGGTCCCTCGCCGATCATGATGTCGAGCTGGTAGTCCTCCATCGCCGGGTACAGCACCTCCTCGACCACCGGGCTCAGGCGATGAATCTCGTCAACGAACAGCACATCGTGGGGTTCGAGATTGGTCAGCAGCGCGGCCAAGTCGCCGGGCCGCTCGAGCACCGGGCCCGAGGTCTGGCGCAGACTGACGTGCATCTCATTGGCGATCACATGCGCCAGTGTGGTCTTGCCGAGCCCCGGCGGACCGAAGATCAGCACATGGTCGAGCGCCTCGCCGCGCGCCCGCGCGGCCGGTATGAAGATTTCCATCTGCTCGCGCACCGCCGGTTGGCCGACGTAATCACCCAGGGTCTTGGGCCGAATGGCGCGATCCAGCGCGACGTCGTCGGCAGCGGATTGGGGGCTGATCAGGCGGTCGAGCTCTTGCATCGGCCGATTATGTCGGAAGCCGGGCGCCGCTTCGAGCCCGGGCACCACCCACCGCGCCTGCTGCGCCGAGCCGCACTTAGGGCCTGTTCACACTAAGTGAGAAGCAGCAACGGCGGCCGTTTTTCTGGCCAACAAGGCGCTGTGAGCGCGGTGTGCCCACCGCACATGAGCGAGCAGCAACGCCGTTGGACGGAAAACCCGCCCCGTCCCTTCGGGTTGCACCCCAAAAC
>JANQRK010000071.1 GCA_028284585.1 Chromatiales bacterium
TCGGCATGTTGCGGCAACACGGCGTCGATATGGCCGCGGATCCCGCTCTCCTTAACAATGGTTGAAATCGGTGCTCGACAAGACTCGGCGGGGGCCCAAGCGACCTAGGGCCTGTTCACACTGCGCGAGGCGCAGCGACGGCGGCCGTTTTTTCGGCCAACGAGACGCTGCGAGCGTGATGTACTCACTGTACATGAGCGAGCAGCAACAAAGTTGGGCGGAAAAACGACCCCGTCCCTTCGGGTTACGCCCCAAAACACGCCTCGCGGCGATGCTCGTCGTTCATTTAGGCTCACTAAATCGCTCTCCTCGCGCCTTGCCTGACAGGTTTTGGGGCAGCAACGCTGCGCCTCGCGCAGTGTGAACAGGCCCTAGGATTGGCGCGTTGAAGTGGGTGGTGAGACGCTGAATCTGGCAAGGAAGTACCACGAAGGCGCGGTGATGCCGCAAACGGAGCACCTCATTCTCTGGTGCGACGCGCTCATTTCGGACAAAAAGATTCCGGCAAGAGAATTGCGCACTATTCTTGTTGTATCGGAAGGGCTCCTCTGGCCAGGCCTTGTCAGGGCCCTGGGCGAACAGCTGGCTCCACAGCTTTCGGTTGTACCCGGCGGTGCCTGGGCCCGGCTGCGCGGCGCCAGCCAGCTGACTTCATGATGCAGGAGCACGAACCATGAGCCCCGTTGTTGCGCGAAACATTGACCGGGTCGAGGAGTTCACTGCGGCGGTGGACGTTTACGAGCCGCGGCGGCTGACGCGCCACGAAGATGCCTTCAGGGTATTCGCACGCCTTGTCTCGCGGTCCATCGATGCGCGCTACCTCGACCGACATCCGCCCCAGGAGCTGCTTCCCGATTTGGAACACCTGATGAGCTCTGGCGTGGTGCGACAACCCGACGAAATCAAGGCCTCGATCAACCTCATCGAGGGAACCGGGGGGCAGCGTGGGGTACTCGCGGCCTGCCTTCCGGATCATCTCTTCGTCCTCTCGACCGTTCTGCTGACACTAGACCATCTGGGTGTCCGGCGTTTTCGCTACCTCACCAACACGGTGCCTGTGAGACGAGATTCCACCGGAGAGATAGAAGCGATCGGCAAGCCCGATGCGACCGCCGAGTCGTTTCTCTGGATTGAAATCGAGGCCCAGGATCTCGATCAACGCCAAGACCAGCTCGAAGAAGAACTGTGCTCCCGCCTTGAGGCTTCCCAGGTGGCTGTGGCTGACTTTGTTCCGATCAAGGCGATGGTGGAGGCCTTGGCGGAGCGGCTACAAAATCTAGCCCAAACGCACCCCGACCAACATGCGGCCCACGATGGCAACGCGCGCTTTCTGAGGTGGATGCTCGACGAGAACTTTGTGCTCCTGGGGACCCGCTACCTTCAGAGTGACGGCACCACGCCCGCCGACAAAGTCAGCAATCTCGGCGTGGGTCGGTTCGACGATTGGCGGGGTATTCAAATCGAGGATGCGGAGCGCGCCATCCATGAAGCGGGTGGCATTCGGCCCTTCTTGTGGATTCGCAAGAGCCTTACCGAGTCTTGCATCTATCGCGCTGGTCCGCTGGACCACATTCTCGTCCAGTGTTGGGACGATGCGGGTCGGCCAGCGGGCCTTTTGGTGGTCGAGGGGCTGTTCAGCTACCAGGCTCTCGCCAAGCCGCGAACGGACATACCGCTGCTCGACAGACTGATCGCCCAGTTGTTCACCGAGCTGCAGGCGTCCAAGGGAACGCACCGCTACCGCAGCATCCGCAACGCCTTCAACTCCTTGCCGATGGAGTATCTTTTCACTCTGCAAACCGACGACGTTCGCCAACTCATCGAGCAGTTTCTCGACGTCGATGCCGACCACCGCGCCCAGGTTCACATTACCACCGAAGAGCTGCAGAACTTCGCCTTTGTCTTCGTGGCGGTGCCTCGCTCCCACTACACTGAGGAACTGCGCATCGACGTGCGGCGGCTCTTGAAGGCACGGTTTCGAGCCAGCTCAGTGGACGACGGGGTCTACGCCGGCGATCTCAGCTCTGTGACTTTCCATTACTTCCTCACGGGCGCGACAGCACTTAAGAGCAAGGAAGAAACCCATCTACGCACTGAAATCAATAATTTGGTGCGTCCCTGGGGCGATCGGTTGTTCGATGAGCTAACCCGCCGACATGACAGTGTAACGGCGAGGCGCTTACACAGCCTATACAGTGAAGCGTTCCCCACCCGGTACCGCGAAGAGACCTCGGTGGCCAGGGCGGTCACCGATATTGAGCTGCTCGAGAACGTCGAGTTGTCGGGCCAGTTTGACTGCGACCTCTACCGGGAGACCGCCGATAAGCGGCTGGGGATTACGCGCCTGCGCCTGCTTCAAACCGAGAACATGCTGTTGTCGGATATCTTGCCGGTGCTGGACAATCTGGGCCTGGTGATCATTGACGAGTTCCCAACGACGGTTCAGGTGCCGGGCCAGGCGGAGCGGGTCATCGCGACATTTCGCATTCGTGGGGCGCAGGGCATGGACATTGACCTGTTGACGCGCCGCAATCGACTACGCGCGGCTATCCGGGCCATTGTCGCCACAGCCATGGACAACGAGCCGTTGAACCGGTTGCTGCTGCGCGCTGACATCCCCTGGACCTACGTCTCCTTGCTTCGGGCCTACCACTACTACGCGTTGCAGATCGGTTCCCCCTACACCCTAGGCCGGGTGAAGGATACTCTTGAGGAAAACGCGGGGGTCGTGCGTGGCCTGGTGGAACTCTTCCGCGCCAAGTTCGATCCAGGAAGCGAGGGGCAGAGCGCCTACGAAGTTGATGAACGGCGCCGCGATTTGGTCGAGCGTACGCGCCGCACGCTGCTGACACTGCTCGACGGCGTCAACGATCTGACCAGCGACCAAGTGCTGCGAACCTTTTACGGCTTGGTTGAAGCGACGGTGCGGACCAATTTCTTTGCCCGCGATCCGATGCGTTCACCCCAAGTTGTGCTCAAGTTCGACCCGTCTCGCATCCCCCGAATGCCGATGCCGCTGCCCTATCGAGAAATCTATGTGCATCATCCGAGGATTTCGGGCTTGCATCTAAGGGGGGGGGCCATCGCCCGAGGCGGCATTCGGTGGTCGGACCGACGTTTAGATTTTCGCACCGAAGTTTTGGGGCTGATGGCTACCCAGAATCTCAAGAATGTCGTGATCGTACCCCGTGGTGCCAAGGGAGGCTTCGTGCTGCGCCGCCCCCCCACCGAGGCCTCAGAACGTCGCGCCGCAGCCGATGCGATGTACCGGGTTTTCATCGAGGGCCTGCTTTCGGTGACCGACAATTTGGTCAATGGCAAGATTGTTCACCCCGGCGGCGTACTGCGCTATGACGGTCCGGATCACTACCTGGTGGTCGCAGCCGACAAAGGCACCGCCCACCTATCCGACACCGCTAACCAGGTTGCCGAGGCACAGGGTTTCTGGCTGGGCGATGCTTTCGCGTCGGGAGGGTCGAAAGGATACGACCACAAGAAAGAGGGGATCACAGCCCGAGGCGCGTGGGAGTGCGTCAGGCGACACTTCCGCGAGATGGGCATTGATCCCGAAAAGGACAAGATCCGCGTCTGTGGCATCGGCGACATGAGCGGCGATGTATTTGGCAACGGCATGCTACTGTCCCGCAGCATGCAGCTCATCGCAGCTTTTGACCACCGGCATATCTTCATCGATCCCGATCCCGATCCGGAAACGAGCTATGAGGCGCGCCGCAAGCTCTTCGATAGCCCCGGTTCAAGCTGGCAAGACTATCCCGAAGGCGCCCTGAGCGCCGGCGGTGGTGTGTTTTCCCGCAACGCAAAGTGCATCACGCTGTCGGCGGAGGCGCAGCAGGTACTGGACATCACCGAATCGACCCTGAGCGGCCACGATTTCATCAGGGCCATTCTGCGCATGCCCATTGATTTGCTTTGGAACGGCGGCGTTGGCACCTATGTCAAGGCGACGGCTGAGAACCACCTGGACGTAGGAGACGCCACCAACGACCTGGTGCGTGTCGATGCTACTGAAATCCGCGCGAAGGTCATCGGCGAGGGGGGCAATCTGGGAATTACGCCCATCGGACGCGTCGAGTTGGCTCAGCAGGGTGTGCGGCTCAACAACGATGCGGTCGACAACTCAGCTGGCGTCGACCTTTCCGACCACGAAGTCAATCTGAAGATTCTTTTGGAACGTCCCCTGCGCCGCAAAGCGATCACGGCCGAGAGGCGCAATGCGCTGTTGGACGCCATCAGCGGGGAGGTCAATGCTCAGGTACTGGCCAACAACTGGCTCCAGAGCCGCATGATCAGTCTCGATGAGATCCGTAGCAGAAGAGATCTACCGCGGTTTCGCCGTACCATCGCGTTTCTCAACGATCGCGTACCCTTTAAGCGCCGCGACATGCATTTGCCCGGCGAGCGGAAACTCAATGAACGACTGCAGACCGGCCGCGGTTTGTTTAGGCCGGAGCTTGCGATCTTGGCTGCCAACGCCAAGTTGGACATGAGCCAGGAACTCGTGCAATCAGAGTCCTTTGGCCTGAACCGACTTGCTTCCTGTTTGCTCGGCTACTTTCCTGCATCTATCGCGGAGCAGTTTGACGACGACATCAGAGATCACCCCCTGGGCATCGACATCGCCAGGACCGTGATGATTAACCGGATTCTAGGCGACGCCGGTGCAAGTTGGTTGGCGGAGACAACGCTGCTTACGGGGTGCGCCACGGCTGACATTCTCGATGCCTACCTACAGGCTTCAACGTTGCTCGGTGCGCCGGCCCTGAAGGATCAAATCTCAGCCCTCGAAGGCGTTCTCGATGCCGACATCGAATATCAGATCCGGCTCGCGGTCGAGGACGCCATTGAAACTGTGACGAATTGGCAGCTGCGTTGGCGCGCGGGCGTTAACGATCGCTTTGTCAAGATCTTCCGTGAGACCCTGATTTGCCTACCCGACACCATGAGTGAGGGTGATGCCGATGCTTTGGGCACGACAAGCGTTGCGCTGCGGACGGCCAAGGTACCTCAGGCGCTTGCCGATACAATCGTTACGCTTGAGCATGTGGGCGAGGCCCTCGATATTACGATGCTGGCTTTTTCGAAAGAGGTCGATGTTCAGAGGGCCTGCGCCGCAATCTACACCACCGGCTACCACAGCGGATTGCTGCCCTTGATTCGGTCGGCGACCGAAGGGGACGGCAGTCAAGATCTGGAGCGGCCGGCACGGGTGGCGCTGCGAGATCAACTCCGCCGCCTGCTGGCGGTGATCGCAGCAGACCTCAACAGGCTCGAGGCCAACTTTGACAGCCTCAGCGAGCCGTCCCTGACGTGGTTCGCGGCACTGCACCAGAATCTAGCGCCCTTGAGCGATGGCAAGGGCGAGCTTTCGGGCTTGGTGATGGCAGTCGATCGGGCGGAGCGCCACGCCGCCCTCAGGCCACTCGGGGCTAGCTAAGCTAGAGCGCTATTGAAACGTCCTTGTCGGTGGCGAGAGTCGCCATGCGGGCCTCGGCGTAGCGGTAGGCGGCCGCCGAGTCCCCGTCGACGGATCCGAAGTTGCCCTGTCCGTCTACCAGCGGATTGCGGAGCGAGAAGTCCCAGGCCATACGGACAATGGAATCGTAGATCGCGTTGTCGCCGTGCGGGTAGTACTTGCCCAGGACGCCTCCCCACCATGGGGGCGCTCTTCTTGTACGCGCGCCTCGCCGTGAGGCCCAGGTCGTTCATCGCGTAAAGGATCCGTCGGTGCACGGGCTTTAGGCCGTCGCGGGCGTCGGGGAGCGCTCGCTGGACGATCACCCTGATCGAGTAGTCGATGAACGCTTACCTCGGCTCGTCTTCGAGCAGACGAGAGAGCAGTTCGTGTCCGTTTTCCGAATCCATTGATCAACCTGGAGGTGGGATCGAGAGAACTGTTCGAAGCCCGTTCGCCTGGGGTCCCGCTTCGATCTCGGGTTTCGTTCTTGGGATGCGCCGACCCGGTTGGATCGGAAGGGCCCGGACGGCCGTCAGGGTCGCGCGAGCTCGGACTGGTGTTTAGTCGCTGAAAAATAGCTAAATACGGGAAGTCTTTCGAGCTTCCGCCCCCCCGATTCACGCGCTGGGATCGACCTCGGGAAGGCCTTTGCCCGGGCCCGGCGCGGTCCCCCCCGATGGACGAAACTCGAGGTGCCGCGCCTCGTGATTTGCGGGCCTCATCGGGGGGGGGGGCCGGGGGATGGCCATATGATTATTTTTACTTATGATATGCATGATTGACATTACTAATGTTCATGCATATCTTCGTTACTACCATGTCACTTTCTATGATTCGGATCTTCTGCGACGTCGCCCAGGCGGGGAGCTTCTCCATAGGGGCGAAGCTGAACGGGATCACGCAGTCGGCAGCCTCCCAGCGCATCAGGGGCCTGGAAGAGCAGTTGGGTGTCGAGCTGATCAACCGTTCCACGAGGCCGTGCGCGCTTACGGCTTCTGGGCAGCTCTACTATGAGGGCTGCCGGGGCATCCTCGACCGATACGCGCGGCTCGAGAGGGAGATCGTGCGGGCGTCCAGACCGCTGCGGGGCCGCGTGGACGTCGCTTCGATCTACTCGGCTGACGTGCCCCATTTGAACGATTTACGGGAGCGGTTCAGGGCGGAGCACCCCGAGGTGGGCATCCAGATTCACTATCTGCAGCCCAAGGCCGTGCACGACGCCGTGCGGGACGGTCGCTGCGACTTTGGGATCCTCTCCTATGCGGATCGGTGGTCCGACCTCGCCGCGATCCCCCTTCGTGAGGAGACGCTGGTCGTCGTCTTTCGCGAGGGTCACCGGCTCTCGGCCCTGAGCTGCGTCACTCCGGCGGACCTAGCCGAAGAGCGTCTGATCGGCTTCGACGCAGACCTGAGGATCTCACAGGAGATCCGTTCTTATCTCCGGCGGCACGGTGTCCGGCCCCTGGTCGAGACGTCTTTCGACAACGTGGATTCGATCAAGGCCGCCGTGGCCGAGACGGGCGGTGTGAGCGTCCTTCCCCAACGCACCGTCCGGGTCGAGGTCGCACGAGGACTCCTGGCGACGGCCGACCTCGAGCCTGCACTGGTGCGTCCGATCCACCTGGTGCATGGTCGCGACCGCGTGCTTCCGCCCGTCGCGGAGACCTTCGTGGGCTACCTTCGCGATCACGACGTACCCGCGCCGGTTGTTGCTGCCAACGGCAGACCGGCGGGAGGGACATGACGATGCCTCGTACCGGAGCCCCGGCACCGCAAGGTCTCTATGATCCGCGGCTCGAGCGGGACAGCTGCGGGATCGCGCTGGTCGCGAACGTGAAGGGCGAGCCGTCGCATGGGATCGTCTCGGACGGGCTGACCGCGCTGAACCGGATGTCCCACCGCTCGGCGTCGGGTCCCGAGGAGAACACCGGAGACGGAGCCGGCATCCTTCTCTCGCTCCCGCACGCCTTCTTCGCCCAGGCTGCGGCGAAGTCGGTCGGCCTGCGGCTGCCCAAGCCGGGCCGCTACGGCGTGGGCATGATGTTCCTGCCCCGCAACCGGTCCGAGCGCGCCCGGTGCAAAGCGGTGGTCGAGCGGGTCATTCGCGAGCAGGGTCAGGGCCTCCTGGGCTGGCGTCGCGTTCCCACCGACAACTCGTCGCTCGGCCGGGGTGCCCGTGAAGGCGAGCCGGACGTCCAGCAGGTCTTCGTCAAGGCCGCGCCGCAGCTGTCGCAGGCCGCGTTCGAACGTCAGTTATACCTCATCCGCCAGCGAGCCTACCACGAGATCCGGGCCCTCGACCTGGAGCAGGTCGAGCTCTACGCCGTGTGCAGCCTCTCCTCGCGGGTGATCGTCTACAAGGGCCAGCTCACGCCCGAGCAGCTTCCGGCCTACTATGCCGATTTGCGGGACACGAGAATCGTGAGCCATCTCGCGCTCGTGCATGCCCGGTTCAGCACGAACACCTTTCCAAGCTGGTCGCGCGCGCAGCCGATGCGACTTCTCTGCCACAATGGCGAGTTCAACACGCTGCAGGGGAACGTCAACTGGATGCGTGCCCGCCAGGCGCTGCTCGCCAGCGAGCTCTTCGGCCCGGACTTTGACAAGCTCTTTCCGGTCGTAAATCCCGAGAAGTCGGATTCGGGCATCCTCGACAACGTGCTCGAGCTCCTGGTCGATTCCGGACGCGCGATCCCGGAAGCCGTGATGATGCTGATTCCCGAGGCCTGGGAGAATCACGAGTCTATGTCGCCGGAACGGCGGGCGTTCTACCAGTACTTTGCAGGACTCATAGAGCCGTGGGACGGGCCGGCCGGTGTCCTGTTCACCGACGACCGCTGGGCGGGCGGCGTCCTCGATCGGAACGGACTCAGGCCGTGCCGATACTGGGCCACCCACGACGACCGGGTGGTGCTTTCCAGTGAGGTGGGCGTCCTGGACGTGCCACCGGAGGGGATCCGCGCGAAGGGTCGCTTGGAGCCCGGAAGGATGTTCCTCGTCGACTTCGAGGAAGGACGCATCGTCGGAGACGACGAGATCAAGCAGACGATGGCTCGAGCTCGGCCTTACGGTGAGTGGCTGCAGCGATGGAAGCTCGACCTCGGGGATCTCCCGAAGCACGAGCCGGTCCCCGCGCTCGATCCGCCGGACCGGCTGGTTGCCCTGAGGATGTTCGGCTACACGTCGGAGCACCTGCGATTCCTTCTTCAGCCCATGGTCGACAACGAGAAGGATCCGCTCGGCTCGATGGGGAACGACGAGCCTCTCGCCGTCCTCTCCGACCGGCCTAGGCTCCTCTACGACTACTTCAAGCAGCTGTTTGCGCAGGTCACGAACCCACCCATCGACTCGACGCGCGAGTCTTCGGTGATGTCCCTCATGTTGCCACTGGGGCCGGAGGGGAATCTGCTGGAAACGACCGAGAGACAGGCGGAGCGCCTCTGGAGTCCACATCCGATCCTGACCGACGAGGAGATGGCCTCCCTCCGGGCGATCGACGAGGGTCAATGGCAGTCGGCGGTCATCGACATCACGTTCGCGCGCGACCGCGGAACCGCGGGCCTCGAGCGGGCCCTCGAGCACATCTCTCAGGAGGCGACCCGATGCATCCAAGAGGGGGTCAGGCTCTTGATCCTCTCGGATCGGCGTGCGGGTCGGGAGCGCGTCCCCCTTCCCGCGCTCCTGGCGGTGGGTGCGGTGCATCACCACCTGATCCGAACCTCCGAGCGCACGATGGTGAGCCTGCTCCTCGAGTCCGGTGAACCCCGGTCGGTCCACCACTTCTGCACGCTTCTCGGATACGGCATCGACGGGATCAACCCGTACATGGGGTTCGAAGCCCTTCGCGAGATGGATGCGCACGGGATGCTCGCTGGAGAGTGGACGCAAGAGGAGCGCGTGGCACGCTACCGCTCGGCGGCCGGAGCGGGGATCCTCAAGGTGATGGCGAAGATGGGCATCTCGGCCCTCACGAGCTATCGGGGCGCGCAGATCTTCGAGGCGATCGGCTTGGCGCCGGAGGTAATGCGTCGCTGCTTTGAGGGTACCGCGAGTCGCCTCAAGGGTGCCGGGTTCGAGGTGCTGGCCCGGGAGGTGATCCGGCGGCACGACCTCGCCTGGGCCGAACAGCCAGACTTCCGGTTCCCCGCGCTCGAGAACCCGGGTGAGTACCACTGGAGACCGGAAGGCGAACGGCGAATGTGGAACCCGGACACGGTGGCAGCGGCCCAAAGGGCGGCGGAGACGGGCACCGTGGAGAGTTACCAGGCGTTCGCCCGACTGGCCGATCACGAAGCCGCAAGTCGCTGCACGATCCGCAGCCTTCTCGACTTCGCCGAGGGCAACCCGATTGCCCTAGATGAGGTGGAGCCCGCTTCGGAGGTCGTGAAGCACTTCACGACCGGGGCCATGAGCTTCGGCGCCCTGTCTAAGGAAGCCCACGAGACGCTTGCGGTCGCCATGAACCGCATCGGTGCCAAGTCGAACAGCGGTGAAGGGGGGGAAGACCCGAAGCGTTTCGTCCCCCTCAGCAACGGGGACTCTCGCCGCTCCGCGATTAAGCAGGTCGCATCGGGACGCTTCGGCGTCACGATGGACTACCTGGTCCACGCGGACCAGCTACAGATCAAGATGGCACAGGGTGCGAAGCCCGGGGAAGGCGGAGAGCTGCCCGGAAGAAAGGTCTCGGAGGCCATTGCAAGCGTGCGGCACACCACGCCGGGCGTGATGCTCATCTCGCCGCCGCCGCACCACGACATCTATTCGATCGAAGACCTGGCGCAGCTCATCTTCGATCTGAAGAACGCTAACCCCGATGCGGACGCGAGCGTGAAGCTGGTTTCGGCGGTGGGGGTGGGCACGGTCGCGGCGGGTGTCGCGAAGGCGCGCTCCGACCACATCCTCATCTCCGGGCACGATGGCGGAACCGGGGCTTCCCCGCTAACCAGCATCAAGCACGCCGGGCTTCCCTGGGAGCTCGGGATCGCGGACGTGCATCAGACGCTCGTCCTGAACGGCTTGCGGGACCGCGTGCGCTTGGAGGTCGACGGTCAGCTGAAGACGGGTCGCGACGTCGTCATCGGCGCGCTGCTCGGCGCGGAGGAGTTCGGATTCTCGACAGCACCGCTCATCGCGATGGGGTGCATCATGATGCGCAAGTGCCACCTGAACACCTGTCCGGTCGGAGTCACGACCCAGAACCCCGTCCTGCGGAAACGCTTCAAGGGGACGCCCGAGCACGTCATCAACTATCTCTTCCTGGTGGCAGAGGAGGTGCGCGAGATCCTCGCGAAGCTGGGGTTCCAACGCCTGCAAGACGCCGTCGGTCGCTGCGACCTGCTGGTCCGCCGGGACGTGCCCGGTCCCGGTGCAGGTGATTCGCTCGACCTGACGCCCATCCTGACCCCTGCCCGTCCATCGGATCCGCAGACCCCGGTCGTCAAGCGCCGCGCTCAGGTGCACCACTTGGAGGAGATCCTCGATCAGCAGCTGCTGCGCCTCGCGAAGCCGGCCCTCGAGGCTGGAGAGCCGGTCATGATCGAGATGCCCATCCGAAACGTGAACCGCACGACGGGCACCCTGCTGAGCCACCACGTCGTCCGTCGCCACGGGCCGCAAGGGCTCCCGGACGGCACCATCCGTCTGCGGTTCAGGGGATCGGCAGGGCAGAGCGCCGGCGCATGGCTGGCCGGAGGCGTGACCCTTGAGCTCGTCGGGGACGCCAACGACTACGTGGGGAAAGGTCTCTCCGGAGGACGCATCATCGTGTATCCGGCCTCGGAAGCGACCTTCGAGCCCGAACACAACGTCATGATCGGGAACGTCGCCCTGTACGGCGCCACGAGCGGGGAGGCGTTCTTCCGGGGTGTCGCGGGGGAGCGCTTCTGTGTCCGCAACTCGGGCGCCGCCGCCGTGGTCGAGGGCGTGGGGGCACACGGCTGCGAATATATGACCGGTGGGCAGGTCGTGATCCTGGGGCCCGTGGGGCGGAACTTTGCGGCCGGAATGAGCGGCGGAATCGCCTACATCTGGGATCCGGAAGCCCGGTTCGAGGGCCTCTGCAATCAGGAGCTGGTTGATCTGGAACGCTTCGCTGCGCGCTTGAGCACGACCACCGGGCTGGAGTCCGAGCTGCGTCGCCTCATCCACGCGCATGCCGACTACACCGGATCCACACGCGCTCGTTCGATCCTCCAGGATTGGGACCGTCGCCTCGACGAGTTCGTGCTCGTGATCCCGAGTGAGTACCGACGGGTCCTCGAGCGCCGGACGCGTGACGCGCCCGCCAAGGTGGAAGTGAGCGGGTCCGCGAGCACCGGACGCGGGACGCGCCCGCCGAGGTGGAATAGGCACGGTGCGCTGCGACCGCGACCGCACAGCGCAGGCTACCGGTCGCCTGAGGGCGGCTCCCGCGAGCCATGACGTCAGAGTCGATCGACAAGAACCGCGGGTTCATCGACGTCCAACGCCAGGGCATCCCCGAGCGGGACGCGGCCGTTCGCATCGGGGACTACCGGCAGATCTACCGGGCGGAGGACGAGGCCGAGCTTCGCCAACAGGGCGCGCGCTGCATGGATTGCGGCGTGCCGTTCTGCCAGTCCGATGCCGGCTGTCCCATCGACAATCTCATTCCGGAATGGAACGATCTCGTCTTCCAGGGCCGCTGGCGAGAGGCGTACGAGCGCCTCGCCCGGACGAACAACTTCCCGGAGTGGACCGGGCTCATCTGCCCCGCGCCCTGCGAGGACGCCTGTGTGCTCGGCATCACGAGCCCCCCGGTTACGATCAAGCGGATCGAGCGAGCGATCATCGAGCGCGCGTTCGATGAGGGGTGGGTCGTGGCGACACCTCCGCCCGTGCGCACGGGCAAGAAGGTCGCGATCGTCGGTAGCGGTCCGGCCGGTCTGACCGCGGCGGACCAGCTCAACCGCGCGGGGCATTCCGTCACTGTCTTCGAACGCGACGACCGGATCGGCGGGCTCCTCATGTACGGCATCCCCAATCCGAAGCTCGAGAAGTCTTTGGTCGACCGGCGGATCGACCTTCTCGCCGCGGAAGGGATCGAGTTCCGGGTGAACCTGGACGTCGGGACCGACGTCGACGGAGCCGAACTGCGCCGGGACTACGACGCGATCCTGCTGGCTTGCGGTGCGCTACAGGCACGCGACCTGCCGATTCCGGGCCGAGAGTTGGCCGGGGTGCACCGCGCCATGGAGTACCTCCACGGAGTGACCAAGAGCCTGCTGGACTCGAGCTTCGAAGACCGACGCTTCATCGATGCCCACGACAAGCAGGTCATCATCATCGGGGGCGGTGACACTGGTGCGGACTGTATCGCCACGGCCCTTCGGCAGGGCTGCCGTTCACTCCTGAACATCACCCGCCGCGAGCACGAGCCGGAGGAACGCGACAACCGCCACCCCTGGCCGGGCGATCCCGGGACCTTCGCAATGGATTACTCCCACGTCGAGGGAGAAGCGGTCTTCGGACGCGACCCGCGCGAGTACGGCATCCTTCCGCTCGAGTTCGTCGGTGAGGACGGCCGCGTGACGGGCGTGAAGATCGAGCGCCTCCGCTGGGAGGAGGGAGGCGTGGCCGCCCCACGCATGGTGCGGACCGGCGACGTGACGACGCTCCCGGCCGATCTCGTCTTCCTTTCGATCGGCTTCGTGGGCCACGACACCCCGAAGATCGTCGAGCAGCTCGGTGTCCGGACCGACGCTGGGCTCGTGCCTGCACAGTGGAGCCGATTCGTCACCTCCGACCCACAGGTGTTCGTCGCCGGCGACATGAGGCGGGGAGCTTCCCTTATCGTGTGGGCGATGGCCGAGGGGCGCGGCGCGGCCAGGGAGATCGACCGTCTCCTCATGGGCTCGACCAAGCTCAAAGCTCCCATGCCCCACCCGATCGAGCCGACCGGAATCCTGTCCTGAGCTTTGATCGCGCGGGCGCCCCTGAGCGAGCGGGCGCCTCTCTCCCGGGCAGCGTGTCTCTCAAGAACGGAACGATGACTGAAGCGCCCGACTGCGCCACCTCGTCCGGTGTGCCCTGTGCGGAGACGAGTCGGTGGGGCACGTCTAGCAGCTTGCCTAGGTCCTCGCCGGACAGACGGGTCGTCGGCTCGTCGAGCAGGTAGAGGCGTCGTCCTCTTTCGATCCGGAAGCACCCCCGAGCTCCCCCACGATCTTGAGACGCTGCGCTTCGCCACCCGAAAGCGTGGTGGGCGACTGCCCGAGCCTCAGGTACCCGAGTCCGACCTGCCTGGAGATGCCAGAGCGCGCGCCCGAGCTTTCGCTCGCGGACGAAGAATCGGATCGCCTGATCCGATTCCGTCGGCGGCGAAGCCTTGGCGCAGAGATGATAGGCGTTTCAATCAATAATTCTGAGACCAAGCTCGTTGAATCACCGTCGGCGGCGAGCCAATCAGGATCACCCCTGCTACAACCGGACCCTAGTTGTCACCGGTGACATTCTCTTAGTGCGACCCTTGCGAGAGCAGAGTAAGTTTAGGGACCGTCTCTTGCTCGGCCAAGAATTAAACCGCTCGCGCGGTGGGGGGTGGTCGCCCGTCCTCCGATGATTAACCCATCCCTGCTTCCTACGTAAGGAGATGAGGCAATCCGCCTCCATCCAACATGGGGGCAGAGCCATGACTCAAGTCAACAGCAAGATCAGTCCACTGCGTCAGCGCATGACCGATGATATGCGGATGCGCAACTTCTCACCCTCGACGCAACGCAACTACATTCGATCCATCCGGGATTTTGCCGCCTACCTGCGGCGCTCACCGGGTCGACGGCATACGCGCTCGTTTTCGTGACTTAGGGCTAACGAACTCTTCGTGCACCGTCCTGAATCATAATGATGAACCGCGGGGAAGCTCACATTTCGGTTCATTCCGGTCCGGTATCACATTCCATGGATGATATCTCCTATTCGTTCTCTGAAAATGCACCAGCCAACACCGCAAACGGGTGGTTAATCGTCGACTCTGACGACTACGACCTTTTTCTTCGTTGGCACGGTATGGGTTACGGAGACGAGCAGCGCGTATCGACACAATCGGCGGCGGAGTTGTTGTGGAAGGAGTTCCTTACCCACGCGGGAATCGACTGTGACCGCACCGGTTCGATTCCGATGTCGCAATTGCGGCCACCGCTTCGATGTCGAAGTCTTGACCGGCCTATACTTCTGAACAGATGAAGAACGGGTTATGATAGAAAATCGCAGTTTAACCACGATAACTATTTGTCTGATGTTACTGGCAACCCTGATGTCAGTATTCTCTGCCGCCCATCTGGCTGAGCAAACTTTACTGGAACGACTACAAATCAATGCCAAATTGGCTGCTGACATTGTTCATGAAGCACGCAAACTGTATAGCAGCGAAGCAGTCGACCGACTGAAAAGCCTGTCTTCGGTTGAGGTATCCAACCGCTACCTGGATTTCGCCCATGGAATCCCGAACCCGGCAACCTTCACCATCTTGCTAGGTGAACGGCTCACCGCCAATCACGCTGATCTCAATCTGCACGTCAAAATGTATAGCGACCTTCCTTTTAAAAACAGGGAAAGTCGAAACCTCGATGATTTTGCCAGGGAAGCAGTGGAACAGGTACGAAGGTCCCCGGGCAGTCCTTTTCAGTCAATTGAAACCCTGAACGGTAACCGGGTGCTTCGCTACGCGGATCCGATGATCATGCAACAAAGTTGCGTCAACTGCCACGTCGTTCATCCTGATAGTCCGAAACGGGACTGGAAGGTCGGTGACGTGCGTGGTGTGCTTGAGGTTACCCAATCAATAAACGGTGGTCGCCGTTCATTTCAGTCACTTTTTCTGATTCGCATTCTGTTTGTTGTCATCGGCCTGTTCAGTATTGCCGCCATTCTGGTGATGCTGATTCGTAATCGACGCGAAAAACAGCAACAACGTCAAAACCTGAAAGACAAAACAGCACAGCTGGAACAACAGGCTCTAACCGATGCACTGACCCAGATTCCGAATCGCCGCCGATTTGACCAGGAGACTGCAGCTGCCTGGGGAAATTGTTCGAGAAATGGTCGACCTCTCAGTATCGGCCTGATCGATATCGATTATTTCAAACGCTTTAACGACAATCTGGGTCATCCCGAAGGGGACAAATGCCTGCAACAGATCGCAGCGTGCCTGAGGAATCAGCTAAAACGGCCTGTAGACTTGGTCGCACGTTATGGCGGAGAGGAATTTGCCTTGCTCCTGCCCGAAACAGATTACGAGGGAGCAGTTCGGGTTCTGGGTAATTTACACCAGGCACTCGACGCCCTTCAGATACCCCACCCTGCCTCACCGATTGCTAACCACGTAACCGCCAGTTTCAGCATGATTACGGTCAGGGCAGTCAAACAACAAGAACTTCAATCGGTCATGAAGCAAGTCGACGAGGCGCTTTACAGTGCAAAGGAACAAGGCAGAAACCGCCAGATAACCCGTCAGATTTAATCATGTCCAGAGTTGATTCTTTTTTGGACTTGACTGTTGACTGCAGAGTTAATCATCAAGCGAAACAGGTGTCGGAAAGGCGTCTCTCTTTAGGGGATCTCGAAAATGCCCTCCATGGCATTTTTATCTGCGGAAAGACCAAGACATGGTTTTCGCCATTCCTTCATTTTCAATCTCTTGTCGTGATCGAAAATGGCAGCACATCCCTGTGCCGCTCGGGCACCTCCATTTCTAGAGGCGCCCTTTACTGCAATCCGCCGCCGCGCTGTTGGTTATAGATGCCCAACGCGAGCAACCAAGGCCACCCCGCATGCGTGCGGAAGATGTCCGCAACCTCTAAGGAGGGGCGCATGACATGCCCCTATGTCGGTTGCGCAGTCTCCAGAGGGCTGATCACCGTGCGCAGCACTTCGGTCGCGACGTGCGTATAGCGAGCCGTTGTCTCCAATTTGCGGTGGCCGAGCAGCACTTGTATCACCCGGATGTCAACGCTTTGCTCCAGGAGATGGGTCGCAAAACTGTGCCGCAAGGTATGCATCGACACGCGTTTGTCGATGTCTGCCGCCGCATGAACGGCGCGATTGAGCTGCCGGGTCGTCAGTGGATTGATCGGATTCTGCCCGGGGAAAAACCAGCCACGATCTAGCATCTTGCATTTCGCCCGAGCCTCCAACCACCAAGACCACAAACAGTCGAGCATAATGGGCGATAACATCGCGTCGCGATCCTTGCCTTGAACGACGTGCAGTCGCATGCGCTGCCTATCGACATCGGCGACACTCAGCCCGACGATTTCGCTGGCACCTAGCCCTGCACCGTAGGTGACAGAGAAAGCCACCCGATATTTCAAACGATGCGTCGCGGCGATCAGCTGCGCCGCCTACTCTTTACTCAACACGACGGGGAGGCGGCGCGGCACCGGGACGTGCCGCATCTTCGCCAGCAGATCAGGGCGTTCCAGGGTGACCTCGAAGAAAAACTTCAGTGCGGCGAACGTGGCATTTCACATGATCGCCGACATCCCCTGGTCTACCGAAAACAGCTCAAACTTCCGGAGATCTTCGAGGGTCGCCTGGTCCGGTGGGCGTTTCAGGAACTGGGCAAACCGTTTGACGGCACGGACATAACCGATCCGCGTTTTGGGCGACAGCCGATGCATGCGAATATCGTCCAGCATGCGTTGACGCAGCGGGCTGATGGTGTGTGTGGTTTCTTCAGTCATTGGACTGCTCCATACATTGAGCGAGGCGGATTGCCTCATTCCTCAACATACGAAACAGCCCAGGCGCCACCGCCCCTCACTGCTCTTCGATCGGAGCACCCCTACCGCGGTAGTGGTTTAGTCCACTGGCGAATCTGAGCCATCCAGAACACGGAAATGGTGATGATTTGAACGTCCGCTTTTAAGTCTAATTTCGACCAAATCTGACGCTGTATGTCAGCTCAAGTCTGAGCTATCACAAATCAGATGATGCAGTACCTCAATAGCAAGTAGCTGCAGGCCGGATTCCAGCGATTGGTGTTAGACATGTTGCTAGCGAAGAAGGGCTGACCGGCAACCGAAGTACCCTCGACTATTTCGTCAAGTCGCTGTTCAGCCTGCCAGAATCACATGGCGCATCGCTCGAGGGCTGGATACTAGGGGTCTGCTGACCATTCGACAGGCCAAACCTATGCAGTGCCATAGCCCGGTATAATGCGCCGGATCGGCTTCGGCCCCGCCTATTTGGTCGGCGTCACGTCAGATGGCGTCAACTCTTAAAATTTTTCTTATTATCAATCACTTGAGGGATTTTTCATGGATCACGGCACGACAATTACCCAATTTATCGCCCAGGAACAACGTCAGATTCCCGGTGCGACGGGCGATTTCACGGCGCTGCTCAACGACATCATCACGGCCTGCAAGATGATCTCGAACCAGGTCAACCATGGTGCGCTGGTCGGTGCGCTGGGGAGCGCCGACAGCGAGAACGTGCAAGGTGAGACCCAGAAGAAGCTGGATATCTTGTCTAACGAGATGTTTATCCAGTCGACCGAATGGTCGGGCCATGTCGCCGGCTTGGCATCGGAAGAGATGGACGACATCTACATGATCCCCGAGGAGTATCCGCGCGGCAAGTATCTGCTGACCTTTGATCCGCTCGACGGGTCTTCCAACATCGATGTCAATGTCTCAGTGGGTACCATCTTCAGCGTCTTGCGTCGCGACGAGGCGGGCGACGCGACCGAGGGCGATTTTCTACAGCCCGGTACCAAGCAGGTGGCCGCGGGCTATGCGCTCTATGGCCCATCATCGATGATGGTTTTGACCACCGGAAGAGGCGTCAACGGCTTTACCCTGGACCAGAACATCGGCGAGTTCATCCTCACCCATCCTGATATGAAAATCCCGGCGGACACTGCTGAGTTCGCGATCAACGCATCGAATGGCCGCTTCTGGGAGGCCCCGGTCAAGCGTTATGTCGATGAGTGCCTGGCTGGCACCGAAGGTCCGCGCGGCAAGGACTTCAATATGCGTTGGATTGCGTCCATGGTGGCCGAAGTCCACCGCATCCTGACCCGTGGTGGTGTCTTCATGTACCCGATGGATTCGAAGATGGCCGCCAAGGGCTTGGGCGGCAAGCTGCGTTTGCTCTACGAGGCCAACCCGATGTCGTTCATCGTCGAGCAGGCCGGTGGCATGTCGATCACCGGTAAGCAGCGCATCATGGAGATGGACCCGGGTTCCTTGCATCAGCGTGTGCCGGTGATCCTGGGTTCGCGTAACGAGATCGAGCGGCTGCAGAGCTATCACAGCGAGGGTTAGCCTGCTCGTTGCACCAAGACCTGGGATGATCGTCCCGGCCGGGCCCGTGTGGCTCGGCCCGAGGTCCCAGGCGTAAACCCGCGCAAAGGTGCTGCGGGTCTACGCCCGGCTGATCATTTGCGCGAATGCAGCCCGATCATGTTGCCTTCGGTATCGGTCACCAGAGAAATAAAGCCGTGCTCACCGATCGAGAACTTCTCCTTGAAGACCGAGCCACCGTTCTGCGCGACCCGCGCCTCTTCCACCGCACAGTCTTCGCACGAGAAATAGACCATGGTGCTGTTGCCTCCGGAGGGGATGCCGTCCATCTTGACGATCGCCCCGGAGGCCCCTTGGACATTTTCTTGCATCGGAAAGGTCCACATCTCCAAGCCGGGCATCTTTAGCTCGGAAAGCTCGACCGCGAGCGTCTTCTCGTAGAAGGCCTTGGCCCGCGCCATGTCCTGTACATAGATCTCAAACCAGCCAACCGGATTGTGCGCCATAGCGTGCTCCTTAGTGTGCGTTGGAAGTGCAAGCTGCCCGCAGCGATCTCGGGCTCGCCTGATAAGACAATTCGACCTCCGTGTGGACACTGGGTGCTCGACTTTGTTCAAACCATGCTGCCACGGTGTGCCCTTGGTTGACTCGGCCGCCGTCGCTCCACAACATGGCGTCCAGCGGCCGGCGCTCCGAGTCGTTCCTTGGCCAGGCGTTGATGAGGTCGGGAACTCTCCGGGGATACCCCGGGGATGCATTGTAAATCGGGCATTTCGCTGCCGGTACGGCGCTGCGCTGCCGCGCAGATTGGTACCGGCGCCACCAGTGAGGTCGGAGACCGGTCGCGACCCATCGCTATCGACTGAGGGAAGCCAACACCGGCAGGGACATCGGGTGTCCAGTTATCACACCAGCATTCGCCGATTGGCTTTGTCTATGGCGACCGGGCGCTGGGACGCGCAGTCGCTGCGCGATAGCGTTTCGCGCGTCTTGGGTTGCGGTGTGCCGGAGGCCGGGCGATTGACTGCGCGCCTGTTGGCGCTTTTCGATGCTGGTCGTCCGCCGCGGCTGGCTGAGCTTATCGGCTTCCTGTACCACGACCGCTTTGCCCAGGCGCTGCTGACGGCGACCGAGGGTCGCTGGGGTGGCTTGATCCTGCTCGACCCACCGGTGATGCACCCGCAGCCTGAGGCGCTGGTGACCCTGCCGCTGCCGCAGCTCACCTGTCGCAAGGAGCTGGCGACCTGGTTGGGGTTATTCGACCACGAACTGAGCTGGTTTGCCGATTTTGCCGGCCAGCAGGCCAGGGAGACCCGCCAAGCCCTGCACCACTATCGCTACCAGTGGTTGCCGAAGGCGTCGGGCGGATGGCGTCTGATCGAGCAGCCCAAGCCTCGCCTGAAGGCCATCCAGCGGCAGATATTGCGTGAGATGCTGGATAGCATTGCGCCGCATCCTTGTGCGCACGGCTTTCGCAGGGGGCGGTCTTCCATGAGCTATGTCACACCGCATATCGGTAAGGCGGCGGTGCTGCGCATGGACTTAAAGGACTTCTTCGTCTCGGTCCCGACGGCGCGCATCGCTGCGTTGTTTCGCACCCTGGGCTATCCGCAACCGGTCGCTCAGGTGTTGCGCTCCTTGTGCACCCATGCGCTGTCGCCTGCACTGGCCGCGACCGGCGAACACGCACTGAGCTGGGCACAGCGCAAGCGGCTGCAATCCAAACACCTGCCGCAGGGTGCCCCGACCTCGCCGGCGCTGGCCAACCTGTGTGCCTGGCGACTCGACTGCCGCCTGCAGGGCCTGGCCGAGCATTTCGGATTGGACTACACGAGATATGCCGATGACCTGGCGCTATCCGGGGGCCGAGAGCTGCTGCGTCTTGCCCCCTTTGTGCAGGGCGCGATCGGTGCGATCGCTCGAGAGGAAGGTTTTTGCGTCAACCATCGCAAGACACGGCTGCAGAGTAAGGCTCAACGTCAGCACTTGACCGGTATCGTCATCAATCAAAGGCCGAACCTCGACCGCCGCGCGTTCGATCGGCTCAAGGCCACGCTGTTCAACTGCGTGCGCCACGGACCGGCCAGCCAAAACCGCGAGGGTCGGTCCGATTTCAAGGCACACCTCGCCGGCCGGGTCGCCCACGCGGGCTGGTTGAATCCAGACAAGGCGCGCCGTCTGCGCAGATTGTGGGAGCAGATCGACTGGGCCGACTGAGTGCGCGGCATCGGCAAGGTCGCCGGCTTTTGCGTGTTCAAGTCAGCAGCGCGGCACCGACGCCGGTACCGATCACGACGACCCAGGCCGGCACCTTCCATAGCTCGAGCAGCGCGAATGCCACTAAAGCCTGTGCCAGATCGTATCCGCCGCGGATTGAGGGAAAGCCTCGCGAGCGATTCGAATGGGGAAAGGCTGGACGCGGACCAGTGGTCAACGCCGGTAGCGCGCCAGTCGCTGCCGGCCATGGAGAGCGAAGCGACGGCCGGTATTCCCCGGGAGCGATGAGGGCGCACTGTTTACCCGGAGTCGCGAAGCGGTGGAGGGGAAACAAAGTAGCCATCCGAACATCGCGTCCAGCCATTTGAGGGAGCGGTGCGAAGCCGGCACCGAGCGAAGCAATGGAGTGGCGGAGCGCCGCGAACGCAGGGCGGCCGGGGCTCCAAATGGTCGTCAAAGATCGAGTGCGTTTTGGGGACTGGGACGTCCCAAAACGCATCACGGGATCGAAGACTCGCTTGAGCCCAGTTTGCGATATAGTTTGGCGAGAGATTCAGACTGGGTGACTGATTAACTGGAGCGGCTCACACACAAAATTTCTGACACCACCCAAATTCCTCTGCATTTTACGAAGTATCACCTAAAATATTGTCGTATCCGAATACTAGGAAAGAATTGGAACATGGGCACTCTTAAATCGATCAGCGCGTCCTTCTCCTATTTTGCACGTGTCAGCATTACATTGATTGCGCTTGTCCCCTTAATCCAGGGGTGCGCATCCACAGACATCACTACCGAAACCGTTTCACTGTCAGGCGATCCTTCCGCAAAAAAGAGTATCTTCGTTTTTCTGGACGGCACGCGTAACGACCCAGGTACAGAAACCAATGTATGGAAGCTATATCGCCTAGTCGCAGAAGCTGCAAATCCTCAAACTATAGCGTTATACGTAGAGGGTGTTGGTTCAGCCGCTGATGCTCCTTTAACCGGGATGGCGCTGGGACGTGGTATGGAGACGCGTATTCTCAAAGGGTACTCGTTTATCTCCGAACATTATCGGCCCGGTGATCAAATATTTCTTTTTGGATTCAGTAGGGGTGCTCATCAGGTAAGAGCGCTTGCTGGTTTGATTTCTTATGCGGGCTTGTTGCAAGAGCAAGGCGTTGATTCGGGGGAGCGGTACGACAGCGCCAATCGCATAATCGAATTGACAAAAAAGCAACGTGATGACGATTTCGAAGGCTATTGGAAGAGTTGGCGAGTAGGGCAGCCGCCGCCACTGGCGGCCGTCATTCGAGATAAACTTGGCTTGAGGGTAGTGTCTGCCACCATCGCTTTCATGGGGGTATGGGATACGGTGCCCGGTTCCTCCTTGAAGAGTTACTATGTTTGCAAAGAGAAGATCGGGTTCCTAAAAAAGTACGGCGGACGCTGGATTCCAGGAATCGACAATGGTGAGAGATATAAGTCTGATTCCTATCCCCCCTTAAAAAACATTGCCCATGCTGTATCAATGGATGAGAAGCGGTCGAAGTTCAGACCGTTGTTGATATGTCCTCCAATGCAACCCTCAACTATAGTAGACGAAGTCTGGTTCCCGGGGGCTCACGCTGATGTTGGCGGAGGTTACGAGGATTCCGACGAACTGCCGCGGATATCCCTGCAGTGGATGGCCGCTTCGCTAGGGAAGCATTACTCGATTGACGTTGAGTCCATAGGAGAGGGTAATCCGCTTGGACTAGCGCATTGGTCGATCGGTGATCGCCCTGCGAACTTGGGCAGTCACTGCGAGGATCGCATACCCGACTCGACGGCAAAGATGGATCCTTCCATTGATCAGAGAAAATCTGCATCTACGGTGCTTGTACGCTGGTACGAAGATCCCAGACCGCTTCCGTACCCGATAGACTGCCAGCAGGCCGAGGCGTTGGCTGTAGGAAGTTGACCGTTGGAATGAGCGTTCGCGCTGCAGATTGGAAGGATGCTGTTGATGCGCAGGATGTTTAAGAGGGTTTACGTTCTCATCGCTGCCACGATCGGTACGCTCGTCATTTTTGGTGGTTTGGTCGCGACGGCCTCGAATTTTCTGCCCGCATCCATGACCCCAGCCTCTGAGGACGACCATTTTTCCGGAATAAGCGCCAACGCCCAGCGCGACAAGAACATCCTCATCGTTCACGGAATCGGTACTCATTGTCTGGGTTACGCGGATCAGCTTATCGAAAACCTTTTGCACGCAGCGGCTGAGCAGGCCCGTGATGCGTCTGGAACCGACATCTCTCGCTTCTACAAGGAGAAGTATGGGTGCGAGCGCTACGGTGAAGAGGAAGATTTCGAAACTCAGCTGATTCCACGAATGGCCGCGGAATGCAAGCTGATTCACGCCAAGAAGCTGGACGATATCAACCGGCCGTATATGGAGAAGGATGGGAAAACCGAGCTGGAGAGAATCAGCGCCTACGATGTCGAGACCAAATACGCAGAGACCGACTGTTTCGAGATCGAAGTCTGCCCTGAGGGAGAGAGATGTGAGATAGGACAGGAGTCTGAACCAGTACCCAAAATCAAAACCGTGGGATACGTTCGTGTCGTAGAAGCGTCGATGGCCGAAGGCAGAAAGCTCAAATTCTTCGAGGTGACATGGAGTCCTGCCGCGCACTGGGCCAAGGCGTCTCTGCAGAGAGTGCAGCGTAACTACAAGAGAAAAAAGCTTGGTGCATGGCTCAATCAGTCACTTAAGGGCGACGTGGTCAATTCGGCGATAGCGGATGCGGTTGCGTATCTCGGTAAGAGTGGTGTCCTGGTCAACTACACAATTCTTCAATCGCTTTGTGTTGTTGTCGCCAAGGCAGGGGTTGATCAGGCTGCGGATCTGGCGTATTCACCCAGGTGCGGCCCGGCAGATATCTCGGCATCTTCGAATTTCTCGGACGAGAACGAGCTGTTCATCATCACCCATAGTCTCGGTACACGTGTGTTGTTTGACAGCATGGGGCTGCTGGCCACAGGGGTTGTTGCCAAGGAATCCGCTGAATCCGGGATATCGCCGGCCGATGCCGCAGGAACAGCCGTTCAAGACCATACCACTGGGGATGGCACAGTGAACATATCATCGGCTGGGCTTGTTACGCATATTGCCGACCGCTTCAGGGAGATCGGCGTCGTGCCACCGATGAGTGAGTTGAACCCGATAGATTTCGACGATTCACAATATCTACTCAATCTCAGTCAAGGCATCCAGAGTCTTATTGAATCCATTCAGTCAGTCTATGTGTTCACCAACCAGATCCCGCTGCTGTATTCTCACATCGGATCACCTTATAAAAAGGTAAGAGAAGATCTCACTTGGAACTTTACGAATTTCCTCAAGGTGAGAAACCAGCGACCGGGGATTCAGGAACTGGAGATCGTGTCGTTCCATGATGCGGACGATTTGTTGAGCTATGATCTGAAATGCTGGTATCACGAAACACTCCTGCTTGATACCGACGCAGCGCAGAATAAAATTTCTGTCTTTGCGGATAAGAACGCTGAGTATTACAATTTACTTCATCAGAAAACAATACAAGATGAGTGTGCCGACGACAAAAAGTGTGCGCAAGACTTTGTAGAGTTCTTCGTTCGCAAAGATTTGAAATTGCGAGGCTGTTTTGAAGACGACTATGTTTCGAGCCCCGGAGAACCAGATTTTAAGGGCTTGTATAACGGTCTATGGGAGACTCAAGAGGGCATAAAGTTCTTCAACGTGAATGTATTCATGACAGCGTTCAGAGTGGGGAACCTGTTTGCCAATCCACAGCAGGTACATTCGAACTATTTTGAGCGTAAAGAAGTCGCAAAGGCTTTGGTCACTGGCTTATCAGATTAGTCTGGAAAGGGGGGGCATGAAAACACGGTATCTATTTATAGCTTTGGCTGCCATGTTGGCGTTGGCTTTTGCTGAATCATTTGCTCACGAAGGCCCTGTCGACCGCGACGGTTGTCACGTCTGGATGGGGAAGTGGCACTGTCATTGAGAATTTGGACTCCAACCCACTGCTGTCCCACTTACGCGAACCTCAGAAAAAATTTGATCTGAGGATCGGGTGGATATGCGCGCGGGGTTGAACAGACGCCGGTTCTCTGGCGCTTACGTTATGTGCGAACCAGGTCGACGTGCGGAATGCTATGGCACAACAGCACTGACTTCAGGCGCTTCTTGAGCCCGCTGTATCGGTTGGTGATTGGACCAACGATAGCAAGGCCGCCGGCCGAGGCATAGATCTCGGAGTGGCCTTGCTCGAAGACGAACCACATCGGGAAAGTTACCTGTTGGGTGAAGTGACCGGAGATGGCTGATGGGTAACTCAGCCCGATGAGGGTAGTGCGAAATGCCATTGCGGCGCCGATGAAGTCACGGATTCCGGTTCAAGTCAGCAGCGCGGCACCGACGCCGGCACCGATCACGACGACCCAGGCCGGCACCTTCCAGAGCTCGAGCAGCGCGAAGGCCAAGAGGGCCAGCGCCAGATCGCGCCCGTCGTGGATCGCGCTGGTGATCACCGGATCATACAAGGCGGCGAGCAGCAGCCCGACCACGGCAGCGTTGACCCCGGCCAGCGCGGCGCGCGCCGCCGGCATCTGCCGCAGGCTGAGCCAGAACGGCAGGGTGCCGAGCAATACCAGCAGAGGTGCTAAGAATATCCCAGTGGTCGCTATCAGACCGCCGAGCACACCGTTAGGTGCCGATGTCTGTACCGTGCCGAGAAAGCCAGCAAAGGTAAACAGCGGCCCGGGTATGGCCTGGGCGGCACCATAGCCGGCCAGGAACAGGTCGCGGTCGACCCAGCCGGTGCGCACGGTCTCAGCCTCGAGTAGCGGCAGCACCACATGCCCGCCGCCGAATACCAGCGCGCCTGATCGGTACATGGCATTGAACAGCTCCAATCCGTGGTCGCCGGACAGTCCACTGGGTAGCAGCAGCGCCATACCCAGCAACAAGAAGAAGGCCGCCAGCAGCCACACTGCGGTGGCGCGGCCTATGGTGACCGGTAGCGCGCCCTGTCCAGCCGGGGGATCGGCCTTGCACAGACGCCAGCCGAGCACCGCCCCACCGGCGATCACAATGAGCTGGCCGCCGCTGATCGGCCACAGCAGCAAGAAGGCCGCGGCCGCGAGTGCGATACTGCTGCGCACCCGGTCGGTGCACAGCGTACGGCCCAAAGTCCAAACTGCCTGAGCGACCACCGCGGCGGCCACCACCTTCAGTGCGTGGATCCAGGCCTTGTCGGCGAGATCTCCGCCGAGGCCGAGTACTGCATAGCCGAACCCGATCATCAACAGCAAAGACGGCAAGGTGAAGCCCAGTGATGCGGCGACGGCACCTGGGATACCGGCGCGCGTGGCGCCGATACCCATCACCACCTGGCTGCTGGCCGGTCCCGGGAGGAATTGGCTGAGCGCTACCAAATCGGCATAGGCGTGGTCGGTGAACCAACGGCGACGGGCGACGAACTCGTTCTGAAAATACCCCAGGTGGGCGACCGGTCCGCCGAAACTGGTCAGGCCGAGCCGCACGAAGATCAGGAACAGCTGCGCGGGCGATGTGCGCTGATCGGGCACGGGCGATCCTCTGGCAGGTGGGCCACTGTTAGTCGAGCTGGATGGTGGCGATGTCGGTCAGCAATATTAGGGCCTGTTCACACTAAGTGAGACGCAGCGACGGCGGCCGTTTTTCTGGCCAACAAGGCGCTGTGAGCGCGGTGTGCCTATCGCACATGAGCGAGCA
>JANQRK010000076.1 GCA_028284585.1 Chromatiales bacterium
CACGGGTTGCCCCACTGGAACCTAAATCCAGCGCGTCTACCAATTCCGCCACTTTCGCTGGCACGATGCCAATCGACCATTATACAAGACAGTCAATAGGCAAAAACAGTCCGCTCACTAACTTCCGGCGCTCAGGCCTTTCCCCCCACTTGCTGCGGATAGCCCAAATATGCGTCGCCTAAGTGGGCTGGTCGACGCCGCGTTCCAATTCGCCGGCGCGGCGTAACTCCCTCTTCAGCACCTTACCGGTTGCGTTCTTGGGCAAGCCGTCGCTGCGCTCGAAGCGACGCGGCAGCTGGTGCGGGCCCAGGCGGTCGCGACAAAACGCCTTCAGTGCCGCATCAGAGAGCTCGGCCCCCGCCTTGGTCACCACCCAGGCGACGATGATCTCACCATGGAGCCTATGCGGCTCGCCAACCACAGCGACCTCTGCCACGTCTGGATGACTGCTGATTACCTCCTCGACCATGCGTGGGTAAACGTTCATGCCGTTTACGATCACCATGTCCTTCTTTCGGTCAACTAGAAAGATGTAGCCGTCATCATCGATGTAACCCAAGTCACCGGTACGCAACCAATCGCCGACCATGGTCTCAGCGGTGGCTGTCGGTTGTTGCCAGTAGCCCAGCATCACATTCGGGCCGCGCACGCAAACCTCGCCAACCTCCCCACGTGGCATCACCTCTCCAGCATCGTCGCGCACGCCCATTTCCACACCAGGAACCGGCAGGCCTACAGAACCGGGTTTGCGTGCCCCATCGATGGGGTTTACGCAAGTCACCGGCGAACACTCAGTCGGGCCGTCGCCCTCCAATACCGGAAAACCGAGACGCTCTTCGACCGCGACCAATAGGTCGGGCGGCATCGCAGCACCGCCGGCTACGCCAAAGCGGATGCCACGCCACAACGCCGCCTGCCGATCATCGAGGCGAACCAGCAAACTGTACATCGACGGCACGCCCAAAAAGAGCGTCGCCCCGGTCTTCGCAATCGTTTCGCTGACTAGGCTGGTGTCGAATCGGACCACTGGTACAAACGAGAGGCCATGCAGCGCCGGGGTCAGCATGCCGACGGTTGCCGCGAAGGAGTGAAACATCGGCAAGACCACCAGTAGGCGGTCCTCACCAGGCCGCAGGCTTAGCGCCGTGCACACACTGTGGGTGTTCGACACCAGGTTCAGATGCGTCAACATCACACCCTTGGAGCGCCCGGTGGTGCCAGAGGTATAAAGGATTGCAGCGAGGTCCTTTGCCGGATCGATCATCGGCGCCGGGGTTGGTGCATCGTTAGTCAGCAAAGACGAAAAGCTGATATCCCCAGAGCGATCGTCGGCGCCACCAATGCGCACCCAGCAGAGATCGCTCTTGGCCTGTTGCCTTAACGTATCGACCTTGTCGTGCAACGCGTTGTGATAGATCACGCCGCGTACCGCCGCATCGTCAAGAATAAAGCGCGCCTCGTCGGCCTGGATCAGCAGATTGATTGGGACGACGATGGCACCGGCTTTAACCACCCCGAGGTAAGCGACCAAGAATTCGGGGACATTAGGACAGTACAAGGCTACCCGATCCCCGACCCCGATGTTGTGTCTTCCAAGCCCGGCCGCTATCCGGTCCGAGGCAACATCGATTTCCGCAAACGAATGGCTCGCCTCGGCAGTTACTACCAAAGGTGACGCGCTAAAGCGGCGCACAGCGGCCCGAAAAGCCTCGGGAATCGCAGACAATGACGGCATGGCTGATCCTCGGCGACGAGTCGGTGGGCCGAAAGCTTACCGCTCCCGGCCACAGGCTGCCCAGCCGTCGGCGCGGCTAGATGACCTTCGAATACCGTGAAGCCTGCTCTTGTGCCCCCAAATAGCGGTCAAAAACCATACAAATGTTGCGAATGAGTAGTCGTCCGGGCGGCTGGACTTCAATCACTCCATCCGAGATCGTAACCAACCCATCGTCGACCATCGCCGCCACGCGGTCGAGCTCGGAACTGAAGTAGGCGCCGAAATCGATCGACCACTCGGCTGCAACCCTGCCGGTATCCAGTGTGAAGTTGCAGATCAATTGAGAAATCACGGCACGCCGCAGCAAGTCATCGCGGTTCAGCTCAATCCCGCGAAATATCGCCAACCGCCCAGCATCTATGCACGCATAGTACTCGTCAAGGGTGCGCATGTTCTGAGCATAGGTGTCACCGACCATCCCAATCGAGGTAACACCGAGGGCCACTAGGTCACAGTGCGCATGTGTCGAATAGCCCTGAAAGTTCCGGTATAGCAGACCCTCGCGCTGCGCCAGCGCTAGCTCATCGTCCGGTCGGGCGAAATGATCCATGCCGATGTACACATAACCTGCGTCGGCCAATCGCTCACCGACCTGCTGCAGTATCTCGAGCTTTTCCTCCGGGCTCGGCAGCTCCGCTTCGTCGATACGTCGCTGAGGTTTGAAGCGTTCAGGGAGGTGGGCATAGTTAAATACCGAAAGTCGATCAGGCTGGGCTTCCAGGACGCGATCTAACGTCTCGATAAAGGACCGTGCAGTTTGCAATGGCAAGCCATAAATCAGGTCCATGCTGACCGAACGAAAGCCCTCGCGCCGCGCGGTCTGCAAGGCCCCAAAGGTCTGCTCCGCCGTCTGAATACGGTTGACCGCCTTCTGGACCCGTGGGTCGAGATCCTGCAGCCCTAGGCTCATCCGATTAAAGCCGATCTCACGGAGCAAGCCGATCGTCTCATCGGTGACCTCGCGGGGATCGATTTCGATTGAATACTCACCGCTGTCATCGTCCAGCAGATGAAAATATCGCCCAGTAACTGTCATCAGCTCGCGCATCTGCTCATGACTGATGAAGGTGGGCGTACCGCCTCCCCAATGCAATTGTTCTACCCGCCGTCCCTTGTCGAACAGTTCGCCTTGCATCGCCATTTCGCGATAGACACGATCAAGATACGGCTGGGCCTTGCTACGGTCTTTGGTCGCGATCTTGTTGCACGCACAGTAAAAACAAACAGTGTCGCAGAAAGGGATATGGAAATACAACGACAGTGGCTGACCGCTCGCATTGCTAGCCGACGCCGCGGCACGATATTGCCGTTCACCGAAACCTTCGTGGAACTGGACCGCCGTGGGATACGAAGTGTAACGCGGTCCCGACTGATCATAGCGAGTAATCAACGCCTGATCGAAAACGAGTTGTTGCTGTAGATCTGACATTCTTCGTGTCCCCAAGCACCCCGGCATGCCGTGTTGAGATCTAGTCTGTCAGGGGCACATGGTCACATCCAGGGCTTTTCTAGGCATCTCTTTGATCTGCTTCAACTATGCCACCGAAAGAAGCACGATCTAGGATACTGCGCCGCGCATCTTAAGGCGCCAGCGGCCACGCGACCGGGGCAAGGCACCGGAAACCTTCCCCTGACCTTGCCCCGGCATACGGTGCGCAAAGCTCTGCTTATAGAGTCAATGAGACCTTCGCGCACTGTGCGAAGTCATTCCAAGTGCCGCTCGAACAGGTCGCGGTAGTCTTCGAGTTGCTCCAAGGTCAGTACAAACACACCATCACCGCCACGCTGGAAATCCAACCATAAAAATGGCACCTCAGGATAGCGTGCGATCAGCAGTTCGGCACTTGCACCAACCTCCATAACCAGGATGCCGCCCGGCCGCAGGTAGTCCGCGCCACCTGCAAGGATGCACGCCACCACATCCATACCGTCATCGCCGCCCTTCAGGGCCAACTCAGGCTCATGCCGGTACTCGGCCGGCACCTGGCGCATGGCATCGGTGCTGACATATGGCGGATTACTGACAATCAGATCGTAACGCTCGCCATCCAGGCCGTCGTACACGTCCGCCCTGAGCGCTCTAACCCGGGACTCGAGACCATGTCGCTCGATGTTGCGTGTCGCCACCTCGAGGGCAGCGAGCGAGACGTCGCTGAGGTCGACCAACGCCTCGGGAAAGGCAAAGGCACAAGCAATCCCAATGCAACCACTGCCACAGCCCAGATCCAGGACACTGGTCACCGGATCAGCATCCAGCCAAGGCGCGAAGCCGTCCTCGATGAGCTCGGCAATCGGCGAGCGTGGGATCAGGACATGCCGGTCGACGAAGAAATCCAGACCACCAAAACGTGCTTCGCCGGTCAAATAGGCCGCCGGCAAGCGTTGCTGGACACGTGCTTGTAGGAGCGCCGCGACAGCCGCTCGTTCACCACTGGTCAAGCGAGCATCCAGATAGTCGGCGGGCAGATCATGTCCTAGATGCAGTGCGTGCAGAACCAATGCAAGGGCCTCGTCGAGAGCATTGTCAGTGCCATGCCCAAAGAACAGTTCGGCCTCGCCAAAGCGGCTGGCGCCCCAGCGGACCCAGTCACGCAGCGTGAACAGCTCGTCGTGTTCCGGAACAGTCACAGGGTCGCACCTCCGCCGTCATTTTCCCCGACGCACCGCTGAACGCTCGGCTATAGTCGTCCGCGACATTTGCCCATAAGCTCAGAGTAGCTTGGAAATACCAAACTACCGGGGCCAAACCGCGTGCCGAGACCTTTGCAGTCGCTGAAACTCCAGATCGCTCTTGCGATTGGCGTCCTGACACTACTCTTCGCCAGCTCGACACTGTACTCCCTGTACGTGATCGACCAGCAGCATAGTGACGATGTCCTGGTGCAACTTGCTGGGCGCCTGCAGTTCAATCAACAACATCTCACTGTACAGGCGATGCGCTATATCGAAAACGCACCACGCGACTACCCGAGCTACTACCGCGACCTAGGGCTGTACTTCGAAGACCTCAAAAAAACGCGCGCAGAACTCTCCAAGATCATCGATGCCTTCGCCAAGGACCGCTTCGACCAAGTGTTCGGAGACCAGTCACCTACAATGCCGCCACACCTACCATCAGCATCGCAATCCGTCGCCGTAAAGCTTGCGCTCGCCTGGCAAGAGTTTACTACCCAACTCGATCAGCGCATTGGGCCCAACATCGACGAACCGCGCCTAGAGTGGGCAGCCGGGTGGATTGTTGAAGAACACGCAAAGTTGGAGAAAATCGCCGAAGATTTCATGACGACATTGGAGGGTGACGTCGCGGCCCGCGCAGCGCGGGCCAATCTGATCAACCGACTGCTGCTGTTCGCAGCACTCCTGGTCGCCCTCGGGATCGCCTTGTGGTTCTATCGCCGGGTCTTGAGTCCCTTGTCCGTGACAGTGGCAGGCTTTAGGACTGTGGCAAACGGTGATTTCTCACGCCGTGTACCCGTCAACCGAGCAGACGAGATAGGTTCACTGGCGGAGTCATTCAACCACCTTTCAAATCGACTCGACGCGCTACTTAGGCTGTTGACCGGGCTTGAGCAAGGCGCCGACCTCGAAGGCACGCTGCACGCCCTTTCCAAGACCTTGCCAGCGCTGATCCCACTCGACTGGATCGGTGTGCTGGTGGTCGGCCACGATGGAAGAATTCACCTCGAGATGGCATTCGGTGATGGTCAGCGTGACAACATCGCTAGCTGCGGTTTCGAACCTGAGCATACTTTGCTCCAAGAATGTATCCAAAGCGGCGAGCCGCTGCATATCCCCGACGTGCAAGCCATGGGAAAACAATCCGATGCCTACGTCTTCCTGCGCCGGTTATCCAAACTCGGGCGACGAGACGCGATCTTCTTACCCATCAGCAATGGCGCAAACACGCAAGGGGTAGCCGTATTCGCCAGCCGTTTCCCGAACAATTTCCGGGCGGAACACCTCGCGCTGGTAGGTAATTTGGGGGGCTTGATCGGGGTTAGTCTCGGGCGCACGATCCAATTTCTAGAGAACAGTCGCCTCGCTAGCATTGGCCAGTTTGCCTCTGGCATCGCCCATGAAATCCGCAATCCGCTTGCGACTATCGCCCTGGCGCTGGACCATCTGAATTCACTGCAGGATCTTCCGGAAGGCGCGCAGAAACGCATCAGGCTGGGCACCGCCGAGGTGGCGAGGCTAGAGAGGTTACTCGCCGATATCCTGCTGTACGCCAAGCCCCTTAGGCTGCAGCGCGAACCGGCCGACCTTGCCGCGTTGGTGGAAGAGACCCTGGCCGCGGAAGACATTGACCTCGCATCGATGCAATTCGAATCGGTGCCTTGCCCGCTGGTCTTGATCGATCGAGATCGTTTGCGTCAGGTTTTGTTGAACCTGATTCATAACGCTCGCCAGGCCAGTACAGGCAACACACCCATCTCAATACGCTGCCAATCGCGGGGCAGCGACTGGGTCGAGGTAGAAATCAAAAACGGCGGAGACCCGATACCCGATGAAATACTCGATCGGATATTCGAGCCCTTCGTGACATCTAAGAGCAGAGGTACTGGGCTCGGTCTACCCATTGTTCAACGCATCGTCCAGGCCCACGGCGGAACTATCGAGATTCGCTCCAATGGCGATGAGGGAACTCGGGCCAGGTTGCTCGTGCCGACCAGTGCCAGCACGGCTATCAATACCGATCAGATCGAGGAACGAGCTGGCTGAGGCTCGTCGCCGGGCGCAGTATCGGCCTGCTTGGACTGAAAATCGGAAATTGCGGCCTTGATGGCGTCCTCGGCTAGCACCGAACAGTGAATCTTCACGGGCGGCAACGCGAGTTCCTCGGCGATTTGCGAATTCTTGATCGCCTGCGCTTCGTCCAGGGTTTTACCCTTCACCCACTCGGTCAGGAGCGAGCTGGACGCAATCGCTGAGCCGCAGCCATAGGTCTTGAACCGAGCATCTTCGATAACGCCGGCATCGCTGACTTGGATTTGCAGGCGCATCACATCTCCACACGCAGGGGCCCCGACCATGCCGGTTCCGACATTGATAGCCTCTTTGTCGAGCACACCCACGTTTCGTGGATGTTCGTAGTGATCGATGACCTTGTCGCTATAGGCCATGGTTGCTGACCTCCGTAGTTGCCATGGATTTAACGGCCTCAGGCCGCTTGTTCTTTCAAACCTACGACCTGGGACGCCGCCTTCTTTTCGAGCCGCGCGGCTTCGCGCACCTCACCACGCTCCACCAAATCACGCAGCGTTATGTCGCTTAAAAAAATAAAGATCTGCTGACTTAAATCATCCCACAGGTTGTGGGTCAGACAGCGCTGGCCGTCCTGACAGTTCTGGCGCCCTTTGCAGCGCGTGAACTCGACCCATTCGTCCACCGCACAGATGATGTCCGCGATAGAAATTTCGTCCGACTCGCGCCCCAGGTAATAACCGCCGCCTGGACCACGAACACCTCGTACTAAGCCCTTGCCGCGAAGAGCGGCGAATAGCTGCTCTAGGTAAGACAGGGAGATTCCTTGATTCTCGGAGATGTCCGCCAAGGTCACCGGACCATCGGTGCCATTTAGGGCCAAATCGAGCATGGCAGTGACCGCGTAGCGGCCTTTTGTCGAGAGTCGCATAGTGTTCACTCCTCGTGAGTAAGCCTGGATTTCAATGGTGCCCCGTTAAGTATCGGTGGTACGAATCAACGAGCTATACGACTAATCTAGCAGTAACCAAGGAAAACAGTCAAGATTTGCCACGACCAATCACGACCAATAAACGACTCACAAAATACTGGACAATATGTCGATTACAGTGCAGTTCCGAGGATTTTGGCCCGGGTATGTCAAATAATTCCTGGACAAACCGTTTTAAAATGGGGGTTCGCTTTGTTCAGGACAGGTCGCAGGCAGGTTCGCGTAGCCGCGCGACGTCGACGACAAACAAATGTCCCTGACGGATGCAAAAGGTCAGCCACTTGGCGACGAACAGATTCAGACGCCACTTATTGACGAGACCCGGGGCTTGGTAAAGCCGGCGCGTGGGTAAAGATTGTTGATGCAGATCCTCGGCCTCTACCTGGCGCGCATCATGGTAGACCCTGAGCAGGGCGTTGGGATCGGCTACGCCACCAGCCGAATTCGCGAACTGGTAAGTAAGACGTAGCAGGGTCGTGTAGGGGGTCTGCTCTAGGATGGTTAGATGCAGATCCTGGTGATCAGGCCGGCTCGAGCAATACTCACCACGCAGTCGTCTAAGCTGCGGAGCCAAGGAGTGCAGGTGCCCGTAGTTTTCTTCGCACAACGCTAACAAATCACCAACTGAAGGCGATTCATCGAGGCATTTGTAAACGGCTAAACTTCGATCAAGTTGCATCGCGCCATCCGCGGCAATCAAGGCCCCCAGTATAGCCGTCCGAGGCAGACTAGCGCTGCAGGCGCCAGTCCATTGGAAAACAAATCAAGCCTGCTCAGATTGTTGTGCCTCGACTTGTTGCTTTACCTCGACCATATCGAGTTCAGCCGTCTTACTGATCAAGTCACGCAGGCCTGACTCGGGCAATGCGCCAGCCTCGCTGAACACGATAATCTTCTCACGAAAGATCATCAGCATAGGTATCGAACGGATCTGGAAGTGGCCAGCGATCTCCACCTCGTCTTCGGTGTTCACCTTGGCGAACACAATGTTCGGGTGATCTTCCGAGACCTTCTCGTAGGTCGGAGCAAACGATCGACAAGGGCCGCACCAAGGCGCCCAAAAATCCACGATTACAAAGTCGTTGTCGGTGACGACCTGCTCGAAATTGTCTTTTGTCAGCTCAATGACTGCCATGCCGGTCTCCGGGGTAGGTTCGGGATTAGTGTCTAAAGGCGGCGGAGTCTAACACAGCCCCGAGCGGCAACTCGGCTAAACAAGCAGGCTGAACTTGCCGTTCCCTGTCGACGAGTGCCGTTTCACTAGCCGTCCAGCCCGGTGAAGATTTGGTCGCGAATCGCGTCTACGTCACCGACACCGTCGATCTTGAAATACTTGCAGTTTCCGGCCTCGGCCTCGGCGGCGTAGAAACCGATCAGCGGCTCGGTTTGATCGTGATAGGCCTTAAGGCGCGCCCGAACAGTCTCTTCCTGATCGTCGTCGCGCTGCACCAGCGGCTCGCCGGTCAGATCGTCCTCGCCTTCAGTTTTCGGCGGATTGAAAACCACATGGTAAGTACGGCCTGAGGCCATGTGCACGCGGCGACCCGACATGCGACGGATGATTTCTTCGTCCGGCACATCGATTTCGACCACGGCATCGATCGGGACCCCAGCCTCGCGCAGCGCCTCGGCCTGCGGGATCGTGCGTGGGAAACCATCGAACAGATAACCCTCCTGGCAATCGTCCGCTTCGATCCGCTCCTTCACCATACCGATGATAATGTCATCTGAGACCAATCCGCCCGCATCCATGACCTTTTTTGCCTTCACGCCAAGCTCCGAGCCGGCCTTGACATGAGCGCGTAACATATCGCCAGTCGAAATCTGCGGTATGCCGTATCTTTCCTTGATGTAGTTGGCCTGAGTGCCCTTACCGGCACCTGGGCCGCCCAGAAGAATGACGCGCATGGTCGGGTCTCCATTTAGCATGGTTGTTTTGCGGATGGCGCATTCTGCCACAGCGAATCGGAAATACACCAATTCCGCGGGAGAATAAGCGGGCGCAGGCGCCCAACTGTCGCTGGGTACGCAACCAACCTGCCTCTGATTGAGGTTAGAGATGACGGTCGATTTGATGCGCCCGCAAGCCCCAAGCGAATAAGTCCGCTACCCGCCGGTCGGCGCGCCGCAATCGGCCTCCCAGGACTGAAAATAACCACTTGAGTACGCGATACCCATCATGCGGCACACGATCGAAATGATCTGCCAATGCGGCAGCGTCCAGCACCAACAGCTCACACGCCTCGATAGCGACAACCGAAGCACTGCGCGGCCCTGAGTCGAACAAACTTAACTCGCCAAATATCTCACCCTCGCGCAAGTCACAGAGTCCCGGCTGAATCCGTCGACTGTCCTCCAACTCGATGTGTCCGATGACCCGCACCACACCGCTCTCGACGAGATACAGGCTTCGATCTTCGCGTCCTTGCTCGATAATGAGTTGGTTGGGGTCATAGCGACAATGGCGGGCGATGCCGGCCTCAACCAAATTGGGGTCTCTCAAGATGCGCTGTATCTCCGACATGCCTCTCCCTAGAAATGGATCGCCCGTTGGTCGTGTCTTCGACCATCGACCGACGAACCTGAGCGACGATGTCCAACCAGCTCGCTATGTTCTTCCTTAAGAGCGGCCTGGAGTGCAGGTCGGCTACACTAAAGGCCCAAATCCTCTTCATTCAGGATGAGATATCCAACATCAGACGGTTGAGCCGATGCACGAAGGTAGCCGGGTCTTCCAACTGACCACCCTCTGCAAGCAGGGCTTGATCGAACACCAACTTCGCAAGCTCGGCGAAACGATCCTCATCGGTCTCGCCATCCATCCGTTGCAGCAGCGGGTGCTCGAGATTGATTTCAATGATCGGCGTCGGCAAGGGCGCATCTTGGCCCAACTGCTTGAGAACTCGTGCCAAGTTTTGGCTCATGTCGTAGTGATCCACCACCAGGCAGGCTGGCGATTCCGTCAATCGATTAGAGACCCTAACTTCCTTAACCGAATCGCCCAACGCACTCTTGACCCGTTCGATCAGATGCTTGTGCTCTTCGGTGGCCTTCTCGACCTTTTCCTTGTCGTCCTTATCTTCCAGTTCGCCGAGGTCCAGCTCACCCTTGGCCACTGATTGTAGATGCTTGCCCTTGTAGTCGGTGAAGCCAGACACCAGCCACTCATCGACCCGATCCGTTAGTAGCAGCACTTCGATATCTTTTTTCTTGAATACCTCGAGGTGTGGACTATTTCGCGCTGCGGACAGCGTGTCGGCCGTGATGTAGAAGACTTTCTCCTGCTTTTCCGCCATGCGCTCAATGTACTGATCGAGCGACACAGTCTGTGCATCACCTTCCGATCGGGTCGAGGCAAAGCGCATTAGCCCGCCGATGCGTTCGCGATTGGCGACGTCCTCGGCTGGACCCTCCTTCAGTACCTTGCCGAACGAGTTCCAGAAGTTTTGATACTTCTCTTCGTCGTCCTTGGCCAGCTTTTCGAGTAAGCCGAGTACCCGTTTGACATTGGCATTGCGAATACTGTCGATCTTCTTGTCATGCTGCAGTATCTCGCGGGAAACATTCAGCGGTAAGTCATCAGAATCGACTACCCCCTTAACAAATCGTAGATAGCGCGGCATCAGTTTTTCGGCCTGATCCATGATGAACACACGCCGTACATAGAGTTTGACGCCATGCTTGGCTTCGCGATCCCATAGGTCGAACGGAGCACGCGACGGCACGAACAACAACGCCGAGTACTCGTTTGTGCCCTCGACGCGGTTATGGGCCCAGGCCAAGGGATCTTCGAAATCGTGGCAACTGTTTTTGTAGAACTCTCGGTATTCCTCGTCGCTTACATCTGACTTGTTGCGCATCCATAGCGCAGTCCCCTTGTTGACCTGCTCCCAGGTCGGTTCAGCCGCCTTTTTCTGTTCGCCCTTCTCGCCCCCCTCGCCCTCTTCGTTGTCATCGGCCGGCGTTGCCTCCTGCAGCATCTCGACCGGGATAGCGATATGGTCAGAAAACTTGGCGATGATGCTGCGCAGGCGCCACTCGTCGAGGAACTCTTTGTCGTCGTCGCGCAGGTGCAACACGATCTCGGTCCCCCGCTTCGGGCGCTCTACGTTCTCGATCGTGTAGCTGCCCTCACCTGTCGATTCCCAAAGCACGCCCTCGTCAGGCTGCATACCGGCCCGCCGTGTCGCCAGCGTTACCTTGTCGGCGACTATGAAGGCGGAGTAGAAGCCCACCCCGAACTGGCCGATCAGTTGACTGTCCTTGGTCTGATCGCCGGACAGGTTCTCAAGGAATTTTCGGGTTCCCGAGCTGGCGATGGAGCCAATGGTTTCCGTCACCTCCTGCCGACTCATCCCAATGCCATTGTCGGCGATGGTCACCCTTCCGGCCTCTTTGTCGACCGAGATCCGAATCCGCAGCTCGGTCTCGCCCTCGTACAGGGCCTCGTTGCTCAGTGCCTCGAAACGCAGCTTTTCCGAGGCGTCGGAGGCGTTCGAGACCAATTCACGGAGAAATATCTCCTTATTGGAGTACAGAGAGCGAATCACCAGGTTCAGCACCTGGCTGACTTCGGCCTGAAAATCCAGGGTTTCCTTCTGCGCGACAGCGGTCATTTGGGGGTTCCTCCGGGGGAATAAGGACGCTGGCGCGACAATTGAGGGCAGCGAAGCGGGATTTCAAGGGGTGGCTGTGGTAAAAACCGGCCTGATTCCGCACAAGCAGCCGCCATGACAGTGATCACCATCCCCACCCAACCCTTTCAAGACCAGCGCCCGGGCACGTCTGGCCTGCGCAAGCGGGTCGATCGATTTCGCCACGACAACTACCTGCAGAACTTCGTGCAAGCCGTGTTCGATACCCAGCGGGAATTGGTGGGTGGGACCCTGGTGCTCGGCGGCGACGGTCGCTTCTTCAACCGCGAAGCCATTCAAATCATTCTGAGAATGGCAGCGGCAAACGGCGTCGATCGAGCAATAGTCGGCCAAAATGGCCTGTTATCAACCCCGGCGGCCTCTTGCGTGATTCGCAAATACGCAGCAGCCGGCGGCCTGATTCTATCAGCCAGCCATAACCCGGGCGGACCGGACGGCGACTTCGGCATCAAATTCAATACCGCGAACGGCGGACCGGCACCTGAGGGCGTGACCGAAGCCATCTATGGGCGGACGCTAGAGATCGCTGAGTACCACAGCATTGAGAGCGGGGATGTGTGCCTAGACCAGGTCGGCAGCCACACCGCGGCACAGATGCAGGTCGAGGTGGTAGACCCAGTCCGAGATTACGCCGAGCTGATGGCGTCAATCTTCGATTTTGGCGCTATTAGGGCGCTGCTGGCCGGTGATTTTCGGATGCGCTTTGATGCGATGCATGCGATCACTGGACCCTACGCCAAGAGGATTCTCGAGGAGCAACTTGGTGCAGCGCCCGGCACTGTGATCAATGGCGAACCACTCGAGGACTTCGGCGGCCATCACCCGGATCCCAACTTGGTGCATGCCGCCGAGTTGGTTGCGATGACCAAAGGACTCGATGGGGTCGACTTCGCCGCCGCCTCCGACGGCGACGGAGATCGCAACATGATTCTCGGCCGCGATTTCTTCGTGACCCCCAGCGATAGCCTCGCCGTGTTGGCTGCCAATGCAACCCTGATCCCGGCCCACCGCTCCGGGATTCCGGGTGCCGCGCGATCGATGCCGACTAGCCAGGCCGTGGACCGGGTGGCCGCTGCAATCGGGATTAAGCACTTCGAAACTCCGACCGGATGGAAATTCTTCGGCAACCTGTTGGACGCCGGCGAAATAGCATTCTGCGGCGAAGAAAGCTTCGGTACCGGCTCGAATCACGTCCGCGAGAAGGATGGCCTATGGGCCGTGCTCGCCTGGCTCAACGTGCTGGCGGTCAGAGGCCAATCTGTAGCGGAAATCGTTACCGAACACTGGCGGGAGTACGGCCGCAATTACTACTCGCGGCACGACTATGAGGAGATCGAGTCCGGGGCCGCTGAAGACTTAATGGCGCAACTCCGCGCGCGCCTGCAAGGGTTGCCGGGTAGCCTACTCGGTGGTCTCGAAGTCACGTATGCCGATGACTTTCGCTACACAGATCCGATCGATGGTTCAAGCAGCGAGCATCAAGGTGTGCGTGTCGGCTTCAACGACGGCTCCCGGATCGTGTTCCGCCTATCCGGTACCGGGACAGTGGGTGCAACTCTGCGGGTCTATCTGGAGGCATTCGAGCCGCATCCCGAGAAACAGCAGCTCGACCCGCAAGATGCGCTGGCCTCCTTGATCACGATCGCGAATGATCTGGCGCAGATCGAGCAGCGGATTGGGCGCAGCACACCGGACGTCATCACCTGAGGGATCGATGTTATGGCAGTTTCACACTGGTGCCGAATCGCCATCGACGGACAACCCAGGATCGGCAAACTCGAAAGTGATCGAATTGCGCTGTTCGACGGCGACCTGTTTGGCGAGCCAAGTGCAACCGGGCGATCGATCGCCCTGGCTGAGGCCGATTGGCTATCACCGGTCGAACCGCGGCAGTTCCTCGGCCTATGGAACAACTTCCATGAACGGCTTCAGAAACAAGGCTGGCGCGTCCCGGACTTCCCTTTGTTCTTCGTCAAACTCAACGGCTCCCTGTCGGCCCATCAGCGATCGATAACGCGACCTGCGGGTTTTGATGGCCGGGTAAAATTCGAGGCCGAGCTCGGCATTGTAATCGGCGAATCCTGTTTCCAAACGGCACGTAAGGATATCGACCGAGTCATTTTCGGTTACACCTGTGTAAACGATGTCACCGCACCCGAGGAGCTATTCGCAAACGACGAGTTTCATCAATGGTGTCGTGCCAAGAGCCTGCCGGGTTTCGGCCCTGTCGGTCCATACATCGCGACCGATATCGATCCTTCAAGTCTACGTATACGCGGCATCCTCGATGGTGAAGTCAAACAAGACTACCCAGTTGCCGATATGATTTTCTCACCGGCCGAGATCGTCTGGCACATCAACCGCGAGATCCCACTTTACCCAGGTGATGTCATTGCTTGTGGCACCTCGCTCGGTGCTGTGGACATGGCCGACGGCCAGACCATCGTGGTCGAGATACCGGGCATCGGGGCATTGAGCAACCGCCTTATCTGACGACCTTCGTTGGGCGCGCTTTGTAGGCAAGCGCCAGCCCCTATCAGTATTGGCGATCCATACCCACCTGCTGCATGATCTCGATCGACAACTCCTCGATCGAGACGGCCGTACTGTCCAGAAAGGGTAGCGCATTGCTGCGAAATAGCGCTTCGGCCGCGGCAATCTCCGAGCGACAAACCGCTAGGCTAGCGTATTCGGAGCCGGGGCGCCGCTCCTCCCGGATGCGGTGCAAGCGGTCGGGTGAGATGGTCAAACCGAACAGCCGTTCGCGATGTTCGAGTAGCCTAGCCGGGAGTTCGCTGGACAAAAAATCATCCTTACTCAATGGGTAATTGGCCGCACGTATCGAGTATTGCATCGCCAGGTACAGGCAAGTTGGGGTCTTACCGCAGCGCGATACGCCGACCAAAATCAAGTCGGCATCGGCTAGCCCGCTCAGGCGCGAACCGTCATCGAAATTGAGCGCAAAATTAACTGCCTCGACCCGACGATCGTAGCGCCCTGGATCACCCATGCCATGGCTCCGGCCTATATAGCTGCGCTGCGACAGGCCAATCGCCGCAGATAGGGGTGGCAGATAGGTATCGAAGATGTCGAAGACTTCGGCATTGGCTTGCTTCAGCTGCGCCCGCAAGGCTTCGTCGACAATACTAGAGAAGACCACAGGTCGTGCCTCGTCTTCGCGCGCCGCGTCATCGATCTCTCGCAATGCCGCCTCCATCTTGGCTGGGGTGTCCAAGAACGGCAGCACCACGTGTTCGCAGCCATGGTCATCAAACTGCGCCATCAGTGATCGCACCAGATTCTCCAGGGTAATACCTGTGCGATCTGAGATAATGAACATCGTGCGCGAGGGGTTGGCCATAACCTTGTCGTGTTCCCCATATCCATTAATGTCGGTGCGTAGCACCGGACGCGGGATCCGCACAAAATTGTGCTCGATCACCGAATTTGTTGCGCGCTAATATTACCCGCTATACGCGACTTTTTTGCGACAATCACACCATGGCAGACTCGGACCTCACTAAGCAGCGCAGTGCGCTAGCGGCACTACTGCGGAAGGTGGTCGGTGGCCAACACGTGCTCAGTTCTGCAGAAGAACTCAGACCCTACGAGTGTGATGGACTGTCCGCCTATTGCGTGGTTCCGTTGCTGGTCGTGCTACCCGCCGACGCGGCCGAGGTCCAGGACATATTGCGCATCTGTCACGCCCAGCAGGTCCCCGTCGTTGCGCGCGGTGCCGGCACCGGGCTTTCGGGTGGCGCATTGCCACTGGAAAACGGCGTACTACTGAGCCTTGCCAGGCTAAACCAAATCATTGCGGTCGATGCGAACAACAGTTGCGCCCGGGTACAACCCGGCGTGCGCAACTTGGCGATCAGCGAAGCAGCCCGCCCCCACGGACTCTACTACGCCCCCGATCCGTCGTCGCAAATCGCCTGCAGCATCGGAGGTAACGTAGCCGAAAACGCGGGCGGCGTGCATTGTCTCAAGTACGGACTGACGGTCAACAACCTACTTGCACTGGAACTGATCACCATCGAGGGTGAGCGCGTCAGGTTAGGTGGCGGCGGGCTGGATGGCCCAGGTTACGATCTGCTAGCACTGGCAACGGGATCTGAAGGCATGCTGGGTATCTTGGTCGAGGTAATGGTCAAGCTGTTACCGATCCCGCAGCGCGCTCAAGTCGCGATGGCGGCATTCGACGCCGTAGAAACGGCCGGGCAAGCAGTCGCCGATATCATTGCCACGGGGATCCTACCGGCCGGTCTCGAAATGATGGACGGGCTGTCGATTCGCGCTGCCGAGGATTTCGTCCATGCAGGCTATCCTACGTCGGCCGCAGCCATCCTGTTGTGCGAGGTCGACGGCGGCAACGAGGAGGTCTCAGAGGACATCGCTCAGGTACGCGAGCGGCTTCTCGAGTCCGGCGCGACCGAGGTGCGCACCGCGAGCGACGATGCGGAAAGGTCAAGGTTCTGGGCCGGGCGCAAGGCCGCCTTCCCGGCCGTCGGTCGTATCTCACCGGACTACTACTGCATGGATGGCACCATTCCGCGCAAACACCTACCGCGGGTGCTCGGAGAAATCGCGCGCTATTCCGAGCAGTCGGGCCTGCGCATCGCCAATGTATTTCATGCCGGCGACGGTAATCTGCATCCTTTGATCCTATATGACGCAAACAATCCTGGAGAGCTTGAGCTGGCCGAAACCGTCGGCGGGCGCATTTTGGAACTCTGTGTGGAAGTCGGCGGCAGCATCACCGGCGAGCATGGGGTGGGTCTCGAGAAGATCAATCAGATGTGCGCCCAGTTCCCGCCCGAGGAGCTGGAGATGTTCCATGCGATAAAGGCAGTGTTCGATCGGCATGGCCTGCTCAATCCCGGCAAGGCGATACCCACTTTAAATCGCTGTGCCGAGTTCGGCGCAATGCATATTCATGCCGGTGATCTGCGGTTTCCACACTTGGAACGCTTTTGACGGTCGATTGCGACATCAGCGACGCCCTCGCCGCGCAAGTGTGCGACGCCGCCGCCCAAGCCCAACCACTACGCCTGGTCGGCTCAGATAGCAAGGCGTTTTACGGGCATCCGGTCGACGGCGAAGTGCTGTCGCTAGCCGGGCATCGCGGGATCGTCAACTACGAACCCACCGAACTGGTGCTGACAGCCCGTGCCGGTACACCCTTACCGCAGATTGAAGCCGCGCTGGCCGCGCACAAGCAGGCGCTGTCCTTCGAGCCGCCCGCTTTTGACGGCCCGGCCACCTTGGGCGGTGCAATCGCCTGTGGACTCGGCGGACCAAGACGACCCTGGGGGGGTGCACCGCGTGACCTGTTGTTAGGTATCCAGCTGCTCGATGGGCTTGGACGCTGCCTGCGCTTCGGCGGCCAAGTCATGAAGAATGTCGCCGGCTATGATGTATCGCGTCTGATGGCCGGCGCGCTCGGAACCCTGGGCGCACTGCTCGAGGTCTCGATCAAGGTGCTGCCCGCACCAAAGGTCGAACGCAGCCTGGTGCTCAGCATGCCACGCGACCGCGCGCTAACAATGATGCGCGATCTGGCACGCCAACCAGTACCCTTATCGGCCGCCTGCCACTTCGACGACCGGCTGTACCTGCGCCTATCTGGCAACGCCGCGAGCATCACGGCCTGGGAGCGCCGAATCGGTGGCGAGGCCGGGTCCGGAGAATCATTCTGGCGCGACCTGCGCGATCATCGTCTGACCTGGTTCCGCTCCGAGCAGCCACTCTGGCGTCTATCATTACCACCGGCCACACGGCGCCTTCGCTGCGAGAACGACGTGCTGACCGACTGGGCAGGCGCACAGCGCTGGGTGTACAGCGACTACAGTGCAACCGAGCTGCGGGACGAGGTCGCCCAGGCTGGGGGACATGCCTCATTGTTTCGCTACGGTGATGCCGAGACCCCGGTCTTTCATCCGCTCGATCCTGTGCGAGAACGCCTTCACCGCGGTCTCAAGCACACATTCGATCCACATGGCATCCTCAATCCTGGCCGCCAATACCGATCGATTTGACCGTATCCTTTATTCACTCTCAACCAGCTATCACCTGCCATGCCGCCAATTTTTGCTCCCAACTGTACGAGGCGTTGGCCGGGCTGGTCGATGGCAGCCGGATCGCATCTAGCCCGGTCAGCGCCGGTGCCAACTGGCTGGCGACATGCCTGCGGAATGTCCGCTCCGCCATGCTGCCATTGAAGAAAATCGCACTGACCTGCGGATGTCGGGCAAAGAACTGTGGGAAATCGTTGGGGACGATCGAGGACTCATCGATGTCGGAATCCAGGCTGCTTGTCCGGGTGCAGGTCTTGAGCACGTCCCAGACGGCAACCCGCTGTCCGAGCAAGGCGGCACAACGCGCTGCGTAGGCCGAATCTCGGCCGATGCCGAATAGGGCCTCGATGATCGGCCAAAAGGCATTACGTGGATGGGCATAATACTGCCCGGCCTCCAGCGATGCCTTGCCCGGCATCGAGCCCAGCACCAGCACGCGCGCATCGACGGCAGCCAGCGGTGCAAAACTGTGCACCCGGCTCATCGCAGCGATGGGAGGTCATCGACCACGCGCTCTTCCCGCACCCGCCGCTTCTCGCGAAGGTCAGCTGCTGTCATCAACTGCAATTACCATGCGCACCAATTCAGCGAGAGAGCCAGCCTGCATCTTCTCCATCACACGCGCCCGATGCGCCTCGACGGTCTTGGCCGAAACCCCGAGGGCATTTGCTATCTCCTTGTTCGACATGCCCTCGGTGACCATCTCCATCACCTCGTGTTCACGCGGCGTAAGCTGCGACAGTCGCTCTTTGATCTGCAGATTCTCAGTGTGATGCGAGCGCTGTTGCTCCTCGAAGGCAATGGCACGGCGTATGGCATCCAGTAACACTTCATCATTGAAGGGTTTTTCGATAAAGTCGATTGCCCCACGTTTCATCGCACGCACGGCCATCGGCACATCCCCATGGCCCGTGATGATCACTATCGGAATGCGGATGTTGTTGGCCGCCAAATGATCCTGGAGGTCGAGCCCGCTCATACCAGGCATCCGAACATCCAACACCAGGCAGCCGGTCCGGCCAGGTTGATAGTGCAAAAGAAACTCATCTGCCGAGGAGAAGCTTTCCACTTGCATACCCACGGACTCGATCAACCATTTGAGCGAGTTACGCATCGCCTGGTCATCATCCACGACGCAGACAATTGCCTTGGGGAGCGAGTGATCGGACATGTCTCAAGACGCCGCGCTGACCGCGGCATCGGCACTCAGCGGCAGCTCGATGGTGAAGGTGGTGCCCCTACCCGGCCAGGAATCTGCTCGGATCTTACCATGGTGGTTGGATATGATCGTCTGGCTGATAGCCAAACCCATACCCATACCACTTTCCTTGGTGCTAAAAAACGGATCAAAAAGATGCTCCATGGTCGTCGGTGAGATCCCGCTACCGTTGTCCTGGACCCTGAGATAGACCATTCCGTCTGCCTGGGTATCGGTCTCGATCACTAGGCGCCGCTCGGCGGGTGCAACATCGGTCAACGCATCAAGCGCATTGCGCAGTAAATTGATCAACACTTGTTCGATTTGGACCGAGTCGACCCTCACCCAAAGATCGCGCTTGGCAAACCGCTGATCGATTACCAGTTGCTGGCGTTTCAATTCGTGGCTGAGCATGGAGCACGTCTCCCGCGCCAGCAGATTCAGATCGACGAGCTCGCGCAGTGGCTGACGGCGACTGACCATGCCACGCAGGCGCTTGATGATCTCACCGGCACGACCGGCCTGCGCTGAGATCTGGCCAAGGGCATGTAGCATCTCGTCTTTGCCCCCAATATCCAGGCGCAGGCGCCGCGCACAACCATTGGCAAAATTGACAATGGCCGACAGCGGTTGATTTAGTTCATGGGCGATGCCTGTCGCCATCTCTCCCATATTGCTCAGACGGGTAACGTGCACCAACTCGTTTTGTCGCCGTTTCAATTCCTCTTCGGCCAAGCGCTCGCTGGTAATGTCGCGTGCATAGACGTTGACATAGTCGAGCTCCGCCACTGGGGCCAACAACAGCGAAAAGACGCCTTCATCGGTGGTGATTTCGAACTCCTCAGTAGAGTCGCTACCCAGCACTGTCTCAACCCGGTCTCGCCAATAAACGGGCAAGGTCTGCAGCGGACGGCATCGCCAGTAGTCCAGCAACGGCGCACTCGGATGATTGGCATAGGTAATGACGCCACGTCGATTGATGCGCAGTACCGGGATCGGGCTTTCGCTTGGAAAGGCGGCCAAGCTGCGGATCTCCGCCTCTCTCACCTTGCGCTCTTCAATGTCTCGGAGGTACAGCGTGAAGACTAACTGATCTTCCAGAAAAACCGGCTTGATCGAGAGCTCCACCGGGAAGATCTGGCGATCCCGGGTAACCGCCTGCATCTCAACCCGTTGTAGCGGCCCACCATGCTCGGCCCCACTGAGCGAGAGGTGCAGCAAGCGCTCGAAGGTCGCTTGCCATTTCGAGGCCAGCAAGAGCTCACTGAATGAGCAGCCGACCGCTTCATCGTGACCGTAGTCGAAGGTCTCCTGGGCCGTTGGATTGAAATCGATGATCTGACCCAGCTCGTTGACCGTAACCACCGAATCCAGCGATGCATCCATGATAGCCACGCGCAGCTTTTCCGTCTGGCGCAATTCCGACTCATGCTGACGCCGCATCTCTTCGCGCGCGCGCATCACCAGTTGCACGAAGTCGCGTATCCAATCCTCCAGGATCAGCAGCTGATTGCCGTGCCGCTCTACATCGGTATCCGGGAGATCCAGTGCACGCCGTGAAAGGCTGGAGACTCGCCGCAGTAACCGGTTGATGCGACTCGAAAGCAGCAGGAACAGCAACACGAAGGCCGCAATGATTACCCCGGCACCGATCAACCGCTGTCGACGCTCCAAATCAAGGATCTGCTGACCGGTGCTTTCAAATGAAGCCCGCGGCAACAGGGTCGCGAACAGCAGGCTGACGTCGGCATCGTCGTATTCAAAGAACGATTGGGCGGTCACCAAATAGCGGTCACGCAAATTCAACAGCAACTCACCGGCGGGAACAGATGCTGGGCCACTACTCGACAAGATGCGTTGCGCGCCCTGGTCGAGGATTGCCACAACATTGTTCGACGACTTCACGAATTGCTGCGAGGCACTGAGAAACGGGCTATCCAGGGGGATCAGCGCCACAACGCTGCCCATCGGGGTCCCTGCACTGTCCTCAGTTGGCTCAGCCACCATCAGCCAGGGCTGCCCCTCGAGTAGGGTTACCAGCGCTCGCCGCCGACCCGTGGGCAACGAGTTTCCGGAATCGGCCAGCAGCGCCACCGGCAAAGGTTGCCCAGCCGAGCTGTGCAACTCACGGATCTGTCCCGCGTTGTCGACCAGCAGGAAATGGCGCGGATTAATACCCCCTTGCCAGTTCAGATCGCCGGGTAACCAGCTTGGTGGATTGTCGGCGCCATAATGCACGACCTTGCGCGGGCGGCGGCCCCAGATGAGCGGATCCAGATAGTCCGTCATGCGTCGATGTGTCGCTACCAAGCGGACAAGGTAACCGAACGAGCGTCTATATTCGTCGAAACGAATGAGCGACTCGCGCGCTTGCTGATCCAATTGGCTTTCTAGCGCTTGGTCGAATATTTGGCTTAGCGCACGCGTTTGTATCCGATCGATTACCAACCACAGTACCAAGCCAGTGAGTACGCCAAAGGCAAGCGCTAACACCGGGATTGGGATCCCGGTGAGAAGCTGGCGTGAGAGCGATCGTTTAGAGATCTAGTGAGTCCCGGTAAGCCGTGCTTTGCGAATTATCGCGCGGGTTCCCCGATCCTCCAACTGTCCGGGCGAAGCAGAATCCCAACTAAAACTAGGGCCTACTCCAAACTACAGCATACGCAGCACGGGCGCAGCGCGTGCCGGAACCGGGGGCATCTCGGGAAGGATGCGCGCCAACATATCGCGTCCGGTGGCGTCGAGGTCAACGAATTCGATACCAAAACCTTGGAGACTCTGATGCGCAACCCGTCCGCGGGCGCTCAGGCAGCGGCCGTTGGCGGCCTCGCCCGGTTTAAAACTGACCGTAACGACGGCCCCGATCGGTACGATGCTGGTCTCGGCCCGAATATACAACCCACCTTCGCCCAGATCGACGATACGGCCTCGAATCAACCCAAACCGGGGACAGCCCACGACAGCTTCCAATGAGACCGCCTTGCGGTCGCGGATCCGCTGATCCATGCCGAATCTCCTCTTGATTTGGGCGCAAGTACCTCGTGGCGCGGTCTGTGGTCCGCCGCTTGGCGGAAATTGGCTAGGCAAAATTATGGTCGAGCAACGCTCAGAGACTATAGGTAATTACCCGTATCCGTGGCTGAAACACGGGGAATTCAGCCTGGCTTTTAGTACCATTGCTGCGGGGTGGTAAGCGAATTGCGATCCGCCACCCACCACTAATCCCCGCTTTGAGCACATCACGAAATTCGCCAAGCGATGCAGGCCAATATCAACAACGCGGCACTTCCAAGCCTCTGGCGGCGTCTCGCTGCGATCTTTTACGACAGCTGGCTGGTTGCGGCAATCTGGCTGTTGGGGGCCACGGCCGACACCGTCACCCGTGCCGCGCTCGGCCTTGACACAACGGGCTCACACCTCGCCTTACAGACCTTCTGGCTGGTAGCTCCAGCGCTCTTCTTTGGTTGGTTTTGGACCCACGGCGGACAAACACTAGGCATGCGCGCCTGGCGGCTCAAGCTACTCGACCGTGGCGGCACCCCCGTGACCTGGTCGCAGGCACTGCGCCGTTATTTCGGGGCTTGGTTGTCCTTGCTTGCATTCGGCCTGGGCTATCTCTGGATCTGGATTGATCGCGACCGACTCGCATGGCACGACCGGCTAAGCGGGACCCGACTGGTCATCGTGGCGCGCAACTGATCGACGGTCCGCTCGCGTATCCTCGTCCTTATCGCAGGCGGCGGAACAGATACAGGCCAGCAGTCAAGAAAATCATAGCCGGGATCAAGGCACTCAGCAGTGGGTTCAATTCGTAGACTACGGCGACATAGGACATCCCCCGATTCAGCGTGTAGAAGGCCATCCCGAGAATGGCGCCGAGAAACATGCGCTGACCTGTGCCAGTGAAACGATTGTGTGTCATTGCAAAAGGCACACTGAGAAATAACATCACCAGTGTCGCGACCGGCGTTGCAAGCTTGCTCCAAAATGCCACTTCGTAGTCAAGAGCCGACTGGTTGTTGGCGCGCATCACACGGATGTAGCGATACAGTTCATTGACCGGCAACAGCGATGGACGAATCAGCACAGCGCTCAATAGATCAGGGTCTAAAAGCGAGTCCCAGCGCGCCTGCCCAAGCCGCCTCTGGGTGACCCCGGACTCGGAGATCCGACTCTGGGTGATGTCGTAGATTACCCAGTGGTCGTTTTGATGTTCGGCACGCGCCGCGTGGGTCGCAAGCGTTAGGCGCCGCTGGTCATCAAACTCATAGATATAGATGTCTCTCAATTGGGCACGCGGCAGTATGCCGCGAATGTTGATAAAGGCATTGCCGTCGCGGGTCCAGAAACCGTACCTCGATTTCAGCGTCGGTCGCTTCTCCAGCCTTTCGAGACGCCACTGCTCAGCCCATCGCTCGCTGAGCGGCGCCACAAACTCACCGAACAGAAAAACCACCAGCGTCATCAAGGCACCGGTCTTCAATACCGCCAGCACGAGTTGGCGAAGCGAAAAACCCGCGCCACGCATCGCGACGAGCTCGCCATTCGCCCCCATTGCACCCAATCCAATCAGGCTGCCGAGCAAGGCCGCAATCGGAAACCCCTCGAATACATAGCGCGGCGCGGCGAGCATCGCAACCAAAAAGGCATCGACCAGACGATAGTTACCGCGCCCGACATCTTCTGCCTCTTCCATGAGCCCGAAGAAGATCAGCAGAGCCACCAACACCAGTACCGTGATGGCCGTTGCCTTTAACAAGGTACTTGCAATGTAGCGTTCCAGCAGCGAAAGCATCATGCCGATCGAGTACGCCAACGACGACGTTGCATTGCGAACCAGTTTGAATCGAAGAGCAGTATGAGTCCCGCGACCATGGCCATGAGAACTGGTAACCACCACATCCCCAACCAGGCAGGTATCACGCCGTCCTCGAGCCAATTCTCTGCAACATGCTGCATGTTGAGGAAGGTAAAGTAGAGGAGCACCGCAAAGATCAGCCGACCATACACACCCGAACGCGGCGGTGATCGGGCCAGGGGAACAGCCAGTAGGCCGAACGCCAATAAGGCCAGGGGTGCGGAGAAACGATACTGCAGCTCGGCCGCATCCTTTGGATCGTCAGACCCTACCAGCTCCTGCCAAGGCTTGGCGCTGTGTGACAGTCGTAATGTCGTGCTATCGAAGGTCGGTATGCGCAAAGCATATTCTTCGAAACGGCCAACGATATAGTCCAGCCGCCCAGGGGTGCCTTCATACCTGTGACCATCGGTGAGGATAACGAAACGCTCGCCGGTAGCCGGATCAGTCGTCTGGTAAGCGTTCTCAGCCGTAACCAGACCGAGCTTTCCATGTTGGCGATCTTGCACGAAAACGCCTTTCAGGCGAAATCCTTGTTCCGCGAGCCGTTCCGTGTAGACGACCACATCGCCGTCGCTGAATTCGTTGAATCGACCCGGCCGCACACCCGAGATGTCCATCCGGCTAGCTTGCTGGGCCCGCAGCTCCAGTACCTGCCCACGCGCCCAAGGCAACAGCTCCATGACCAGGAGCAACACCAAGGCTGCCAATGGCAGTGCCGTTAAGAGTACCGACCGAAGCAGGCGTGGATAACCGAAGCCGGATGCCGAGAGCGCTACCATCTCGCTATCCCGGTACATACGCCCAAGTACCCAAAGCACTGCAAAAAAAAACGCCGGTGGAATAATCAAGCCCAAGGCCTTGACGACTTCTAGCCCGACCACGATCAGCAGCACATCTGTGCCAAGCACACCCAGCGCCGCCTTGCCCAAGTAGCGCACCATCACATTCGACAGCAGTAGCAAGACAATCACCAGAACGATGACCGCCAAAGTCTTGAGGATCTCGCTCAACAGCAACCGGTCTATGATCCCCATCTCGCGGTAGGAGCGCCCGTTACCGGGCGCCCCCCGCACAGACCCGGACGTGCGGTTTTCCCGCATCCGGTTCCTCGGTTGCACTCGCTTTCGCGA
>JANQRK010000094.1 GCA_028284585.1 Chromatiales bacterium
GCGGTTTCCGCCTTTCCTTCATTTTCAATCACTTGTCGTGATCGAAAATGGCAGCACATCCCTATGCCGCTCGGGCACCTCCATTTTTAGAGGTGCCCTTAACATGCCCTAGTACTGTCGTGTCGCTGAACACGCTACCCTGCTGCTGCGATCGGCCGATTTTTGGCGCGCTGTTTCGCGTGCGCCGTCTTGGTCTTCACTCGAGCGCTGGCTGCGGCTACTATTTTCGCCCCAGCCCTCGCGATACCGGTGGTGTTTCCGGGCCAGTGTCGGCTTCGGCCATTTGGCCAACTGTGCTCCAGCGGTGTGGGGCGCGGTCCCCGAACATCACAACGACCCGAGGATTCACAACCATGAGCGACTACTTGTCTGATGTGCAGCGCTATGACGCCGGTGCGGACGCCAGCGTGGTGGAAAAAATCGTCAAGCATTTAGGTATCGCACTGCGCAGCAAGGACGCCTCGCTGGTGTCCTGTTCGGACAAATCGGAACTCGACCGGGTGCGCGAGAAGTGGTGTGTGAAAAAGCTCGGCGCAACCGATGATGCGGCAGCGGACGCGGTCATCGGCAAGGTCTGCGAGACCATGCAGGGCGACCGGCAGAAGCAACGGGTCACTTTCTACTATCTGGTTGCCAAGGAGATGGGACAGCTCGGCAACCTCTAGGGGGCAAGCCGCTGTGGTCGTGCACTGAACCCCGACCGGCGCTGCGGGTCTGTGTACTGCAAGGCAGTGTCGACCGCCCCGGTCGATGGGTGTCGATCGAGGGTGTCACCGAGCCCAGCCCAGTGTTCAGTGCGTGCTATGGCGCACCCTTCATGCCCCTGCACCCCAGGCGCTATGCAGAGCTGCTCGGCGAGCGCATTCGACGTCACCGGGCCAAGGTCTGGCTGATCAATACCGGCTGGACCGGTGGGCCCTGTGGGGTGGGCCAGCGGGTCGCCGTCCCGCATACGCGGGCGATGGTCAATGCGGCGTTAGATGGTAGCCTTGACCAGGTGCCGACCTGGCGTGATCCGCTGTTCGGCGTTGCAGTACCAGAGCATTGCCCAGGGGTTCCTCCAGCGCTATTACGGCCGCGTGGCAACTGGCGCGACCCAGCGGCCTATGATGCGCAGGCGCTGCGTCTGGCCGGTATGTTTCAGGACAATTTCGCGACCTATGCCGACGAGGTCGCACCCGCTGTGTGCGCCGCTGGGCCGGCGCTGCCCAACACCGACTGGGTCGATCGCCAGTCGCAGCCGATGGCTGGTGTAGACTGACTTCCCTGATCCGGAGGCCGGGAGACCCAACGAGCATGCGACTGTGTGACCGCGACATCATCGCCGCGTTGAACGACGAGCGCATCCGCATTCAGCCACGGCCAGACGACCGGGTGGTCAGCGGTGTTAGCGTCGACCTACGGTTGGGCCATCGTTTTCGGGTGTTCAGCTCGCATACCATCCCGTTCATCGACCTGTCAGGTTCGCGCGAAGCCGTCGACCGGGCTGTCGAAAAGGTCATGGGCGACGAGGTGGTGGTCGATGATCAAGCGACCTTTGTCCTGCATCCGGGTGAACTTGCGCTGGGGATTACACTGGAGTCGATCACGCTGCCGGACGATCTCGTCGGCTGGCTGGACGGGCGTTCGAGCTTGGCGCGCTTGGGCCTCATGGTGCATGTCACGGCACACCGCATCGACCCGGGCTGGAGCGGCAACATCGTGCTCGAGTTCTTCAACTCCGGTAAGTTGCCGTTGGCCCTGCGGCCCGGCATGGCGATTGGTGCGATGAGTTTCGAGACCCTCAGTGGCCCAGCGCAGCGCCCGTACAAAAAGCGCGATGACGCGAAATACCGAGATCAATCCGGCCCATTGGCGAGTCGCATCAGCGAAGACCGTTCCGGGGCCGGTTGATACCGCCAGCGCACGCTGCGGTAATTGCCCTGCTAAGCGAAGGCTTGGCGGCTGCGGGTCAACATTGCAACGGGGATGTTATTGGGCTGCCGTTGAAGTAGGCTTGCCCATCGTTTAGCGTTAGTCGGCCAGCGGCGAACCAGCTCACGACTTGCGGCAACAACAGGTGCTCGCGGACTAGTACGCGCGCCGCCAATTGCTCTTCGGTATCGGTCGCGTTGACCGCTACGCGGGTTTGTGCAACCACGGGTCCGCCGTCGAGCTGCTCGGTCACGAAGTGCACGCTGGCACCATGCTCGGAGACCCCACTCTCGAGCGCGCGGCGGTGGGTGTGCAGCCCGGGGAAGGCAGGTAGCAGTGACGGGTGGATGTTGAGCATGCGCCCGACAAAACGGCTGACGAAGTCCCCACCCAGGACCCGCATGAAGCCGGCCAAAACTACCAGCCCGGGCTCGAAGGCCATGATCTGCTTGCTCAGTGCGCTGTCGAAGGAAGCCCGGTCGGTAAACTGGGTGTGATCGATTACCCGTGTCGGGATGCCGGCAGTCGCCGCGCGCTGCAAGCCGGGCGCCGCCGGCCGATTACTGATCACCGCGCCGACCCGATAGGGGCCGTCGGCAGTTGCGGCGTCAATCAGCGCTTGAAGGTTGCTCCCGGTGCCGGAAATCAGCACCACTACCGCGAGTGCGGGGTCGGACGCCGTCATGAATACCGCACGTGGGGTATTTGCGCAGCGTTGGTGGTGATTTCGCCGATGCGATACACATGTTCACCCTCGGACTCGAGCAGGGCCTTGGCCGCGGCCTCGGCCGCCGCGGGCACGCAGACCACCATGCCGATCCCACAATTGAAGGTGCGCAGCATCTCTGCCTCATCGATTCCGCCAGTGGTGTGCAGCCACTCGAACAGTGCCGGCCGCGGCCAACTGTCGCGATCGATTTGAGCGCAGTGGTGTGCTGGCAGCACCCGCGGCAGGTTCTCGGTCAGTCCGCCGCCGGTGATATGTGCCAGGGCATGCACCTCGGTCTGTTCGAGCAGGCGTAGCAGCGGTTTCACATAGATGCGGGTCGGCGCTAGCAGTGCCTCGCCTAGGCCGACGTCACCGACCGTTTGGTCGAGGGGCGTCGCGCTGAGTTCGATCACCTTGCGGATGAGCGAATAACCGTTGGAATGCGCGCCTGAAGAGGCCAGGCCAAGCAACACGTCGCCTACCCGTACCCGGTCCGGTTGCAGCAGGCGCGATTTCTCGACGATACCGACTGCGAAACCGGCCAGGTCGTAGTCACCCGCGGCGTACATCCCCGGCATCTCGGCGGTTTCGCCGCCGGTCAGTGCGCAGCCTGCGATCTCGCAACCGCGGGCAATGCCGGTGATTACGCTGCTCGCGGTTTCGACATCCAGCCGGCCGGTCGCGTAGTAGTCGAGGAAAAACAGGGGCTCGGCGCCGGCCACAAGGATATCATTGACACACATGGCGACTAAATCGACGCCAATGCTGTCGTGCCGTTCGAGTTGCAGGGCGAGGCGCAGTTTGGTGCCGACACCGTCGGTACCGGACACCAGTACAGGCTCCCGGTAGCGGTCGAGCGGTAGCTCGAACAAGGCACCGAAGCCACCGAGGCCGGTCAACACACCGGGTCGGAAGGTTTTTTTGACCGCCGGTTTGATGCGTTCGACGAGTGCATTCGCTGCGTCGATGTCCACGCCGGCCTGCGCATAACTCAGTGCTCCGGTTTTGCCGTTGGGGGGGTGGTCGCTCAAGGCTGACTCCACGCATGGATGCGAAGGCGTGCATTCTAGCCCCAGCTTCGGTGTCTCACCAATGGGCCGCCCAATGCCGCGCAAGCGAGCCAAATCTGGGCGGCGACCCGCGGCACGAACCGCGTTACACTCAGTACCATGCAAATGACACGGACGCGGCTGCTGATCCTGCTGTTGGTCTTGCTACCCTGGCTGTTTGCTGGCGCTGCTGCTGATGGCCTATTCGAGTCCGAGACCCTGGTTGCCGACGAAGGCAGCGAAACCCGGAATGCGGCCTTATCCAAGATGCTTGCCGACGTGCTGGTGCGGGTCAGCGGCAATCCGAAGATTGGTGCGCAAGCGAGCGCCGCTGAGATCTTGCAAGCGGCGCCGACACTGGTCCAGCAGTACCGCTATCGGACGGTTCCAGGCGACGCCGATGTGGTGCGTCATCTGTGGGCGCGCTTCGATCGCACAGCTGTGCAGCGCATGATGCGCGAACGCAATCTACCTATCTGGACACAACGGCCGCGAGTGCTGATGTGGGTCGCCACCGAGCGCGCTGGGCGGCGCGATATGCTCAATTTCGATACCGTCGCCGCGGCGCGCGATGCCGCCTTGCAGCGCGCGCAACAGCGCGGCATGCCACTACAACTCCCATTGATGGATCTACAGGACCAAGCCGCCCTGCAGCCGGCGGACATCTGGTCTGACTACGCCGCGGCGCTCGATCGGGCGTCGGCGCGTTATCCGCACGACCTGGTCGTGACCGGCCGCCTGCAGGCGATGGCGGGCGATACTTGGCGCGGCTCCTGGGCACTGCGCGGTGCCGAGCAGGATTTTCAGACAGCGGCACAAGCGCTGCCCGATGCGCTGGCATCCGCGGTCGATCAGATCCAAGACCTGCTGGCGGCTCGCCGGGCACCGGGCGCCATTGCCGGTGCGCCGCGTGGTACGAGGGTGCGTTTTTCGGCGGTCCAGGACCTGGCCGCCTATGGTCGCTTGGTGGACTTAATCGAGGGTATGCCGCCGGTGGCTGGGCTCGCGCTGCGCCATGTCGAGGGCGACCGTTACACTTTCGAATTGCAGTTGCGCGGCGATGATCAGACGCTGCGGCGCGCTCTCGATGATGCCCCTCGCCTGCGCGCCGAACCGGGCCTGAGTGGACCCTTGCCTTCCGAGGTCGACTATCACTACCGATTGTTGCATTGAGTGCCTGGATTGGATCACCAGACCGCGATGAGTCCCTATCTGCGCCATCTCCCCAATCTCATCAGCGTCGCCCGCGTCCTACTCGTCGGACCGATCATCTGGAGCCTGCTGGAGCGCGAGTTTACCTTGGCCATTTGTTTGTTCTTGATTGCCGGCGCCTCCGATGGTTTGGACGGCTATCTGGCCAAACGCTACGGTTGGAGCTCGCGCCTCGGTGGAATATTGGATGCGCTGGCCGACAAGTTCCTGCTGGTGTCGACCTTCGTCTGCCTATGGTGGCTCGGCTTATTCCCATGGTGGCTGGTGTTGAGCGTACTGGTGCGCGATTTGGTCATCGTGATCGGCGGCACTATCTACAATTTTCGCATCGCGACAGTGCAGCCAGAACCCAGCCTGGTGAGCAAACTCAACACCTTCCTGCAGATTGCGCTGGCGGCGGTGGGCGTGGCCCAGCTTGGGTTCGGCGGCATTCCGGACTGGCTGATTCAGAGCCTGATCTGGGCGGTCATGCTGACTATTTTGTTAAGTGGCGTCGGCTATGTACGCGACTGGGGTCGGCGCGCGCAGGCAAGTGGAGAGCGAGCACATGACTGATCGGTACCGGCTGTGGTTGGTCACCTGGCTCTTACTGGGTGGCGGGATGCTGTACTTGCTCTCGCCCATACTGACGCCGTTCGTGGTATCGGCATTGCTTGCCTACCTGGGTGACCCTTTGGTTGATTGGCTCGAGGCGCGCCGAATCAAGCGCACTCCGGCGGTCGTGCTGGTGTTTACCGGGATCTTCGGGTTGTTGACGGTGCTACTGCTCTTGCTGGTGCCGCAGGTAGAGTCCCAAATCAGCCAGTTGGTGCGGCGTTTGCCCGACTATATCGAATGGCTGCGCACCGGATTGTTGCCGCATATCGAAGGTGTGCTGCCGGGCGGCGTAGAGAGTCTGGATCCCAGTCTCCTGTCCAAGGCCCTGGCCAAGAATTGGCGCGAGGCCGGTGGCGTGGTGGCCGGCGTCTGGGCATCGGTGGCTGGGTCCGGGCTGGCGTTAGTGGCCTGGCTGGGTAATCTGGTGTTGATTCCGGTGCTGACCTTTTATCTGTTGCGCGACTGGGACCATTTGGTGGCCGGTGTGCATGCGCTGCTGCCACGGCGCAGCGAGGCAACAGTGGTCCGCCTGGTGCATGAGTCGGACGAGGTGTTGAGCGGTTTTTTGCGCGGCCAGCTGCTGGTGATGTTCGCGCTTGGCACGATCTACACAACGGGTCTGTGGCTGATCGGACTGGACTTCGCATTACTGATCGGCATGCTCGCCGGGTTGGTCAGTTTTGTCCCCTACCTGGGTTTGATCGTCGGCATCCTGATCGCGGGCATAGCATCGATCCTGCAAGTACAGGGGGTCGCGGAATTACCCTGGGTAATCCTCGTGTTCGTGGCTGGCCAGCTACTGGAGGGCACCGTCTTGACCCCGCGCTTGGTCGGTGAGCGCATCGGCCTGCACCCGGTTGCGGTGATTTTCGCGGTGCTGGCTGGTGGCCAACTGTACGGCTTCTTCGGCATCCTGCTGGCGCTGCCTGTCGCTGCGGTGGCGATGGTCCTGATCCGGCATGTGGTTGAAAGTTACCGCGCGAGTCCGTTGTATGGGCACCCATTGGGCGAGTCGTCGGACGAGTCTCCAGATGATCGGGTGAGTGAACTCATGGAAGATAAGACGGCGCAGTCGCGGGCGGATGAGCCTAGTTGACGATCACTGATTTTTTGCCTAGAGCCCTAGACTGTTGCGCACGAAAGGGATGGTTAGGCGCCGCTGTTTGGCCAGTGAGTCACGGTCCAGCCGGGCAACCAGCGTTGCGAGTTGCGCGGGGTGACGCGGGCTGCGCTCGAGTAGGTAGCGGGCGACATCGGCCGGCATATCTAGAGCGCGCCGCGTGGCCAAGGACTGTAGCAGAGCGATTCGGTCGGTATCGTCGAGCGGTTGCAGTGCTAGGGTCAGGCCCCAAGTCAATCGACTGCGCATATCGGGCATTTCCAAGGGTACCGCGGCCGGCCCGCGATCGGCGCTAAACAACAGTCGTGTCCCGCGTTCCTGGCAGCGGTTGAACAGTGCGAACAGGGCGCCTTCCCAGGCGGTCTCGCCGGCGATGCTGTGCACATCGTCGATAGCGATCAATGCCAGTGCCTCAAGACCCTCCAATAGGTCGGGTGACAGCTCGCGATGCTGAGCGAGCGGCAGATAGGCGCAGCCCATGCCGCGCTGCCGGGCGGCGCTGCATTGCCCGAGCAACAGGTGGCTGCGGCCGCAGCCGCTGGCCCCTGCAAGGAATACAATCGAGTCGCGGCCATCGTCGAGCAGTCGCCGCAATGCTTTCATGACTACCTGGTTCGGACCGACCACGAAGTCCTCGAGACGTGGAGCTTGGTGCAGGTCCAGGGCCAGGGGCAGTTGGTGATTCATGTCGGGCGGGTTTGCCCGGCCCGCCAACGGATGAACAGGCTGGCGCTGATCAAGTAGCCGAGACTCAAGGTCGCTTCGATCAGGCCGAGCCAGCGTTGTGCTGGATCGGTCCAGGTGACCATGCCGCCATGCACGGCGTACGGCAGGCTGACCAGCGTGCCCCATATCAAGGCTCTGCCACGACCATGCAATACTCCGCGCAGCGGGATCAGCAGGGGCGGTACTAGCAGTAACAGCAGTAGCGAAATGTGCTCTCGCGCGACCTCGCCCAGGAACATGATCCAAGCCATTACCCAGGCGATCAAGCCGAGATAGCACAGCAGCGATACCGAGCGGGCTAGCGCGATCCTCACGTGGTGTCGCGCAGCGCCCGACCCAGCCTTGCAAGGCGTCGGCCGAGCGCCTGGCAGAGGGCTTTTTCATCCGCCGACAATGGCAGATCGCTGTCCCGCCCAGCTAGGTGTGAGGGCCCGTAGGGTGTGCCGCCGTCGCGGGTCTGCAAGAGTTGGGGTTCGGCATAGGGCAGGCCGGTGATGAGCATCCCGTGATGCAACAGGGGTAGCATCATCGACAGCAAGGTCGTCTCTTGGCCGCCGTGTAGGCTGCTGGTCGAGGTGAACACGCCAGCCGGTTTACCGGCCAGTGCGCCGTTCATCCACAAGCTGCTACTTCCGTCGAGGAAGTATTTGAGCGCAGCAGCCATGTTACCGAAGCGGGTCGGGCTGCCCATGGCAAGTGCCGCGCAGCCGGCGAGATCATCGATCGAGGCGTAGGGTGCACCGTCCTCGGGCACATTCGGTGCAGTTGCTTCGTGGTCGGCGGAAACGCCGGGCACGGTGCGCAGGCGGGCCTCGAGGCCGCCCTGTTCGACGCCGCGCGCGATCTGGTGGGCCATTGCCGCGGTCGCGCCGAAGCGGCTGTAATAAAGGACTAGGACGTAGGCCATCTCAGAGTATCTCGAGCACCCGCTCGGGCGGGCGTCCCAATGCCGCACGGTCGTTGTTTACCACAATCGGCCGCTCGATCAGTTTTGGGTGTTTGACCATTAGTGCGATGAGCTCGTCGCTTGTCAGCTTTGGGTCGTCGGCGCCGCTTGCCTTGAATTCTTTTTCCTGTCTGCGCATGAGTTCGCGCGGCTCAAGGTCGAGCATTGCCAACAGTTTCGCCAGAGTCGTGGCGTCCGGTGGTGTCTTCAAGTACTCGATTACTTGCGGTTCGAGCGATCGTTGTTCGAGTAATCTCAGGGTTTCACGCGACTTGCTGCAGCGTGGGTTGTGATAAATCCTTAACGTCATCGGGCCCCTACACGGCGGTCTGGAGAGTGTCGCCGATAGTATCATTGACCGATCGGCTTGTTACCGGTGAGGTGCTGATGAGCATGCCAGGACAGAAGCAACAGGGGGAGCCTCGAGGCCATTCGTTGACCCGGATGCGCGGTTTTCTGGGCCTGGTCGCCGAGCGTTTCTCGCACCATGAGGGGCCACAAAACGCCGCTGCGCTGACCTACACCACGCTACTTTCAATGGTCCCACTGATGACCGTTACCTTGGCGGTCTTCTCGGCGTTTCCGGTAGCCGATCAGCTGTACGAGACCATTCAGGATTTCGTGTTCCGAAACTTTGTGCCGGCCTCGAGTGACGTGGTGCAGACCTATTTGTCGGAGTTCAGTACCAAGGCTTCGCGCCTGACCGGCACAGGTGCTGTGTTTTTGGTTATCGTGGCCTTGTTGATGATGTCGACCATCGACCGTGCGCTGAACGCCATTTGGGAGGTCCGGGCGCAGCGTCGCTTTGCGAGCAAATTCTTAGTCTATTGGGCTGTGCTTTCGCTTGGCCCCGTGCTGATCGGGGTCAGCGTGTTGGTGACCTCGTATATCGTTTCCCTGCCGATCCTGACCGAGGCCGCGGGCACCTGGGCTGGGCGCAGCCTGCTTGCGCTGGCACCGATTGCCAGCTCAGCGCTGGCATTTGTGATGCTGTATTTGTTAGTGCCCAACCGCCGAGTACTGACCAGGCATGCCGTGATAGGTGGAGTGTTCGCGGCGCTCCTGTTCGAGCTTGCAAAGCGTGGCTTTGGTTTCTACATCACCCAATTTCCTACCTATGAAGTGATCTACGGTGCCTTGGCCAGCGTCCCGATATTCCTGGTCTGGTTGTATCTGTCGTGGATCGTCGTCTTGCTGGGTGCTGAAGTGACCTCCTGCCTCGGCAGCTATCGTTGGCGCGGTGAGGAATGGGGTCACCGGCGGGCCGGAATGGGCGATGCGATCGACTTGCTGCTGCTCCTCGATGAGGCCGCTTCCCGGGGCCATGCGCCGAGTGTTGCCGACTTGGTCGACCAGCGGCCGCACTGGATGGAAGCGCAACTCGAGGACCTGCTGGATGAGTTGAGCAAACTACATTGGGTACACCAGACGCATGATGGGCGATGGGCTCTGGCGCGCCGCCTGTCTGATGCGACCCTGTTTGATCTGTATAGCAGCCGTCGCTTCGCGTTGCCGAGCGAAGCTGACCCTGACTGGCCGATAAGCCAGCCGCTGCGGGAGGCGTTGCAGCGCGTCAACACGGGGATCGCCGAATCCCTCGATGTGTCCTTGGCCGAATTTAGGTTGCGGCGCGCCGACCCGCTGAGCATGCAGCGACCGGATGGGGGTCAGGGCCGTCTCGGTTGAGACCTCAGGTCTCGGCCTCTCGGACTGCGATATAGGCGGTGCCCTGAACGACGTCGAGTAGTTCTTGCATCCGCAGGCTGTGGCGACCATCGCTGCTGTCCGCGGTCAGGCTGTCACCTTGGCGAAACAAGATGCGTGGGGCGATCAGGATGAGTTGTCCGTTGACACTGTCCTGCTGTAGGAGGGCCCGCTTCTCGCCGCGCGCGCGCTCGGCGGAGGAGCCGGAGAGCGTGATGGCGAGTAGGCGTCCAGTGAGTTTTTCGACGCCGATCTCGATCCCATGCTGGCCTTTGTTTACCAGGCGCCGGATACGGGCTGGGAAACCGATGGGTACCCCGTTTGGTGAGGCGGACTCGGCCTCGAGCAAGAGGGGTTCGCCAACGCCCAGGGTTGGGGGCGTCGGACCCTGGAGTCGGAATGCTCCGCCGGTTTTGGATTGATTGATTTGCCGGCAGGGCAGGGGTTCCGGGCCCGGGTCGAGCACGGTTTCGCTGTTTACCAGTGCCTGTAAGCGAGCATGAATGTTGCTGATGCCATGGCGTAGACGAAATGCCTGATCCCTTGCTTGGCGGGGATTCTGCCGTTGCTCCGACGTTTTGCGGCCCCTTACCAGATCGCTGAGGGCACGATGCAGGCCGGGCGGTGCCTGCGCGTCATCGCTGAGTTGCTGCAGAAAACGATCGGCCACCAAATAGCGCATGTCGGGGCTCGGCTTGCCGCGCCGCGCCGCGGTCAGCGGCGGCATACTGCCACCGATGTCCAGTGGGATCGCCGACGGACCCTGCGGCAGTATGGTGAGCTCGAGAAGGTCGGTGTGCTTGCCGATCCAGTGGTGCCAGCGTCGGATGTGTTCCGGGCGCTGCTGGTGCGGGTCGCACAGATGGACGATCAGTGTCCGATAAAACAGCCCACGAACGGTGGATGGATCATCGGTGGCCAGGCGTGGCGTGGCGATCGCCTGGGTGGCCGTCTGTTGTGCGTCGGCACATAGAAAGATGCTGAGCAGCAGCTGCCAGCGTTCTGCGGTGATGGGCACATAGTGTTGGTGCTCGATGTGCAAGGCGGCATCGAGCAGGTTCATCGCCCGGTACAGGGTCTTCGCACTGGGTGATTTCGCGGTGTCCAGGGCGATGTTGGCGATCTTTAGATGGCCATACGCCAACTCATTGAGCAGCTCGAGTTGGCGCGAGGCCAGCTCATCGAGCACCACTGTGCCCTCCGGGTTGGCCGCCAAGCGCTCAATGACGATCTCCAGCAACTGCGTGACAGGCTCCTGGTAGATTTCCAGCAATGGCTCGATTCGGTTATCCATCCGCGGATCGCGCACCAGCAGCATCAACTGACGCAACAGCAGGCCCGCCGCACGTGGCGGGTTCGCCAAGGGCAGGCCAGCGATCCAACGACGCAGTTCACGTGGCGCCAGCATCACCCCGGGATGACGCGCCACGGCGACACCTGGGATCTTGAACCGATCGGACTTGGGCTGGATAGGGGGACCGTTTACCATTCTTGTCTCGCGCGTGGCGCCGAATGTGTCAGCGCAACTGGCTAGCTATGCCGGGCCGGCCTGTTGGGTGTCGCAAAAAACCGACGGCGCATGGGAATTTATCGGCATATGGCGATGTCTCTTGATGGCGCGCGTGAGGCGCTTGGGTCGCGATCTATGCAACGTCTAAATACACTTTTTTTTCCTACAAGGCCAATCTCAATTGTGCTCCTGGTCTGGGTGCTGGCTATGCCGGCTGTGGCCAGTGACTTTAGGTTGCCGGACATGGATGGCCGCGAGCACAGTCTTTCGGACTATCTGGGGCGCTGGGTGGTGGTCAATTATTGGGCTACCTGGTGTCCTCCTTGCCTGGAGGAACTACCCGAACTTGAGGTCTTTCACAGCAATGCCGGCGGCAAGGCTGTGGTGCTTGGGGTGAACATGGAGGAGATCGAGATGTCCCGTCTGCGCGCCTTCGTCGACGAGCAGTTTCTCTCGTTTCCTATCCTGATCGCGACCGGCGCGCCGCGTCGTGACCAATTGATCGGTCCTATCGAGGGATTACCGACTTCCTATCTGGTGTCGCCCGACGGCGAGATAGTGGCTCGCCAGGTTGGGCAGGTTACGGCCGCAGCCATTGATGCCTTTATACAAGACTACGAAAGTAGCAATGGAGGCCAGTGAGTGAGGAAAGCAGTACAGGTTTGGATGCTGTGTTGGCTGCTGGCGGCTACGACGGCTACTGCGGAACTGGTGCGCGATCCCGAACAGTATTTCTTTAGCGAGACCTTTGGCGACTTCTCCGAGGAGCTGGAAGCGGCGCGTGAGCAGGGCAAGAAGGCTATCTTGATCATGTTCGAGATGGACGAATGCCCGTTTTGTCACCGCATGAAGGACACGGTGCTCAACCAGCCGGACGTACAGGACTATTTTCGTGAAAACTTTCTGGCTTTCGCGATCGACATCGAAGGCGACATAGAGATTAGCGATTTCGCCGGAAAGACCACGACAATGAAAGACTTTTCCTTCAAGCAATATCGGGTGCGAGCCACACCGGTATTCGCCTTTTTCGACCTCGATGGGAACTACATAAAACGGGCGCGGTTCACCGGCGTTACGCGAGACAAACAGGAGTTCATGTTGCTCGGCCGATATGTGGTGGAGGGTGCCTATGCCGAGCAGTCCTTTACTCGCTACAAGCGCGCTGTGCGTTGATGCGTTGGCACGGGCGCGGCGCGCTCTGTGGGGCGCTCATGCTGGCTATGTTACCGGTCGCCGCCCAGGAGCCACTGCCTTTACCGCAACCGCTGTCGCTCCCCGATGCCCTGGCATTGGCGCGTAACATAGCGTCGATTGAGATGGCCCAGGCACAACGTGATGCGCGTGCTGCCGAGCTCGCTTCTGCCGAGTCGATCAGGGGGGTGCGATTGGATGCGATTGCCCGGCTGCGCTGGATCGAACCCTCTGATCCTACGGTGGACCCAGAGCACAACGATAGCCGAGCGGGCATCGCACTGCGCAAGCGCTTGTTCGATTTCGGCTACAGCGACGCGCTCGAGACAGCGGCACACAAGGCCGGCGACGGAAGCCAGTGGCGCTACCTCGAGGCCCGCCAACAGGCTCGCCTGGAAGTTATGCGGCGTTTTCTCGATGTGTTGCTGGCCGATCTGCGCTACGCACGCGACAACGAAGCGATGGCAGTGGCCTTCGTGGACGCTGATCAGGCGCGTGATCGCCATGACCTGCAGCGGCTATCCGAGATCGAGTTGCTGCGCTTCGAGGCCGAGTATCAGTCGGCGCTTCGCAAACGTAGGAAGAGCCAAGCACTGCAGCGCGCCACGCGCTCGCGTCTGGCGATCGCGATGGGCCGGCCAGAGCAATTGGCAGCCGAGCTGGTTCGGCCTACTGCCCCCGACGTTACGGCGCCGTTACCTGACTATCGGACCCTGCTTGATGAGGTCTTGCAGGGCAATCCGGTGTTGCGAGCCTTGCGGGCAGAGGTCGAGGCGGCGCGCGCCCAAGTCGCGGCGGCGCGCCGGCGCTTCGGGCCCGTGGTCAGCGGCGAATTGGATGCCCAGGCCTTGAATAGGGAAACCAACCATAATCATCCTTTGGGTGCTGCGCTGGTGCTCGAAGTACCCCTCCTTACCGGTGGCGCGCGCGATGCGGCAGTCGCTGTGGCAGGTGCAAAGTTGCGTGAAAGCAGTGCCCGCTTGGCGGGTACCGAACAGGCACTGCGCCAGGAGGTGCTGGATCTGTGGTTACATTTGGAGACCCTGCGTACCGATTTGGACGGTCTGGAGGCGCGCAGCAACTATCGCGAACTCTATCTCGACCGCAGTCGGGCCTTGTATGAGCTGGAGGTCAACACCGACCTTGGGGACGCCATGGTCGAGATTTCCGCACTCGACTTCGATGTGGCGCGGGCCGAGTTCGACTGGATGGTGACGCAAGCGCGACTGGCAGCGCTCGCGGGCCGCCTGTTGCCGGAGGAGCAGGGCGAATGAGGAGACTGGTACCGACCCTGGTCGCTGCGTTAATGATGCCGAACCTGGTCGGTCGTGCACAGGCCGAAGACATAACGGCGGTGCTCGGTTGGACTCAGCGCATAGAGCTGGGCACCCTGGTGTCCGGCGTGGTTGCCGAGGTCCATGTGCGTCCCGGCCAATCCGTGCAACAAGGCGACGAACTGATCAGCCTCGACCCACGTGGCTTCAAGAGCCAGGTCGGTCGCCGTTTAGCCGAACAGCGTCATGCCCAGGCACTGTTGGAGGAGGCACGGCGTGAAGACCAGCGGGCCAGCGAGTTGTACGACCGCACGGTGTTGTCGGACTTCGAGCGTAACCAGGCGCTACTTGCGCTCAAGGCGGCACGGGCAGCGTTCGAGCGATCGGGTGCTGCGCTGATTGCAGCGCGTCTCGACTTGGAACGCAGTGTGTTGCGGGCGCCCTTCACCGGCGTCGTGTTGGCCGTCGATGCCACCCCTGGCCAGTCTGTCGTCAGCGAGTTGCAGAGCCAGCCGCTGGTGACCTTGGCAAACAATCGCACCCTGCATGCTCTGGCCGAGGTGGATGCCGAGCGTGCAGCCAATCTACCGGTCGGCCAAGTGTTGCGGGCCACGCTGCGCGGGCGTGCCTTGCGTGCCTCAGTCAGCCACGTTGGCTATGAACCACTCGATCCGATGGGGCAGGAGCCACGCTACCAACTGGTCGTAAACATTGATGGCAACGAGCAGCCGCCGCTGCGGGTCGGTGAGACTGTCATTTTGCATCTGGAATAACGCCATGCCGTGCAAACGCTTCATCATCAGCGGCCGGGTCCAGGGTGTCTGGTTCCGGGCATCGACTCGGCAGGAGGCAATGCGTCTAGGTTTGACTGGCCATGCGATCAACCTGTCCGATGGTCGAGTCGAGGTACTTGCCTGTGGCGATGCGGTCGCGCTGGACCGTCTGGCTGACTGGTTGTGGCAGGGGCCAGAATTGGCAGCGGTAAGCGATGTGCGCAGCGAAGACGTGAGGGATCGCGTGCTCTCTGGATTTGAAACCGGCTGAGACCTGGCCTGGTTTAACGGATGTGGATGCCGTTGCCGACTCGTTTGGGCTGAGTCTTGAGTTCGGGTTGTGTTCTAGGGCCTGTTCACACTGCGCGAGGCGCAGCGTTGCTGCCCCAAAACGTGTCGGGCAAGGCGCGAGGAGAGAGGTTTAGTGAGCCTAAATGAACGACGAGCAACGCCGCGTGGCGCGTTTTGGGGCGCAACCCGAAGGGACG
>JANQRK010000115.1 GCA_028284585.1 Chromatiales bacterium
CTCCGATAAAGACCGACAGTGGTCTTCAGGGAGCATGGTCAATCGCCTTGCCTCAGTACTCGACACAACCCAGCTGCCGCGAAGCGGTTTAGTTCAACAGCTGATTATGCAGTCGGCACTGATAACGGGATTATGAAGCCGACATTTGTATTGTGTTATGCGGCAATTTGTTCTATTCTTGTTCTCTATTAATAGATTTCGTACTTTAGGAACTTTGTGCTCATGGAAGAGGACACCCAAGCGTGCGACCCTCGGGTCGCACGGTTCTGGCAGCGCTATCTTGATCTGGCGCGGCGTTTCAGGGTTCCCGATCGCCGCCTGCCGTGGTACCGCAAGCATGTCGAGGCATTGATCGCGGCCCACCCTGGGCGAAGACTTCGTGACATAGCACCCAGCGACCTGAGCTCTTGGCTGGAGACCCTGGCGCGCGATCCGGGCCTGCCGGACTGGCGCCTTAGGCAGTGCGTCGATGCACTGCGTCTGCTGTTCTGTCATCTGCTGGAGGCACCCTGGGCCAACGGGTTCGATTGGGCGCACTGGCTCAGCGACGGTGTCCGCCTGGCCGACGATCATCCCACCGTGGCACGTACCTTCGAACGCCCGGGCGAATCGCCGAGCGGCAACCATCTGCTGGCGCGGTGTCACCCAGAACTGTATCGGCGTTTTGTCGCCGCGGTCCGCCTGTCCGACTACTCGATCAACACCGAGCGGAGCTACGCATCTTGGATAAACCGCTTCCTGCTGTTTCATCGCGACACCGATCCTGGTGATTGTGGCGAGGGCCAGATTGTGGCCTTTCTAGAGCATCTGGCGGTACGACGCAAGGTGGCGGGGGCAACGCAGGCGTTGGCACTGAACGCCCTGGTTTTCTTCTTCGCTCAAGTACTGCAGCGACCGCTGGGCGAGATCGGTCCATTCAAGCGCCCGACCCGGGCACAACGCATTCCCGTGGTGCTCAGCCCGGGCGAGGTGACCCGGCTGTTGGACGCCATCGACGGCAAGAAAGGCCTAATGGCCCGCCTGATGTACGGCAGTGGGCTGCGCGTGATGGAATGCGTGCGCCTGCGCGTGCAGGACCTGGATTTCGATTACCAGCAGGTCACCGTACGGGCCGGCAAGGGCAAGAAGGATCGCGTGGTGCCCATGCCCGGCAAGCTGTGCGAACCGTTGCGCCGCCAATCGGCGTGGCGTCAGGGTCTGCACGAACGCGATCTCGCCGCCGGAGTGGCGGGCGCCTTCCTGCCGGAGGCCTTGGCGCGCAAGTTTCCGAACGCCGAGCGGGAGCTGCGTTGGCAGTATCTGTTCCCGTCGAGCCGGGTCGCCCAGGACCCTCGCTCGGGCGCCGTGCGCCGACATCACATCCACCAGACGGTGCTGCAGAGAGCTATCCGCTCGGCCGCCCACCGGGCCGAGATCGACAAACGGGTCACCAGCCATACCTTGCGCCACTCGTTCGCGACCCATCTACTTTCCTCGGGCGCCGATATCCGTACCGTGCAGGAGCTGTTGGGACACGTCGATGTCGCCACCACGATGATATACACCCATGTGCTGCACAAGGGGGGTCTCGCGGTACGCAGCCCGTTGGATGCATTGTGACGTCTAGTCTTCCAACGCCTCCCAACGCGCATAGGCCTGCGCCAGATCCTGTTCGACCTGCTGCATGCGCGCGTTCAGTTCACTCACCCGATCGGGCGAGGCCCGGTATAACTCGGGATCGCCGAGTGTCGACTGGATCTCGCCGAGCTCGGACTCGAGCCCCTCGATACGCGCTGGTAGCTGGTCGAGCTCGCGTTGGTCTTTGTAGCTGAGTTTCTTCGGGCGTTCCGGCGCACTGCTCGGTGTCGCACGCGCCGACCGCTCGGCGATAGGCTGGACAGCCGGCTTGGCCTTAATCTGCCGTGACGATTGCGGCTGTTGGCGTAGCCAGTCTTGGTAGCCGCCGACATAGGCGTTGATTCGACACGCGCCCTCGAACACCAGGGTGCTGGTGACCACATTGTCGAGAAAGGCCCGGTCGTGGCTCACCAGCAACAGCGTGCCGTCGAACTCCAACAACAACTCCTCGAGCAGTTCCAGCGTCTCCAGATCCAGGTCATTGGTCGGCTCGTCGAGCACCAGCACATTCGCCGGTCGGGTGAACAGCCTGGCCAGCAACAGGCGATTGCGCTCGCCGCCGGATAGCGACCCGGCCGGTTGGCGGCAGCGCTGTGGCGGAAACAAGAAATCCTGCAGATAGCTGATCACATGTTTTTGCTTGCCGTTGATGCAGACCTTGTCGCTGCCGCCGGCGACATTGTCGAGCACCGACTTGTCGAGTTCGAGTTGGTCACGCAGTTGATCGAAGTAGACCACCTCGAGCCGGGTGCCCTGCTCGATCCGGCCGCTGTCCGGTGCCAGCTCGCCGAGCAGCAGCCGCAGCAGGGTCGACTTGCCGCAACCGTTCGGGCCGATAATGCCGATCCGATCGCCGCTCAAGATGGTAGCCGAGAAGTCACGAATGACCGGCCGCCCTTCCCAGGCATGGTGGACGTCGACCGCCTCGCAGACCAACTTGCCGGAGCGCTCGGCGCTGTTCAGCGTGATCCGCGCACTGCCTTGGCGGCCACGACGCTCGCCGTACTCGCGGCGCATCGCCTCGAGCCGCCGTACTCGGCCCTCGTTGCGCGTGCGCCGTGCCTTGATACCCTGGCGCACCCAGATCTCTTCCTGGGCCAGGCGCTTGTCGAAGCGCGCCCGCTCCAACGCCTCGGCATTGTCCATCTCGTCGCGACGGCGCAGGTAATTCGCATAGTCGCCGGGAAAGTCGGTAAGCCGACCGCGATCGAGTTCCAGGATGCGGGTCGCCAAGCGTTGCAAAAAGCCACGATCGTGGGTGATGAAGACCAGCGTCCCCGGCCAGTCGAGCAAAAAGGCTTCGAGCCAGGCGATCGACGCCAGGTCCAGATGGTTGGTCGGCTCATCGAGCAATAACAACTGCGGATCGGCGACCAAGGCCCGCGCCAGCAGCACGCGCCTTTTCATACCCCCGGACAGTTCATCGAACACGGCATCGCCGTCCAGTTCCAAACGCGAGACCACCCGCTCGACCTGTTGTTCGATACGCCAACCGTCGGCCGCCTCGAGCCGTTGTTGGACTTGCTCCAGTTTTTGCAGCGCCGCGTCATCCGTGGTCTCGGCCAGCGCCCGACTCGCCGCATGGTACTGCTTGACCAAGCCGGCGATCCCACCCACCCCATCGGCCACCACCTCGAACACGCTGCCGTGCAACTGCTCGGGGATGTCCTGGGTGAGACGCGCGATGCCCACGCCCTGCGTAACCACGCGCTCGCCGTCGTCGGCCGCCAGCTCACCAGAGATCAACCGCAACAGTGTCGACTTGCCCTCGCCGTTGCGGCCCAACAGACAAATGCGCTCGCCGGTGGCGATCGACAGACTGACCCCGTCGATCAAGGGCGGATCGCCATAGCTCAGGGTCAAGTTGCGTAGGGTAAGGAGACTCATCGGGCGCGATGCTGACACAAACCGCGGAGCGCGGCACTCACCGGCGCCATACACACGCCAGCATCAAGCTCGACTCGCATTGGGCGGCGACTATGGGCTTGGGCTCAGCGCTCCGCCGCCGCGCCGTCGCTGCCGTAACGCGTGCGCACATAGTCCTCGACGATCGCCTGAAACTCGCCGGCGATGTTGTCGCCGCGCAAGGTCACCGTCTTCTCGCCATCGACGAACACCGGGGCGACCGGGGTCTCGCCGGTGCCGGGCAGGCTGATGCCGATATTGGCGTGTTTGCTCTCACCGGGGCCATTGACCACGCAACCCATCACTGCCACATCCATCTCCTCTACGCCCGGATAGCTACTGCGCCAGGTCGGCATCTGCTCGCGCAGATAGCTCTGGATATCCTTGGCCAATTGCTGAAAATAAGTACTGGTGGTGCGCCCGCAGCCCGGGCAGGCAATCACCATGGGCATGAAGGCGCGCAGCCCCATCGACTGCAGGATCTCCTGACCGACCTGGACCTCTTGGGTGCGATCGCCGCCGGGTTCCGGGGTCAGCGAGATACGGATGGTGTCACCGATGCCTTCTTGCAATAGCACTGCCAGGGCTGCGGTCGAGGATACGATGCCCTTAGACCCCATCCCGGCCTCGGTCAGGCCCAGGTGCAATGCGTAGTTACAGCGCGACGCCAGCGCGCGGTACACGCCGATCAATGGCTGCACGCCGCTCATCTTGCACGACAGGATGATCCGATCACGACCCAAGCCCAGTTCCTCGGCGCGCGCGGCGTTCTGCAGCGCCGAGGTCACCATGATCTCGCGGGTAATCTGCTCGGCGTCCAAGGGCTCAGCGGCGCGCGCGTTCTCGTCCATCATCTGCGCCACCAGGGCCTTGTCGAGCGAGCCCCAGTTGACCCCGATGCGCACCGCCTTTTGGTTGGCGATCGCGCATTCGATCATGCTTGCGAACTGGGCATCGCCTTTCGCGCCACGGCCGACATTGCCGGGGTTGATGCGGTACTTGGCCAAAGCTTGGCCGCACTCGGGGAACTGGCCCAGCAGGCGGTGGCCATTGAAATGGAAATCACCGACCAGCGGCACCGCGACGCCACGCGCATCCAGGCCCTCACGGATCGCCGGCACCGCACGCGCCGCGTCTTCGTTGTTGACCGTGATACGAACCAACTCTGAACCGGCACGGGCCAGCGCGGCGACCTGGTCGACGGTCTTGGGGATGTCGGCGGTATCGGTGTTGGTCATAGACTGCACCACGACCGGTGCACCACCGCCAACGGTGACCTTGCCAACCCTTACCGCAGTGGTCTGGTGGCGCTTGATGTGGGGGGGACTCATGTGCGTTGCCGCTTGTGCTGCCTCGGTGAATAGGCCGAAATCATAACAAAGACCAGCCCCGAACGTCGGCACCTGATGCCCTTTCGAAACAGACCCCAAGGAGCACGCCCGAAGCACCCCACTGTGCTTGGGGTCTTTATCGAACAGGACCTCGACGCCGGCGACAGACCACTCAGCGGCAGCGCCTCACAGGTCGCCGTTCACCCCGGCCTCGACGACGCTCTTGAAGGTGTCGCGGACACCCTCGACCAGGGTCTGCAAATCCGGCGGCAGGTCGACCGCCTCCAGCAGCATGTCCATGTTGGTCGCCACGATCCAGCCCTTGCCGTCGGTGTCCTCGAGCACCGCGATACGACAGGGTAGGAACCCGGCGAAGATGATGTCGTACTCGACCATGCGCTTGGCGATCAGGGCATCGCAAAAGGCCAGGATCCGCATATAATTGGCCTGCTCCCCCATCGCCTTGACCTGCTCGGACAAAGGCAAGTCAGCCACCAGTTTGAAGTTCAGCAGATTGGCGCGCAGTTCCATCGAGGCCACGGCATCTTCCACGCCGACACCCTCGGCGAGTTCGAAGCGCTGGATACTGTCGTCGATGAACTGGCGAACCGTCGCCAGGTCCATGGTCGACGTAGCGCCCCCCTTGTCTGCGCCGTTGACCTGCGCGACCGCGGCCAAGGCAATGCACAACGCCAGTCGTATCATCTAACGCCCCCTTGTTGAGATATCTCGCCAGCCTGCGACCACCCTGCGCGATGCCCACTACTCATCGCGCGCCAGCCATTTGCGCCACAGCCAACTCTGCGGGAGGTTGTTTCCGGTCTTCACATAGTCGAGCGTGTTGTGGTGCGAAATGGTCCAACTCATGCGGGTAAAGGCTGCACCATTGCCGCAGATCAGCAGCCGATCGCCGACCATCAGCTTAAAGTCGCCATCCGGCACCAAGAAGCGTTCTTCGCCGCGCTGGATCAGCAACACCACGGCCTTGAGCTGGCGAGTCCGCCGCCACGGATCACGCAGCAAATCGGTGATGACTATCTGGCCGCCGTCATCGAGGAAATCGTGCACCGCCCCGAACTTGCTCGGCTCGATCGACCATTCCCGGATGATCGGCACTTGGTCGCGCACCAGCGAACTCACCCGGTCCGCCAGCTCACAGGTCCAGTTGTCGTCCTGATAGATACCCAGCGACATGAACTCGTAGAGCATCGGTGTCGCCAGCAACACACGGATCTTATCGGCGATGATCGCACTCGAGTGCATCACCATGTCGGCATTGACCGCTTGGATGATGTCGCGATTGTCGTGCTTGTTTTGGCGGATGATCACGAACACCTCGGGTTTGAGTTCGCGCGCGGTCATCACGATCGATAGATTGTTGGCGTCATCATCGGTCCCCGCAACCAGCCCGACCGCCTGTTCGATGCCGGCCTCGAGCAGGGTATCGGCCTCGGTACCTTGGCCCAGCACCAGCCGACCATCGGGTGGACCGGTACGCTCCGGGTCGGCCTCGATCACCACCACCTCGAGGTGCTCGTCCTGCAGACGCGAGCACACCGCCTTGCCGAAGCGGCCGTAGCCGCACACGATCCAACGACCCACGCGCGGAGGATGCACCGGGTCGCTCAAGGCACTGCCCTCGCGCCCGGTCAGCCAGCAGTCGAGCAAGTAGAGACAGGGTGCTTGGAAGGCCAAGGCGAGATGCCCGGCGAAGGTGTCAAACGGATCGACGATGTGATCGGTGCCGAACGAGGCCATGTTGGCCTCGATGTCATGCGACTCGGCCCGACAGATGACCCGCAGGCGCGGATTCAGCAACTTGGCCGTGATCGCGATCTTCAGGTTCACTTCGTTGTCGTTGGTCAGCGCCACCACCCCGGCGCAGGACGGATGCTGCAGGCCGGCCTCTTGCAAATGCCGAGTGACCCCGGCATCGCCATGCAAGGCCGGGACATAGCCGCGCAGATTGTGCAACTGGATGACCCGGGTGCGGATCTCATCGATGTCGATCACGACCACTTGTTGGCCACGTCGGGTCAAGGCCTCGGCCAAGGCGCTGCCGGTCTGACCATAGCCACAGATCAGATGAAAGGGCTCGTGCATCCGCCGAATGCGCAGCATAAAGCGGTATTCGCTCAGTGCATTCTGAAAGGTCTGGTCCTGGACCAGTGCCAAGATGGTGCCCAGGGCGTAGATCCAGGCGACCACCGAGGCATACAGCGACAGACTGACCCACAGGCGCTGCGCATCGGTAAACGCGTAGGGGATCTCGCCGAAACCGATCGTGGTGGCCATGTAGCTGACGAAATAAAACGCGTGGAAGATGCTCATGCGCCAGGGCGTGCCGTCTGGGGCCTCGCCGGGGATCAGGGTCAGTCCGAGCACCGCCAGCGCATAGACCCCCAGGAGGATAAACAGGGGTGGACGCATCCGGCGCAAAATCAGGAGAACGATGTTCTCCATCCGATTGAGGCCCAAGGGATGCGGCATCGCGGTCGCCGCTAGCGGCGCAACATCACCGTCTCGATGATCAACAGGATCACCGAGATGACGTTCGCCAACATCGCACCACCCGAAAGCGAGACGATACTGGACATGACGACCGGGGTCAGGCCAGCGTCATAGACATGCACCGCGAAGGTCCAGACCAATGCCGCCGCGATCAATTGCAGCATCGCCACCAGACTGGTGGCGAGCAGTAGCGCACCCATTTGACTGCGGTCACCGAATTTGAGCACGGTCGCGATCAGATTCACCACCACCACCGCAAACAGCTCGTACACATGGTGATGGGCGGGATTGTCGATCTCGCCGACGAAGAACCCAAAGTTGAGCGTCAACGCCAATACAATGAAGAAGCCGAAAACGACCTTTTCCGGATTCATGCCTGCTCCCCACTACCTGTTATTCGACTAGTTGCCGGGCAATTAAACCACGTTGGCCACAATGGCTGGGGAAACCAGAATGGACGTCGCCATCGGCTGTGCTGCCGGACGCTTGCACAGGCCAACGCGAAAGGCGCCGTTTCGCTGCACGAATCGGGCCGGTGGCACGGCTAACACGCGCCTCCGAAAGCTGCTACCTTACAGGGCAGCCTGTCATCCATCAGGCCGCAAGAACAACACCTAAATCACCGTTTTATATCGACAAAAAACAGACTTTATCGGGGCACCCCAGGGGCTTGGCGAGCCGCCTCCCACAGTGACGTGCCCGGCGCCGCGCAACCCTCACCATTGCCGTACGAGACGAGCGACAGTCGACAACCACCATCGCGGAGTGAGTTAGCCATGGATTCAGAAAAAGCTGCGCAGTACTGGAAGCTCAACATACGCCTGGTCACTGTACTGCTGGTGATCTGGTTCACCGTCTCATACGGCTTCGGAATACTCCTGGCCGAACCGCTCAATGCCATCCGAGTCGGCGGCGTCGGCCTAGGCTTCTGGTTCGCTCAACAGGGCTCTATCTACGTCTTCATCGTGCTGATCTTCATCTACACCGTCTGCATGAACCTGCTCGATCGCAAGTTCGGCGTGAACGAAGACTAATGGACCTCTCGACACTGACCTTTACCGTCGTCGGCGCGACCTTCGCGCTGTACATCGGCATCGCCATCTGGGCCCGGGCAAGCTCTACGGGGGAATTCTATGTCGCGGGCAAGCACGTCCACCCGGTGGCCAACGGCATGGCCACGGCCGCGGACTGGATGTCGGCGGCCTCGTTCATTTCGATGGCCGGGCTGATCGCCTTCAACGGCTATGGTGCTTCGGTCTTTCTAATGGGCTGGACCGGTGGCTATGTGCTCCTGGCGATGCTGCTCGCGCCCTATCTGCGCAAATTCGGTAAGTTCACGGTGCCCGAATTCATCGGCGAGCGCTATTACTCGCAAACCGCGCGCCTGGTGGCCGTGATCTGCCTGATCCTGGCCTCGGTGACCTATGTCATCGGTCAGATGAAGGGTATCGGGGTGGCCTTCTCGCGCTTCTTGGAAACCAGCTACGAGACCGGGCTCTACTCCGGTATGGGTATCGTCGCCATCTACGCAGTGCTCGGCGGCATGAAGGGCATCACCTACACCCAGATCGCACAGTACTGTGTGCTGATCTGCGCCTATACGATTCCGGCGGTGTTCATCTCACTCAACCTGACCGGCAGCCCAGCGCCGCAGCTGGGCCTGATCGGTACCATGGCAGACGGCTCCGGCCTGACCATGATGGAAAAACTCGATCAAGTGGTGACCGACCTCGGCTTCGCACAGTATTCCGAACAGGTCATGGGCTCGAAGCTCAATATGTTCGTGTACACCCTGTCACTGATGATCGGCACCGCGGGTCTACCGCATGTGATCATCCGCTTCTTCACCGTGCCCAAGGTGAAGCACGCACGCAGCTCGGCGGGCTGGGCCTTGGTGTTCATCGCGCTCCTCTACACCACCGCCCCCGCGGTCGGTTCGATGGCCCGTTTGAATCTGACCGAGACCATCCAGACCGGTCCGGTTGGGGAAGAGACGGCCAATATTAAGATCGCCGAGGTCCCGCGCTGGATGACCAACTGGCAAAAGACCGGCCTGCTCGACTGGGAAGACAAGAATGGCGACGGTCGCATCCAGTACTACAACGACGGTGGCCTAACAACTGCCGAACAGGCACTCGATGCGGCAATGGAAAGCGGACAGGACATCGAAGCCGCCAAGGCCAAGCTCGCAGCGGTTCAAGCCGCGCATGCAAAAACAGAGTTTGCGTCGCACGGCTGGGCTGGCAACGAGCTGACCAAGGTCGACAACGACATCATGGTGTTGGCCAACCCGGAGATCGCCGGATTACCGGACTGGGTGATCGCGATCGTGGTCGCCGGTGGGCTCGCCGCAGCCTTGTCGACTGCGGCCGGCCTGCTACTGGCGATCGCCTCGGCGGTATCACACGACATCCTCAAGGGCATGCTGGTGCGCAATATCTCGGAGAAGGGTGAGCTGTTCGTCTCGCGCCTGTCGATGGCGGGCGCCATCATTCTGGCCGGCTATCTCGGTCTGCATCCGCCGGACTTCGCCGCGGGCACCGTGGCGATCGCCTTTGGTCTGGCCGCGAGCTCTCTGTTTCCTGCATTGATGATGGGTATCTTCAACAAACGGATAAATCGCACCGGCGCCATCCTCGGGATGATTTCGGGAATCGGCATCACCTTGCTGTATGTGTTCCAACACAAGGGGATCTTCTTCATCCCGGGCACCGCCTTTTTGGGGGACCTGCCACCCAACTGGTTCTTCGGTATTTCACCGAACGCCTTCGGTGCGGTTGGCGCCGCGGTGAACTTCACTGTGGCCATCTGGGTATCCAAGAAGACGGCCGCACCGCCGGCGCACATCCAGCAATTGGTCGAGGATATCCGCGTGCCCAAGGCCGCCAGCGCAAGCTCGGGGCAATGACCAAGGGCGTTCGCCGAGGATAGACCTCGCTCGGCAAGCGGTGAGGCCAATCCTCGGGCAGGTTACGCCACACGCCGAGCACACATGGAAAAGAAGCCGCGCATCCACAAGACCCTGCTGCTACTGATCCTAGTACTTGTGCCGCCGTTCTGGCTGTTGTTCACCGAACAGGGTGCGCGCGTCTCCGACAGCGCCTTGCTGTGGCTGCTTGGCGAGCAAGACATCCGGCTCAGCCTCGCGGAGCTCGACAGGGGTTTCACCCGATCGGACATCGTAGCGGTGTACCGCGAACACAGCTGGCAATGTAGGTCGCGGACCACGGCATTGGGGGATAGCCTGTGTGCGGCATCGATTGGGACCTTCAACGGCTTACCGGCGCGCCTGTTGATCTTCTATTTCCGCACCGACCAGCTCAGCGCAATGAAACTGATCTATCGCGTGCCTTATCACAAACAGATCCTGAGCCACTGCATCGCCAGCTTGGGACAACCCGACAACGTGGCCGCCGCAATCGCCGCAGGCCCCGCGGCCGATGCCGTCCTCGAGTGGCACCTGCCCAGCGGTACCTTGGTACTGAAAAAAACGCTCGGCGAACCCGACGAGCCGGCCCTGTTGTGGATCGCGACCCAGGCTGTACCGGGAACCACTGGCGCCCCCCGGCGCCAGCCCTCGGCCGCGACTAGCTGATCCGTCGTACGCTGTAGTTTCCCGCGGCGCCTTCGCGAATGATGTCGAGCATATGTACCGGAAACACCCCCTGGGCGCGATCGGAGAAGTACAGCTTCAATGCCTCGGTCACGGTCGGAAAGGCCATCTCATCCCAGGGCATATCGGCCTCTGCGAGCAGCTCGACCTCGAGACTCTCTGCACCCGGCGAAAAATCCAGGTCGAGCAGGCGGCCGCGAAACAGCAAATACACCTGGCTGATGTGCGGTAGGTTGACGGTAACGAACAGGTCGTCGATTTCTACCCGTGCATTGGCCTCTTCGAGGGTCTCGCGCAATGCCGCCTGGTAGGTGGTCTCGTCGTTCTCCATAAAACCGGCCGGCACCGTCCAGCGACCCAGGCGCGGTTCGATGGCGCGCCGACACATCAGCACCCGGTCTTCCCAGGCGGCGATGCAACCGGCGACTACCTTGGGGTTGCGGTAGTGCACGATGCCGCAGTGATCGCATATATGGCGCGGCCGATTGTCACCTTCAGGGACCCCAACGCGCACACCCGCACCACAGACACTACAGAATTTCATCGGCCTTCCACTTGGTTCTGGTGCATGATATCAGCCGCCGACCAACAGCCAGACTCAGTTGGCGAGAGATCCACCCACGCCAAGGCCACCACTGCTGACCGTGCTCACCGCAAACCACGCGGCCCGCTCAATGCCCCACCGCGTGCCACAACAATTGTTCTCCTGCCCACCTCGGCAGGTTAGCATTGGCGCTACCACAAGACCTCCCGTGCCCTGGGCATGAACGAATCAGAAACAAGCTCCCACGTGCCCGATACAGTCGCTGCCGTCGACCTAGGCTCGAATAGCTTTCACATGATCGTCGGCCGGCTCGACAACGAGCAGCTGGTGATCGTCGATCGCATGCGCGATACAGTCCGTCTAGGCGGCGGCCTGTTAGCGGACAAAACGCTCAGCCCCGAGGCCCAGGAACGCGCACTGGATACGCTGTCCAAGATGGGCCAGCGCCTGCGCACACTGCCGCACAACGCGGTACGTGCGGTGGGCACCAACACGATGCGCCAGATCCGCGATGGTGGGGCCTTCCTGAAGGCCGCCGAGGAGGCGCTGGGGCATCCGATCGAGATCATCAGCGGCCGCGAAGAGGCACGCCTGGTCTATCTCGGCGTGGCGCATGGCCTGGCCGCCGCGGACCAAACCCGCCTGGTCGTCGACATCGGTGGCGGCAGCACTGAACTGATCCTGGGCGAGGGCTTGGTGACACGCGAGCGTGAGAGCCTGTTCATGGGGTGCGTCAACATGACCGGACGCTTTTTTGCCGATGGCAAGATCAGCGAGCAGTCGATGGAACGCGCGATCTTGGCCGGTCGAGTCGAACTGCAGCCGGTGCGGCGTATGTTTCAGTCCAGCCAATGGGCATCTGCTGTCGGCAGCTCGGGCACGATCAAAGCGATTCAGCGGATCGCCGTGGCCAATGGCTGGAGCGAAGAGGGTATCAGCAAGGGAGCGCTGAAGAAGCTGCGGCGTGCCTTGACCGATGCCGGTGACAGCCAGAGCGTCGCGTTAGACGGGTTGGCCGACGACCGGCGGCCGGTGATCGCCGGCGGGGTTGCCGTGCTAAGCGCAATATTCAGCGCCCTGAATGTCGAGCACATGCAGGTCTCCGAGATGGCACTGCGCGAAGGGCTGCTGTACGAACTGGTCGGCTATATCCAGCACCGCGACGTCCGCGACTCGACCATCCAGGCCTTCATGCAGCGCTTCGGGATCGACCGTGATCAGGCCAGCCGCGTCGAAACCACTGCCCACTCTCTGCTGCGGCAAGTCGAGGACAGTTGGGAACTCGGTGATCCCGAGTTTGCCCTGATGCTGAACTGGGCCAGCCGCCTGCATGAGATCGGACTGGCCATCGCGCACAGCGGCTTTCACAAGCATGGCGCCTATATCCTCGCCAATGCGGACCTGCCGGGCTTTACTCGGCAACAGCAAGACCTGCTTGCGGCACTGGTGCGGACCCATCGACGCAAGTTCAGCAATGCCGAATTCGATGGGCTGGCCCCGTCGCGGGCCGAGCGCGCCAAACACCTTGCGATATTGTTACGTCTGTCCATATTGATGCATCGCGGGCGCAGCGGCAGTCAAAAGCCGCCGATGAAGGTCACCGCCGCGGACACGACCATTGAGATCCGTTTCCCCGATGGCTGGCTGGCCGAACACCCGCTGACCGAGACCGAGATCGCCCGCGAGGCCGAGTACCTGCTGAGCGCCGGATTCGCACTAGAATATGCTTAGTGGGCGAAGGTTCGACCACCAATCGGGAGCAAGATCCAGAGCGGGTTGGACACCGCCAAGGAAACGCCGACAGAGACATGCCGATGAAGCAAGCGGTCGGGACCGCACGCCACTACGCGGTGCGTCGGGTCAATCCATTCCGAGGTGTGTTGCAGGTAGTAGAAATCGCCGACGCCCGTGCGTACAGCACGCATGGCGACGACTGGCAGATTCAAGTGTTGGCCAGGCGTCCAGATACGACCTGGCGCAGCTTCGGCGACATGCCAGCGATCGAACAGTACTTCCACTTCGGGCTATGGGACAGCGATAGAGGCCTGCACGGCGTGCGCGCCAACCCGGTACTGGATATCGGTCGAATGAACGCCGCCGCCGAGCGACTGGCACACGCGCTGCGCCCCTTGGTCGATCAACTGCCCTTCCCACTGGTCGACGCTTATGAATGTTGGTCGACCGACCATCGGGGTGCGCCGGTCGCGCTACTCGCCACCACCGAACAGCGGCAGCGCCTGGACGATATCCGGCCCAGTCACTGGCAAGCAACGCAGCTCAGCGATCACGGCTTCGTCTCGGCGGCCCTGCTCGAACGCGGCGTACCGGCTGCCAATGACGGCAGTGCGCGCCACCATGCCGAACGGCTCGAGCGCCAGGTAAGACGGCTCGGACAGCGCCAGGCCTGGTTCGAGCGCTCACCCTCAGGTGCCGGTCGGCTGCTCCAGGCGAATTTTGCACCGGACGACCTGCCGGCCGACGCCTTTCCTCCGCTCGGACTCAAGAGCCACTGGGAGGATCCCGAAACCCAGGCGCTGGCAGCAGACTACTTCGCCTGGCAAGCACCGCGACTGCTCACACTGCAAGGCATCGACGACCAACAGCGGCGGTACTTGGAAGGACTCGCCTGCCGTCGCGCAGTCGAGCTATCGGCGAACTATCGCCTGATCCCCCGTATCCTCGACAAAGCAAGGATCGAGGCGGCGCGGGTCGAGGCGAGATTGCGCGTCGCGGCGTCCTAGCGCTGGTGCGGTTAGCGATCCAGCCAGCGCCCTCCAGCCGACGAGTGCGTCGACTGGCAAGATTGGCCCCCTCGTCGCAACCCGCCGCATAGTTGGCACAAAGTCGGATGAATGCGCCGCTGCCGAAGGCAACTGTTAAACTAGCGAGCAAATTCCCCGCCAATCCGTGGCTCGTATGCAACAGGCAATAGCCCGTACACTGCGATCAGAAGGCGGCGAAGTTGGCCGCGCACGAAGGGGATAAGGATCCTTGGCTCGACCCGATCTACAGACGTTTCAACATGGCCAGCCGGCGCGCATCGGCGTTTTATTGGTCAACTTGGGTTCGCCAGAGAGCCCAGAGCGCCCCGCCGTGCGCCGCTACCTCAAGGAATTCCTCTGGGATCCACGGGTTGTCGAGATAGCGCGGCCGCTGTGGTGGCTGGTGCTCAATGTGATCATTCTGAACACCCGCCCCGGTCGCTCGGCGAAGGCCTACCAGAAGGTCTGGACCAAAGAGGGTTCGCCCTTGCTGCACTACTCGGCCCTGCAACGTTCGGCGCTGGCCGATGCACTGGCAACAAAGTTCGGCAATGACATAACCGTCGGGCTCGGGATGCGCTACGGCAAGCCCTCGATCCGATCGGCGCTAGAAGAATTGCTCGACGCCGGCGTGCGGCGTCTATTGGTCTTACCGCTGTATCCCCAGTATTCGGCCACCACGACGGCCTCGATATTCGATGCGGTCTCCGAGGCACTGCGCGATTGGCGCTGGTTGCCGGACTTCCGCTTCGTAAACCACTACCACGATGATCCGGCCTACATCCAGGCCTTGGCCAATAGCGTACGGCAACACCGCGCACAGCATGGTGATGCCGAGCGACTGTTGCTGTCCTTCCACGGCATCCCTGAGGAATACTTTCACAAGGGCGACCCTTACTACTGTGAATGCCAAAAGACGGCGCGCCTGCTGGCCGAGGAGCTAGAGCTAAAGGAGTCACAGTGGCAGATCAGTTTTCAGTCGCGCCTCGGGCCAAAGAAGTGGCTCCAGCCCTACACCGATCACACGCTCGCAGCCTTGGCCAACAATGGCGTCAAATCGGTGCAGGTCTTTTGCCCCGGGTTCTCGGCCGACTGCCTAGAAACACTCGAGGAAGTTGCAATGGAGAACCACGATGTGTTCAAAGAAGCCGGCGGCGAGCGCTACGAATACATCCCCTGCCTCAACGATAGTCCGGCGCACATCGAGATGCTCGCGGGACTGGTCGAGCAACATACCCAAGGCTGGCAAACCTACACGAATGAGCCGCATATGATCCTGCAGCGCGCTGCTGCTCAGGGGGCGAGCCGCTAATCGCCGAGTTCGACATGGCAGAGAAATCCTCTTTGAGTCATCTCCTCGTCGCCCTGCAGTTTGGCGCAGTGGCCGTGATCGTCTGGCCGTTCTTCACCCAGCCCGATGGACGACTGCCCTGGTTGGCTATGAGCGCGCTCGGCCTGGTGATCGGCGCCTACACCGTAGCGCACAACAAACTGGGCAATTTCGGGATTTACCCAGAACCGCTGCCCGAGGCCCAACTGATTACCACTGGGCCCTACCGTTGGGTCCGGCACCCGATGTACACCAGTCTGTTGCTGGTGATGCTGGGGATCGCGCTGTACCGCGCCGCTTGGCCCAACTACCTCGGCCTACTGCCGCTGATCGCCGCGCTGTTCGGCAAGATGCAGCGCGAAGAGGCCTATCTGTGTAACAAGTTCGAAGCCTATTCGGACTATGTCAAACGCACCCACCGGCTGTTCCCTGGCATCTACTGAGTGAGCGACGCTGCATGAGCGACCGCCCCAGGCCAACCGATATCGTGCTGCATAGCAGGTCTCATTTGCTCGAGCTCACCTTCGACGATGGCGCACACTTCACTCTGCCTTGTGAGCTACTGCGGGTCTACTCGCCGTCTGCCGAAGTACGCGGCCACTGGGGACGCAACGCCAAGCTCCAGATCGACAAGCAGGATGTCAATATCACCCAGATCACCCCGGTCGGGGCCTATGCAATCAAGATCCACTTCGACGACGGCCATGATTCGGGGTTGTTCGACTGGGGCTACTTGTACGACCTGGGGCGCAAAAAAGACATCTATTGGAATCAGTATCTGCAGAGACTGGCCGAGGCCGGGCAGCTGCGCAAGGCCCCGAGCTGGACGCCACCAGATGACGACACAAGCCCATAGGCAATTGGCCTCATGCCAAGGCCACGCCGCCTTCATCGCTTCGCAGCATGTCCTCTAACTGACTGACAGGCAAGGCTGGCGCAAACAGAAAACCCTGCATCTGCATACAGTCGTGCTGCCTGAGCCAATCGCGCTGCTGAGCCGTCTCCACACCCTCTGCGACCATCCCCAACCCGAGCTGCCGTCCAATCAACATAGTGGCCTCGACCAGCGTGCAATTGTAGGCGTCATCGGGCATGTCGCTAACGAACGAACGATCGATCTTAAGTCGACTGATCGGCAAATTCTTCAGATACACCAGGGAGGAAAAACCCGTACCGAAGTCGTCCAGGGAAATAACAAAGCCCTTATCACGCAACTGCCCGAGAACAATGCTGACCGCCTCGAGGTCATCGATCAAGGTACCCTCGGTGATCTCTATTCCGAGATTGGACGGCGGCCAATTGAAGCGCTCGCATAGTCCACAGATCTCGTCGACGAATCCCGGCTGCGCCAGCTGGTGCGGTGAGACATTCACATGTGCTGTGATGTAACCCAAGCCAAGGGTACGCCAGCGACTGGCATCAGCGAGGGTCTGTTCAAGCACCTGATGACCAATCGCAGCGATCAAACCGGTTTGCTCTGCGGACTCGATGAAAGCAGCCGGTAACAGCAGGCCACGCTCGGGGTGCCGCCAGCGTACCAGTGCTTCGACGTTGCTGATGCGGCCCTCGGGGAAGGAGATCTGAGGCTGATAGTGGACTTCGAACTCATACCGCTCGATGGCGCGGCGCAGGGCATCGCGTAGCTCGAGCTGCTCCGCCACCTCGGCCGACATCTGGGGATCATAGAGGCGGTATTGATTGATGCCCGCCGCTTTCGCTTGATACATCGCGGTGTCGGCATTCTTGATCAATGTACTGCCATCTCTACCGTCGTTGGGAAACACCGCGACCCCACAGCTCGCCGTCACATAGGTCTCGTGATGACTGATTCGATAGTAACGCCCCGAGCAGGCGTACAACTGGCCGACGATCGCAGCCACGTCTGTGGGTTCGCCGCAGTTTTCGAGCAGCACGATGAATTCGTCGCCACCTAGTCTGGCTACGGTATCTGAGGCCCTGACATGCTCATGCAGGCAACGCGCTACCTGGCGTAACAGATCGTCGCCGGCAGTGTGACCAAAATTGTCATTGATCGACTTAAAGCCATCGAGGTCGATAAAAACAACGGCCAGTCGCGTTTCGTCGCGCTCTGCCTGCATCAAAGAGTGGCGCAGGATGGCCTCGAGTGAGGCGCGATTCGGCAGACCAGTCAGAACGTCATGATTCGCCTGATACTCGGCCTCTTCCTTTTTTCGCGCCAACAGGCGATTGGCATCTGCCAACCGGTGAATCATGGCGAGGAAGAAGCGAGGCATCAGCAGCAAGCCCAACAGCAGCCCGACGACTATCCCCGGATAGGCCTGCAATGTGCCATTGGCCCAAGTCGCACCCGCTAGCGAGATCGAGCCCACCAGCGTGGCCACCATCAGATAATGCGGACCAAAGCGCAGGCCGTTGCCAATGATAATCCACACATAGACGCCATAAAAACCGAGCCCCGCCAAACCGAAGACATAGTTGGTATAGCCGGTCAGACCAAGGTCGAGGACAATCACCAAATAGCGACGCCAGCGACAACAGCGCGGTTGCCAAGTGATCCAACGATAATAGATCACACTGAACAAGGTATATCCGGCCGCGAGCAAGAGATGAAATGACGAAATATTGGCCGCCGTATCCAGCGTCGCGAACGTGGTTACGATCAGGGTGATGACAGAGGTAACGGCGATACGTGCCAGGGCCTGACCCTGCTCGTGCGAGACCTCGGCGTCGGCATGAAAAAAAATATGGTCTACCAGTGACCTAGAGCCTGCCTCCCGAACCAGATGACTATCGAGGTCTTCGTCCCTATTCATCTAGGCAAGCCCCAGAGCAGTACACGCACAACTGTGCCAGCGAAATGGTGCTTTTCTCTCATCCATCTAATAGCGGCTCCGGGAAAAACGCCTTGAACATGGTTCAATGGCTGCAACCGGAATACAGGTACTGTACCGCATCGTAAATTCGCTTAACCCCAGCCAGGGCGTGCCGCTACCTCGTTATTGTTATGCGGTATACCTTATTTATCCCGCCATGGGGCCTACTACTGCTCGTGCTGCTACTGCCACCGTCCATTGCGGTGGGCGATACCCTGCGCATATTCGCATTGCATTCCTACAGCCAAGAGTACCCCCGCACTCGTAGTCAGCACGAAGGATTCGTGAAAGCACTCGACGTGCAGCCGGGCACTGAACTCGTGATCGTATCGGAGAACCTAGATACCAAACGGCGCCACTACGGCCCCGAATACGCCACCGAGTTCGCTGACTACCTCGGATTCAAATACCAGAACTTCTCGCCCGAACTGATCTACGCTACTGACGACGATGCATTGCTCTTCGCCAGAGATCATATTCACCAGATCTTCCCCGAGGTGCCCGTGTTCTTTTCGGGCGTAAATCGCCGAGACGTGCTGGAACGGATCTCCGATCGGTCCTTCAGTGGAATCTTCGAGAAAAAAGAAATCGCACCCAACCTGGAACTGCTGCAGGCCATCGGGCGCCCGAGCGATGGCCTGATCGTGCTCGGCGATGGATCTGAGGCCTATCAAATCATCGAGCAGGCGATCAGACGCGAGCTCCCCCGTTTCCCAAAGATTGCAGCAAAATTTATTGTCGGCGAACAGATCAACAACGTACTCGAGGCGTTGCGCGCCCATCCAGGGGACGATCTGCTGCTGACCACGATCGGCGGTATACGCGACCACGCAGGCAATACCCTGCCTCTCCGTCAGACCGTTCGTAAGATCGTCGCCACCGCACCTCGTATTGTCATCAGCTTGGACGACGTTCATCTCTCTGACGGCGTCCTCGGTGGCTACATGACCAGTGGCTTGCAACAGGGCAAATCGGCCGCCGGACTGGTGCGAAGTTACTTGGCGGACGGCGAATTGCCGGATTCGATAGTGGTCGGCCCAAACCAATACCTGATCGATGCCCAACAACTCGCCGAGCACGGATTACAGCTGCCGCCGTCAATCGCCGACCAAACCAGGCTGATCAACGACAGCCATCCGTTCAATCAGCTACAGCTGCGCTGGCTCCTTGCGATTCTCGCGGTGCTGGTTGTCCTGTTCGTGCTATCGCTGGCCACCTTCCTCTGTGTACTGATACGCAAAAATCGACAGATTCGGCGCCACTCCGCAGCCTTCGAGGACCAGGCAGAGGTTGCACTGCGCGCCCAGCACAGTCTACAAGAGGCGCAGCGGCTGGCCCGGCAAGGTAGTTGGGAGTGGGACCTGGAAACAGGAATCTTCTACTGGTCCAATGGGCTGCGTCTGCTGTGTGGTCTGGCAGAAGGACCGAGTGAAGACCGGGCCGAGTCCTATTTGCGGCACTTTGACGAACAAGAGCGCACCACGCTGCTCGAGGCCGTACGCCAGATCGACCATCACAGCAATGAGTACGAACTGGTGCACGAATTGCGGGGTGTCGACGGCAGGGCACGCCGGGTACGCGAACTGATTCGCGCCGTGCCGGGCACTGGGCACGGTGAGCGCCGCCTGATTGCGACCGTCCAAGATGTCACCGAACAACATCTCACGGAGCGGCGCCTACGCGAAAGCGAAGAGAAATATCACCGTCTGTTCGAGAGCTCGGAAGACCCGATGTGGTTGATCACCGGCAGCGAATTTCGTATCGCCAATCGAGCTGCAAGCCGGGCCTTGGGCTACGCCTCGCCGCTCGAACTCGTCAATTTGCACCCCGCCGCATTGTCACCCCGTTTTCAGCCCGACGGCCAGCCGTCTGAGGAAAAGGCAGATGTCATGATGCGTCAGGCAAGGACATCTGGATACCATCGCTTCGAATGGGTACACCTCAAGCGTGACGGCTCTTTGTTACCGGTTGAGGTCGCACTGACCCGGGTCCCCTATGACGGCGAGGACGCACTGTTTTGCATCTGGCGTGACATCTCTGAGATCAAACGTACCCAGCGGGCGCTGGAGGAGAAGACAGCCTTCCTCGATGGCATCCTCGGCTCATCCGATAAATTGGCGATCATCGCCACCGACGCGGAACAGCGCATTCGTTACTACAACCCGTCGTCCGAGAAGCTGTTCGGGCTACCTGCCGCCAACGTATTGGACAGTCGGCTCGAAGACCTCGAATGTGGTGCAACCGCCGTCGACCCATCCGACAGGTTCGGCCTTGAGCGCGCCCGCTCGCACGGCGAGCATCGCTTCATGATGCAGATGGAAAGAGCCGATGGCACCCATTTTGTGGATGCCCGAGTCTGCCCAATCTACAAGGGAGACCAAGAGTTTGCCGGCTTCATGCTGATGTGTGAGGACGTCACCGAGCAGCGCCGAGCCAGTGAGCTCATCGAGTACCACGCGACCTACGATGCCTTGACCGAGCTACCCAATCGGCGGCTGTTTCTCGATCACCTGGGTCAAGCCCTAGCGCGCGCCCGACGTCACAACCATCAATGTGCCGTGCTGTTTCTGGACCTCGACAACTTCAAGACCATCAATGACTCCCTGGGGCATCCGGTTGGCGACGCCCTGCTACGTGAGGTCGCCGGTCGTATCAAGGCGACGGTCCGCAAGGAAGACACCGTAGCCAGGCTGGGCGGTGATGAATTCGTCATCCTGGTCTCGGAACTATCGAGCAAACGCGTCGAGGCAGTCAGCGACGTGCAGGTGCTGGCAGAAAAGATTCGCGATCGCTTGGCCCTTCCCTACAACATCGACGAACACGACCTCCACATCACCTCAAGCATCGGCATCGCGATCTTTCCCAGTGGCAATGAGACTGCCGACGATATCCTGCGCCAGGCCGACACATCGATGTATCAGGCCAAGGAATCTGGCCGCAACGCGATTCGATTTTTTCTCCCGAGCATGCAAATGGCCGCCGAGAATCGCTTGCGGACCATCAACGAGCTCCGCCAGGCCTTGCCGCGCGACGAGCTGTTGCTCTACTTTCAACCGCAATTCGATCCGCAACGGGAACTGTGTGGGGCAGAGGTCTTGCTGCGCTGGCAACACCCGGAGCGTGGATTGGTGATGCCGGCCGAGTTCGTATCACTCGCCGAGGAGGCCGGTCTGGTACTGGCGATTGGCGATTGGGTGCTGCGCGAGTCGTTGCGCCAGTTCAAGGCCTGGTACGAGACCTATCGACAGTCGCCACCCGGGCGCCTGGCCGTCAATGTCAGTGCACTGCAGTTCCGCCAGACCAACTTCGTCGACCGAGTGGAGCAGGCGCTCGGCGACACCGGGGCCGACCCGGGCTGGCTCAAACTCGAGATGACCGAAAGTGTGTTGCTCGAGGATTTCGAAGAGGCAGTCGAAAAGATACGCGACTTGAAGCGCCTGGGCGTGCGTTTCTCGATCGATGACTTTGGTACCGGCTACTCATCGCTTGCCTATTTGAAACGCCTGCCGGTGGACGAAATCAAGATCGATCGCTCATTCGTGCGCGACGTAATAGACGATGCGAATGATGCCGCGCTGGTGGATACCATCCTGACACTTGCACGACATATCGGGCTCGCGGTGGTAGCCGAGGGCGTAGAAAGCGCGCGGGTATTCGAATTCCTCAGTGAACGCGGCTGCCACATCTTTCAAGGCTACCATTTCGGCAAACCCTGCCCGGTCGAGCGTTTCGAACAGCAGTTTCTGCCGCCGCCGGTTGGACCCTACTCGGCCCAGGGAAACTGACGCTATCAGCTACCTGTCGGCGCACTCACTAAGGCCTGTTCACACTACGCGAGGCGCAGCGTTGCTGCCCCAAAACCTGTCAGGCAAGGCGCGAGGAGAGCGATTTAGTGAGCCCAAATGAACGACGAACAACGCCGCGTGGCGCGTTTTGGGGCGCAACCCGAAGGGACGGGGCCGTTTTCCGCCCAACTTTGTTGCTGCTCGCTCATGTACAGTGAGTACATCACGCTCGCAGCGTCTCGTTGGCCGAAAAAACGGCCACCGTCACTGCGCCTCGCGTAGTGTGAACAGGCCCTAGTAACCCGGGGAAGCGTACTCCAGTCCATGCGGGATATCATTGATCCTAATCACCTCACTGCGGATGCTGCCGTTGGGCAGCAGTGCCAACATTCGAAAGCCGGGTGGTTCTTCGTCGACTTGAAAAGTGTCGACGCCGGGTGCGAACTGCACGCAGGTAGATGGCGATGCCATTAGACGCACGTTGTTGCGTAGCACATCATAGGTCTGATGGACGTGCCCCCAGAGTACGCCGCGCACATGGTCGTGTCGGTCGATGATTTCGAAGAAAGGTTCTGGGTTGCTGACTGCCATGGTGTCGATCCATGCACTGCCGATCGCGACCGGCTGGTGGTGCAGGCAAACAAAGGTATGTCGCTCGGTCGATGCCAGGGCTGAGTCGAGTAGTCCGAGTTGGTCGCGTGCTAGGTGACCGCCCTCTTGGCCGGGTATCACAGAGTCCAACATTATGAAGCGCCAATCGCCATGGTCGATGACACTGTCGGTGCGCACGAGATTGCCTCGTAGGTGGCGACGCATCTCTTGTGGTGCGTCGTGATTGCCCGGCAGGCAGAACACCGGGACGTCGAAGCTGCCTAACATCTCGGCGATCAGCCCGTAGCCTTGTGGGCTCGCATCGTGCACCAGGTCACCGGTCGCCAACAATAAGTCGAGCGGCCAGTGGAAGTCGCGGAAATGCTGAATGACTTGGCGAAAGGATTCTAAAGTGTTGATCCCGAGCAGCGTGCCGACCGGGTCGGCATAAAGATGGGTGTCGGTGATCTGAAGGACCCGCAGCGTACCGCTCGGTAGGTCTGCTTCGCGCAGATTGGTATCCGACAGGGGGCCGGGTTTGAATGACGTCATTGCCGCGCTGACCCCAACGGGGTACCTATACCTTATTTCAGGTTATAGTAGCTGAAACATCTCGGCGCACAAACGTGAGCGCCGCCGTATCCGGCCTTTTTTGTGAGCGAATTCCCGAGCTTATGACCCTTAATGAGCTGAGGTACGTCGTTGCTGTGGCCCGCGAAAGGCATTTCGGTCGTGCCGCCGAATCCTGCTTCATCAGCCAACCGACACTCAGTGTGGCGGTAAAAAAGCTGGAGGAAGAATTAGGTGTCAGTCTATTCGAACGGCGCAAGGGCGAAGTCAGCGTAACGCCGATCGGCGAGCAGATTGTCGCCCAAGCCCAGCGCGTGCTCGAAGAAGCGAGTGGCATTCGGCAGATCGCCCGTCAGGGCCAAGACCAGTTGGACGGGACTTTGCGTCTTGGTGCGATTTATACGATAGGCCCGTATCTACTGCCACACCTGATCCCTGAATTGAGGCAGCGCGCGCCGCGCATGCCATTGATCATCGAGGAAGACTACACGGCCAACCTAGCGGAAAAGCTCAAGCGTGGCGATACGGATGCGATCCTAATCTCGCTGCCGTTCGATGAGCCCGGGGTGTTGACCTTGCCGTTGTACCGCGAGCCCTTCGTCTTGCTGCTGCCGAGTAGCCACCCACTTAATAAAAAGGCCGATTTCGATGTCAGCGATTTGCAGCAAGAAGATGTGCTGTTGCTGGGGGCAGGTCATTGTTTTCGTGACCAGGTGCTTGCAGTTTGCCCGGATTGTATCCATCGCAGTGCCAATGATGGCAGCCCGGCGCAGGCCTTGGAGGGTGGATCGCTAGAGACCATCCGTTACATGGTGGCTGGTGGCTTGGGGGTGACTATCCTGCCTTGCTCCGCGGCGGGTGCCGAGCGTTTCTCCGAGCGATTGTTGAACGTGCGGCCCTTCAAGCGCGACACACCTTCCCGGGTAGTGGCGCTGGCCTGGCGCAAGAGTTTTCCCCGGCCTGAAGCGATTCGCATCTTAGGCGATGCGATACTGGATTGCGACATTTCCTGCGTCGAGACCATGCATTGATCAGCGGAACGATGCGTGATCGATGAAGCTGTCTCTCCGAGTTGCGGATTTGCCCTTGCCCAACTTGTGCGGTGGGCGGGTTTCGGTTTCCGTCGGCGCCGCTCGAGGGCGGGATCAGAATCCTTCAGTGGAGGTGAATAGTCCGACACGCAGGTCCTTTGCCGAATAGATCTCGCGTCCATCGACCTGCATCCTACCGTCGGCGATACCCAATACGAGCTTGCGTGTGATCACGCGTTTGATATCCAGGAAATAGGTCACTTTGCTGGCCGTGGGCAGTACCTGCCCCGTGAACTTCACTTCGCCGACGCCCAGCGCGCGGCCATGCCCTGGGTTGCCGAGCCAGGCCAGATAGAAGCCGACCGACTGCCACATCGCATCCAGGCCGAGGCACCCTGGCATCACCGGGTCGCCCGGGAAGTGGCAAGCAAAGAACCACAGGTCGGGTTTGACATCGAGTTCGGCAATGATCTCACCCTTGCCGTATTGGCCACCCTGATCGCTGATGCGCGTTATCCGATCCATCATCAGCATATCGGGTACGGGCAACTGGGCATTACCTGGACCGAACATATCGCCGTGGCCGCATTGCAGCAGCTCGTCGCGTTCGAATGATTCCGATTTGCCCATTAATTTGCACTCTAACCTTTGCGAAGCGGGCGAGTTTCCTGGCTGCCGTCAGGCTTGTCAACCGCGCTGATTCACCCTTTGACGGTGAATCAGCGCTGCGGCACCGTGCGATCTAATGCGGGTCAATAGGCGCTCAGAGCGCGGCGATCTCTGCGAAGATGAGATGCCGCAGATGCTCTACAGCACCGTCCAAGGGCAGCATAAGGTTTTTACTATCGCCACGTGCTCGGTACTCGACTTCGCCGCGTTCGAGACTGCGCTCGCCTATGACGACGCGATGTGGAATACCGATCAACTCCATATCGGCAAACATCACGCCAGGACGGACATCACGGTCATCGAATAGTACGTCGACACCTGCAGCGATCAACTCCCCATACAGTTGCTCCGCCGCGGCCCGCACGTGCTCGGACTTCTTCATCTGCATGGGCACCAGGGCGAGCGTAAAAGGCGCTATCCCAGCTGGCCAGCGGATGCCGCTGTCGTCATGGTTCTGTTCAATAGCGGCACCGACCACACGCGATACACCTATGCCATAGCAGCCCATGGTTAGGGTGACTTGTTTTCCGTCTTCGTTCTGCACCGAAGCCTGCATCGCAGAGCTGTACTTTCGTCCGAGCTGGAAGATGTGGCCGACTTCGATTCCACGTGCGATCGTCAGTTGACCGTGACCGTCTGGGCTCGGGTCGCCTTCGACCACGTTGCGAATATCGGCTACTTCGGGCAAGGCCAAGTCACGGCCCCAATTGATGCCGAAATGGTGCTTGCCATCGACATTGGCACCGGCACTGAAGTCGCTGATCGCCGCAGCGGCGCGATCTACGATCATCGGCAGCGGCAAGTCGACCGGGCCGAGTGAACCAGGTCCGGCGCCGATGGTGGCGCGGATCTGCGCCTCATCGGCCATCTGCAGAGGCGCGGCTACCTTGGACAGCTTCTCGGCCTTGATGGCGTTCAACTCATGGTCGCCGCGTAGTAGCAAGGCGACCAGCCCACCTTCGACGTCTTCGGCGGCGACGACGATCAGGGTCTTGAGTGTCTTGTCGATGGGTTGATCATATTCGGCTACCAGCTCAGCGATGGTCTTCGCGTTCGGGGTGTCGACCAGCTCCAGCGGGCGAGACGGCACCGCGGGGTCCTCGCCGGGTGCTACCGCCTCGGCCAACTCGACATTGGCGGCGTAGTCACTGGCGGTTGAAAAAGCGATTGCGTCCTCGCCGGACTCGGCGAGCACATGGAATTCGTGTGAGCCACTACCGCCGATGCTACCGGGGTCGGCGGCGACGGGACGAAAATCCAGTCCGCAGCGCTGGAAGACTCGGCAATAAGCCTGGTGCATTTGGTTGTAGGTCTCTTGCAAGGAGGCCTGATCAAGGTGAAAAGAGTAGGCGTCCTTCATCAAGAATTCGCGTGCCCGCATGATGCCGAAGCGCGGCCGGATCTCGTCGCGGAACTTGGTCTGAATTTGGTAGTAGTTGACAGGTAGTTGGCGATAGCTGCGCAGTTCGTTGCGCACCAGTTCAGTGATGATCTCTTCGTGGGTAGGGCCGAAGCAGAATTCGCGATCATGCCGATCACGCAGACGTAACAGCTCCGGGCCGTACTCCTCCCAGCGCCCCGATTCCTGCCATAACTCGGCTGGCTGGACTGCGGGCATCAGCACCTCGAGGGCACCGCACCGATTCATCTCCTCACGTACGATCTGCTCGACCTTACGGAGCACGCGCAGGCCGAGCGGCAGCCAGGTATATAAACCGGCCGCCAGCTTACGGATGAGACCGGCCCGCAGCATCAAGCGGTGGCTTGCGATCTCGGCGTCGGAGGGGACTTCTTTCAGGGTCTGCAGCGGAAAGTTGGAGGTGCGCATGTTGCTCATCGACTGATCAAGAACAAACCAGTGTAGCGGTGCCCGGGCATGGGCGCCAAGGAATCAAGTTTTCCCTGGTTGCGCCGCCAGCAGGAAGAGCAGTGCCCGCGTCGTGCCGCTGCGCTGACCGGACCATTCGCAAGGACATGTTTGCCCGTTCGCTCAACTTCCCGCCACAGCTTACAGCCACGTTCGGTGTGGCCGCAGTCCTGCTGTTGGCCATCACCAGCTGGGCGTCCGCCACCGGCCTGACATTCGGCGAGGACCTGCTGCGTTGGATGGAGAGCCGCTATGGGTCGGCGGCGCGCGACCGGGTGGTCGCTTTACAGCAGTTGGTCGAGGACGGGCAGCGTGAGAGTGAACGAACCAAGCTTCAGCGCGTCAATGCATTCTTCAATCGCGTTAACTACGCTTCCGACTATGCACGTTGGGATCAGAAGGACTACTGGGCCACACCATTCGAGGTGTTGGGCCTTAATTCGGCCGATTGTGAGGATTACGCGATAGCCAAGTATTTCACGCTGGTCAGCATGGGTATCGATGAAGAACGGCTGCGCATCACCTACGTCAAATCGATTGAGTTGAACGAAGCGCACATGGTGCTGGCCTACTATCGTTCACCGGCGGCCGAGCCTCTGATCCTCGACAATCTGACGGCCCGTATCGCACCAGCAGGGGAGCGCACCGATCTGGTCCCGGTATACAGCTTCAATGGTGCGGATTTGTGGCTGGCCATCAATCGCGTGGAAGACAAGAAGGTGGGCGATGCCGACCGTCTGTCGCGTTGGCGGGCCTATCAATCACGATTGATGCAGCAGATGGCAGCCGGTCAATGAGGTCCACGACGCTATGAGTCTGTCGCGGCAACTGACAATACTGGTCGCGTTGCTCGTGGCATCGCTGTTCGTTGGCAGCTTCGTGATCAGCGTTCACAACGCCCGCAATTATCTCGAGTCACAGCTTGCCTCTCATGCGCAAGACGCGGCTACTTCGCTCGGACTATCAGCCACCGCCCATGTGGCGAGTGGCGATCGGGCGATGGTGACGGCCATGGTCAATGCTATTTTTCACCGCGGCGACTACCTGAGCATTCGGTTAGAGGACCTTTCTGGAGAACAATGGCTGGAACGGGCCGCAGAGCTGCAGGTGGATGATGTCCCGACTTGGTTTGTGCGCCTGATACGGTTACATCCGCCGCAGCGCTCGGCGGGCATTATGTCGGGTTGGCACCAGCTCGGACGCGTCGATGTAGTCAGTCATCCGGGGCTCGCTTATCGAAAACTGTGGCAGACCACTACCCAGATGCTGAGTCTGTTTCTGATCGGTGCGCTGTTGGCCCTGCTGGCCGGGATAGCCGCGCTACGTTGGTTGTTGCGTCCGCTCAAAGAGGTCGAGCAACAGGCCCTTGCGATCTGTGATCGGGAGTATCCGGTGGTCGATCACCTACCGTTCACAACGGAGTTTCGGCGCGTGGTTGACGCGATGAACCACTTGTCTCGCAAGGTGGGTCGCGCACTGGCCGAGTCGGAGCGCCGTGCGATCGAACTGCGCGAACAGGCCTTCCAAGACCCGGTGACCGGCTTGGCGAATCGTCGCCGCTTTGTCGAGGTGTTGGCGCATCGCGTGGCTGAGCCTGAACTGCTGCAGACGGGTGGACTATTGCTGGTAGAGCTCAATGGCTTGGCTGACCACAACCAGACCCACGGCTATGCGGCGGGCGATCGATGGTTGAAGGAATCGGCACGCGTGCTGGACGCGGCGCTCGTCGACGAGCCGAGCGCGATGCTCGGGCGATTGTCGGGCGGGGACTTTGCCGTTTTGCTCGATGGCGCGAGCGAGGAGCGAATGCATGGTTTGGCCGAGCGTTTGACAGGTGGATTGACCGCTCTGTACGCCAGCTTAGGTCTGCCTTCGCCTGACGTCGCACATGCCGGTGGTGTTGTGTACGGCGGGCAAACAGTTGCTCAGCTCCTGGCCGAAGCCGATGGCGCGCTGCGTGAGGCGCAGTGCCGAGGTCCTAACGCTTGGGTGATTAGGTCCCACCGTGCCGCTAGCGAGCCTGCGCAGTCTACTACGGAGTGGCGCGCCTTGATCGAGCGGGCGCTGGGCCAACGCGAGTTCCACCTGGTGCGCCAGCCGGTAGTAGCGACGGTTGGAGATGAACTACTCCATCACGAGGTATTCCTGCGCATCCAAGAGCCAGGGTCGCCGGATCGGACGATCGCGGCGGCCCGCTTCATGCCCATGGCGGAGCACACTGGGTTGGCACCCAGTGTTGACAAGGCCGTTATGGAAACCGTCATGCGCGATCTGCAGGCTGGTGCGTTTCCGGGCCAAGTGGCGGTTAATCTGAGCGCTGCGAGCTTGCTCGAGACCGAACTCCTCGATTGGATGCAGGGCGAGCTGAAGCAGCGGCCTGCCGTGGCCGAGAAACTGATACTCGAGTTGCCCGAGTACGGTGCAATGGCGCAGGTAAGCCGGCTGGTCGACTGGGTGGGGCGACTCGACCCACTGGGCGTCAAGTTCTCATTGGACCACTTCGGGAAGGGATTCGGTGCCTTTGCGGATCTGCGCTCGCTGAAGCTCGCCTACATCAAGGTAGATGGCAGTCTCGTTCGGAATCTGCACCAACAAGAATCCAACCGATTCTACCTGCGTGCGATTGTCGACATCGCCCATGGTCTGGATATGCATGTGATCGCCGAGTCGGTGGAGACCGACGCCGATTGGCGCCTGTTGCCTGGCCTTGGTATCGATGGTGGCCGAGGCTATTGGCTCGGCGCTCCGAAATGAGCATGCAAGGGTTCTCGATTCGGTATACATTGTTAGAAATGGACCATAGGTGGTCCAGCCATAATGACAAAATCGCTGTCAGGGTTTTTTGCAACCATGCGACAGCGACGTGCCAACCTGCTGAAAGCCTGAGCAAAACTGAATTGGTTCGAGTCTTGCTTCGGTGATAACGATGGACCCCGGTCGAGTAGCTACTAGAGCATACCGGGCCTTTATGGAAATTCAGTGATTGGTGCTTCCTTGTCAGACAGACCCTTTATTACGCAGCACCCGAGCGGCCTGGTCTTGCTGCTGCTCTTACCTTGGACGAGCGGCGTCGCGGCGGCTCCTTCGGTGGGGGATTTCCTGAAAATCGCTGATCAAGGGCACTGCATAGAGGCACTGGTGTTTCGCAAGATCGAGCAGCGCGGTACCGCGCAGGCGCGTGCGATCGTCAGGGCGGCGGCCAGCGCTTTGGCACAACGAGCGCAGCAGCAGAGGTCACTCGGCTGCGAAGGGGATATTGCCGCACAGGCGATCGCCGCTGGGGCCGACCCCGACGAGGTCCTCAGGGCCACTGCTGCTGGCCTTTAGGGGCGCTTGTGTCTGTTCCCGCGGTTTGAATCCGCAGCGGTCGTGAATCCGGCCATCCCATCATCCGACAGTATCCGGGTTTCTACCTAAAAAATTAATAAATTTAATGTTTTGCAGGAGATTCCGTGAGTCACCTCCGAAGTGTTTTCACCAAAAGATCCCCGAATTGACACCAAACTGTCACATTTGGATTCCAGAATTTCGGCCCGGATTTCAGGGATTGCTGAGACATCCCGAGATGCTGAGTGACACTGGATATAACCCGCGAATACAACTCAAGCTGCCTACTTGGAGGCCCCGTGTTGAACAAGACCCTGGTAATTTCAGCCCTGTCCGCTGTGCTGGTATCTGGTACTACCCAGGCTGCCGCCGCGCGTGACTATGTGAGCATTGTCGGCTCGTCCACCGTCTATCCGTTTGCCACTGTCGTGGCCGAACAGTTCGGCCGAACCACCCAGTTCAAGACACCTAAGGTCGAGTCGACCGGTTCCGGCGGCGGTCTGAAACTGTTCTGCGCCGGCGTGGGCGTCGAGCACCCCGACATCACAAACTCCTCGCGACGCATCAAGCAGTCTGAACAACAACAATGTGCCGAGAACGGTGTACGGGATGTCATCGAAGTCAAAGTCGGGTACGACGGCATTGTGCTCGGTCAGTCCAAGCGAACGACGCCGCTCAATCTGACCCGCAAGGACATCTTCCTCGCGTTGGCCAAACAGGTCCCCGGCGAGGACGGTCGATTGATCGACAATCCGCACCGGACTTGGAACGATGTCAACCCAGACCTGCCGAGCACAAAAATCGAGGTCTTGGGCCCGCCCCCCACCTCGGGAACCCGAGATGCCTTCGTGGAGTTGGCGATGGAAGGTGGTGCGAAGACCTATGCTGACCTGAAGACGCTTCGCGGCTCGAAAGACGAGGCCGAGATCAAGGGTCTGATGAAAAAACTGGGGATCCCAGAGAGTGCCTTCAACAAAAAGGGTAAGAAGGTCTTTCAAGCCGTCTCTCATGCGATTCGTGAGGACGGTACCTTCATCGAGGCCGGTGAGAACGACAACCTGATAGTGCAGAAGCTCGAGGCCAACCCGAACGCGGTGGGTATCTTCGGCTTCTCGTTTCTAGATCAAAACGCCGACCGGATCCATGGCGCTATCGTCGATGGTGAGGCGCCGACCTTCGAAGCTATCGCCGATGGCACCTATCCAGTCTCTCGTCCGCTTTACTTCTATGCCAAAAAGGCACATGTCGGCGCGGTCCCGGGCATTGCGGAATACCTAGCCGAGTTCACCTCGGAGAAGGCCTTCGGTGAAGAGGGCTATCTCTCCGAAAAGGGTCTGATTCCGATGCCAGAAGCTGAGCGCAACCAGTTCCGCGACGATGCAAGGTCGCTCACGCCGATGGGCGCGCTGTAATTCGCCGGATATCCGGTTGGTACCAGCTGAAAATGGCCCCCGGCACGGGGGCCGTTTTTTTCTTAGGGCTTAAAGCGACTGGTCTGAAGCCGACATGCAACTCTCTGTTCTAGTTTTCGTGCTACTCGGGGTAATGGCCTTGGCCTACCATCTGGGGCGCCGCCGCTCCCTGGCGACGGTGGGCGGGCGTGTCGGCGCAAGAAGCCTGCATTCCTTACCTTCTTATTACGGCTTTTACACGGCACTTTGGGCGGGACTGCCCGCCCTGCTGATCGCTGGCTTGTGGGTGTTCTTCGAGGGATCGATCATCAACTCTATGGTGGTCCAGGGACTGCCTTCGGAGCTGCGCGAGTTGCCACCCGCGCAGCTCGGCCTGTTGATGAACGACGTCAACAATCTGGCCAGCGGCAACATCGTGTCTGGTGAAGTGGACGCGACCATGCAGCGTGCAGCGGATCACTTGAATGAGCTGCGCTCGATCGGCAGTACCGCTCTGGCGATAGCGGTATTAAGTATCGCGTTGGGTACGGCTTCGCTTGCCTGGCGCGCCATTGGTCCAAAGATGCGGGCACGTAATCGGGTGGAGGTGATCGTCAGTAGCTTGCTTGTCGTAAGTTCGCTGATCGCGATCCTAACCACCGTCGGTATTGTGCTGTCGGTCCTGTTCGAGTCCTTTCGGTTTTTCCAAAAGGTACCTGTTACCGATTTCCTATTTGGCCTGGAGTGGAGCCCGCAGGTCGCGCTGCGTGCGGACCAGGTCGGTGCCAGCGGTGCATTTGGCGCGATACCCCTATTCGCGGGGACCCTGCTTATCTCGTTCATTGCCCTGTTGGTCGCGGTCCCAGTGGGCCTGATGTCGGCAATCTATCTGGCCGATTACGCAGGCCCCAAGTTGCGCTCCAATGCCAAACCGGTGCTAGAGGTGCTCGCCGGCGTACCGACTGTGGTCTATGGTTTTTTTGCCGCACTTACGCTGGCACCGGCGATTCGTGGCGTCGGCGAGTCGGTCGGCCTATCGGTTTCGTCGGAGAGTGCCCTCGCGGCGGGCCTGGTCATGGGCATTATGATCATCCCGTTCGTTTCGTCGCTGTCTGACGACGTGATCAATGCCGTTCCGCAGTCTTTGCGTGATGCCGCCTACGCACTCGGTGCTACGCGATCGGAGACCATCCGCCAGGTTGTCCTGCCAGCTGCGCTGCCGGGCATTATGGGCGGCATTCTGTTGGCGGCCTCCCGCGCGATCGGCGAGACTATGATTGTCGTCATGGCCGCCGGTCTGAGCGCTAATCTCACTGCCAATCCCCTCGACAGTGTGACCACGGTGACCGTGCAGATTGTGACCTTGTTAGTGGGCGATCAGGAGTTCGATAGTGCCAAGACCTTGGCAGCGTTCGCGCTGGGCCTATTGCTGTTCGTCGTCACCCTCGGCTTGAACATCGTCGCCTTGCACATCGTGCGCAAGTACCGCGAACAATATGAGTAATCAGTAATGACCGAGACGACCCAGGCCAATAACAATCGTGGGCGATCCATCGATATCGTCAACGCCTCGCTCAAACGGCGCTACGCACGGGAGCGCCGCTTCCGCTACCTGGGCCTGAGCGCGGTGATACTTGGTCTGCTTTTCGTCGGCACTCTGTTCGTCGACATCATCAGCAAGGGCTACAGTGCCTTTGTCCAGACCCATATTGTGCTTGATGTCTACTTCGATCCGGAGGTGATCGACCCGGACGGCACTGCGGACCCAGCTGTGATCGCGCGGGCCGATTTCCGCCAAATTGCCCGTCAACCCCTACGTGAACTGTTCCCCGAGGTGAGCGGTCGCCGAGATAAGCGCGCCCTTTACAAAATACTCAGCAGCGGAGCGCCTTATCAGTTGTTGGATATGGTCCAAGCCGATCCTAGCCTGATTGGCACCCGCCAAACCGTAGAGCTGATTGCCGATGACGATATCGACATGTTGGCCAAGGGGCATATCGATCGCACCGCGCCGCCAGCAGACCGGCGAGTCAACGACAAGGTGATTGGCTGGGTCGACAAGCTCGAATCGCAGGGGCTGATCAGGAAAAACTTCAACACCGCTTTTTTCACCAACGGTGACTCGCGCGAACCGGAGCTGGCGGGCATCGGTGGGGCTGTCGCGGGCTCCTTCTACACTCTGTTGGTCACACTGTCGTTGTCGTTTCCGATCGGGGTCGCGGCGGCCATCTACTTGGAAGAGTTTGCGCCGAAAAATCGCTGGACCGACATAATCGAGGTGAATATCAATAACCTTGCAGCCGTGCCGTCGATTGTGTTCGGTTTGCTCGGTCTGGCGATGTTCATTAACCTGTTCGGCCTGCCACGTTCGGCACCCTTGGTTGGCGGACTGGTGCTGACCCTGATGACCCTGCCGACCATTATCATCGCCTCCCGAGCGGCGCTCAAATCTGTCCCACCGTCGATACGCGAGGCGGCGTTGGGGGTCGGTGCTTCGAGGATGCAAACCGTGTTTCATCATGTGCTGCCGCTGGCGATGCCCGGTATGTTGACCGGCACCATCATCGGCATGGCCCAAGCACTGGGTGAAACAGCGCCGCTGCTGATGATCGGGATGGTGGCCTTCATTGTAGACGTGCCCGGTGGCCCACTCGATCCTTCGACCGTGCTGCCAGTGCAAGTGTTTCTTTGGGCGGATAGCCCAGAACGTGCTTTTGTTGAGCGCACCTCTGCAGCCATTATGGTGCTGTTGGCCTTCCTCGTCGCGATGAATGCCATTGCTGTTATCATGCGTCGACGTTTTGAACGTCGCTGGTGATGGACGGCCTACCCAGTGAAGAGGAACAAGAAATGACGACAGAGACTGCAACCGTTGATGTTGATGTCACCGTGCCGGATCCACAGACTGCCAGCCATTCGAAAGAGCTCGATAGCAATTTTCAAACAGTGGGCGAAGTCCGGGTCGCGAATGCACGCATGACCTGCACCGATGTCAACGTCTACTATGGTGACAAGCACGCGATCAAGCACTGCAACCTAGACATCGGCGAAAACCAGGTCATTGCTATGATCGGCCCCTCGGGCTGCGGCAAGTCGACCTTCTTGCGTTGCTTGAATCGCATGAACGACACAATTGATATATGCCGCGTGACCGGTGAGATAAAGCTCGATCAGCAAGACATCTACGACAAGCGACTCGATGTCGTGCCATTACGCGCGCAAGTCGGTATGGTATTTCAGAAACCCAACCCGTTTCCGAAGTCGATCTACGACAACATCGCCTATGGTCCTCGCATCCATGGCCTGGCCTCGAGCCGGGCCGAGCTGGATGAGATCGTCGAGCGTAGCCTAAGCAAAGCGGGTCTGTGGAACGAGGTCAAGGATCGTTTGGATCAACCCGGTAACGGTTTATCCGGTGGTCAGCAGCAACGGCTCTGCATCGCCCGAACCATAGCGGTCGAGCCCGAAGTGATATTGATGGACGAGCCTTGTTCGGCGCTTGACCCGATTGCGACCGCAAAGGTCGAGGAGTTGATCGACGAGCTGCGCCAGAACTACACCATCGCGATTGTGACCCATTCGATGCAACAGGCAGCACGTGTGTCACAACGGACTGCCTATTTCCATCTCGGCAGCCTGGTCGAGGTGGGTGAGACCACGCAAGTATTCACCAATCCGCAGCATAAGCTGACCGAAGACTACATCACGGGCCGCTTCGGATAAGGTGGACAGCTTGGCGTTGGTTGAGGAAACGCAAGACAAGGCGGGTGATCGACACATTCTCTCGCGTTTCGACGGCGATCTTGGTGGGTTTCATCGTATCGTGCTCGAGATGGGGAATCTGGTTCTGCAGCAGGTGGTGTCGGCTGGTGAGGCGCTGGCCGCCTGCGACGTTGCCAAGGCCCGCAATGTGATCCATGGTCACGGGCGGGTCCGCGATCTCGACATACAGGCCCTGGAAGCGAATGCCGGGCTGTATGCGATTCACCAGCCCGTGGCGCGTGATCTGCGCTTTGTCCTTACACTGTCACGCACGGTCTATGATCTGGAGCGCATAGGTGGCGAAGCGGTGCGTCTCGCCGACATCGCTGAACGTCTCTACGAATACCAGCCCACCCAGCGTGATTGCATTATCTTCGAGGATGTACGACGCATGATGCACCCAGCGGTCGGGTTATTCGATCGCAGTATTCAGGCGGTCGCCGGGGAAGATGCGCGCCTGGCGGTCGAGGTTGCGCTCGAAGGCAAGGAACTCACTGAGCTGTTCGAGGGTGCTATCCGACGTTTGGCTACTTACCTGATGGAGGACCCACGCAATATCCGCTGGGTGATCGAAGCCACACTGGGTATCAAAGCGATGGAGCGCGTCGGGGATCACGCTTGCAGCATTGCACGCAATGTCATTTATTCGGTGACCGGAAAGGATGTCCGGCATGTGAATGTTGCCAGTTTACCCATGGGTTGACGGCACACTGCGGTCGCTCAAGTGTCCAGTAGCACGCGGAAGTGCCAGCCCCATACCAATAGGATGCCGGTGCTGATGATTAGGTCCAGCCTCAGACATAGGCGTCGCAGCGCTTGATCTGCTGCGGGCTGCTCGATCATAAAGACTCGGTTCATCAGCGCATCTAGCAGTAGGGCAAAGAGTAACAACACGGCCAGCGCCGGCAACACGTAGGCGGTTATGACCCCGATCCCCTGGGGTGGCATATCTGCGAATGCCACCAGGGGTAAGGTGCTGGCGCTAATTGCCAGCAGCGCCAAACGCAAACCACCGACCCGTTTGATGTCGAAGCTCATCGTGACTCCAGAAGATTGCTCGAATGGCTCCTAAACGGCTGATAGCCTATTGCTCGATACCGGTCTACTATGCCCCGGCCGCGACACAGTGACCTGACTCTCGGCAATCTGGGTGGCCGATTGGTCGCTTAGAAAATCGCTCTCAGTTGCCAATAAATGATAGGAATCCCACGAACATGATGCGCGTCGTCTCGTTCAACATCAACGGGGTGCGGGCCCGCCCGCACCAGCTCCAAGCCCTCAAACAGCAGTACGATCCTGACATCATAGGCCTGCAGGAGACCAAGGTTCAGGATGCCGACTTCCCGCACGCGCCGATCGAGGACCTGGGCTACCACGTGGCCTATTACGGGCAAAAGGGTCACTACGGCGTGGCACTCCTGTCCAAGAGCCGGCCTTTGTCGGTTGACTATGGATTTCCCGGCGAGGGGGCTGATGCGCAGCGGCGTTTGATCACTGCGACTTTTCAGGCGGGTGATCGCCAGCTGACGGTAGTCAACGGCTATTTCCCGCAGGGCGAGAGCCGCGAGCATCCACTCAAGTTCCCACATAAGCAGCGCTTCTATGCAGAATTGCATGACCTCTTGAATGCGCGTTACTCGCCTCAGCAGGACTTACTCGTGATCGGCGACATGAACGTAGCGCCAACTGACCAGGACGTCGGGATCGGGGCAGACAATGCAAGGCGTTGGTTGCGCACCGGTAAGTGCTGCTTCTTACCCGAGGAGCGCGAGTGGTTGAGTCGCCTGACCGATTGGGGCCTGCACGACTCGTATCGTGTCCGTTATCCGCAGATCGATGATCGCTTTAGCTGGTTCGACTATCGCAGTCGCGGTTTTGAGCGTGAGCCGAAACGTGGGCTGCGCATCGACCTGGCATTGGTTACTGGCCAGCTGCAAGGCCGCGTGATCGATGCCGGTATCGCCTATGACATTCGCTCTATGGACAAGCCATCCGACCATTGTCCGATTTGGGTCGATTTCGATTGAGCGTTCGCTGACCTCAGCGACCGCGTGGTAGCAACTGCTGCGACACCTCGGGCAGCTCCGGCTGCGGTGCCGGCCGGCGCGGCCGGAAAACCGGGTGGTCGCCTCGGCCAGCGTGCTCTACCGGTAGATGGTCATGGGGCAAGGGGCGGAAGTGCGGTAGCCTGGGGCGCCATCGGTAGGTGGCCGTCCGGTCGCCCGACTCACTGGCTGTGGTGCGCCAGACCGGCGGCGCCGACTGTCGAGAAGACTCGCGCCTTGCCTGACGTTGCAACAGCCGCTCGCGGTGCAGCGCGTCGGCTCGTTTGACCACCGCCTCGACCTCGCGGTGGGCGCGCTCGATCTGATCGTCGCTGAGTCGTGGCGGCACAGGGATCGCCTCGCTGAGGACGGCATCGCCGGTCGGTTGGTCGGAGAAGGTCACATTGCCGCTCGCATCGATCGATCGGTAGACCGGTTGGGCCGTCGCAGCGGTGGTGATCAATAACGGCAACAGGCAGGAGATGCAAGACAGGATCAATCGCTTCATGGGTGACGTCTCCTTCTATGACGGCGGGCTTGCCGTGGGTTGTTCAACATACCCGGGCAAGTAAGCCCTTAGCGTCGCCACTGACCTTGGTCGCTCGAACCCGGACGATGCGGTTTTCCAGCGCGCTTCCCGCTGTATTAGGCAAAGTAACGCGCAGATAGTTCGGCGTATAGCCGGACCAGGCGGGCGCAGCGCCGTCCTCAAGGGACTCGAACAGTACCTCATAGTCGCGACCAACCGCCTGCGCTAGGACACGTGATCGAGTGGCCTGCGCCAGGGTGTGCAAGGCCTGGCTGCGCGCCCTCTTGGTAGCACGAGATACCTGTCCCCGCATAGCGGCGGCCTTGGTCCCGGCGCGTGGCGAGTAGGCAAAGATATGGATGTGTGCGAACTCCATTTTTTCGGCAAAGGCCATCGTCTGCTCCCACTCGACCTCGTTCTCGCCGGGGAACCCGACGATGATGTCCGTCGTGATATTGATGTGTGGAACTTGCGCGCGGGCATCCGCAACCAGTGTGCGGAACTCGCTGGTCCGACAGCGTCGTGACATGCGGCGCAGCACGCTGTCGGCCCCACTCTGCAGCGGCAGGTGCAGGTGTGGCATCAGGCGTGGTGTATGAAACAGGCGCCAGAAATCGTCTGATAACTCCCAAGGCTCGAGCGAGCCGAGTCGGATGCGCGGAATCGGGCTGCCCTCGAGCACCGCCGCGATCAGGTCGGCCAAATTCCTACCGTCATCGGCGCAGTAGCCGCCGAGGTGGACCCCGGCTAGCACGACTTCCTGCACACCGGTGGCGTGAATGCGATTGATCTCGGCCACGACGTCGGCCACCGGTCGACTGCGTTCGGCACCCCGCGCCTTGGTCACTATGCAGAAGCTGCATTGATAACGGCAGCCATCTTGCACTTTGATAAAGGCGCGGTGGCGGCCACGTGCCAGCAGGGCATGTTCGCCTGGCTCGGCGGCGACCTCGGGCATGACCGGGAGCGCGAGCTGCTCGGCAACGATCTCGATCAGGTGTTCCTTGTCTGCGTTCGGCACTAGCAGGTCGATGCCTGACTCGGCCGCCGTCTGCTGCGGTTCGAGCGACGCGAGGCAACCACTGACCACGAGCTTTGCGTGTGGGTTGCTGCGTCGAGCACGGCGGATCAGCTGGCGTGACTTGCGTACCGACTCGCCGGTCACTGCACAGGTGTTGATGATCACCAGGTCGGCCTGGTCCAGGTCGGCGGCCAAGCGTAGACCGCGCTTGTGACAGTCATGCGTCCACGCCTCGAGTTCGGCTTCGTTGAGGCGACAGCCCAGGGTTTGCAAGTAAACACGCATCGCTATACTAGTTTGTTAAGAAACGGCTTTAGGTGGTGATTGGCATCAAGTGTAACTGCGCCGGACTCGGAGGACACCATGCCGAGCGCTGTTCGTAGGCTGGGGCGACTCGAATGGACCGATTAGAGGGCTTGCTGGTTGCTTGGCATCCCTACCTGGAGCTGAGTGCACTCCTGGTCGGATTGCTCGGCCTGCTATTGGTAGTCTGGTTGCTGCTCGGTAGTCTGGGCCTGCGCCGTCGACTGCGTCGTGAACTCGGTGACCAGCGCGCGCTGTTGCGCGAGCTGCGTGAGGACATCGGCGATGAGATCGCGCTCAATCGCCAACAGCTCCAAGAGTCGCATAGCGCCGGCCTGATGCGACTGCAGGACTTGCTCGATCAGCGTCTGAATGCCCTGCAGCGCCAGTTGTTGGAGGACGCCGCGGCCCTGAAGACGGAACTCGCTGAGCGCTTAGAACGGCAGCGTGTGGCCATTGCCGATAATCTGACCGAGGGGCGGCTTGCCCAACAACGTGAGGCGGCCCAGTCGCGGGAGGCCCTCGAAGCGGCCTTGCTGCGTCACCGCGAGGCCTCTGAAGACTATCAGCGCGCGGCCCTGGCGAGTCAGCAGCAGGCCCTGACCAGCGGCATGGCGGCGATGACGCGGCAGGTCAACGAGGCCTTTAGTGCCTCGTCCGACGAGCTCGGCAAACGCCTTGACGGGCTGGCTCGGACCACCGACGGGCGGCTACGGGAGATCAGCGGTCAGGTCGAACGCCGCCTGACCGAAGGATTCGAGAAGACTACCGAGACCTTCACCCGTGTCCTCGAGCACCTGACCCGGATCGACGAGGCACAGCGGCGTATTACTGAGCTATCGAGTAACGTCGTCAGCTTGCAAGAGGTACTCACGGATAAGCGCTCGCGTGGCGCTTTCGGTGAGGTCCAGCTGGCCGGCTTAGTCCAGAACCTGCTGCCCGAGGGTAGCTTCCGGATGCAACACACACTGAGCAATGGGACCCGGGTGGATTGCCTCCTGACCCTCCCTGAGCCCACTGGCAATGTCGCGATCGATGCCAAGTTCCCACTCGAGAGCTTCCGCAGTATGCTCGATCATACCCAGGCCGAGACCGATCGGCAGCGCGCCATGCGTGATTTTCGACGCGACATTCGTCGCCATATTCAAGCCATCGCAGAAAAGTATCTGATCCCCGGTGAGACGGCCGAAGGTGCAGTGATGTTTCTGCCCGCCGAGGCAATCTTTGCCGAGATCCATGCGCGTCACCCAGAGCTAGTGGAGGAGGCGCAGCGGGCACGGGTCTGGTTGGTGTCGCCGACCACCTTGATGGCCGTGCTGACCACAGCACGCGCGGTACTCAAGGATGAGGCGACGCGTGGTCAGGTCCACATTATCCGTGACCACCTACGTAAGCTGTCCGAAGATTTCGGCCGTTTTCGGCAGCGCATGGACAGGTTGGCGCTACACATCCGTCAGGCGAATGAAGATGTCGGGCAGGTCAACACATCGGCACAGAAGATCAGCGCGCGCTTTCGAGACATCGATCAGGTACAACTGCCGGACAGCGACGAGGAAACCCGTGCAGCCGCGTTGCCGCGTGACTCGTCAGCCTAGTCGGTGCCCGGGGAGGGATATGGGTCGCGCCGCTCAGCCACAATCGGTGGCGATGATTTTTTCCATCTCCGCTCGTTTGTCTTGGCGCTGCTCTTCGTTCAGTCGACTGACCGTGCCGTCGCTGTTGCGGAACAGTCGCCGCGCCGGACCGTTCAGGAGTTCCAGCTGCTCCCGGGCAATGGCGCAGCGTTCGCGGGCCTGGTCGGCTTCCAGTTTGGCCTGGGTAGCCTTCTCATCGGCCAGCTCCTGGTCCTCGCGGTTGTCCTCGAAGCGCTGCAGCTGCTGGCGTAGTCGCTCTTGTGCGACCTCGGGCGATTCGGCTGGCGGGGGTGGCGGTTTTACGATTTCGCTCGGCTTGCTGCCTTGCGGAGCGAATTGAGAATAGACCGCGTTGCCGTCCTCGTCGTACCAGAGGTGAGCGCCTTTTTCGGCGTGGCTGGGCAGGGCGATTATCAGCCCGAGCAGCAGCCAAAAGCCGTGCTTGAGCAGGTGGGGGTAGAGCGCAGGTGATTCCAATATGCCCACTATTGACCTCTTGGAGCGATATTAGTAGTTTGAACTGTTGCTAATTAAGCTTAGTACTCGTTCAAGTTTTCGCCTTGAAAGAGTTCATACTTTTGGTGATTTAGCCAAGAGGGTATGCCAGGTTGCGGAGGTCATCAAGGTGGAGCTGAGTGGTGCCGAGATTGTCGTTCGGGCACTGAAGGACGAGGGAGTTGAATACGTTTGGGGCTATCCGGGCGGCGCCGTGCTTCACATCTACGACGCGCTTTTCAGCCAGCCCGACGTACGGCACATCCTGGTGCGCCACGAGCAGGCGGCTACCCACGCCGCCGATGGCTATGCGCGGGCTACCGGCAAGGTGGGTGTCGTACTGGTAACCTCCGGGCCAGGCGCTACCAATGCGGTTACCGGGATCGCCACCGCTTACATGGACTCGATCCCCATGGTCGTGCTGACTGGCCAAGTACCCACCCCAGTGATCGGGTCGGATGCCTTCCAAGAGGTCGATACCGTCGGTATTACCCGGCCCTGCGTGAAGCACAATTTCTTGGTCAAGCGCGCGGAAGACATCGCCGATACCATCAAGAAGGCGTTCTTCATCGCCGCCTCGGGCCGCCCGGGGCCTGTGGTGGTCGACATCCCCAAGGATGTCACCGATCCCAGCGTCCGTATCCCTTATCAGTATCCCGGGACGGTCGAAATGCGCTCTTACAGCCCCGTAGAGAAGGGGCATTTGGGCCAGATCCGCAAGGCCGTGGACATCATCCTCGAGGCCGAGCGGCCGGTGATTTACACCGGTGGTGGCGTGGTCCTCGGCGAGGCCTCCGGACAGCTGACCGAGCTGGTTAGAAGCACTGGGTTCCCAATCACTATCACTCTGATGGGACTGGGTTCGTTTCCAGCGAGTGATCCGCAGTTCATCGGCATGCTGGGGATGCACGGCACCTACGAAGCCAATATGGCGATGCACGAGACGGATGTCTTGATCGCCATCGGTGCGCGCTTCGACGATCGAGTGACCGGTAAGATCGCGCATTTTTGTCCCAATGCGCGGATCATCCACATCGATGTGGACCCGGCGTCGATCTCCAAGACCGTCCGTGTAGACGTGCCGATCGTCGGTCAGGTTGGCAGTGTGCTGAAGGACATGCTGCGAGTGCTCAAAGAGCACCCGCGCAAACCCGATGCAGGGAAGCTGAAGGCCTGGTGGGAGCGCATCGAGAGTTGGCGCAGGCTCGATTGTCTGAATTACCAGCAAGGCAGCGATGCGATCAAACCTCAGTATGCGGTCGAGGCGATGTATCAGGTCACCAAGGATAGCGACTTCTATTTGACCTCGGACGTCGGTCAACACCAGATGTTCGCGGCGCAATTCTATCCGTTCGAAAAGCCACGGCGTTGGATCAATTCTGGTGGGCTGGGCACCATGGGCTTCGGTCTGCCGGCGGCGATGGGTGTCCAACAGGCGTTTCCGGATGCCACGGTCGCCTGTGTTACCGGCGAGGCGAGCATCCAGATGTGCATCCAGGAACTGGCGACCTGCCGCCAGTACGACCTGCCTCTCAAGATCGTCCTGCTCAACAATGGGTACATGGGTATGGTCCGCCAATGGCAGGAGTTCTTCTACGACGGTCGCTATTCGCACTCCTATGTGGACGCACTGCCGGATTTCAAGATGCTGGCCGAGAGCTTTGGCCACGTCGGGATGCGCATCGACAAGCCGGGGGACCTCGAGGGTGCCTACCGAGAGGCCTTCGGCATGAAGGACCGCTTGGTGTTCATGGACATCATCGTCGACCCCTCCGAGAACGTTTACCCGATGATCGAGGCCGGCAAGGGCCACCATGAGATGCACCTGTCTCCGCATCTGTCGTCGGATCGCGAGCTCGCGTAGGGCCTGTTCATACTCAGCGAGATGCAGCGTTGCTGCCCCAAAACGCGCCAGGCAAGGTGCGAGGAGAGCGATTTAGTGAGTCTAAATAAACGACGAGCAACGCCGCATGGCGTGTTTTGGGGCGCAACCCGAAGGGACGGGGCCGTTT
>JANQRK010000041.1 GCA_028284585.1 Chromatiales bacterium
TAGGTTTCGATTGTGCTGACGCTGACTTCGACACCCTCTTCGCGCAGCGGCGCGAGCGCGCGCTCGATCTCGTCGACTGGGACACTTGCCACCCCGGCGATCTGCATGATGTAGACCGGCTGCTGCTCAGTACCGGCAACGTCGGATTCCAGATCGAGGATATTGAAACCGGCCTCGGCCAACACTGCAGAAACCTGTGCCACGATGCCCGCGCGGTCGGCACCCCTGACCGTGACCCGGACAGTGGGGACCACGTGCTCGTGCAGATGCGCCCGGATAGGATCCACATGCAACGACAGACCTTGCGTCTCGACAACAGGTTCGAGCCGCGCACGCAGCGCCTGCTCATCACCGCCACCGGACACCATCATCATGATGGTGAAATTGCCACCGAGACGCAGCATCGAGGTTTCACCCAGATTAAGCCCGAGCTCGAATAGCGCCTGGGTGACCGCGGCGACGATCCCGGGTTTGTCCTCGCCGATCAAGGTCAACATATGCCACGGGTCGTTCATTGTGGTGACTCGTCGGTTTCGTGTTGCAACCATATCAAAGTCGCCATTCTGCCGCTCAGGCCATCGCGGCGATGGGAAAAAAATCGCTCGGCGTCCCCGAAGGTACACCAAGCACCACCGCTAATTGCACTGATGCCCAAGCGATCGAGTCGACGCCGGGCGAGGCCGTACAGATCGGCCAGCCAATGGTCTCCGCCGCAAGCGCTGAAGCAGTGGGCGCTAGCAGGGTCCTCAGCAACAAAGGCCTGACGCACTTCAGCACCAACCTCGAACGCCCGCGGCCCGATCGCTGGACCCAGCCAGGCCAACAATTCAGCAGGTGGTTCACCCAATGCGGCTACCGTGGACTCGAGCACGCCGGCTGCCAACCCGCGCCAGCCCGCATGCGCAGCCGCGACCCGGGTACCTGCGCGATTACACAACAGCACCGGCAGGCAGTCCGCGGTCAACACCGCACACACCCGACCGGGCCGGTTCTCGACACAGGCATCGGCGCGGGCCAGCGGCACCTGTGGGCATCGCACCTCGATACCATGCACCTGGTCAAGCCACTGTGGCACATCGGGCAGGCCGAGCTGTTGTGTCAGCAGGGCACGATTGCGCACAACGGCATTGGGGTCATCGCCGACGCGCGCCGCCAAGTTGAGGCTGCTCCAGGGCCCTCGGCTCGCCCCGCCGCCGCGGGTCGTGCTAAACGCCTTGATCGCCGCAGGCGCCTCCCAGTCCGGCTGAATCACATCAATGGTCGCCACGACCCTAGTCGTCCAACTCTAGGTCGGTGGTCTCTGGCCCAGGGGTCAATCCCGCCGGGTAATCGTCATCTACGTCTTGCCAAGTGGCGTCCTTGCCGATCGCCAGGAGATCGATCACCGCGCACATATCAGAGGGTAGCGCGCAGCTGAAACGCAGCGGACGACCGCTGATTGGATGTGAGAACTCAAGGCGCTTCGCATGCAGGGCCTGTCGCCGAAAACCGCGTAGCACCTGCGTCAGCTCCTCGCTGGCGCCCGCTGGCAACCGCAGCCGGCCGCCGTACACCGGATCGCCAAACACCGGGTGACGCAAATGTGCCATGTGCACGCGTATTTGATGGGTGCGCCCGGTCTCTAGCAACACCTTGAGTAGGGTATGGCCACGCAAGGTTGCCAACACACGAAAGTGTGTGACCGATGGTTTGCCAAGTGGGTTGACCGCCATCCGCGTGCGCTGCGTCGGATGGCGTCCGATGGGCAGATCGATCCGGCCGCCAACGGCCAGTTGGCCAACCACTAAGGCCCGGTACTCACGAGTTACTTCGCGCGCTGCGATGGCCTCGACCAGTCGCGTGTACGCCGCCTGACTGCGTGCGATCACCATGAGGCCAGAGGTATCTTTATCCAGGCGGTGCACGATACCGGCGCGCGGCAGGGCGACCAGCGACGGATCGTGATACAGCAGTGCGTTCTGCACCGTGCCGTCCGGGTTGCCAGCAGCGGGGTGCACCACGAGGCCGGGCGGTTTGTTGATTACCAGGATACTCTGGTCTTCCGATACGATGTCGAGCGGTATGTCCTGCGGTGCACAAGCCACCTGCTGCTCAGCGACAGCGCGCACCTGCAGGCAATCGCCGAGCACGACCCGGTCACGTGGGCGACGCTGCTGTCCATTTACACTCACACGTCCCTCGCGGGTCCAGGCCTGCAGGCGGCTGCGCGAATAATCGGGGAACAAACTGGCCAGCGCCTGATCGAGGCGCGCACCGGCCTGATCGGCGGCGACCGTCGCCTCCAAAAGCTGTTCCTGCGGCATCTGATCGGTCAAGGCACTTCCGTTATAATCACTACTTGCAGAGAAAACACTGGATTATCGCCCATGTCACTCACCCGCTGGCCAATATTGCTGGCCCTCTTGGTCTTGTCCGGCTGTTCTATGATGGGCGAGAAGGACGAAACCAAGGGGTGGAGCCAACAAAAGCTGTTTAGCGAAGCGACCAGCGACATGAATGCTGGCAACTACGAGCAGGCGATCAAATACTACGAGCTCCTGGAGTCGCGCTATCCGTTTGGAAAATACGCCCATCAGGCGCAAATCAACATTGCCTATTCTTACTATCGGTTCTATGAGCCCGAGTCGGCCCTGGCCGCCGCCGACAGATTCATCAAGTTGCATCCCGGCCATCCGGCGACCGCCTACGCCTACTATCTGCGCGGCCTGGTGAATTTCAACCGCAGCCTGGGGTTTCTCGATCGCTATCTACCGACCGATACCTCGCAGCGTGACCCGGGTGCCTCACTCGACTCGTATAAGGATTTCGCCGAAGTAGTAAAACGCTTTCCGAACAGCGATTACGCCGCAGATGCGGCCCAGCGCATGCTGTACCTGCGCAACAACCTGGCCCGTCACGAAGTGAATGTCGCGCGCTACTACATAAAGCGCGGGGCCTTTCTTGCCGCCGCCAATCGCGCCGAGTTTGTGGTCCAAAACTACCAACGAACTCCGGCATTGCGCGACGCCCTGGAAATCATGGCGGCCGCCTATGCCGAACTCGGTATGGAGGAACTAGAGCAGGATACCCGGCGCATCCTCGCCTTGAACGAGGCCAACGGCAGCTTGATCGAAGATCCCGGTCGAAGTGGCAAAAGATCCGTCTCTCGCAAGGTCTGGGAGTTCTTCGAACTCGACGACAACTGACCGAGCCCGACATATCGCCTGACTAGGACCTTTTCAGACTGCGCGAGGCGCAGCGACGGCGGCCGTTTTTTCGGCCAACGAGACGCTTCGAGCGTGCTGTACTCACTGTACATGGACGAGCAGCAGCAAAATTGGGCGGAAAAACGGCCCCGTCCCTTCGGGTTGCACCATACGATCTGATTTCGGCCTGCGATCAGATCGCATCCTCGTCTTGTTCACCGGTCCTGATACGCACCACCTGGTCGACCGCGGAAACAAAGATCTTGCCATCGCCTATCTTGCCGGTACGAGCCGCGGATGTGATCGCCTCGATACAGGCCTCCACCTGATCGTCACGGACGACGATGTCGATCTTGAGTTTGGGCAGGAAATCAACGACGTACTCAGCGCCCCTATACAACTCGGTATGGCCCTTCTGCCGGCCGAAACCCTTCACTTCCATCGCGGTCATGCCGGTCACACCGATGTTCGAGAGGCTTTCGCGCACGTCATCCAGCTTAAAGGGCTTGATGATGGCCTCGACTTTCTTCATGTTGATTCCCTCCCTAAGGAACATGCCTGGATCGGCGGCAGATCTGTTAACGCGGACATTCTAGAGGGTAACTCGAAAAATGCCATCCATGGCATTTTTCTCCACGAATAAGGCCAAAATGCGGTTTTCGCCTTTCCTTCATTTTCAATCACTTGTCATGATCGAAAATGGCAGCACACCCCTGTGCCGCCCGTCCACCTCGATTTTTCGAAGTGCCCTAAATCAGAATCCGCTGACGATGGGATAACGACGGTCCCGGCCATAGGCACGACGCGTTATCTTGATTCCAGGCGGAGCCTGACGGCGCTTGTACTCGTTGTGATCGACCATTCCCGTCACCCGCTCGACGAGCGCGCGATTAAAACCGGCAGCAATGATCTCGTCAGGCGACCGGTCCTGCTCGACGTACAGGGCCAGTATCCCGTCTAGGGTCTCGTAGTCGGGCAGGCTGTCGGTATCTTTCTGATCGGCGCGCAATTCGGCCGAGGGGGGGCGATCGATGACACGTTTGGGGATCGCCTCACTATCACGATTGCGCCAACGTGCCAGTCGATAGACAAGCAGTTTGGGCACATCCTTGAGCGGCGCGAAGCCGCCCGCCATATCGCCGTACAGCGTCGCATAGCCGACCGACATCTCGCTCTTGTTGCCAGTCGTCAGCAACATGCGACCTCGCTTGTTGCTGATCGCCATCAACAAGATGCCGCGACACCGCGCTTGGATATTCTCCTCGGTGATGTCAGCCTCAGTACCCGAGAAGGTTTCCGAGAGCATCTCGAGAAAGGCGCGAAACGCCGGTTCGATCGATATCGTCTGATGTCGAACGCCCATTCGTTGTGCCTGCTGCAGCGCATCCTGTCCGCTGATCTGCGCGGTGTAGCGCGACGGCATCGCAACCGTCTCTACATTCTCTGGACCCAGGGCGTCGACTGCGATCGCCAGCGTCAATGCCGAATCGATTCCGCCGGACAGCCCCAGCACCACCGAATCAAAGCCATTCTTTCGAACGTAATCGCGCGTCCCCAAGACCAGTGTTCGATACACCTGCTCATCGACGTCGGGAAACCGGGCGATGTCGGCGACGCAAGGGACGCCATCGTGAAACACCAGCAACGACTCGCTCTCCTCGAAGAATGCAGCGCGATGGGCCACTTTCCCATTCGCATCGACGACAAACGAGCCCCCGTCGAATACCAGCTCGTCCTGGCCGCCAACCAAATTGACATACACGACCGAGACATTGAAGCGGGCCGCGCGATCGGCCACCAGGGTTTCGCGTTCCGCCGCCTTGTCCTGGTGGAATGGAGAGGCATTCAGATTCAACAACACCTGCGCACCGGCAGCCGCAGCACGCTGAACAGGCTTATCGAACCAAATGTCTTCGCAGATGGTGACACCGAACTCGACGCTGCCCTGTCGAAACACCAGGGCACTGTCACCGGGCTCGAAATAGCGGCGCTCATCAAACACGCTATAGTTGGGCAACTCCATCTTTCGATACTCGGACTCGACCACTCCATCACGCACGACACCGGCTATGTTGTAGCGTACCCCATCGCGCACCGCAGGGTAGCCCACCACCAGGGTGATGCCCTCTGCAGCGCGTGCGATTTCTCCCAAGGCAGAGTCGACCCGCGCATCACAGGCCGGCCGCAGCAAAAGGTCCTCCGGCGGATAGCCGGTAAGGGTCAACTCGGGGAACACCACGATATCGGCCTTGCCATGTAAGCGACGGGCGGTATCGATGACGCGCCGCGCGTTGCCCGGGATATCACCGACCATTAAATTGAGCTGCGCAAGTGCCACAATGGTCACTTAGAGGGAATCTCCTGGCCTGGCGCCCGCCATGGCTACATCAAACACTTGACGTCCAGTCACCGGTTCGTGACGTGCGACACAGACCACATGCATCGCCAAGTGGCGCGCTAGATCGCGGGGACGAGAATGCTTCCTCAGCAATCTGCGAAGCCTGCTGTCGGGCTGGTCGCCCACCGATGCAACACCCGGCTAGCGGGCCAAGCAGATAATTCTGTAACGCTCAGAGCCACAGTGCGGGCGCGAATCAAGGCGCGTTTCGCAGGCAATGGCGCGCCCTTGGCAAGAAACACAACACGAAGTCGCGCTCGCACAGTGGCTCCTAAAGGGCCACGGCACAAGCATCGTGGGCTGTGTTGCCGTCCTTGGAAAGGGCCTGCCAATTCCCCGCGGACTGCGCCTTGCCCACACTGCTTGTGCCGTGGCTGAGCGTCACAGAATTATCCGCTTGGCCCACTAGGCCATCCAGCGCGCGCTCGGGCTACACACCGAGAACCCGGCCCTACCCCGCACTTGGCGCCAAGTACGGGGTAGGAAGTTGTGGTTGCTCGCTAAGGCCAGACTCCTCAGATTTTGACCCCGAGCGAGGACAAGGTACTCAGGGTGAGCCCGCCACGCTCCATGCCCTTGGTGCGCTGGTAATCGTCCACTGCGCGTAGTGTACGCGAACCGATTTGGCCATCTACTGGGCCCGGATCGAAGCCGGCGGCCTTGAGCGCGCTTTGCAGATCGGTCAGGATTCGTGGCGTCATATTGGTCTCACAAAGCACGCCCCGCCATTCCAAGCGCTCATCGCTAACCTTGACCTTCTTGGCAACGGTCTCGACTACGGCCGGGATATTAATGCGCTTTTCGGTGGCCGGCTTCACCAACTTGCGTACCTTGACCAACTTGTACTCCGCGGGGATCTCGACTCGCTTTATCCCGGCCGGTTGCTTGACCTTGCGCTGCTTGACTTCCACAGTTTTAGGGCCAGTCTCACGCAGGCAGAGCGTGTTGCCAGTCAGTTTCCCGCTCGGCTTGTCCTCATAATCGGGGTGCCAGAAGAACTTCTCCTCGGACACCAAGACCCGTTTCGTCAGCGTCTCATAGGTCGGTTCAACCTTGATGCGTCTCTCCTGGGCCGGCTTGACTAACTTCTGGACGCGCTGCACCTTGTACTTGGCCGGGATCTCGACTTCTTTGGTGGTTGCCGCGGCCTTAATGACCTTGCGGGTGACGGTCTCATATTTGGCAGGGACCTCTACCAGGCACATGATCTCTCCAGTGGTATTGTCGACCTTCTGCACCAAACCACGGCCCGGCTTCCACATCGTCGTCGCCGGTGAGATCAGCACCTCCTCGGTGACGGTCTCGAACTCCGCTGGCACCTCGACAACTTTCTTTCCGGCCTCTTTAACCAGGACCTTCTCTTCTACCCATTCGTAAGCAGCAGGCTCGACCTCGATCGTTTCGTAGCCGGCAGTCTTAAGCACCTTTACCTCTTCGTCCTTATAACGGGCCGGCACGAAGTACTCACTCAGACAACTGCCGACTGGCTGCTCCTCGAGGCGGATCCCGCTGCCGGCGACTGCCGTCAGCAAGGCCGGACTGGCCGGAGGGGATTTGCGTTTGCTCCCGGCCAGCCATCGCCTAACGGCAGGCGCCACCTCTACCATTTCGGTGGTGGTTTCGTACTCGGCAGGTACCGGGACGATTTTCTCCGCAGCCTCTTTGACCAAGACCTTTTCTTCGACCATCTCATACGCCGCCGGGACAGTCTCGAAGCGCGCCGAGGCCTCGCGTACCGTGACATCAACGTTCTCGGTCTTGTATTGCGCGGGCACTACCACCTTGGCATAGCACTCGCCGGGCTTGGCCTGTGGCAGCGCGGAGGTCGCATCGACCGGCTCTGCCTGGACCTGGGTCGCCAGCACTGCGGCTGCGAGGCAAGACAGTTGGAAACAGTTGTTATACGGCATTCTGAGCTCCTTGAGCAGATGGGACAAACTCTGGGCAAGCGTTGACCGTACCGCGCCAGGTCAACGCCTGGCAACTGCGCCCCTACATGCGGCAGTTTCAGAGCACAGAAGGGATCCCGATGGTTTTTTAGGACACGGTTTATAGCATAACGAGGCCGCAAATCCTTGCGCGAGCTCACAATATCGCAAGCGCGTAGAGCACAGCGCAGTGGCGGCACGAGTCGGTTTTTTAGTGCAGCGGAATCAGCCGGATCAGGCGGCTCAGGGCGCCGCGATTCTGCGCCACTACCCGACGCCCGCGCTCGCCGACATCGGCACGTGCGCTGGCATCGGCGAACCAGGCACTCACCTGGCTGGCCAACTCCTGTCCATTGCTGATCTGGAACGCCGCGCCGGCATCGATCAGGATCTGGCTAACTACCGAGAAATTGAACACATGCGGACCGAAGCACAAGGCGACGCCCTGGGCAGCCGCCTCCAGCATATTATGCCCGCCGGTCATGACCAGACTGCCGCCGATGAAGGCAACATCGGCCGTACCCAACAGCACAGGCAACTCACCCATGGTGTCGCCGAGGTAGACCTGGGTCGCGTTGCTGTAATCGCCATGCCGTGAACGACGGGCCAGTTGCAAGCGCTCACGCCCGCACAGGCTGGCGACTCGATCGAAGCGCTCCGGGTGACGGGGCACCAGAATCAGCAGGGCGTCGGGGAACCGTTCGAGGATTTGGTGGTGGGCGCTCAGCACAACTTCGTCTTCTCCTTCATGCGTGCTACCTGCGATCCATACCGGGCGCCCCCCCCATTCACGACGTAGCACCTCGACGCGCTCTTCGAGACTGGCCGGGATATGCATGTCGAATTTGATGCTGCCGGTTACACAGACCCGAGTTGGTGCGACCCCGAGGCCCCGCAAGCGCCTAGCGTCAGCCTCGCCCTGCGCGGCGATACAATCGAATTGGGCGAACGTCTGCTGCGAAAAACGTCCCAGGCGCGCGTAGCGCTGTGCCGATCGCTCAGAAAGGCGGGCATTGGCTAACAGCGAGTAAACTCCCTTCTCCCGACACAGATGCAACAAGTTTGGCCAGACCTCGGTCTCAACCAGCAGTACGACGCTGGGCCTCACGCGGCGCAGGAAACCGGTCACGGCAAACGGCAGGTCATAGGGTAGATAGACGTGGTGCACCTGATCGGCCAGCTGCTGTCGGACCTGAGCCGACCCGGTCGGTGTCGTCGTGGTAAGCGTGATCTGCAAGCCGGTGTGGCGCGCCAATAGCTCGCGCACCAAAGGCAGCACCGCCTGGACCTCACCGACCGAGACCGCATGGATCCATAAACCGCCCCAGCCAGGCGGTGGTCGAAAAACCCCGAAGCGTTCCAGCCAACGTGCCCGATAGGCCGGGGCCTTGATACCGCGCCACAAAAGACGCAGCAGTACCAATGGAAGGGTAAGGTAAAGTAGCAGCGTATACAGGTGTCTGATCATGCAGTGGTCGCGGGGCCGGAGTTTGACTCACCGGCCTGGTCACGCACCAAGCTCCGGCCATCACTTAGTGTTCTTCTCGCTATCGATGCGCCTGTGCCAAGCAATACCCTGCTGTCGCGCTCGAAACTGCATGCTAGCATGCCGGCATCACTAGGGCGGTCGCGATGCCGATACGGCTAACTCGGTAGCACTCCGCGGTCAGGCCACCCTTTGCCCCCCGTGTAGCAACGGAAACTTCCATAGATGCAATTCATCGATCTGAAGCGCCAACAACAATCGATACGCGATGACCTGGACCGGCGCATCGCGCAAGTGCTAGATCACGGACAGTACATCCTAGGACCCGAGATCGCCGAGATGGAGAAGTTGTTGGCCGACTATGTCGGCGTCGAGCACTGTGTTTCGATGGCCAGTGGCACCGATGCCCTGATCAGCGCGTTGCTGGCACTCGATTTGAAGCCAGGTGACGAAGTCATCACAACGCCATTCAGTTTCATCGCAACGGCCGAGGTAATCGCTTTACTTGGCGCAACTGCTGTGTTCGTCGACATCGATCCGGTGACCTACAACATCGATCCAGCCTTGATCGAGGCGGCGATCAGCGATCGTACATGCGCAGTCATGCCAGTGAGCCTGTACGGCCAGTGTGCCGATTTGGACGCGATCAACACGATTGCCGAGCGCCACGGCTTGCCGGTGATCGAAGATGCGGCGCAAAGTTTCGGCGCCGAGTTCAGTGGGCGCCGCTCATGTGGCCTGACGACGATCGGCTGCACCAGTTTCTTTCCAGCCAAACCCCTTGGCTGCTATGGCGACGGTGGCGCCTGCTTCACCGATCGTGACGACTTGGCAGCCCGTCTGCGTGAACTCAGAAACCATGGCCAGGATAGGCGCTATCACCATCCACGGATCGGTATCAACGGTCGCATGGATACCTTGCAAGCAGCGGTTATCCTGTCAAAGATGACGCTGTTCCCCGACGAAGTCTCACGACGTTCAACGATCGGCGAGCACTACACCGAACTGCTGGCCAAAGCAGACTGCCGCACGCCACAGATCGCACAGAATCAGCTCTCGGTTTACGCACAATACACGCTTCGGGTAGCCGAGCGAGACCAACTCGCGGGCCGGCTAAATGAACACGGCATCCCGACCGCAGTTCACTACCCGATCACACTGGATCGGCAACCGGCGATGTCAGGCCGCTACCGCATCTCTGGCGAACTACCGGCAGCCCATCAGGCCGCGCGAGAAGTGATCAGCTTACCAATGCATCCCTATCTGGAGACGGCCGACCTGGAGCGGGTGAGCACCGCGGTATGCGAAGCGCTTGGCCGCTGAGGAAGCTGCTTCGACCAAGTCATTGCTCATCGAACTGAGTCTTATAGAGTTGGCTATATTGACCGTGCTGGGTAATCAGCGACTCGTGCGTCCCGCGCTCAATGATCTGGCCATCGTCGACCACGAGGATCTGATCGGCGTGCACGATGGTCGATAGGCGGTGCGCAATCACCAATGTTGTGCGGTCGCGCGTGAGGTTGCGTAGTGCCGATTGCACATAGCGCTCCGACTCAGTGTCCAAGGCTGACGTTGCCTCGTCCAGAATCAACACTGGCGCATCCTTGAGCAGCGCGCGCGCAATCGCTACGCGCTGGCGTTGGCCACCTGACAAAAGCACACCGTCTTCACCGACCAGAGTATCGAAACCATCCGGCAGATCGTTAATGAAATTCAGGGCATAGGCGGCCCGCGCGGCCTCTTCTATCGCACTGCGCGGGGCATCGGCACTGCCATAGGCGATGTTCGCGGCCACGCTGTCATTGAACAACACCGATTCCTGCCCTACGTAAGAAATGTAATCACGCAGACTAGTCAGTCTAAGACCCCGTATATCAGTCCCATCCAATTGGATGTCGCCGTCCTCGATCTCGTAGAAGCGCGGGACCAAAGAGGCGATCGTCGTCTTGCCGCTGCCCGAGCGACCGACCAGTGCCGTGGTGGTACCGGGCGCAACCGAGAAGGAGACGCCCTGCAGGGCGTCCTCTGTGGCTGCCGGGTAGCGAAACTTCACCTTGGAGAAGGTCAGCTCGCCACGAATCGGGCCAGTCAGCGGCTGTCCATCGTCGTGTTCCGGCTGCTGGTCAATCAGCTCGAATACGGTCTCCGCTCCGGCGAGACCTACTTGTAACGGTTGATTGATCCCGACCAGACGCTTGACCGGTGGGAACAACAAGGCCAATGCAGTGAGAAACGAAACAAAGGCACCTACGGTCATAGGCTCCTGTCCGAGTTGCCCGGTACCCAGGTAGATCAACAGCGCCATCATGATGGAGGCTAACCCCTCCACCAAGGGCACGCTGGCCCCGTCGGCGACCACCGCCTTAAATCGATAGCGCCGTTCCCAGTTGGCATGCCAGAGGAAGCGCTGCAACTCTGCGGCCTGGCCACCGAACACCTTGATAACCCGGTGCCCGCGCACCGCCTCGCCGAGCACATGCGTGATCTCGGCCATGGCATCCTGCTTCTTGCGACTCAAAAACCGCAGTCGCTTGGCGATCGTGCGTACAACCAGGATCACCAGCGGGAAGAACACGAACACTAGCAGACTGAATTGCCAATTCAGATAGAGCATGTAGCCTACTAAGCCGATCACAATCACTGTGTCTCGCACCAGAACCATCAGTACCTTGGTTGCTGCGGTCGTCACCTGGGTCACATTATGCGTAACCTTGGTGATGATCAGGCCCGTGTTGTGCGCGTCATAATAGGTAGTCGGTAAGTTCAAGATGCGCTCGAACATATGCTGACGCAGATCCAACACCAATTTCCCCGAGACCCAGGCAAGTGCCATTTGGCTGGCGACATTGCAGCAACCACGCACGACAAACAGCAGCATCAGAAATATCGGCGCCCAGAACAAATAGACTGGATCACGTTCGATGAAGGTGCCATCCAGCAAGGGTTTGAGTAGCATCGGAATCGCCGGTTCGGTCAATGCCAGCAACACGACGAAAACGATGCCCAGGGCAAACTGGCGCCAGTAGGGACGCACATGGCTGAGCAAGCGCAGATAGAGCTCGCGGCTGTTCACCGAGTACCCCTCACCGATGACCCAGGACCTGACTACCGACAGCCCGAGCATGACCCTGTCCAGCAGGGTCGCAACTGCTCATTGGCCTGTGCGGTAGACGTCGCATGGCACTACTAAGCGGCCGCCGCGCATCCCTTGCCGCTAATCCGATGAACTGCCCCATCCTACTCACTATCCCGCTCTTGCCGTCTGCGCTGAGAGAACGGCGCCGAGTGTACTGGATACTGCGGAGTGCTACGAAACCTTTCCGGTTCGTTTAGCGATCATCCTGCTCGGCACCACCTGCATCGAGCCACAGGGCCAGAAACAGCAGCGGTAGATAGGTAGCCAATGCAAACAGCAGGCCGAGTTGGGGTTCAGTCGCCGCCAGGAGTGCCCACGGCAACAGCCAGCCCGCATTGATCCAGAACACCCCCAGAGTCACTCGTGCGTGCCCCCAACGCCGTGCGGCCCGTTGATAGGCATGGCTACGATGGGCCTCGAACCAACGATCGCCGCGCACAAAGCGCCGGGCGAGGGTGACCGAGGCATCGGTCACGAACACACCGGGCAGGATCAGCCAGGGCCAAAACAGGTCGGCATCGGCGAAGACGGCCGCCAGGCCTAGGATACCCAGTGCCGCTCCGAGAAACCCACTGCCGACATCCCCCATGAATATCTTGGCGGGATGCCAGTTCCAAACAAGAAAGCCGAGCGCGGCAGCACCTAGTACGAGCAGTAATGAACACAGATCGTATTGACCTGACTGGGTCGATAACCAGGCGCCGGCAAAGGCGATAAATGCAGCCTCGGCAGCTGCGATTCCATCGATTCCATCCATGAAGTTGAACAGGTTCAAAAACCACATGATCGAAACCAAGGCCAGCAGATGAGCCGACCAGCCGACGCTCAATTGGCCCTGGGGCACTGGAATCGTCAGCTCGCCGCCAAGCCAATGGAGCGCCCAGGCAACCGCGACCGCGTGCACCAGAATCCGGCGTGTTGCCGAGACGTCGTTGAGATCGTCACGCAGCCCTATCGCGGCGACGATCAACACAGCCGGCAAGACGGCGAGTGCGAGGCGAGGGTCAGGACCACCCGATAGCACCTGCACGACAAACAAGACACCGAAGCTGAGCACGATCGCGAGCCCGCCACCGCGCGGTGTCGGTTCCAGGTGAGAACTCCGCGCATTGGGGACATCCAGCAAACGTCTGTCCATGGCGTACTGGCGCATCCAACCTGTGGCTACCAGGGCCACAACGAACCCCAGTACCATGCCAATCAGAGGATCTGTCAGCATTGGCCCTCGTCCAGAGCGCGCACCGTGTCTTCAAGCGCGCAGGTGCGCGACTCCGCAGGCCGCCAGCACAGAAGCTCATGGTTCTTGCGAATATCGACTTGCAGCGCGTCACACAAACGATCCGCCACCTCTCCCCTGCCCACCAAGTTCGCAGCCAGTTTGAGCGCGCGTGGTGGCACCGCAACTAACAACGGCCGCCGTTTCAAAGCGGTCGCAATAGCCGTTACCAGTTCGGTAGTTGACCAGTCGGCCCCGTCGCTTACCAAAAATACTTGATCAGCGGCCCGTGGGTGGACCAGGCAGAGCGCAGTGAAATCTACGAGGTTGTTTGCGGACACCATACTGCGCGGCCGATACAGTGCGCCCAATGGCAGCGGGATACCACGCCGCACCCAGTTGACCAAGCGTTGGAAATTTCCTCCAACACCCGGTCCATAAACCAATGGTGGCCGTACCACGACGAACTCGGTGGCACCCTTGTCGGCCACCTGCCACAGCTGCTGTTCGGCCTCAAACTTGGAGACTGCGTAGGGGCCATCTGGGGCCGGAGGGTCGCCAGCCCGAAACGGCCGCTCGTCAGTCCGCTCCCCGTTAACCTTGATCGAGCTGAAGAAGACAAAACGCCTTACCCCAGCCATCACGGCAGCCTCGGCCAGCCGCCGCGAACCCAGCACATTCGCGCGCCGAAAGTGCGCGAGTGGATCTGCCGAGGTCTCTCGCATCACATGTACTCGCGCAGCGAGGTGTACCACCACTTCGACTCCCTGAAGCTTGGTGGCCCAATCGGCCTCATCGGCGATATCATCGATCCAGGCCAGCGACACAGGCTTGGCGTTAAAGTCGCTACGCCCACCACGTCGCATGACACAGGTCACGGCGTGACCGTCTGCGATCAAACGACGGACCAAATGCCGACCGACGAAACCCGATGCACCAGTGACCAATACCCGCATAACGAGGCCTCTGACTACCCCTGCTCGGTTTAGCACATCAATGTATCCGCTGGCGGTGCAGCGCGCGCGCCTTACGATAGACATCAGACGCGAAGAAGCGCGCGATGCTTGCCAAGTGCCAACGCGCATACCGCCAGTGTCTCCGGCTGTACCGTTGTGCGGCGTGGACTATAGATTGTGCTGGATCGACCCACACCGAGTAGCCAGCCAACCATAGCCGGCTGCAGATATCGACATCTTCATAGTACAGATGATAGCTCTCGTCGAATCCGCCAATCTCGAGAAACACTGGGTGAGGAAACATCATGCACATCCCCGCGACCCAGTCCGGTGTCAACAAGCCGTTGTCGGACGGCGCCGTCCAAGAACCAGACCTACCAAATAGCTTGCGCAGCAAGCGACCGATGGTTGGCAATTCGCGGGCGCTATCTTCCCGCTCACCATTTGGCGAAAAGACCGCAGGTGCGATTACACCGGGCAATCTCAGCCGATCCAATTGCCCTGCCAAGTCTGCAAACAGGTCGCCGCACGGCTGTGTATCCGGGTTCAGCACCACAAAGTAGGCACACTGGTCAGCAAGCGGTGGCTCAGCGAACGCCATGTTGTGATTCCGTGCGAAACCTTGCGGGCTCGCATTGTCGATTATTCGGACGGGGAAGCTCTGCTGCTGCGGCAATTCAAGATCGACCTCGGCCACATTCTTGATCAAGGTGACCTGATAGCGGTACGACGATGACATCTCGGCGAGGCAGGCAAACAGCACGGTCAGATGCCGTGCATGGCCATGACTGACAATCGATATATGAATATCTCTCATTATGCACAGCGATAGTTTCTGTGAGCCGAATGCTCTCTGCCGCCACGACCAACCAATGAGTGTTCAAGAAACTTGCTTTGCGTAAAAAACGCTATCCGGCCGGGGCGGCAGCACATTCGATTGCTTGTGTTCCCACCGCTGACCTCGGCCGAAAAACCGAGAAGAGGGCCGGCCCAATCTGTAAAATCTTTTTGCGAGTATCGCACCAAAAATCAGATATTTTTTGGAATGACCTTCCGTATCTCAAAAACATGGTAGTCCATTAGACCTGTTCGAAAGAGAGATAAATAGTTCGATAGAACCAAGTTCCAGTATTTAGACAAGCTGCTCTTCTTACCGCTACTGAACGCAAATGCATGCTCGTAAAGCTGCTCGAACACATGGATACCGATCGATCTCACAGCCACCAACTCCAAGCTGTTCGCAGCAAGAAGACCCTTCATACGGCTTGTCGAGTAGAAATGATTACCCTGCTTAAATCTTACCTTGGAGTTATCTTCGCATGTGATATCGGCGATCACCGCTTTAGCGCCGGGCCTGAGAACCCGTGCCTGTTCTGCAATGAAGTTCCCAAGCCTTGAGTAGTGAAAACTAGACTCAACGCAAAACGAAAAATCAAACGAGTCATCAGAAAAAGGCATATCCATTGAGTTGCCGTACACAAACTGGACCCGAGGGCGGCAGTGGGATGCCAGCGCACGTTTCTTAGCCAACTCGAGCTGCCCGCTGGAGACATCCAAGGCTGTCATGTACACAGATTCTTGCTCACAAAACTTAATGGCATTACCCCCGGGTCCACAGCCGATCTCCAGGCCCACCGCACCAAGAGTCGATGGACGAAGAAACTCAGTACAGATTTCGAATAAACGAAGTTGCGCCTGATGAAGATTTGCAGATCCGTTGTCCCAGCAACCGAAATTCAGTAGACCAGCCCAACCATTTTCAGGGTCTGTGCTCAAGTCTATCCAGTAATCGCGAGACCAATCATAAAATCGATCTACACCGTCTATTTCATCGTTGGACATTTTTGTCTACTAACAGCATTCACCCGTCGATCTCCCTGAAGCAAGCTCGAGCACTAGGAGACCGCTGCACCCGAAACCTCTCCAGCAAATCATTAAAACCCTGCTGGTAATCCGCCATGTACCCACTCTCTAGAGCAGTGAATACAGCCTGCGTGACCGCCGCGTCGGACGCGAAGTTCTTGGGATCAATCGCATCATAAAACTCAAGTCGATGAACCTGGTCCTCAACTGCGTAACGAATACTGGCAGGAACAATCAGTGCATCCGATAACCGTGCGATTCGGGCCGGATTGACTTGCATCCAGATCTGCTGCCCAGCGAAAGTGATCGGATATTCGCGGTGGCTTTGTTTGTATTCACGAACGTCGAACGCAACACCCAACACAGCGGGTCGCTGCTTCAACCAATGCAAAATCCGCTTCGGGGGCTCATCTGAATAGAACAATGACTCAGTATAAAATTTTTCAACAAGCCGGTGTGCCTTGACCCAAAACCGGACCTCATCTTCGGGCATTACCGCGAAGTTTCGGCGTGAGGCGATCACTGTGTACGGATAGCCCAGCACATGCCGCACGACGCCGCCAATCAAGATCCAGCTACCATGGTGCAGCAGCGCGAGCACAACATTGTCGTTGGTCAGCGCCCCGATCAGTTTCTCGTGACCCTGGTATCTCACCCGACCTTTGACATATGCCGGGGAATAGAGCGAGAGCTCGGCTTTCATGAACCGAAGGTAGTCGGACCGCGTGTAGGCCTTTGTAAGCAGTGGCGGTGTGCTCGCGAGCAACGCATGGAATTCGCGTCGGACCCGGCAAGCGAGCTGTCCAATGAGTGATCGAGCAGCCTTCACCGCGGGCAACAACTTGTTCACGAGAAACCAACCCCGGCCCTGAGGGCAATGCCGAACGCCCCGAATTTGCGGCCAAGAGGCATCAAGATACTGTGTCGGACCGAGAGAACGCGCACTCGTGCTGAAGGGTGGCCAAGAATCGATAGGATTATCGCGTCGAGGGTTGCTTAGATGGTCCCGCGGGCGTTTTTGTTCGTCCCAAAAAAGCGGCGGAGCAAAAAGCCCCGCCGCTTTACCTTTGCGAGCTGCGCAAGCGCAGCGCGAATCTTAACCCACTTTACGGAGTACTAAGATCCATCAAGTGATGCCCGAAGGTACCACCGCGCGGCACCACGGCGTCGTTAACAACGGCCGCGAAGCCCAACACCGGCAGACCTTCAGCAGTGGTCGACCCAGTCGTCAATGAGAAGTCCGTGAAGTCGAGCGAAGCCCAACCGTTATCGAATCCGTCCGCCAGACCGACGAACCTGGCGATCGAGGACGACTTTAGCGAGCCCGTGTCCGAGCCGGCGCTCTGGTTGAATGCCATCACATTGACCTCGAAGCAGAGCTGGAACTCATCCGGGGCGTCGCCACCCGGCGAGAACGAGATGTCACCCGGAGTGACGGATGTGTTTTCTTCACGATCCCAGAAAGTGAAATTCACCGTCTCGCACGCCTCGCCGGTCACGAGATCTTCTTCCTCCGTAAACGGCTCGTTCGAGGTTGAGGGCGTCGAATCGTTATCGTCATCAAAGTCGACGTGCAGGTAGCGCGTCGGGAAGGTCACGACCCACTCGGTCTCGAAGTTGGTACCCGTGACATAGTCATTTCGCAGGCCGGCACGCATCAGGGCAAAGGTGACGGCGTCACGCTTCGCGGCCGCGCCATCCGAGCCTATGGAATCGCCCTCGGCATTCGCGTCGAAGCTCCCTGTAAATGTCGAGCTGACAGTGCCCACCGATGTGCCATTGACGAACTGACTCCCCGTGAAGGTCAATGCGCCGGCGCCCGCGACTGCGGCGGGGGTACTGAGATCCGGCAGGTCGAAGTATTCGACCAAGCCCGAACCTGGCTCTCCTTCGTCGAAGGCCAATCCGTCATCCGTGGTGTAAGGTGCTAGCGCAGCCAGGCCCGAGTCGTTTTGCGGGAACCAGAGCGGGCCTACGACCGCGTAGCCCCGCAGCGCAGAGGCCTGATAGGTGTAATAAATTCCATCGGCTGGATTGAACACGGCAGCGTGACCGTACAAGCCACCGGTCGGGGTCAGCATAGCCTGATCGATCGAGTCACTGTCCACGGTCGTGCTCAGGACAGCCCCGTCGGTCACTGCGATCGAGGAACCGTCGCCGAAGGCGTTGGTCGCTACCCCCGCTGTCCAGGCACGCGCCAAATCACAACCCGGAGGCGCGCCACCCAGACCGGACGCGTGAGTGATGGCCTCTTCGATGTCGTCAATACCGTCGCCACTGGCATCTACAGCATCGTTGTCATCCAATGCGGCCATCTCGATGATTTCGATATGCCCTTCGGACAACCGGTTGGCCACGGTATCACCTGTGTAGTCGTCAGAGATCCGCGTATCGCTGAATCGCGGGGTCGCCGCCCCTACATCCGGAACCGTGCACGATGTGTCGTCGGTGCTGACCCGGACCGCGTCACCGTCGCGAGAGACTACGGCGACCCAGTAGTCATTGGCCGACAAGTAAAGCGTGAAGTCCATGACATCGCGGGAGCCGACGCCTTCGCGGAACCGCACTTTGACCGCTTTCGCGTCGTTCGTGGTGTTGGCCACTGTGATGAACGTTTGATTCCCGTTCATCGTACTGTAGTAGGGATACATCAACGCCTCGCCAACCCCGTCGGTGCTGAGATTGATGGCCTGGACCATCATTGGGCTTCCCAGCGCCGCGACGATCGCGGAGGACAGAAGCGTCTTCTTCATATTCATTACATGTAACTCCTTAAAGTTTCGCTTGGTGATGTCATCGACGACGGCAGCAATATCTCGTTCAAGGTACCGCAAGCTCGAAGTCTAACGTGTCTTTCAATTCGTATGCAACCAATAGACGCAGGATATTCTAGGTCAAAAAACGGCTGCAAGGCAGGTACTTAACCAGAAGTGCTCGATTTCACCTCATATTACCCCCTCCCTGCCGCAACCAGTGGGCCAAATCCTTGCGCAAGACCATTAAGTTCACCGCTTGGGTACCATCCACCAGTTTTTTCCGTCGCGCACCCAGGCCTGGGTAAGTTCTGTCTTGCCGGAATGCGGGGGAAAGTGCTCGTCACCAAGAAAGGTGAATTTCGCATCCAATTCGACAACGCAACGTTTGTCTTCGCAGTTGACCGCACGAATGTCCGCATCACCCCACTTAGTCCTGGGGAGAAACCGCATGGCATATGCTTCTTTATTCACTCGAGCCCGGAAACCCGGGGAAAGGTATTCGTAAGCTGAGGCGTAATCCTCAGCGACCATCGCCTCCCAATAGCTAGTAGATAACGCGCGCACGGTGGCGTCGGGAGGAGTTTGGCCAGGCACTTGGGAACATCCCGTCACGAATGCCAGCACCAGGGCAGCTTTTACCAGACGATTCTCAGCCACAAGGAAATTACTCAGGCTAGGGACCAGGCTCATATGTCCGAACCAGCAACATTCTCGACCAAAATACCAGAAACCTCATCCCATGACCGTGATCTTCGTCGGGATTGTAGCAGAATTTTAGCAGCCGTCATCTTCTTATTAGCCACTGAATGACCTGCGTAAAAGTACGGAGCCTGCTGCTCATACGTTGCAAAAATACGACAGAATCGGAGATGTCGCCTTTGAACCAACGACAGTCCTAGCGCACCTTAGTGAAGATGCAAACGCGCGGATTTGCCGAATGCGGCGGCGCATCGCCGAGCAGTCGCACCACCTACACAGTGGAGCGGCTATCGGCATCGATCCGCACTCCTTGAAAACCAGCGTTCATAGCATGATCGTCAAGTTGAGGTCTCAGAGGTCCTCCAAGGGGACGAGAAACTCCTCCTGCCAATCCAGTCTGCGCTCTCCGGCCGAACCGAAGATCATAGGCGGCCGTACCCGTGCCGGCCGGCTGTGGTCACCCCACCTTGATCAAATAACCGCTTTGCGAAACGTTTCTCTGCTTGCGTTTCGCTGGCAAACAGGCCCAGCGTCTGGATTTCGGGCATATCCCAATGGTCAGGAAGACTCTTCGTCGGGTAGGCGCTCTACAATCACATAGGGCGGGCGGTGCTTAACTTCCTTGTAGATCTCAGCGATGTACTCACCAATGAGGCCAATGCCGGTTAGCACCATGCTTCCCATACCGAGGATTAGGAGAATGACCGTCGGAAAACCGGCTTCGGCAGCTCCGGTCCCATGGTACCAAAGGGTCTGGAGCATGAGTACGAAACTGAACAGCAAACCGATCACCCCAAACCAGGTGACAAGCCGCAACGGTAGAGAAGAGAAACTGATTATGTAAATCCGAGCCATACCGAACAGCCGGCTTAAAGACCAACTGCGAACACCATGCCGCCGAGCTGGTGGATCGAACTCGATACCCACTTGGTGTACACCTAGCCAAGCTGTGAGGCCGCGAAAAAATCTGCCCACCTCGGGAAACTGCACATATTGATCGACAACACGTCGATCGAGCAGTTTGAAGTCGGTAGCCTTGCGGAGGTCCATGCCGCTGGAAAGGTGGAACAAACGGTAAAACACAGACGCTGCTAGCCGTTCAGCTCCAGATTCCGGCTGTCGTTTCCGTTTGACGGCCTCCACGATGTCAACCTCTCCTTTCCTCCAAAGCTCCACCATGGCAGGGACCATCTCTGGTGGATGCTGAAGGTCACCATCCATAACGACGACCGCTTGGCCGCGAGCCAGTCGCAAGCCCGCAAGCATCGCTGCTTCCTTGCCGAAATTGCGACCGAATCTCAGACCCCTGACGAGTGGGACACCCGCTGCCTCTTCGCGGAAGCCTATCACGGCGTCCCAGGTACCGTCGGTCGACCCATCGTCGATCACGATTACCTCCACCTTGCCATCAATTGCGCTCAAGGCATCACGCAATTGGCACCAGACGTTGCCTATTGCAGCGCACTCGTTGTAAACGGGGATCACTACGGACAGTAGAATATCGGATGACATCCGATTCACCGGAAAATCAAGTATTTGGTAACCAGATAGTTGCTCGCTAAGATCACCGCTTCCACGAGCAGCTTTGCGCCTACTTCGTGGAACCCAGTTCCAACTACCAACCAAAATATACCGAGCAGACTCACCGCGTAAGAACAAAACCACAGCACTATGTAAGCAACCGTCTGCCGTGCGACCACTAATCGAGAATACCTGTGATCGAGAAACACATAGTGCTTGTTGCCGAGAAAAGTCAGCAGCGCTCCCACTGAACGGGCCGCAGTTTGCGCTAGAACCAGCCCTGCAACAGGGAACAACAATACGAAGAGACTGAAATCCACAATCCAAGCGAGACCTCCTACGAGGAGATAGCGCCACTTTTCCCTCATAGGGTCTGATGGCAAAAACCACAACCGGTGGACACGCTCAAGCCTCGGCGTCAAATCGCACCGCCTTTTGCAAGCCCAGAGCAAACCTCATTGATCGGGTTTTCGAGCGACCTGATGCCTTTCAAGGATGAAATCACCATCAAACACGCCGAATTTGCCGCACGTACAGCCGCCTCAGCATCGGCGTAACTCAACTGCAATCGAAATCCTGTATGCAACATGTCCTCCGCCTGTCTCGTGCCAGCGATGTCGGGCCGTGCAACTGCATCCAGTTGATGCCGGAGCGGCCTGTAGGGTGTTGTTAGAACTAGAATCTGCTCGGGATCCTTACGGGAGACGTTCAACCAACCGCTTAGTGACACCTTGTCTCCAGTCACCCGGATTGACTCGACCCTACCGCCCCCTGAATCCACTAATGGTGGGTACGGTGTAAGGCGAAACACCAAATAATCTAAAGATCGCTCGGGGGCGCGGTTGCCGATTTTCTCGCTACTTGATGGCCCGTGGAAGTGCTCCATGCAAGCACATGAAGCATTGTACATGCGCACCTGATAGGTGTCCGGGTCAACCAGTGGAAGCAGCTTTGGATCCGTGAGCAGGTTAACACGGGCAAAGGGTCGGTGTTCTGCAGCCGCCTTGGCTCGACGGGCACCATTCAATACGACCTCCCAGAAACGAAGTGTTTGGCCGGGCAAAACGAGAACCGTATTGGGACGTGCATCAATCGCCTCGCGATAAATAGCGTCCAACCTTACCAGCCCTGGTTCTATCGCCTCGCGCTCATCTAATCCGTGTCTTAGCGTAGCAATTGCAAAAATGCCCACGATCGAAAATCTGACCGCGACTGGCCATGAAGAACAACGCGCAACCAGGATGGTAATCAGCACGACAACAGCCCACCAAGGCAATAACAAGTGCCGGTTGGGCCCGTGCAAACCGGGGTAAGCGGTCAATGCTATCAATGGCGTGATCAGCGCTACTAAACTGACAAACACAACCAAGATGCGAACCCTGTGACGCCGCACAGCATCGTACAAGAGAACCAACAAAATACTTGATATCAACCAACCTGCACTGCCGCCCCCCATTAACCAACTCGGTATTTGCAACAATTGCTGTGCTGCCACCCAAGGATCAAATTTGGCTTGTTGATATCCTCCCAGCATGGCGCCTAAGACCTTGTAGCGCCAGCCGGCATAAAAAATAGACCAAGCAAAGTATGGAATCGCATGTATTAGACGAGATCGAGCATTGCCGACAGGAACAAACACCAATACCACCACCAATGGAACAAACACTTCTTTGCAGGATGACGCCAAGGCGAACGAGAAAACACCGAAAATAGTCCACCAGTAAGACTCGCCGCGCACCCCTCGGACGAAACAAAAAAGGGCCATGGAACAAAATATCAGTCCATAGACATAGTGTCCCACCATTAGTTGTTGAGCGACGAGAAACACCGGTGCGCCCATGAGAAAAAGGATTGACCCCAATAGTGCACCGACGGGTTTTACAAAACAGGTTAGCAACGCGTAAGTTGCAAGGGCGCTCACCGCAATTGCAAGTAGATGGTGCGCATAAAACCATTGCGCCTGAAAACCGAATAATGCAAGATTAAAGTCATACACCAAGGGATTCCAAGGCGTGACATTGCTTGGTGAATAAGCACGGGTAATCAAGGGATTGAAGAAGTAGTCAGAAAAGGAAAAACGAGTCGCGAAATCCAACAGCCAGCCATCGTCGAAACGCCAGTAAGCGTTCAACGCGTTACCATGCAGGAGAAACGTTCCGGCAACTAATGTAAAAGCAACTATCAAGTACCAAGCGGCTATTGAAGCGTTTCTCCGACCCCGCACCTCAATCTGCATGGAATACCGCCCCAATACCCACTTTGCGCCCTATTAAATGGCTTAAAAGATCGATAACAGTCATATGCTCGATGGCGCGGCCTGCCGCACCATGACCGCGGGAAGGGCTCGGTGAGAACTCGATCCTAGTAAAGGTGAACTACCGTTTGTGCGGACACGCGTAATCGACTATCCGCCCCGACAATCAGTCGTGCATTCGGCCCGCCTAGTTCCGAAGATAGTCTCCGTCGAGAATGGCGCTGCTAAGGCTCTTAGCCTAGCTTCCCCCCAACAACCGCTTGTTTCGTCGCTTCCAAAGATCGTCGATATAATCGAGACTCGTTTCCCTCGGGATTACGGGCGGACTTCCATCCCGGTGTGTAACGGCATTGGTTGGCGCATAGCCATGGTCTTGAATACACTCGCCAAAGGCTTCTTGGCACCATTCGAGGTCTTCAGGAGTAAACCAGCTAACCCAGTGCCCGTAGCTGCTGCTACGTTTCACTCGTGCGTACTCAGCATCCACTTCTGCACTTCTATCTAGTGTAAACCCAAGATAAGCCTCAAGTGACGCGAGTTTCTCGTCAATGAAGTCCTCATACCGTATGCGCTCAAATCGTACGAGCTTTCTTTCTACAAAAAACTGCCACTCCCTCCCCTGCCCTGCGAACCGCAACATACTCCGGCGCTTGTCTTCGAGGGGTTTGTGTTTCAAGTGTGGGGAAAAGTGATACAGGGTCTCTAGGACGAGATCATACAAAGGGACCGAGTCCGGGTCTTCTATCTTGGCACTGAGCAAACGACGAAAACTTTGGAACCCCTCCTCGGTAACTTCTGGTGGCGCATCAAAGATGTGGTACAAAACTCGACTGATCAGCCTATCTCTGGGGTCGCGCACAAGTACGATCTTTTTCTCAACTGGTAGAAACGACGAATAATCGGCGTAGCTTTCTGGGCCTATCAGGACCTTGGCCAGTATCGAATCGCGGCGATTCCTGGGAATGGCCAAGGCATTGGGCTCAAACAATGTTTTCAGCGGTTCGTCACGCTTCCACGAATTCCGGATCTTAAAAAACAAGGCGGTCGTACCTGACTTCGCTAGACCAAAAATTGCAATCCTCACCGCACCATCATCTCGTCGCTGTTCACCGCATCTATCCTCGCATGCCTTTAGAAAGCACCTTCCAAGCCTTGCATCCGCGCGCGAAAATCTGAAGTCACGCGAGCAACGTCGCCGGGATTCACGACCACCCTCGGCGTCAGAATCACGACCAACTCGGTACGCAAGCTGGAATCACTCTGCTGGCCGAACAGCCAACCGACTGCCGGAACGTCCTTCAACAAAGGCACTCCGCCCGACGCACCTTCTTTGCGTTCTCGAATCAATCCACCCAGCACAACTGCTTGGCCATCCTGCACCGCCACAGAACTCGAGATTCTGCGGGTCGTTATCGTAGGCGAGTCCAGGGTCGATGTCTGAGTGGCAGAGACATCACTCACCTCCTGATCTACCACCATCGTGACCAGTCCACCAGGCGTAACCCGCGGGGTGACCTCGAGCACGATACCGGTATCGCGGTACTGGATAGTATTGAGTAGGTTGGCAGTCTCCGAGGTGCTCTGTTGCTGCTGGGTGGCAATGGGCACCTGGTCACCCACCTGGATACGTGCCGTGCCATTGTCCAAGACCATCACCGAGGGTGACGATAGAACATTTATCAACGAGTCCTCTGCCAAGGCACTAAACACCGCACGCACTTCGCCAAGACCGTTGACCACTGTGAAATTGAAGCCCGGAAAGGCACTTCTCCGCCCTGAATCTGTGGCCGAATCAAGGGTTCCATCCAATTCCGCGTTACCTCGATACTCGCCACTGCCCACGTTGAAAAACCACTGCAGTCCAAACTCGAGATCACCCTTCAGCTGCACCTCAATGATGGTGGCCTCGATCATCACCTGCAACGGTGGAATGTCCAGTTCGGATAGAGCCTTCAAAATCTTGCGGTACTCACGGGCCGTAGCGGTAATCAAGAGTGAGTTGCGGGTGTCGTCCGCGACGATCCTGATGCCGCCCTGCGCGACCGCATCTCCACCTGAAGATGAACTCTGCGCAGGGCGCAATAGCTGCGAGGACCCAACGGCAGAATCAGCTACGTTGTCCGCGCCGTCTGATCCCAGATTGACAGGCCTTTCACCAGGAGCCAGACTCAGCGGGCGGCGGCTACCCACGGTCGTTCGCTCCCCACCGACGAGGGCGTTCAACAGCTCGGCCAGTGTGGCAGCCTCGCCGCTTTTTACGCGGTACACGAACAACTCGCGCTCGCCTTCACTGGTCGCCTCGATACGGTCTAGGCGCTCAATCCATTGCCCGACCGTCTCCAAGTAATCGGGCTGCGGTGTAACCACCAAAAGACCGTTCGCAGACTCCACGACGGCGATGCGAAACATACCAGCCGCGGAGCTGGCACCCCGTTTCGCCTTCGCTTTGGGTCCACCGGCTTGCAGTGCACTAGACTGGGCTCCGAGAATTGCCTGGAGCTTGGCCTCGACCTCCGTCGCCTGCGCATTCTGCAACGGAAAAAAGCCGACGGACATGCCCTTGACCCAATCGACATCGAACACCTCGATGGTATCAAGGATGTGGCTTACCTCCTGGCCGGTCCCGGCAAGGATCAATAGATTTCGCAACGCGTCGACCCGCACGATACTGTTGTCCGGTACGATTGGCCGCAGGATTTCCGCCATCTCACCGGCAGATATGTAGGCCAGCGGGACTACACGTAGCGAATAGCCCGAGGGTATTGGGGCGCTGCTGCGCCCTAGCTGGGGAGACAACTGGCCGCGGATCGCCTTGGCCAACGGCATCACCCGGTAGCCATCGTCGCCCTTGACCGCGGCAAAGCCATGCATGCGCAGCAGGGTCTCGAGGGTCGGTAACAAATCCTCGCGTCGCAGAGGACGCGTTGTCTGCAAGGTGACGGCGCCCTGAACAGCCGGGTCGAGCACATAGTTGAGCTGCAGCAGGTCACCCAGTACGACCGTTACCACCTCCTTGAGATCAGCATTCTGAAAATTCAGCGTGATATCGCCGGTTTCCGTCGACTGTGCCGCGACGTCAACTGATATCGGCCCCACGAAGCGCCCGGTGCCCCGATAGATCTGCGGGTCACGGTCTGTTACAGCGTCTTTGTCGGAACCATCGCCCGCATCTGCCGCGCTAGCCGCGGACGACGGGCCCTGCGCTCGAGTGGATGCTAAGTCCGGCCATTCGATGACTGGCTTTTTCCGTTCCCAGGCACTGCACCCGCCGAGCAGCAAGATGGACGCCAAGCTAGTCAGACAAAGCCAACTGCCAACCGTCCTCTGTTTCTTCCAAGGCATCATCTCGATCCGTTACTCTCAGTGGCGGACTCTGCGCCCGATGCATGCTACCGGAAACCCCTCACTCAGGGACAACCGGCCGCTCATTTCCGATCCTTCGTCACAACCTCTGGGAACGGACGCAGCTCAAATTCTTCACGCCGTTCGTCGCGCAGCAGTACCATGCGATCGAATAGAACCGCTTCCACCCGCCAACCTTGATGCTCGTCCCCAGGCGCAAATCGCAGCAGTTCCCCCTCTGGCGTTCGCGCATGTGCATAGTAATCGTCCTTAACTGCCACGATAGCCGACACCACCAGGCGTGGCCGGTTGGGCGAAACCCTGGCATCACCTGCCTTTTGGGGTTTCTCGATCGGTCGTCGATCTTTGTTGAATAGCGGCCGTTCGATGACGACGGCGTAGTCACCAACCGGACCCGGGCGTTCGATAGCAGGTAACGGCGCCGTCACGGAATCATCATCGGACGTTACGCTGGGCACCTGCAGGAACTCCTCTGCGGCGGCTGCCGGCATCCAGCCGTACCACTGGTAGACCAGCACGGCGCCCAGACCGATTATCAGAACGCCGAGTATGGAACGCATCATTCGACCGACTCAGCACGCAGTGTGTAACCCGCGAGATCAAATTGGACATCCAACTCGGCCAAGCTGCGGCGCCGTGATCGCGCGCTGCGAATGATCAAGTTTTCTAGGAACAACGTGGGCTCACCAGACTCGACGCGGTGCACCAGCTTGAGCAGGCTCTCAGTATCGCCACGCATCCGTACCTTGTTTACCAGCATCTGCAGCGGTGGCTCAGACGGCGGCGTCGCAATCTGCGAGCTGATCAGCGCACCACCAGCACCTTCGACTAACCCTTTGGTCAGTTGTTGCAGGTTCGCACCCGCCAAGCCCAGGGTCTGGCCTTGAATGTAAGAGCCCCGCGGATTGCTCCGCGCCTGCAGCTCGGTCAGCGCCTGCTGAATGGCCGGCCGCTTGGCAAGGCGGCTCTCGAAACGAACCAATTGTTCGGCATAATTCGTAGCTGCCTCCTGATAAGCATCCCACTTTGCATACCAGGGGAGTGCGATCGACGCGATCACCACCAACGCCAGGCCAAGCGTGAAGGCTAGCGGCCCCAGGCAACTGTCAGTTCCTTCGGCGCGGGCGCTCACTGTCGTTCCCTGGGGGTTAGGGTCATGACAATGGAGAAACGTTCCCGCGTGGCATCACGCGCCTTAGTCAATGGGGCGCGAAAAGCAACTGACTCGAAGTGTGGTGATTGCTCGAGCAATTCAATCAGCAAGGTTGCCCTGGCGGATTCACCCTGCAGTTCAACATCGCCACCGCGTATCGCGAGCTGCTGCAGCCAGGTGTCATCTGGGAGGTCTTCGGTCAACGCTCGCAACAGTTCCACGGTTGGCACGCGTTCTTGTTGACGCAAGCGCACGAAATTGGTCAAGGCCGCTGCCTCGTCGAGCTGCCTCTGCAGGCGAGTCACCGTACCGGCCTGCTCGCGCGCCTGTTGCAGACGTCCATCGAGTTCTAGCACTACGGAGCGCGCCTGCCACAGCGGTGTCGATAACGCTGCGATGGCCAATGTGCCGAATAAGCCCAGCGCCCACCAGGTGCCAATCGGCGTCGAACGGGTCCCGCTCGATGTCGCTCCACGCAGTAGGTTGGCCTCCTCCCACAGGCCCGGCGCATCTACCGTCCAGGCAGGGTGGCCCGACGCCTCGAGCTGAGCCAATGGTGCTTCGATGGCCGTTTTACGCGCTACCGCCAGCTCTATGTCGATCTGTCCTTTGTCGGCCTGCCGGCCGATGACCCGGCAGTCGAACAGCACCTCTTGTTCGACGAACGGCGTCAGTCGGTCCATCTCGAACTGCAACACCCGGCGAAGATTGGCGGCGGCCGCCGATGGTAGAGTTACCGAACGTGTAAACACCGCGGCACACGGCAACCGCAAGATCAAAGGCTTACGCCGCTGCCTACCGCTTAACCAGCGTGACAAGGGAGCATCTTGTAGCGAGGGCCAAAGTGCGAGCTCCTCGACGGTATCGGCATCATGCAACTGCAGCGCGAATCCGCCTTCGACAATCGCCAGGACATACCGGCCGGACGGACCAAAGCTGTCGCGTAGACGGCGTGGTAGGCAGCGCTTCAGTCCGTCGAACCACCAATTAAGGAATCCCCGCCAATCAGGAAGTGTCAAAGAACTGCGGGCCTGATTACGCTCGGCCATGGCTCAGCCTGCCGGCCCGTCATGGGCTGTTTGCCGCGCGAATTTCACCCCAGCCTCATGCCATTTGACGATCCGAAAGCCCCTGCGGTCTCGATTATCCAGGACCACTGTGGCCTGTGCCACATAAGGCGTCTCCAACGATACCACCTCGACATGTATCCGTAGGCCATCGCGTGCGCCCTGGGTTGCACCTCCACCAAAAAAGACCCCGCCGCGCGTGGCAACTGATGATGGGTGGGCGCGCCGACGCACCTTGTCACCCGAACCGATCAGGCCGGAGCTCAACCAGCTACGCACCGCAGGCGGCGACGCCAGCAGATTGACTTGGGCACGCCCTGAATCAACGGTCAGCATTTCGCGCAGCTTGAGATACAGATCCGCGGTCACGCCCGGCACCAGGCGCAGCTCGGCCAGGTCACGAAACGGGCCATTGACCGGCCCATAACCCAGCCCAAGCTCCCGATACTGCCGCTCCTCGGCACCCTGCAGGCGTCGTACATCGTCTTTGTCCTTCCAGTCTTCGATCGCATCGGTCAACGCGCTAGACGCCTTGTTGTCAATCCCAACCGCCACCAGGGCCTTACCAATCAACTGCACGTCGGCACGATTTAGATCGACCAAGCCCTGCTCCTCATAGACCGCCACGCTCAAACGATGTTCACCGAATTGGAACGGCCGCAAATTCCCGTCGGCTTGCCACGCATGCTCTACGTCCTTGAGTTGAAGCATGAGCACCGCATAGCTGATGCCGGCATTGGCAAGCTGCCGGGCTTGTACTTGTCGCTGCAGGCTGCGGTTGAGATCGATCTCGGCACGCTGCGTCACCGTGACCGAGGCGGCAATGGTGGTCAACAACACCAACGCCCACAACACCACAACGAGTGCGACGCCAGATTGAGCTTGCTTGCTGGGCCTAACCACGAAACCGAAAACCCGGTTCAGGTAGTTCGACAATGGTATCTGGCCAATCCTCGCCCACTGGGCGCAGACGGATCCTCAGCAACCGCGGGAAGGATCTCACGCCGGCCCATTGATCGAGCCACTCAGGAGGCCTACCCTTCTGTGTCGCGCCGAAGTAGGTGATCTCCAAACCCTCTAAACGTTCGATAAGCACATGTCGTCCGTAGACGGCCGTATCGGGCAGCTCTGCCGACCAAGCCGGTGTCGCCACCATCGGCATCCAGGCCGGCGCACCGCCGGTATCGCCATCCAACACTTGCGGATGGTAGAACCAACGCTCGAAAATCAATTGCCGTCGATCAGATACCTCGACCGCGCTCAGGCGCATGATGCTCAAGCCACCGTAGCCGACATAAGCCGGCAAGGGAGCGACCCATTCGAGCATTTGCTGATTTCCCCAAAACAGCGGTGCCTCTCCATCCGGCAGTTTGTGCGTCACACCGCGCGCCATGGAGAGTTGGCGCCGAATGAATTCGGCGGCTAAACGAACCTCGCCGATTCGCTCGCTCTTGCCGTCTACCACTTCCCAGGTGCGTTTGCTCAAGTAAAGTCCGCCGGTCAGCAACACCATGATCAAGGCCACCAAGGTCATCGCAACAAGCAGCTCGATTAGCGTGAATCCAGCATCGCTACGCGCTGGCCGCGACTCGGTTCCCATCGGCTGAGCGCACCCTAGTAACCGGGCCTTCATCGCTTCCTCGTCAAACGGATCGTTTCGAGATTCACACTGCGCTGCTGGCCCGACGCATCCCATTGCACCTCCACGCTGACTACATAAGGGGTCAGCTCGGATGGCCCGGCATGGTCCAGTTCTAGCGGCGCACTATTCAGCGACCAACGAAACCGACCATTATGGGCCTCGCCAGCGGTCGGTTCAGAGGGAGAGGTCAAATGGCCAAAGGACACGAGCTTGGATTCGGCCAGCGCCAGCGCCTTGCTGTAGTCAGCACTGATCGCAGCATTGCGACTGCTATGGGAAAAGGTTTGCATCAGCACACCAAGCGACAACGCAAGTACCGCGAATGCGACCAGCACCTCCAGTAAGGAAAATCCTTTCTGGCGTTGCATCCGTTCAGTCAAGCACGCTGACCTTGCCGGTCAACCAATCGACATCGACCTGATAACGGCTACCAGCCCGCGCCATCTGGATGCGCCCGCCGGTAGAGCTACCATCGGGAAAAAAAACCACCATCGCCTGGTCGGAGTCGAGCCTCTGTGACTCCGCCACAATGAGCTCGAGATCAATCTCAGCAGGCACATCGACGGGCCGTGACCGCCACGGCATGCGCAGCTGGCGCGCCGCGAGGTCGATCGTCAGACGCTTTGGGCTGGCGTCGCTTATCGCGCGACTACGCGTCTGTCGCAGGGCAGCCGCCAACTCACGCGCCGCCCCCTTAAGCTGTACTCCAGGGATAGCACTGGCGATCAACGGCGGGGTTACCGCGAACAGTAGGGCCGCAATCGCCAACACGACCAGCAGTTCCAGCAACGTGAAACCGCGCACCAGTCGCCAACCGCAGGACTTACTCCCAGCTAACCACGTCGCTCGCCTCACCCTCGCCACCTTCTCGGTTGTCGGCACCGAGCGAGAAGAGATCATAGGGGCCATTTTCGCCAGGAAAACGATACTGGTAGTCGTTGCCCCAAGGGTCCTGCGGCACGACCTTCTTCTTGAGATAAGGGCCACTCCACTTCTTGATCCCATCGACATCATTCACTAATGCCTGAAGTCCTTCGTTGGTCGAGGGATAGCGGCCAACATCAAGACTGAAAAGGTCCAGTCCAGCACCCAGATCCTCAATCTGCAGCTTCGCAGTCTTGGTCTTGGAATCACTCAGCGCATCCATCACCCGTGGACCGACGAGCCCGGCTAAAAGTGTGAGTATCGCCAATACCACTAGCAATTCGATAAGCGTGAAGCCTGCGCGTGTTCGTAACCTGTGTCGCATTTTAAGAAACCTTCAATCGAAAAAATTAATTATTGGCGCAAGGCGACAGCATGCGCGGGCGGCTCGGTGTCGGATGCCATGCGAACTCGGCTGAACCCAACCAAGTGATGATCGCCATGCCCAGTAGCATGGCCGAATCCCTCCAGCGGGTGCGCGAAGGATGGCTTCATCATCATCAGAATGCAAGCTGGTTGGCCTCTAGGATGGCAACCAGAATCGAAACGATGATTCCGGCCACAATGACACCCAGACCGACGATGAGTGCCGGCTCGAGCAGTGTCAGCAGCCGCTGTACACTGGTGGCGACTTCCCGGTCATACACCTCGGCGACCTTGGCGAGCATGCGGTCGAGCTGGCCGGATTCCTCGCCGACCTTGATCATCTGCAGCGACAGGTCCGGCAGTACACCGTCGTGAATCAGCGGATCGGAAAGCCCCTTACCGCGTTTGAGATTCTGCGCCGCCTGATCGATGGTCTCGGCGACCCGGCGATTCTCGACGACATCCTTGACCAGGTTGAGTGCGCCCAACAACGGTAGGCCATTCTCCAAGAGAGTCGACAGGGTGCGCGCAAACCTGGCCGTTTCTACCTTGACCAGCAGGCTACCAAACAATGGCAGACGCAGTAGCCGCCGATCCCACCACTCACGCACCCTAGGGCGCTGCAGTGCCGTTTGAATCGACGCCGCCAAGAGGGCGATCAGTGCGACACCGGCCCACCAGTAGGCACGAAATAGCTCACCGGAGGCGACCACGATCTGGGTAGGTAACGGCAGTGCCTCGCCCATATCGGCAAACATTTGGCTGAACTGCGGAACCACGAAGGCCACCAACAAAACGATCGAAAGGATTGCCACAGTCACCAAGATCAGCGGATAGGTTAAAGCAGAGCGTACCTGGTTACGCAGGTCCGCAGACCGCTCCAGATAGTCTGCCACGCGCTCGAGAACCGATTCCAGCACGCCACCCGCCTCGCCGGCACGCACCATGTTGATGTACAGCCGCGAGAACGTCTGGCCCTCGGCCTCGAGCGCGCCAGCGAAGGTGCCGCCGGCCTGGATGTGTTCGCGCAGCGCCGCCAACAGACCGCGCACTGATTCATCACGGGTCAGGTCATGCAGCACCTGTAGGGCCCGGTCGAGTGTGAGACCGGCGCCCAACAGCGTGGCAAGTTCGCGCGTGAGCAATGCAATCTGCTCTGCACGCACGCGCTTACCGCGCCGCCCCACACGCATATTCAGCATGTGACGCAAGCCGCCAGCCGGCCGGATATCGATCGGGATCACGCCCTCGGCCTGCAGTTGACGGACTAGCGCTGTCTCGTCCGGTGCATCGCGCTCACCCTCGAGGCTCTCGCCGTTGGACCGAACCGCCTTGAAGCTGAAGATCACCTAGGGCCTGTTCACACAAGGTTAGAGGCAGCGACGGCGGCCGTTTTTCTGACCAACAAGGCGCTGTGAGCGCGGTGTGCCCACCGCACAGGAGCGAGCAGCAACGCCGTTGGACGAGAAAACGGCCCCGTCCCTTCGGGTTGCGCCCCAAAACACGCCATGCGGCGTTGCTCGTCGTTCATTTAGACTCACTAAATCGTTCTCCTCGCGCCTTGCC
>JANQRK010000049.1 GCA_028284585.1 Chromatiales bacterium
CCGTCCTTGGAAAGGGCCTGCCATTCCCGGCGGACTGCGCCTTGCCCACAATGCTTGTGCCGTGGCTGAGCGTTACAGAATTATCCGCTTGGCCCACTAGACGCCTTTCTCGGCATGGTGCGACGTACCGTGCAACAATTCGGATCCGAGTAGTGCGCTACCGGCAGACCAAGCTGGCAACCCCTGGACGAACCCGAAGGCGGTCAGGGATGGCGCAGAAACAACTTCGAGGATCCGTTGCGTGACAAGTGAAGAAAATCAGTTTGAGCGTATCCACCTGGTCGTTCCGGGGCCAGAGCTGGCCCAACGATTGGTTAGCACACTCCAGGAAAAGGGCGTTCCCAGCGAAGGCATGACCTTGTTTGCGTATTGCCCCGATCGTTTGGGCAGCCTCCCGGCAAAGGTCAAGGGTTTGTCCGCCAGGCCGGGTCGGATACTCACCTGGGGCCTGGTGTGGTGTGCCGTTGGCGCGCTGGTGGGGTGGGCACTGCTGGCGAAAGGGGCGCATTGGCTGGTTCTGCCCGGGCTTGCTTTCGTGGGTTTGAACCTGGGCGCGGGCAGCGTATACCGGCTGTCTTTGTCGGAGGATGCTGAACCAGTGCGCGGAGAACTCGGCCGCGACGATATCTTGATGCTGATCGATGTCGGTGACGAGCTGCGAGAGCACATCCATCAGGCCATCGCCGAACACTTTCCTGGGGTGCGCTCAGTCAATATCGTGGTTTCCTAAAGGCGCGGCGCCGCCACGGGTGGCCACGATTAGCCTATAATTCGTAATGAAAATCAGCCGAACTACAACAAGGCGTTTCAACGCTTGGAGAATTCCATCGTGAAGACCTTAATCAAGTGGCTGTTGCTGCTCTTACTCTTTGCCTTGCTGTTGGCTGGTCTGGCGAGCGGGGGCTGGATTTTGACCGAAACGGTCGTCCAAGCCAGTTCCGGCAAGGCGTTCTGTGGCCGCTGTCATACTATGCAGCCGTTCGTGGCGAGCTATGAGCAGGCCGCCCATGGCGGCGGCAACCCGCAGGGGGTGGTCGCTCAGTGCGTCGACTGCCATCTGCCACATGACAGTCCGACCAGCTATCTAGTCGGCAAGGTGAAGACCGGTGCCCATGATGGCTGGTCGCAAATGCTGTCGATCTTCAAAGAGCCCGATTGGATCGGCAACCTGGAGCGCCGTGCCGAGTTTGTCTATGACTCCGGTTGCCTGAACTGTCATGTCCAACTCGAGCAGGCGACCGGTGACAACGTGGCCGCACGCGTCAGTCATCAGGGCTATTTCAACGGTGATGGCAGTGCGGCCTGTGTCGATTGCCACCAACATGTCGGACACAAAGACCTGTTGGCGCATCTGAACGACAAAACCGGGGATGTGTCGGAGGTCAAAGAGTAACCATGGTGCAGCGTATTCTCGTCTTGGCTGGGGCCTGTTGAGAGAGTGGCGCTACGCCGGCCGAACCCGTTGGCGACGCCGCCCGCGGTGCCCAAACCTATGCCGCAAAGATGTGCAACGTTTGCCATAAGCTGGTCGGGGAGTCGGGTCCGATGGCCAGCCTGGGGGCCCACTAGCTGCCAGCAACGCCGCTCCCTGGTCGCTCGCGATAGCGCTAAACTCTGGGCTCGTCTCTTGAGATGGGCGCTAGCAAGCCCCGACAGGTTTGAACATGTCCCGAAAATCGATCGCACCGTTTGCGTTGCTTATCGCCATTGGCGGTCTTGCTGCGATAGAGCTTTACACCTGGAGCAAGGCCAAACACCGCATGGAACCGATCTACATCTTCGATCAGTTTGCGTTGGCTCATCATACGGTGAACCGGTGTGGCACGCCGGAACCAGGGCAACGCCAACGCTTCCTGCGCAATCTCGAGTTGACCACCGTGCGCACCATCAAGTTGCTGCTCGGGCGCAATGCGGACCAGTCGGCAGAGCAGGTCGCCGAGATGCTGGAGGCGCGCGATGCTGCGCGCGAACAAGAGGTCGAGGCACTGATCGCGGCCGGTGGCTGCACCGACCCGCAGATCAAGACCTACCTGAAGCGCTTCGAGATACGCGCCAATCTGCGGAGCTGAGCGAACCCACAGCCGTGCACGATGCAGCTAGCTCACCGTTCGGCGCGGCGGCGCCGTAGCAGCGGGGCAAGACCGGCGAGCATCAATAGGGCCGGTGCCGGGCTAGGCACTTGGGCGCCCGGCGGGTCGACTTGGACAAAGTCATTGGCGCAGGCCATGGTCCAGTGCACCAAGAAGCTCTGGCCGTGGAACTGGGGATCGATCATCGACCAGGGTATCTCCGCCTCGATCACATAGTGCATGTCATTGGTGTATTGACCGAGCACCGAGCTGCCGTTGTGTTCGAACTTGGTGTAGGCCAACTCGGCCGACTCGCCATTGGCACCGGTGATCAACTCGCCTGACTTGATCGTGGTCGGGTGGCTGAGATTGAACTCGGATGCCGGGTTGTTGCGGCGCTGCTGCCCGCTGGCGTTCCAGAGGCCATAGTTCCATTCGTCGACCGCCAACAGCGAGCCGGCCGCATGGGTCGCGATCCCGGTTGCGTCTTGCATGGTCACCAGACCGTATTCGAATGAGGTCCCGAAGTCACCGTTCGGGCTGAAGTTGAGGGCGATGTCGCCGGCCGGATAGTCGTGTGGGCCCTCCGGCGATAGCCCAGTAACGATCGCGATATTGATGCTTTGGCTGTTGGTCGACACATAGATCGCCTCGGCGTCGTATTCCTGGCCGCCGTATCCCGGTCCGAGAAATACCCCAGCCCCTCCGGTTTGGTCCTGCCCGATGTAGGACGATTTGATATCCACGTCGTCGCGCGGGGTCCAGTCTCTACTGCTGCCCGTCGGGGCATTCTTGAGCCAGTCATCGAGACGTCCATCGACGACGAAGGGTGCGGCGCCGGCGAGCGGCATGAAGAGCATGAGCGACACGATGGATGCGATTCGAATGACCATAGCTACTACTACCTGAGTCAATTGCAATGGACACAGGCGGAGCAATACTTGGGCCAGCCAACTTTTAGTTTTTAAAACAATGCTTTGTTTGACAATTCTTGGGCTGTTGTAAACTTGGCGGCAAGATTTAAGAATCTCTGATGATACGCTTGGGAAGCGGCGGACTATTTATAAGATATCGCTGTATAAATAGTCCTTAATCGATTGAATAATTTATTTTTCGGTTGTTTAGGCATGGCTTGACTCAGCGACTGGGAAGATTTCTGACACTTTGCGAAGCCCAATCCTGATAGATGGCCTTTCCACGCCATCGCAGGTACTCCGCCAGTAGTGGCGGCGTCCTATGGGGTTGGTGGAAGCGGCTGATGGTTTTTGAATGTCTGCCTATCGGCCAAGCAGCCAAGCTTGGCAGCACGCAGCAAAAGCGGGTGTGGCGCAGCTTGCTTTGGATTGACCGTTGGTTAGCCGCGGCGTCGCAAGCTGGCTTCGACTTCCAATACGAAGTTCTCGTTGATGATGTCTACCATGTTGTCGAACAGCTCTTCGTCGGACCAGGACTCGACGCGGCTTTCCGCATCTAGCGCCCGCTGTTCTGCGTTTTCGTTGGTGTTGCGTACCGGCGGCATGCTCATATCCTTCTCCCTGACCGAATCAATGACGTTGAAGCCAAAGGATAGAGCCGGCCTCGTTGCAGGCCATGTGACTTTTCACACAGGGGCTGGCTGAAAATTCACGGGGGGAGGTTTCTAAACTTCGAACCCCTGCGGCCCAGATGGCGCTAGCTGGTCAGATCAGTTTGATGCCAGCGGGCAGGGCGTCGCCCAGCATCGACTTGGTGTCTTGGCTAGCCACCGCCTTGTGTTCAGACACCAATTGCAGCCAAGAGTCGGCGCACTTGTCCGACTCCAGCTTGTCGATGATGCGGCCGCGCAGCACCTCGCCGATATCCCGGCTGCGGTCGTCGGTCTTGCGCGCCATCAGTACACAGGCCAGCGAGGCCAATGGCTGGGCGACCCAGTCTTGGCGCAGTGTGCCTTCGATCCAAGGGGCGATGGTTTCAGGCGACAGCACACTGTCGATTCCGGCATAGAAGGGTTCGCGACCGCCGATCCGCCCCAGGGCCCACCAGGTCGCGGCGTTCTCAGATGGCTTTTCCAGTCGCTCGGCAAACCAGTCGCCCAACTGTCGTTTGGTACCCAGCGGCAGCCGCTCCAGCGAGCCGGCCAGGCGCACCATGTCTTCACCCGAGCGCAGCTTTAGTTGAGCGCGCTGCTTGTTGTTGCGCCCGCTGCTGGGTTCGAGATACGCCGTGATGTCGGAGAATATCTGGGCCTGCTGGTCTTTGTTCAAACCGGCCGACACCCGCCGCCAAAAGGTCCACCAGTCCGCCCAAGAGCGCGTTTCCTTACCGTATTGCAGCCCTTGCGCATACAGCGACCAGAGTTCTTCGATGCGGAATTCGTCACCGACATAGCCCACGCCCGGGCGCATGCAAAAGCCGGCGAGGTTGAACCAGACCCGCTCGTGATGCTCGGAGCGGCGGCGTCGTTTGGCCGACTCCAACAGCCGGTCGAACAAAGACCGCAGGACCGCCACATTCCATTCGTCGCGTTTGCCCAAGATGCGGTCGAGCTCGCCGCGCAGCTTGCGGACGTTCAGGTCACCCTTGGCCTTGTTGCCGAAGTACTTGCCGATCTCTTCACGTGCCTTCGGAAAGGTCTCCGGCAGTTCGACCGCGGCCTCGATGTCGCCCGAGATGCTGCTGCGCATCGGTCGGCGCAGATCGAACTCGACCTGCCAGCGCTGCTGTGGATCGGCGGTGGCCACACAGTCCAGGCCCAGGGTGCCGACCTCGCTGAGTTGGCAGACCAAGCCGACCTCGATTGTCTTCTCCTGGTCGGCGCTGATTTTCACATGGGAGGGCGGCAGTGCCTTGAACTCCGTGCCGTCATCGAGGGCCACCACCTGGCCCGGGGTGTAGCCCACGTCGCCGCTGTTGGTCACCAACTGAAAACTCACCGGTTGCCCGACCGTCAGTTGGAAGTTCGAATCCTGCAAGTGGATCTCGGTCCCCTCCTCGGTCCCCTTGGGTAACAGGCAGACGCCTTGTTCGGCGTCGCCCGCGGCGGTCTCGACCTTTAGGAAATAGCTCCTGGGTACCCCGCCGCCGATCTTGATGAAGGCACCGCGTCGCGCCAGGCCGTAGGCCACTGCGCCATAGGCGACGGCCAGGTCGGGGTGTTCATTGTCGAGGACCTGTACCGCGCCGTTGCGCCAGTTGCTGAGCAGTTCACGTGCCCGGTCGCGCAGCAAGGCGCTGTTGAAGAAACCACCGTTGAACAAGATTCCGTCGGGCAGCCAGGGCCCGTCCGGCTGATCCGGAAAAGCCTGCTGCGCGGCTTGCTGGTGGGCCGATAGGAAATCGCAGATGTGGCGGCTGATCGCCGGGTCGGACGCGTAGGGCAGGCCGAACTCGACCACCGCCGAGCGTTGCTTATGCGATTGCTGACCCCAGGGGGTCAATGGCAAGAAACCGTCGATCGCGAGTTCGCGCACACTGACTTGCGCGAACTCGGCGCTCTTCGAGCCACCGATCAATTTGGCACCCGAACCCAGTATGGTCGCCTTGGCGGAGTCCGGTGCGTCTTCGGCCAATAGAGTCTCTTTCACCTGGCGGCATTGCTGGATCAACTGTGACAGGGCGGCGGCGCTCAGACGCAGGTCACCGAGCTTTTGCTCGGCGCGGTGCGCCAAGGCCAGGTCGATGTTGTCGCCGCCCAGCATCAAGTGATCGCCGACCGCGACCCGGTCGAGCTTGAGATCACCCTGGTGTTCGCGCACTCGGATCAAGCTCAGATCGGTGGTGCCACCACCCACGTCCCAGACCAATACCAAGTGGATGTCTTGCAGCAGCTTCTTGGTGCGTTCTTGATTGCGCGCATACCATTCGTAGCAAGCGGCTTGCGGCTCCTCAAGCAAATGCACCTTGGCGTAGCCGGCCAGCTCGGCCGCCTTCAGGGTCAGTGAGCGCGCGACCTCGTCGAACGAGGCCGGGATGGTGATGACGACATCCTGCTGTTCCAGCGGGAAGTCAGGGTGCGCCTGGTTCCAGGCCGAGCGGACATGGGTGAGATAGCTGCTGCTGGCGATCAGCGGCGACACCTTGTCGGCTGCGTCACTGCCCCAGGGCAGGATGTCTGCGGTGCGATCGACACCGGCATGACACAGCCAACTTTTGGCCGAGGCGACCAGGCGGCCATCCACCTTGGCGCCCAGATCGCGCCCCCAAGCGCCGATGATGTAACGCTCGATATCACCATCGACGGCCTGATCGAAGCCGGGTAATCGGTACTGGTCGGCTTCGAGCTCGTCGCTTGCCGGGTGATAGCGAAACGACGGCAGTTGATCCTTGGCCGCGACCGCCGCGGGGCCAACCAACTGCGCGATCGGGAAGATCTCTGGGACGGCTTGCTCGATACCCTGTGCCAGGTCGGCATAGGCAACCACCGTGTTGGTGGTGCCCAGGTCGATACCGATCAGATAACGAGCATCATCCATAGCGCAGTAACACTAGCGGTCGCGCACCTCGAACTCCACATGCCAGCGATGGCCGTCTTCCTGGGATACCGCCTCGAGTTGCAAGGTGCCGATCTCGGTTATCTTGGCGGCCAGATAGATCGGCACCACTTCACCTGCCGAGCGGCCCTCGGCCGATAGTGTGACCTCGATATCCGGTAGTGACTCCAACTCATCGGGTTGCCAGAAGTCGAGTAGGGTGCCGGCCGGGTCGTCACGCCGCACCGCAGACCCGTAGAACTGAAAGCGCACGGGCTCGCCGACCACCAGTCCAAAGGTACGGTCCTTGACCTCGACCGCGCTGCCTTCTTCAAGGCCAAAGGGGGCGACGCACAGGGCCTGCATCTGCGGTGGCATGCCGGGCACCGCCGGCATCGAGCTTTCGATACCGACATAGTAGCCACTGGCGATGCCGCCACGAATCCGCACCCCCTTGCCCATGCGCACGGAACCGAAATAGGACGCGCCCTTGGCCACTGCCAGATCGAGATCCGCACCCTCCAACAGGCGCGCCGAGTCGGCCCCGGCGTCGCCCAGCCAGCCGTTGATGACGCTGAGCAGGCGTTGCGAAAGCGAAGGCGCCTTGAGTACCCCGCCGTTGAACAGGATGGCAGTGGGTCGGATGAAGCCGGAATCCGATTGTTCGAACAGGCCATCGGCGGCGCCTGCCTGGCGGCCTAGGAAAGCGGCCAGGTGGCGTGTGATGCCGGCATCCTGCGCATAAGGCAGTCCCATTTGTGTCAGGGCGCCACGCGGCTGTTGCACGGGTCGATCTTCGATACTGGCCTGCGGGAAGAAGCCATCGACCAAGGACTCGGCGACTTCTTGGCGAGTCAGCTCGGTGCGCAGTGTCGAGCCCATCAGTTTTGATCCGCGGCTCGGCACTACCAGTGGCACGGCGTCGATATCTGTGTCGGCCAACAGCTGCTCTTTGGCATCGCGACAGCCATGGGTGAGCGCCTGGATCTGCCAGGGTTGCAACTGCTTGCCCTCGGCACTGAGCTTGGTATTCACACGATAGGCCAAGGCCAGGTCCATGTTGTCGCCGCCGAGCAGGATGTGGTCGCCAACCGCGATGCGATTCAAGGCCAGGTTGCCTTCTTCATCGGTCACCGCAACCAGCGACAGGTCGGTGGTACCGCCGCCCACGTCGACCACCAACACGATGTCGCCAACTTGCAGTTGTTCGCGCCACGCTTCACCCAGCTCCTTTACCCAGCTGTAGACTGCGGCCTGCGGTTCTTCGAGCAGGGTGAGGTGCTCGATGCCGACTGCCTTGGCTGCCTCTGCGGTCAGCTCGCGTGCCGCCGGATCGAAACTCGCCGGGATGGTGATGGTGACGTCCTGGTGCTGCATCAGGTCGTCCGGGTAGGCGTTGTTCCAGGCGTCGCGCAGGTGCTGCAGATAGCACATGGTGGCCTGAAAGGGCGAGACCTTGACGACCTCTTCTGGACTCTCCAGGGGCAGAAAGTCCGAGCGACGATCGACCCCGCCATGGCATAGCCAGCTCTTGGCACTGGCGATCAGGCGCAAGGGTGTCTTACCACCCAGGTTGCGCGCGATACAGCCGACCAGATGATCGGCGCTCTCGGTCCAGGGCAGCGCCCGGTCGCTCGGGCTCAGCTCAGACTCATGGGCCTGATAGAGAAACGAGGGCAATTGGACATGCTCTTCGATTAGACCCGGCGATGCGAGCTGGGGTACCGCGAAGACCTCATGCACCGGCGGATCGGCGTCACTCTCGATATCCACATAGGACAGCACACAGTTGGTGGTGCCCAGATCGATGCCGATGGCATAGCGGAAAGATCCCGCCTCACTCATAGCTCGACCTCCGCCGGTGCAATGATGCTGGCATCGTGGTGTGGTGCCAGTTTAGGTAGATTGCTACGGTTAATCTTCCATCCCTTGTGCACCAGGATACCGGTGAAGGGTGCTTCGCCAACGACATTACCGGTGAGGCGGACCTCGGCGGCATTGAAGCCCTCGGGCAAGGTGACCTGGGTCTCTTCGTCCTCGTTGCGCAGTGGTGATAGCTCAAAGTACTCGTTGAGTACCTTGCGCCCACCATCGTGCACCACGCGCGCCGTTGCCCCGATGTCGGCATCGGGATAGCCGGTCAGGTCTTCATTGAGGAAGTCCACCAAGCGGGCCTCTTGCTGCATCAGGCCGAGCAACTGCAGGGCGGCATCCGGGCCGGCCTCTCTGACGATCTGTTTCGGGCCGGATTTTTTCGGCCGAAACAGCCACCTGATGAACATATAGATCAGCAACACTACGGTCACTCCGGCCAGCCAGACGTGGACGGCATCCAGGGTGGCGGGTACCAGCGAAGTGTCGATTTTGGTCGGCAAAGACGATGTGTCCATATAAGGCGACCATATGGACCAGTCAATTTCAATGGTCATTGAAATTCTTCCTAATCAATTGTTGGAGTTCTCGGGGATGCCTATTCGGTAACCAGGCCGAATTCGCGCTTGGCATCGAGCGCTGCGCGGATTTTCTGGGGCGGAGTATGACCCAGGATAAGGTCGATTTCCTAGCCTGCATGTTGCACCAGTATCCGGGATGATCACGCCGGCCAGATGCGTTTGGACGCCGCCCTGGAGCGAAAACCATAGCCGTAGCTATGGGTTGAGTGAAGGGCAAGTACAAGCGCGACTGGACAAGTGAGGGC
>JANQRK010000100.1 GCA_028284585.1 Chromatiales bacterium
GTTGGCGGTGCTGCGTACCCTGGGCCTTTCGCGCATCCAGCGCCTACGTATCCTGCTCGCCGAAGGTGCGATCATCGGCGTAGTCAGTGCCTTGCTGGCACTGATTCTGGGAAGCCTTCTGGGCTGGGTCAGCGTGAACTTTCTCGATCGTTTCACCTTGTTTGAGTATGAGCTGATTATTTCGGTCGGTGCCAGCCTGGCAATCGCGTTTACCACCGTGCTCGCCTGCACTGCAGCAGCCTTCTACCCGGCACTGGTGGCAAATCGGATCTCATCGGCCGAATCATTGCAGTACGAGTAGCCCGGTTGCTTCCGGCTCATCGCGGTAAGGATGCCCAGTGCTGCTGAAGCCTGAGTGTGGCTCGCCGAGGCGCGCCTACTCGCCAGCCGTCTGACCGCCTGAATGTTTTGTAGCCACCCTCCTTGGTAGCACTGTCAGCTGAAGTTCAGTGGCTGGGGTCGGCTGCAACCGACTCCCAGCAGGTCGCCGCGAGACCCTGAGCAGTACTCGTCCACCAGGGTCGGCCACTTAATCTCTCTAGCGACGCCAACACTGGAAAGTTTCTTTTCAGTGTTGGCGTCTAATCCGCCAGAGTGTTTCCAACGAGGTAGCGCCAGGCCGCACTGTTAATTCTCCCAAGATGATGAAACACAAGAACAAATCAAGGCTGGCATGGGGCCTGCAATGCGTCACTCCAAGCTGAACAATAAAAAGTGCGTCTGGGTGTAAACCACCATCTGCACCGCGTGCGAGGAGTGAGGTCATGAGCGAAACCTTTTACGACGTGATGCGGCGCCAGGGGATCACCCGGCGCAGCTTTTTGAAGTTCTGCAGCCTCACTGCCTCCGCCTTGGGCCTGGGCCCGGCCTTTGTGCCACAGATCGCCGCGGCGATGGAGAACAAGCCGCGTATCCCGGTCCTCTGGTTGCACGGCCTGGAGTGCACCTGCTGTTCGGAGTCCTTCATCCGCTCTGCACACCCGCTGGCCAAAGACGTGATCTTGTCGATGATCTCGCTCGATTACGACGACACCATCATGGCGGCCGCCGGCCACGAGGCCGAGGCGATTGTCGAAGAGACCATCGAAAAATACAGCGGCAACTTCATCCTCGCGGTCGAGGGTAATCCGCCGCTCAATGAAGGCGGCATGTACTGCATCATCGGTGGAAAACCCTTCACCGAACAGCTGCTGCAGGCCGCCGAGCACTGCAAGGCGATCATCTCTTGGGGCTCTTGTGCATCCTGGGGCTGCGTGCAGGCAGCGCGCCCCAACCCGACCCGCGCTACGCCGATCCACAAGGTGCCGGGGATCGCCGACAAGCCGATCATCAAGGTCCCAGGCTGTCCGCCCATCGCCGAGGTCATGACGGCGGTGATCACCTATATCCTGACCTTCGAAAAGCTACCGGAACTCGATCGTCAGGGCCGGCCGAAGATGTTCTACAGCCAGCGTATCCATGACAAGTGTTACCGCCGGCCGCACTTCGATGCCGGTCAGTTCGTCGAGGCCTGGGACGACGACGCGGCCCGCAAGGGCTATTGCCTTTACAAGATGGGCTGCAAAGGCCCCACCACCTACAACGCCTGTTCCACCATCCGCTGGAACGGCGGGCTGTCGTTCCCGATCCAGGCCGGCCATGGCTGTATCGGCTGCTCGGAAGACGGTTTTTGGGACAAGGGCTCGTTCTATCAACACACGACTGATACCCACCAGTTCGGTGTCGAGGCCAATGCCGACAAAGTCGGCATTGCCACCGCCGGGGTAGTCGGCGCGGCCATCGCCGCACACGCCGCCGTCAGCGCCCTGAAGAGCGCGCAGAAGAAAGGAGGTGACGAGCAATGAGCGTCCGCACGACTCCAAACGGCTTCCAACTCGACAACAGCGGTCAGCGTGTGGTGGTCGACCCGGTCACCCGTATCGAAGGCCATATGCGCTGCGAGGTGAACATCGACGATGACAACATGATCCGCAACGCGGTTTCGACCGGCACCATGTGGCGCGGGCTCGAGGTGATCCTTAAAGGGCGTGACCCACGCGATGCCTGGGCCTTCGTGCAGCGTATCTGTGGAGTCTGCACCGGGACGCATGCGCTGTGTTCGGTGCGCTGCGTGGAAGATGCCTTGGGCATCGAGATCCCGGAGAACGCCAACTCGATCCGCAACCTCATGCAGCTGACCCTGCAGGCGCATGACCACCTGGTGCATTTCTATCATCTGCACGCCTTGGACTGGGTGAACCCGGTCAATGCGCTCAAGGCCGATCCGAAGGCGACCTCGGAGTTACAAAAAATGGTGTCACCGCGGCATGCCAAGTCGTCGCCGGGCTATTTCCGCGACATCCAGAATCGTCTGAAAAAATTCGTCGAGAGTGGCCAGCTCGGCCCGTTCAAAAACGGCTACTGGACCAACCCGGCGTACCTGCTACCGCCGGAGGCCGATCTGATGGCGGTCACTCATTACTTAGAGGCGCTCGACTTCCAGAAAGAGATCATGAAGATCCGCACCATTCTCGGTGGCAAGGACCCGCATCCGAACTGGATCGTCGGCGGCGTACCCTGCCCAATCAACATGGATGAAACCGGCAGTTCGGGCGCACCGCTCAACATGGTCACGCTGAACCAGATCTCGTTCATCATCGACCAGACGCGGGAGTTCATCCATAACGTCTACATCCCGGATGTCCTGGCAATAGGCAAATTCTACAAGGGCTGGCTGTACGGTGGCGGTCTGTCCAGTATGAATGTCCTGTCGTATGGCGATATCCCCGACCGGGCCAACGACTACTCCGATGGCAACCTGATGATGCCGCGTGGCGCGATCATCAATGGCAACCTCAAGGAGGTCTACCCGGTCAACCTGCGCGATGCGAATGAGATCCAGGAGTTCGTGCCACACGCCTGGTACAAGTACCCCGACGAGGCCAAGGGCCTGCATCCCTGGGACGGCGTCACCGAGCCCAATTACGAGCTGGGCCCGAATACCCTGGGCACGCGTACCCATATCAAGGAGATCGACGAGGACGCCAAGTATTCTTGGATCAAGGCACCGCGCTGGAAGGGCCATGCGATGGAGGTCGGTCCGCTGGCCCGTTACATCATCGGTTACGCCCAGGGACACGAGGCGATCACGGAGCAGGTCAAGTTCGTGCTAAAGGAGCTAGATGCGCCGATCGACGCGCTGTTTTCCACCCTGGGTCGTACCGCGGCGCGTGCCCTGGAAGCCCAATGGGCGGCCGATCAGATGCGCTATTTCATGGACAAACTGCTGGCCAACGTCAAGGCCGGTGATTCGTCCACGGCCAATGTCGACAACTGGGAGCCATCGACCTGGCCGAAAGAGGCCAAGGGTGTCGGTTTCACCGAGGCACCGCGCGGTGCGCTGGGACACTGGATCCGTATCAAGGACACCCGAATCGACAACTACCAGTGCGTGGTTCCCACCACCTGGAATGGTTCACCGCGCGACGAGCAGGGCAACATCGGTGCCTTCGAGGCCGCACTGCTGAACACCAAGGTCGAACGCAAGAACGAGCCGGTCGAGATCCTGCGCACATTGCACAGCTTCGACCCTTGCCTGGCCTGCTCCACTCATGTGATGAGCGAACAAGGCGAAGAGCTTGCCAAGGTCACTGTGCGCTGAAAGATTTCGGAGATCGAGCAATGCAAAACCTGTTGAACAAAACGGCGACATTCGCGGCCGGCCTACTGACGATCGGTGCCGTCCATGCACACCCGGGTCCGCATGGTGCAGACGGTATGTTGTCGGGGATCGTCCACCTGCTGGGTGAGCACGGCTATCTGTTGATCCTGGTGTTATGTGTCGGGGCGATCGCGCTGCAGCGTTTCGGGCGTGTCTGATAGCGACGCCATGCAGCGGCGCTACCGATCGAGGAGGAATTACAAATGCAGACGACGGTAAGACGCACGGCGGTCTATGTCTACGAGGCGCCGGTACGCATCTGGCATTGGGTCAACGCACTGTCCATTGTGCTGTTGTCGATCACCGGTTACCTGATCGCCAACCCGCTCCCCTCGATGCCGGGCGAGGCCAGCGATCACTTCGTGATGGGCTATATCCGGTTCGTGCACTTCGCGGCGGCCTATGTGTTCACGATCGCCTTCATCGGCCGCCTGTACTGGGCCCTGGTCGGTAACACTTATGCCAGGCAGCTGTTCAGCATGCCGGTGTTCAGCGGTAGCTTCTGGAAAGAGCTGGTGCACGAGGCGCGCTGGTACGCCTTCATGGAGAAAGAACCGAAGAAATACATCGGTCACAATCCGCTGGGACACCTTTTCATGGTGACCATCATCACGATCGGCGGCTTTGCCATGGTGCTCACGGGCTTCGCGCTGTATTCCGAGCAGACCGGGCTAGGCACCTGGCAGGACACCCTGTTCGGATGGCTCATCCCCCTGGCCGGTCAGAGCCAAGACGTGCGTCTATGGCACCACTGGGGGATGTGGATCATCATCGTGTTCGTGATGATGCACGTCTATACCGCGGTGCGCGAAGACATCATGTCCCGCCAGAGTCTGATCAGCACCATGATCAGCGGCTGGCGCATGTTCAAGGACGACCGTCCTTAGCCTGCTTTCTGGTGCCGTGTTCTTTGTCGGCACCGCGGCTTCGAGGGGGCTGCGCGGTGGCGTTCGGCAATGTAGCTGTCTCTTGCTCGGCTGGAGCGCTCGTTTAGGCGCCGAGCCGGCAAGGTCTGCCGTGGGGCAGTTACCGGTCATGGGCCGGGAAATCCGGTCGAACGGCCCGAAGCCATCAATCGAATCTATGCTTGGAAAATCCAGTTGGTGCCACAAAGCGCACGTTCAATGTCAGCCCGGCAAGCCACTCCCCAGGAAGAGGTTCGGCCAGAAGTGTTGCCAAGAGTTGTATTGCTGCGGATTACGCCGAGTTACAGATGCGGGGATGATATCTGTCGACGATTCATATGACAGCGAAAACATTGCTTTGCAAAGCGGTCAACGAGCTGTGGAAGTGTGATTACCGAGGGAAACTGACGGATCAATTACCGAGCGACTTTGTCGTTGCAGGGTATCAACGGGCATTTGCGATGGCAACGCGAGGAGCCTCAC
>JANQRK010000090.1 GCA_028284585.1 Chromatiales bacterium
GCGACGGCCCCGTCCCTTCGGGTTGCGCCCCAAAACGCGCCACGCGGCGTTGCTCGTCGTTCATTTAGGCTCACTAAACCTCTCTCCTCGCGCCTTGCCTAACACGTTTTGGGGCAGCAACGCTGCGCCTCGTGTAGTGTGAACAGGCCCTAGGAAGCCAGGCGTTTTGCGATAGCCACGATTGACGACATAGTCGAGGACGCGCCGCAGCCGGAATTGACGTACGACTGAATCGACGCGGATGACTTCGCGGCCGCGTTCGTCGAAGAACACTATCGTGGGTGCGTAAAAGATACCGAGATCGGCGGCCCACTGGTGCGCTGTGCTGGGCTGACCGTTGGGTTTGATCACTGGTGCGTCCGACCACATGTCCAATTGCACGCTCTCGATTTTGTCGAGCAGTGCGCGCACTTCAGGACGCTGTAGCGGCTGGGTGTGCAGTATGTCGCAGGCATGGCAGTTGCCTTGCTCGAAGAAGACCGCCAGTGGCTGTTCCGATACCAAGTGCCTGCGATCTAGGTTATGCGGCGGTGGCACAAAGAAGGGTTCGTCGATCAGGTCACCGGGTTCAAAGCGCAGGGTCGGGTCGCCACGTGCTATGTAGGCCCGGAAGGCCTCGCGTGCATAGTGCCCATCGGCGACATACTCTAGCGCGGCGCGAAATAAGTAGGGCGGATAGTAACCGCGCAGCTGCAGCACGACCTGCCCCGTGGCGTCGTAGAACACCAGCGATGGCGTGAAATTGGTATCCAATGCGAGCGCATAGTCGCGCTGACTTAGGACCGCACCGTCCGGCGTGGTCAGGGTTTCCGGGCTCCAGATGTCGACCGGAACCACATCGAAGTAGCGTCTGGTGTATTCGACGATGTCGGGCGTCTGAAAATTCACCTCCATCAGTCTTTCAGAGTAGGCGCAGTGCTCCTGCCCAAAGTAGACGATCAGACCTTGCTTGCCCTGTGCGACGGCCTGGGCCAGGTCCTCTTTGAGTTCTAGGAAGCCGATCTTGAACCAGTCCGGGTAGTCGATCGGTGACTCCAAAGGTGCATCGTCGAACTGCAGGGGATTGTCAGCGGTCGATAGTGAGTTGGCTGGATGCGAGGCGATTGCCAGACCCAGATACAGCAGCATCACTGGGTATGCTGAAAACACACGAGGCCGCAGCAGCGGTCCGATCAAAGATAGCCCTCCCAGTCTTGCGAGTGATCACCGAATACGATGAAGTGCGGATTCAAGAGCGAATCCTTGGTGTTGTAGCGCAGCGGTTTGAGTTGGGTGTCGGTGACCAGGCCGCCGGCTGCTTCGACTACTGCCTGAGCCGCTGCGGTGTCCCATTCCGAGGTGGGGCCGAGACGAGGATAGACATCGGCCGCACCTTCTGCCACCAGGCATAGCTTGAGCGAACTGCCCATGCTGAGGATTTGGTGATCACCGAGGCGTTCCAAGAAGCGTTGTAGGCTATCGCCGGCGTGGGATCTGCTGCCGGCGACCCGCACCGGGCGTTGCATCTGCTCGCTGACCCTGATCGCTTCGATGTTACCCTCGGTGCCGATCTTCCAGGCACCGACACCTGCCCGCCCCAGGTAGCTGATTCCATTCACTGGTACATGTACGACACCAGCAACCGGGACACCGTTTTCAATCAGGGCGATGTTCACCGTGAACTCGCCGTTGCGTTTGATGAACTCGCGCGTGCCATCGAGCGGATCGATAAGCCAATAGCGTGACCAACGGCCGCGCTCAGCGAAGGGAATGTCGGCGCCCTCTTCGGATAAAATGGGCAGTCCGGGTTCGAGTTCGGCGAGGCCGTGCACGATGCAGTGATGCGAAGCGAGATCTGCCTCGGTGAGCGGTGATTCGTCCTCTTTGTGCCCAACGGCGAAATCGCGGTGGTAGACTTGCAAAACTGCTCGTCCGGCTGACTGAGCGATTTCGAGTAGCCCCTGTACCTGTGGGTCCATCGTGAGCTCCATGTGTCGATTGGCGGCGGACTATCCCGTCGGCACATCATCATACAAAACCAGACTTGGCGGGGAACCCCGGTGCCTGATTGGAATAGGATCGACACAGTGCTGCTCGATATGGATGGCACGCTGCTCGATCTGCACTTTGATAACCATTTCTGGCACGAGCACGTGCCCCGGCGTTACGCCGAGGCGCGCGGCATTTCATTTGCAGCGGCCAAAGACCAGCTATTGGCGCGCTATCGCGATATCCAGGGCACCTTGGAGTGGTATTGCGTGGATCACTGGAGCCGTGAGCTTGGGCTGGACATTGCACTGCTCAAGGAGGAAATCGATCACCTGATCGCTATGCACCCGCAGGTTGCGGATTTTCTGGATTTGTTGCAGCGGGCCGGTAAGCGACGGGTCCTGGTCACCAATGCCCATCAGAAGGTGCTGCGGCTCAAACTGCGCCGTACCGAGCTAGGCGATCGCTTGGACCACGTGGTGTGTGCGCATGACCTGGGTCTGCCGAAGGAAGACAGCGGTTTTTGGTCCAGGCTACAGTGCACGGAGGTGTTCGACCCGCAGCGCACCTTATTCGTCGACGACAACCTCGCGGTGCTGCATTCGGCCCGGCACTACGGCATTGCCCATCTGCTGGCCATTCGCAAACCAGACACACGCCAGGCCGAGCAGGTGATCGATGACTTCCCGGCGGTGAGTGGCTTTTCGGAGCTGTTGCCAGGGTTGCGCCGGCAACTTGCCGGTTACTGACTGCTGGTAAGGCCACAACCCCACGGCCGAGTAGTACCTGCCAAGGCTATCGTGATCAGCCGCTAGCGGCCGGTTTGCCGATCAGATATCCCTGGATGTAGTCACATGCCTCGGCGATAAGAAATTCACGCTGCTGGTCGGTTTCGACACCCTCGGCCACCACCCGCATACCCAGTGCGTGGGCGAGCCGGATGATCGCCTGGATCAGCTTCTCATCGTTAGGCACCTGGCCGATGCCGGCGACAAACGACTGATCGATCTTGATGTAGTCGAAGGGAAACCGGCGTAGATGGCTGAGTGACGCCTGGCCAGTACCGAAGTCGTCCAGCGCGATGCGTACGCCACGGCGCTTCAGCTCATGCAAGACGCGGGCCGCTACACGCAAATCTGTTTCCAAAGTGTCTTCCGTGATCTCGAGGATTAGCTCGTCGGCGACCAAGCGGCCGCTGTCGATGCGCTTGAGCAGACGCTGCGCGAAGGCCCCGTCATGTAACAACCGGGCGCTCAAGTTGATCGAGATGACTGCATGTTCGCTGGGCCGCTCACCCTGTATCCGGTCCAGTGCCCAGTCGCTGATGGTGCTGTATAGGCCGGTATCGGCCAAGGCATTCATGAAGGCAGCGGGTTTTAGCATGCCTTGTTCGGCATGTGGCCAGCGCAATAGGGATTCGTAACAGTGCAAGTCACCGCCATCGGCACTCAGCACCGGTTGGAAGTGTAGGGCCAACTGCTGATGCCGGATCGCCTCGCGTAACTCGTTCTCCAAGGCATGCTGTGCAGCGGCATGGGCAGTCAGTTCTGGACTCACAAAGCGGTAGCTCGAACCGTCTTCTTTTTTGGCAGCATACATCGCTGTATCGGCGAGTTGGATCAAGCGATCTGGATCGGTGCCGTCGCCGGGGGCCACGGCGATTCCGATCGAGGCACCGCTGTAAGAGACGTGGCCATTGAACTCGTAGGGTCGCTGGATGGCACCCAGCGCCTTCTGTGCCAGCCAGGTCATCTCGGTACGTTCGTGTAAGTTCTGCAAAATTATGGCGAACTCGTCACCACCGAGGCGGGCGATTACGTCTTCTTGGCGAAATACTTTGCGTAATCGTTCACTGATTTCAACGAGCATTTGGTCGCCGGCAGCATGACCGTAGCTGTCGTTGACCTGTTTGAAACGGTCGAGATCCATGAACAGCACACCGACCGGCATGGCGTTACGTTGCGCAGTCGCAATGGCTTCCGCCAGACGCCGCCGGAAAAATGCCCGATTCGGTAGGCCGGTCAATGCATCGTGATGGGCGAGATGGTCGAGTTCGCGTTCACGCATCTGCACGCGCTCTTGCATTGCCGCGAAGGCGTTGAGTAGATCATGGGTCTCACGGACCGCGGGGGGGACCGATGGCGCGGCATCGCTGTGACTGATACTGGCCTTTAGGTTTTCCGCCAGCTCGCGGATCGGTCGCAGGATCCAACGATCCAGACTCAGGTAGGCCAAGATGCCAAACATCAGCATGACGCCTAACGCGGCAAAGACCACGCGGCTGAGGCGGATGCTGAGGTCGGTCAGGGCATTGATCTGGGCTCGTCGCTGCGCTTGCATCTTCACCCTAAGTAGCTCGAGTTGCTGTTCTATCTCACGCAGTCGTGGGTCGATGCGCTCGCGCAGTAATTGTAGGTCTGTGCGCCAGTCTTCCCCCTGAAGCATCTTCACCAACTTGCGGTAGCCGCCTTGCCAGGCGGCCGCATGCTGTCGCAGAACTCGAAGTTTGGCCTGTACCAGTGCAATGTCTTGGTTGGCCCGCTGCACAAGTGGTCCGGCCAACAGCGCATCGACCTGGTCCGCGTACCGCTGTATGTTGAGCATTCGCCCTTGAGTTCCTACTTGCGGATCTAACGTATAGGCGCCAAAACGGTCGGCGACCATTAGGCGAAACTCACTGACCATGCGTAGCCAGGCCTTATGCAGCTCGTACAGCGCGATCAGAAGCGGCTGTTCAGTGACGCTCGCGCGCTTCTTCACCAAGCCCGACAGCGCATCCACTTCGGCGATGAAAAGACTGCTGTTTGATTGCAGTTCTTGCTCGATCAAGGCAGTCGCGGGAAACCAAAGCGCGGGGTTGTGCCTGATCTCGACCAGCTTGCGTATCTGTTCCTCGAGATCTCGACCGTCCTCATGTAGGTTGCGAGCAACCTCGGCCACGTCCGGGTCTTGGCCGACGTCGGCGAACTCGGCGAACCGCAACAAGGCGCTTTGCAGACGTAGCAGCGCGATATCGAGTTCCGCTTGCCGTGATTCCAGTGGTGTCAGGAGAAAGCCGTGTAGCTGTTGGCGCACCCGATAGAGCTGACTAAAGCCGTCGTTAAGAAAAGCGATGCTTTGCTCACGTCGTTCGGCTTCACGCGAGCTTTGCTCGATCAGTGTGTTCACATACTGCAAGGCAAGCAATGCGACCAAGGCGACCGCAGCCGCCAACACTGTGACGATCTGGGCGTAACGCATGCGGTAGCTCGGCAGCTCTTCGGGGGCCGTGTTAGGTGCTGCTTGCAGACTGCGCATATTGATCACTGCCGGTGCTCAGAGATGAACCTGGCGAGTACGCGTTAGTCTGATATTGGCGAACTGGGCCGCACGGCAGACAATCAGCGGCATGGGGAGTGGGGTGGATTGTGACATCAAGACCTCTGGATTCGGTCAGCCTTGCGGCTGAGGCGCAGAGGATAGTTCAGCTGGTCCAGCGCTTGAACCGTCGGCGGCAATATTCCAGCAGCTCGGCGTGATTACGAAAGTGATGTGTGAAATGGGTCTCGGCGGGCTCGTCGTACTCACACCAGTCGTTGCTGTAGTCTCGACAGACCTGGGGCCTGTGTGCGTAGATGCCACAGCTACCATCACCCTGGAGGTGTTCGCAGTGCCCACGAATCAGCAGAAACCAGCCATCTCGATCGCGGTAGACTTCGACGTGCTCGTGCGATACTTGCCATAGCAGATGATCAAAATCGGCCTTAGAGCGCAGACTCCCCAGGGCCTCGGTGGTATAGGTACAGCAGGTCGATCCAAGGCATCGGCTGCACTTGTTGTCGACCGCAAGCAGCGGTTGGCTCATGCCGGCGCGGCACCTCCGCTCTTGGGTTTGCGCCGCCGGCGGCGACGCGGGCGGTCGCTGGCGGCGGTCCCTTCACTCGTTGCAGTTCGTTTGCTGGTCGGTTGCGCAGCGCGTTGCTTGCTGCGGCCGCCGGCGTCGCGCCGCTGCAGTCGGTCGCCCTTTCCGATCCGCACTCGACTCTTCGGGTCGATCTCGGCAAGTAATTCAATAGACACTGGGCCAACTGGGATTTTGTGGCCGATGTAGTGCTCTATGTCGGGAAGAGAGAAGGCGTAGGTCTCGCACACGAAGGAAATCGCATCGCCCTCGGCGCCAGCGCGCGCGGTCCGCCCGATTCGATGGACGTAGTCTTCTGCATCTTCTGGCAGATCGTAATTAATCACGTGGCTCACACCCTCGATGTGCAGACCGCGCGCCGCGACGTCGGTCGCTACGAGCACCGATACTTCGCCGCTGGAAAAGCGTCGTAACAGGCTGAGCCGCTTCTTTTGCGGTACGTCGCCGGACAGGATCGCTGCCTGGTAGTTGTTGCCCTCGAGAAATCCCCACACCTTGTCGGCTTCGCGCTTGGTGTTGATGAATACAATAATGCGCGCCTCTTCGAGCCGGCGCATCAGCCCTATCAATAGCGGAATCTTTTCGTCGTTGGCCACCATGTAGGCGGTTTCGCGCACCCGGTCGGCAGTGATTTGCTCGGCCTCGACGACTACTTTTTGCGGATTGTTCATGTGCTCGTAAGCCAGCTCGGTAACCCGATACGACAGGGTCGCTGAAAACAGCATGCCTTGACGGTCAGTGGGTTGTGGGCAACGCCGAAGCAGATAGCGGATGTCCTTGATGAATCCTAGGTCGAACATTCGATCGGCCTCGTCTAGGACGAGGGTCTGGATGGCGCGTAAATCGAAGACATGCTGCTTGAAGTAGTCGATGGTGCGTCCGGGCGTGCCAATCAAGATATCGACACCGTCCTCGAGTGCCTTGCGCTGGGTGTCATAGCCGGTCCCGCCATAGACCACTCGGACCTTGAGACCGGTGTGGGCGGCCAGGACCTGGGCGTCGTTATAGATCTGAACCGCCAATTCCCGGGTAGGCGCCAGCATCAGCGAGCGCGGCTGGGTGGCCTTCCTGGATAGTTCTGCGGGTTCCTGATCAAGCACATGCAGCGTGGCGAGCAGAAAGGCAGCGGTCTTGCCGGTGCCAGTTTGGGCCTGACCGGCCACATCGCGGCCATCGAGGGCAATCGGCAGCGTGAGGGCTTGGATTGGTGTGCAGTATTCGAACCTCGCGTCGCGAAGACCGGCCATTATGGCGTCCGAAAAGGGGAATTGGTCGAATCGTGTCTTGGTTAGGTGTTTTTCACTCATGGCCATCAAGCATACCCGAATTCCTGCTACGAGGACGCTAAGGGCTTGAATTAAGTGGACTGATGGGCTGAAATGAGGTCAACCGCCTGGAGCTTCTTGGCTGCAGCGACGTGCGGCACGGGTGCCGCTTGTGCGAATGGTCGCCTCAACAGGCTTCCTAGTTCCGAATTTTCCGAAACTATCTGGAGACAGTCGGTGATTGACAAGATCGTTCACGTTACGGACGACAATTTCGAAACTGAAGTACTGCAGTCGGCCGAGCCGGTTCTAGTTGATTATTGGGCGGAGTGGTGTGGTCCCTGCAAGACAATTGCGCCGGTATTGGATGAGATTGCCAGTGAATACGATGGCCGGGTGAAGATCGCCAAATTGAATATTGACGATAATCCGAATACCCCGCCGCGCTACGGTATTCGCGGGATTCCGACCCTGATGCTGTTCAAGGACGGTGAAGTAGAGGCAACCAAGGTCGGTGCCGTGTCGAAATCGCAGTTGACAGCATTTATCGACAGTAACCTATGACACCAGGGTGCGTGGCACCGCTGGGCTGCCGCGCACCGGACTGGACGCAAGCAGTACGCGTGCTAAACTTATTACCTATCCCTTTCGGGATTACCGAACTTTCCCTCTGAATTCCCGACACTTTCGGGCGCCCTCGCGTCCTTGTCCCTCAGACAATTCTGATACAACAACGTTTTCCCAAGGCTGGAAATGAATCTCACCGAACTCAAGAAGATGCCTGTGCCCGAGCTCAATTCGCTCGCGCAATCCATGAACATCGAGGGCGTTGCCCGCTCGCGCAAGCAGGACCTGATCTTTGCGATCCTCAAGGCCCACGCCAAAAAAGGTGAGGACATCTATGGCGACGGGGTGTTGGAGATCTTGTCTGATGGGTTCGGTTTCTTGCGATCGGAGGATTCATCCTATTTGGCGGGGCCGGACGACATCTATGTCTCTCCGAGCCAGATTCGGCGTTTCAGCTTGCGTACCGGCGATACCGTATCGGGCAAGATTCGCCCGCCGAAGGACAACGAGCGTTATTTCGCAATGCTCAAGGTCGACGAGATCAATTTCGATAAGCCGGAGAACGCGAAACACAAGATACTGTTCGAAAATTTCACGCCGCTGTTTGCGAACCGGAAATTCAGTCTCGAAATTGGTAATGGCAGTACTGAGGATATTACTGCGCGCACCATCGAATTGGTTGCGCCGATCGGCAAAGGGCAACGTGGTCTGATCGTCTCGCCACCCAAGGCCGGTAAGACCATGCTGATGCAAAACATTGCGCAGTCGATCGCCAGCAATCACCCAGATTGCTATTTGATCGTTTTGCTTATCGACGAGCGTCCCGAGGAAGTCACCGAGATGAAGCGGTCGGTGCGTGCCGAGGTGATTTCGTCGACCTTCGACGAGCCGGCGGCACGCCATGTCCAGGTCGCCGAGATGGTCATCGAGAAAGCCAAACGGCTGGTCGAACACAAAAAAGATGTCGTCATTCTTCTGGACTCCATCACCCGTCTTGCCCGCGCCTACAACACAGTGATCCCATCGTCGGGCAAGGTGTTGACTGGTGGTGTGGATGCCAATGCCCTGCAGAAGCCGAAACGTTTCTTCGGCGCGGCGCGTAACGTGGAGGAAGGGGGTTCCCTAACCATCATCGCCACCGCGTTGGTCGAGACCGGCTCGCGAATGGACGACGTGATATACGAGGAGTTCAAAGGGACCGGCAACATGGAGGTGCATCTGGATCGCCGGATCGCCGAGAAGCGGATCTTCCCGGCGATCAACATCAATCGCTCGGGCACCCGCCGTGAGGAGTTGCTGATGCCGGAGAACGAACTACAGAAGATGTGGATCCTGCGTAAGATTCTGCATCCGATGGATGAATTGGCGGCGATGGAATTCCTGTTCGATAAACTCAAGGTGACCAAGACCAATCAGGAGTTCTTTGACGCAATGAAGTCGAAGGCCTGAGCCGACCGGGCTCTGGGCTGGGTTGGCAGCCGATCACCATGCCCAGCGATCTGAACATTGAGTGCTGAGTCTGGCATTGTCACCGCAATGATCCTCGCCGCTGGCCGCGGTGAACGTATGCGACCGCTCACCGACCACCTTCCCAAACCGCTGCTACCTGTTGCTGGAAAGCCCCTGATCGTGTGGCAAATCGAACGCCTGGCGAGCGCTGGAATTCGCGATCTGGTCATCAACCATGCCCACCTCGGAGAGAAAATCGAGGAGCTGCTGGGTGACGGATCGCGCTGGCAGTTGCGTATTCGTTACTCGGCGGAGGAACAAGCCTTGGAGACCGGCGGTGGCATTTTTCGGGTCCTGCCCTTGCTCGGCAGGGGGCCTTTCCTGGTGGTCAATGGTGATGTCTGGAGCGATTTCGACCCGCGTCACCTAACGCTTGCCGCGGATGACCATGCTCACTTGGTGATGGTCGACAATCCCAGCCATCATCCGCAGGGCGATTTCCGACTCGCCGGCGGGCGCTTGTTCTCAGATGGTGAGCCGTGCCTGACCTTCAGCGGCATAGGGGTCTACCGTGCTGCACTGTTCGCCGACTGCGTGTCAGGTGCCTTCAAGCTGGCCCCACTACTGCGGACGGCCATGCGTGCCGGCCGAGTGAGTGGTGAGCACCATCAAGGTCGGTGGATCGATGTCGGGACACCGCGGCGTCTGGTCGAGGTCGAACAAGCCCTATCCGGGCGAAGCGGCTAGTCTTGGGGCCATGGGGCAGGAGATCTCGGATAGCAACTTCGACGATGCGGCCTTCGCTGAGTTTCGCGATCGTCTAGAGCAAGAAACGCGACTCCTGGGCACCTGGTTGACGCAGGGCCGATTGCAGTCGCGCGCGCGCCGCTTCGGCTTTGAGATCGAAGGTTGGTTAGTCGATGCACAGGGCCGGCCGGTGCCGCGTAATCGGGAGTTTCTCGCCGCGGTGAAGGACCCCTATGTAGTGCCCGAACTCGCACGTTTCAATTTCGAAATCAATTCCGACCCGCTATTGTTGGCTTCCGGGGCCTTGGACGCGGTACACAAGGCCTTGCTCGAGCACTGGCAGTGCTGTCGGATGGCTGCCGACGGCCTCGGATTGAGGCCCATACTGACGGGTATCCTGCCGACCGTACGAAGCAGTGATCTTTCGCTCAAGAACATGTCGCCATTGCAGCGCTATCAAGCCATCAATGATCAGATTTTTCGCCTGCGTCATGGTGCACCGATCGAGGTGGATATCGCAGGTGACGAGCATTTGCTGCACCGCCACGATGATGTGATGCTCGAGGCAGCAACCACCTCGTTACAAATCCATGTCGAGGTCGACGCCACCGAGGCTGCCCGGGCATTCAATGTCTGCAAGATGCTATCGGCGATTACTGTGGGTGCAGGCGCCAATTCACCGTTTCTATTTCGGCATCGGTTATGGGACGAGACTCGCATACCGCTGTTCGAGCAATCGGTTGGGGTGGGCGGCAGCGACTACAGCAAGCGGGTGACCTTCGGTGTTCGCTATGCCGATGAGGGTATCATCGAATGCTTCGAGGCAAATTGCCGCCGCTACCCAGTGATCCTCCCGGATCTCATGGATTCGCCACCGGAAGAGCTCGCCCATCTGCGTTTGCATAACGGTACCATCTGGCGTTGGAATAGGCCGTTGATAGGCTTCAGTGGTGGCGGTGAGCCACACTGCCGAATAGAACACCGCGTGGTGGCGGCAGGTCCGACACCGCGCGATGCGATTGCCAATACGGCCTTGTTTCTCGGTTTGTTCGAGGCCCTGATGCGCTCGTCGGAACGCTGGGAGGATTTGATGCCTTTCGAAGCGGCGTATGCCAACTTCTATGCGGCAGCGCGACACGGCCTAGCGGCGCCGATTTGCTGGATGGGGTCTGCCCCACAGGCCTTGGCCGATTTGCTCTTGTCAGATCTGCTCGAGCTTGCCGTGGAGGGATTGGGTCTGGCAGGGATATCATCGAGCGAGGCCAAGCGTTGGCTTGCCGTGATTCGGGGTCGGGCGCAGGAACAGATGAATGGGGCGGCATGGCAGCGGGCCTGGGTCGATAAGCACGGCCGGGATTTTGTCGGTCTGGTAACTGCGTATGCTAAGCACCAGGACAGCAACCAAGCAGTATATCAATGGGGTCTGAGTTGAAAGACGTGTTGCGCGAGCGCGATGAAATGCCCCTTTCGATGTTGGAGACACCGGCCGATGGGTTGCACGCCATATTGGGCGGGCCTACCTTGTTTCACCTGCAAGGTCGGCGTGACCCCGCCCTGTTTGTGTCAGTGCTGATGCACGGCAACGAGACCGCCGGTTGGGATGCCATTCGCGGCGTGCTGCGTGGCTATCTGAGCAACGACGGCTTCGAGCTGCCGCGCTCGCTCAGTTTATTCATCGGCAATACTGCCGCAGCTGAGCAAAACGTGCGGCATCTGCCGGATCAGCCAGATTTTAATCGGGTTTGGCCGGGTAGTCAGACCGATGGCACAGAGACACATCAGTTGATGCGCGAGGTCATGGATCGCATGGCCGATCGCGAGATTTTTGCTTCGGTCGATATCCACAACAACACTGGCGTCAATCCACACTACGCCTGCGTCAACGTCTTGGAGCATCAGTCGTTGCATTTGGCGGTCCTTTTTGGTCGGACTGTGGTGTATTTCGTGCGACCACGTGGCGTGGCCTCCATGGCAATGGCGGCGCTGGGACCTTCGGTGACGCTTGAGTGCGGTAAGGTCGGCCAGCGCTACGGCGTCGAACATGCGACAGAATATTTGAATGCTTGCCTACATATGGTGGAGATCCCGAGCCACCCAGTGGCGCCCCAGGATATCGATCTTTACCATACAGAGGCGATCGTTCGAGTACCGCCGGAGCATGACTTCACCTGTGGTCCGGATGCCGCCCGAATTCGCTTCCCTCGCGATCTCGATGCGATGAACTTTCGTGAGCTACCGGTCGGTACCTTGATCGCTGAGTGCGACGACACGGGTTCGGAGTTGCCGCTCGATGTTCGAGATGAACATGACCGGCATGTGGCGGATCGCTATTTCACTGTTGAGGAGGGGCGCCTGTTGACCAAGGTTCCGGTGATGCCGTCCATGCTGACTTGTGACCCGATTGTCATCCGGCAAGATTGCCTATGCTATTTGATGGAACGCTATAACGATCATCTGGACGAAGCCGGATGACGCGTGAGGCCAGCTGTTCCGCGCTGCGCCTACGGAGGGAATCGAGTGCACCTGCAGATGACGAACGAGCCAATTACTATCGACGTTGAGGCGTCCGGTTTCGGTAAGGGAAGCTACCCGATCGAGATCGGTCTGGTCCTGCCGGATGGGGCGCCGCATTGCTTTTTGGTGAGTCCTCCGCGTACCTGGAAGCACTGGGACGCGGCTGCGGAGCAGGTGCATGGCATCACCAGGGAGACGCTATTCAGCTATGGGCGGCCTGTGCAGGAGATCGCCTGGCGCCTCAACGAGCTGCTGCAGCGCAAGATCGTGTATAGCGATGCTTGGTCGTTCGATATGTCCTGGGTGGGCAAGTTGTACGATGAGGCAAATATGCAGCAGACTTTCAAGATTGCAGACATCTCAGATCTGATGGACGACGCTCAGCGGGCACACTGGGACGAGGTCAAGCAGGAGGTGGCGCAAGACCTCGGTCTACGCCGCCATCGGGCCAGCGGTGATGCGCGCGTCTTGCAGGAAACCTGGCGACGTTTGCAGCGCCAATCGTTGTGAAGTCCCGTAATCCACCTGTATTCACAAATCGTAGTCAGCTCGCATTCGCCCTTTGAAGGCATCGTAGCCCTTCAGATGCCATAGGCGCATTTGGCGGTAAGGTCTGTGGCTGCTGCTCCAGAGCTCGTCGTCTCGCAGGATGTCGCAAGCGGTCTCCTGGTGTTCCCGATTGCGTCGTGCATCACCGATGTAATCGCTGCCCGCGAAGCAGCAGGTTTCGTATAGGTGTGCAAGATCCGGGTAAAGGGCGCTGTGCTCGTGGCCGAGCCAGTGGATGACCTCGTGGAAGAGCAACCCCGAGCGATTTTTGTAGCGGTGTAGATTGGCCGGTCGCAAGGGTTGGCCATGGCGATGCTCGATGATCTGCGAATCCGCTAAATGAAAGAAGCTGCGGTAGGTTTCGTCGTCGAATTGCCGGCTGAGAACCCCGCCGAGCCGATAAGTATCGATGACTATCGCAGGGTGTTCGACTGTGCGCAGTTGGCGGTACAGCGGGTCTTCGATCGAGCTGCCACGCGGGCCGGTCGCCACGGCAGTGGCGAACATTGCATCCTCGACGCACTTCACGGTTTTCGCTTGCCTAGCCTCGAACAGCAGCAGCAGACGATGTGCCTGGTATTCGTGATAAGAGTGCAACCGCCCCATCGGGCCGTCACCGGACAGGCAGCGCATGCCAGTCTCTAACCCTTGTCTCAGGTCTGCGATCAGGATACGCGAGCCGTGAACCCCAGACGCAGTTTCACTGTACGGGTAATTGCGACACTGCTGCAGGTGCAGACTCAGCGAGTCGAGCGAGCGTTCTTCGGCACTGGTGACGATCAGTGCATCGGCATCCAGTGCTGCCAATACCGCTTGCGAACGGTCGGCCAGCGAGGTGAACTCCTGCGCTTGCGCCAGCCCGCACCAACACACCGCCAGCAGCCCAACTCCGCAAAACAGATTCCGCACGCACTACCCCCAATTATCTACTGGTCCGTCCCCCCCACCTTGCTGTGACAGACAGGCAGCAGTCTCGTCACTAGCCTAGCCTAAAAAGGCGAGCTGTGTATACATTGTGATGTGATTGTAGTCGACGCCAGGTATCTGAAATCGCCTCATTGCAAGCTCAGGCGGTACCAGGCTAGGCCCGCCGCCTCGTGGAGTAGGAGATAGTTTTGACCCAGAATTCCCGGCTGCGGTAGCCAGTCTACTGGTCTGGCTGGTGGGGCCAGTTCGGCGGGTGTGTGTTTAAACGCGAATGGTGCGGCAATCGCGTCGATCTGGGCCGTCTTGGCACTGAGCATTGCGCGCGGCATATGGAAGGCATGGGTGACCAGCAGGACACGCTTAATGCCAAGCCGGTGCAGGGTTTCTGCACTGTTGCGTGCGTTTTCCCAAGTGTCGCGGCTGTCGCTGTCGACCGTCACGACCTTCACGCCGGCGCGGTCCTGCAGCCAGTCAGCCCCTAGCTCCGCAAGCGGTCGGGTATCACCGCGTACACTGCCGCCACTGAGCAGGATCGGTAGGCCGGTACGCCGGTGTAGAGCGAGCCCATAGTCGATGCGTTCGAGGCTCAGCGTGGATAGTGCATCGGCGCCGCCCAGTTCGGGGTTGATTTGCCGCACCCCGGCCATCAAGACCAGGATGGCCTCGGCACCGCTGTCACGCAGTTCTGCGGGCTCGGGCGCAGCGATGGTCTCTACATGGCTCGCCAGGGTACGCAGTAGCGCCGGTGTGGAAAGCAGGTAAAAGCCCAGGAAAGCGATCAAGATCAGCACCCGGCCGAGCACGCGCTTGGCGAATAGCCAGCCGATGAGCAGCAGTAGCAGCAGCGCGCCGGGCGGCAGCACAAACAGCTTGAGCAAGCTGCGGGTCAGGACATCCAGCTCCACTAGTCGAGAACAGGGTTGGCCTGTAGATCGGCATGATAGGAGGAGCGCACCATAGGACCGCTGGCGACGTTTGAAAAACCCAGTTGGGTGCCGAGTTCGGCCAGCTCAGAAAATTCGTCGGGATGTACGTAACGTTGCACAGCCAGGTGGTCGCGACTGGGCTGCAGGTATTGCCCTAGTGTCAACATTTCGCAGTCGTGTTCGCGCAGGTCGCGCATTACCTGCTCGATCTCGGCGCGCGTCTCGCCAAGTCCGAGCATGATCCCGGATTTGGTCGGGACATCGGTTCGCGCTGACCTGAATCGCTGGAGCAGCGCGAGCGACTCGCGGTAGTCGGCACCGGGACGTGCCTGGCGATACAGACGTGGCACGGTCTCTAGGTTATGGTTGAAGACATCCGGCGGCTGCGCGGATAGTGCGTCTAGCGCCACCGCCGTGCGGCCACGAAAATCCGGCACCAAGATCTCGATACGCGTTTCCGGCCGGCGGTCGCGCACCGCGGCGATACAGGCAGCGAAGTGACTTGCACCACCGTCGCGTAGATCGTCGCGGTCGACCGAGGTGATAACGACATAGCGCAGCGCCATCTCGGCGATTGCCTCGGCGAGCTGCCGTGGTTCTTCATCCACCGGTGGTTGTGGTCTGCCATGGGCCACGTCGCAGAATGGGCAGCGCCTGGTGCAGATGTCACCCAGGATCATGAAGGTCGCTGTCCCGTGACTGAAGCACTCGCCGAGATTCGGGCACTGCGCCTCTTCGCAGACCGAGCTGAGCCGGCGTTCGCGCAGGATGCGTTTGATTCGAGACACACCTGGGCCGCTAGGCACCTTGGCACGAATCCAATTCGGCTTGCGGTCGCTCTGGATCTTAGGCTCGACCTTGACCGGGATACGACTGACCTTGTCATGGCCACGCTGGTGGGTATCTGGACTGCTGCGCGATGGCGCATTGTGGGGCTTGCTATACATCGATCGCCGGAATCGCGAGTCTTTCGATGATTGTAACCTGTTTTGACGATACGAAATCGTGCGAGGCTACCGCATCGCGGGGATTGGTGGTGGCGGGAGCGGGTCTTTTTCGGCGCCGCCGCGGCGCGGTTATACTGCGCCCCAGTTGGTTCCACATGGAAGGCTGCAGATGAGCGAGTTTGGCGTTTTTACCCTGTTTTTGTTCGGCCTGGCGGTCATCATCCTGTTTCTGGGGGTCAAATCTGTGCCCCAGGGGAATGAATGGACGGTCGAACGCTTCGGTCGCTACATGCGCAGCCTGCGTCCCGGGCTGAACCTGATCATTCCAGTGGTCGATCGCATCGGACACAAGCTCAATATGATGGAGCAAGTACTGGATGTGCCGACCCAGGAGATCATCACCAAGGACAATGCCATGGTCTCGGTCGATGGCGTGGTGTTCTATCAGATCTTGGATGCCGCCAAGGCGGCTTACGAGGTCAACAATCTAGAGTATGCGACCCTCAACCTGACCATGACCAACATTCGGACGGTGATGGGATCGATGGATCTGGATGAATTGCTCTCAAAACGTGACGATATCAATGCGCGCCTCCTGACGGTGGTCGACGAGGCCACCACACCCTGGGGCGTAAAAGTCACCCGTATCGAGATCAAGGACATTACACCGCCGACCGATCTGGTGGATGCGATGGCCCGCCAGATGAAGGCCGAGCGAGACAAGCGCGCCGCGATACTCGAGGCCGAGGGCCAGCGCCAGGCCGAGATCCTCAAGGCCGACGGTGACAAGCAGGCGGCCATTCTTGCCGCCGAGGGTGACAAAGAGGCTGCGTTCCGCGAGGCCGAGGCACGCGAACGATTGGCCGAGGCCGAGGCCAAGGCCACCAGCATGGTCTCCGAGGCGATTGCCCAGGGTGATGTCAAAGCGGTCAACTACTTCGTTGCGCAGAAGTACGTCGAGGCGTTGCAGACCATCGGTACGGCACCCAATCAGAAGCTGATCTTTATGCCGGTAGAGGCGAGTGGCGTGATCGGTGCACTGGGTGGGGTCGCCGAACTGGCCAAGAGCGCGTTTGAGAAACAAGCCAAATGATCGAGGGTTATCAGCCGGATTTCTGGCATTGGTGGATCTTGGGGTTGCTCTTAATTATTGCCGAGACCCTGCTGCCAGGGACTTTCTTCTTGTGGATGGGGATCGCTGCGCTGGTGCTTGGCGTAGTGGCCTGGTTGGTTCCGTTGCTGGGCTGGGAGTGGCAACTGATTTTGTTCGCGGTCCTGTCCTTGGTCAGCATCGTCGGCTGGCGTACTTGGCATAGACGCCACCCCGAGGAAAGTGAACAGCCCACGCTCAACCGACGTGCCGAGCAGTACATCGGCCGGGTGTTGGTCTTGGAATCGCCGATCCAGAATGGCTACGGCAAGGTAAAGGTCGGCGATACCCTGTGGCGGGTCAGCGGGACAGATGCCGATTCGGGCAGTCGGGTACGGGTTACCGCGGCCGATGGCGTCGTCTTGTTGGTCGAGCCTGCCGAGTGAGTGTGCTGGCCGGTCAGGGGTGCGTCGTGGATTAGCCGTTTCGCTGGTTTCTGGGCCGATGGGCTGCACTCAGCCTACGGGCGCGACACTGCATGTGGCGCAATCTCTGCTCAGGGTGCCTTACTAGAGCGTGCGCTCATCGCGTGTGAGGACTAAGTACATGGCGTCGACCATCTCCATCGATGATGCATCCAGTGCAGCGGCCCCCACCTCGGGTGGCAGATCGGCCAGTCGCCAGATCGGGTTGCGAATGTGCTGCACTATGTCTTCGATCAGTAGATCCGAATCGATGCCGAAGCTGAACTGCACCGCAATGTGCAAGACTGCGATTTCGCGTGCCAGGCTGCCGACCGCGTCTTCTGGGCGCATCAGATGGGTGAAGCTGTCGACGAATGACTTGGGTAGCTGCCAGACGCGGGCTAGTTCCGCGGCGAACTGCATCGCGTCGACGCCGATCAACTCTTGCTCGGCATAGAGTCGCGCATCCAGACCCTCATCAGATTTTGCTAGTGCCCTGCGGCATTCGGCTGGATAGTGGCTGAACAGGACCAAGTGGCCAATATCATGGAGCAGGCCGCGCACGAACAGGCTCTCAGTGTTGCGCATTCCAGAGCCCTGCGCGATGGCCTGGCAGAGGAAGCCGCAGTGCACGCTGCGATACCAAAAGGTATTGATGTCCAGCAACTCGTTGGTGACATTCTCGAATGCCGTGGATACGCTTGCGGCCAGGGTCAAGTCATGGATTTTTTGCATGCCCAGGATGCTGGCCGCACGCGAGATGGTATCGACCTCTGAGCGGAAGCCGTAAAAGGCGCTGTTGGCCATGCGTAGCGTGCGAGCCGCCAGTGCCGGGTCGAGCGCCAGGATCTCGGCCACGTCGTCGATCGAAGCGTGTTCCGATTCCATTAGTTCGCGCAGTCGCAGGTAAACGTCCGGTAGCGATAGCTCGTCGAGTGAATCATATAGAAGCTCGTCGAGTTGCAGTGCTGCGGCTGGCATAGATTCAAGGCCCGTCGGTCAGAGAGATACTGATGCGACGTATCGGCCGCAGCCAGGGCGCCTTGAGTCACGGCCCCGGTCGGCGAAGGCTCCCCTTCGAACCTGGGGTTGCTACAGCAACACCCGTTCCACCCCCACGGACTTGGCACGTGCAATGAACCTGTCCTGCCAGCCTTCCCCGAGAAGGTGTCGCGCCAGCTCGACGACGATGTAGTCGGTCTTAAGCCCGGTCTCGTCTGCATAACGCGCCAGGCCCTGTTGGCAGGCGGGGCAACTGGTCAGCAGCTTGATCTGGCCGGGATTGTTCGTCTCGTTGCTCAGCTCCTGGACACCCTTGTGGAGCTCTTCGGCCTTGCGGAAGCGCAATTGGTTGGCGATGTCTGGGCGTGCGGTGCCCAGGGTGCCGGCCTCGCCGCAGCAACGCTCCGATAACTTCACCGGTTGACCGAGCAGCCGGCCGGCGACCTCGAGCGGGGCGTGGGTCTTCATCGGCGTATGGCAGGGGTCGTGGTAGAGGTATCTCACACCCTGGACGGCCTCGATTCCGAGGCCTTTCTCCATCAGATACTCGTGGATGTCGAGCAAGCGGCAGCCGGGAAAGATCTCTTCGAACTGGTACTTCAGGAGTTGGTCCATGCAGGTGCCGCAAGACAGTATCACCGTCTTGATGTCCATGTAGTTCAGCGTGTTGGCGACTCGGTGGAATAACACCCGGTTGTCGGTCGTGATCTTCTGTCCGACGTCGTGCAATCCGGCTGAGGTCTGAGGATAGCCGCAGCACAGATAGCCGGGTGGTAAGACCGTTTGGGCGCCGGTCTCGAACAGCATCGCCAGTGTCGCCAGGCCGATATCTGAGAACAAGCGTTCCGAACCGCAGCCGGGAAAATAGAACACGGCATCTGACTCGTCGTCGAGCTTGGCCGGGTCGCGGATGATCGGGACCATGTTGCGGTCTTCTAGGCCAAACACCGATCGGTAAGAGCGCTTAGGCAACTCGACCCGGATGGGTCGCCGGAGCATCTCCACCGCGATGCTCTTCGGCGCGGGCCGGCCGGTTGTTGCCGCCGGTAGATGGCCGCTCTTACCCAGCACACCGCTGCGCCGCGCGAGATCATGAGCCAGGCTCAGGCCCTTGAAGCCCCAATCTAGCATTCCCTTGCGCAGTAGCTTAATGGTGCGCGGATCGGTTGCGTTTAGAAACCGCATCGCCGCCCAGGTGCCCGGACTGAAGCGCTTTTTACCGCGCTCGGCCAGTATCTTGCGCATCCGGATCGTGACATCCCCAAAATCGATATCGACCGGGCAGGGCGGCTGACACTTGTGACAGACCGTGCAGTGGTCGGCGACATCGTTCATCTCGTCGAAGTGTACGAGCGAGATGCCGCGCCGGGTTTGCTCCTCGTACAAAAAGGCCTCGATAATCAGGCCGGTGCCGAGGATTTTATTGCGCGGTGAGTACAACAGGTTGGCGCGTGGGACATGGGTCATGCACTTTGGTTTGCACTTGCCGCAGCGCAGACAGTGCTTGACGTCATCGTTGAGTGCACCGAGTTCGCTTTCTTCGAGGAGGATGGCCTCCTGCTGCACCAGGCGCAGTGACGGTGTGTAGGCGTCGTGCAAGCCCGAACCGGGCATCAGTTTGCCACGGTTGAAGTAGTCATTGGGATCGATCCGGCGCTTGTACTCCACGAACTGGGCCAGCTTGTCGGGCTCGAGGTAGCGCACCTTGGTCAGGCCGATACCATGCTCGCCCGAGATCACCCCGCCTAGCGACTGCGCGAGTGCCATGACGCGATCGACGATGCGATCGGCCTCGTGCAGCATCCGGTAGTTATGCGAGTGAACCGGGATGTTGGTGTGTACGTTGCCGTCACCGGCGTGCATGTGTAGCGCGACGAACAAGCGGTTGTTGCGCAGCTCGGCGTGAACTTTGCGCAAGGCTTCGCGCATAGTCTCAAGTGCCGAGCCGCGAAAGATCTCACGCAGCGGTTGTTTCACCTCGTGTCGGTAGGACACCACCACATCGCGACGCAGCAAAAGGTCGAGCAGGCAGTCACCGGTATGCACGCGAGCGCGTTCGGACTCGCTCAATAGATCATTGTCACCAGAGTGCGGCTCAATGGGTCGATCCAGATTGTCAGCCAGGGCCTGCCAGCGCCGGCGTACTGTGGCGAGGAGTTCGCGTGCCAAAAGATACTTGCTGCGCACGATGTCGCTGGAGTCTTCGTCGCCTGCCGATGCAGGGGTATGCTGTTCGACCAGGCGGTCGAATGCGGTGATGATCTCGAGCTTGTTGGCGATCGATTGTTCGATGTTGATGCGCTCGATGCCGCGACTGTATTCGGCCAGTCTGTCAAGCGGTATCACGACATCTTCGTTGATCTTGAACGCATTGGTGTGCGCCGAGATCGCCGCGGTGCGTGCGCGATCCAGCCAGAATCGCGCGCGCGCCTCGGCGCTGATCGCGCTGAAACCTTCGCCACCACGCGCATTGGCCAGTCGCACTACCGCAGACGCGGTGGCCGCAAGCGCCTGGGCATCGTCCGACACCAAATCGGCGATCAGCACCATCTTGGGACGCTCACGCCGTGCCGCCTTGGTCGCATAACGGACCGCTTTCACATAGCGCTCGTCGAGGTGCTCGAGGCCGGCGATTTGCACCCCTGCCTGCGCCTCGACATAGTCGATGATTTCGACGATCCCTGGCACGGCCTCGCCCAGGTCGCTGCCAAAGAATTCCAAACACAGGGTGCGGACATGTTCGGGCATACGATGCAGGATGAAGCGCGCTGAGGTGATCAAACCGTCACAGCCTTCCTTCTGCACGCCGGGCAGGCCAGCGAGGAACTTGTCGGTTACATCTTTGCCGAGGCCGGTCTTGCGGAACATATGACCTGGCATCTCGAGGACCTGCGGTTCACCAAGCGGTGTATGGCCATCGGCCGCAAAGCGCGTGATGCGAAACCTTACCTGGTCCTGTTGATGAATCTTTCCCAGGTTGTGATCCAGCCGTTCCACCTCGAGCCAATCGGCCTGGGGTGTGACCATGCGCCAACTGGCCAGGTTGTCGAGCGTGGTACCCCAGAGCACCGCCTTCTTGCCGCCGGCGTTCATCGCGATATTGCCGCCGATCGTCGAGGCATCTTGTGAGGTCGGATCGACTGCGAACGCCAGGCCCCGGGTACTGGCCAGCTCGGACACCCGGCGGGTCACCACACCGGCCCCGGCAAGTACCGTCGGCACGGGGTCCACAACCCCCGGCAAGTCTCGATACTCGATTGACGACAAAGCCTCGAGCTTCTCTGTATTGACTACCGCGCAGTGCGCATCCAGTGGCACCGCCGAGCCTGTATAGCCGGTCCCACCACCGCGTGCGATCAGCGTCAGGCCGCAGTCGATACAGGCCTTGACGATCGGCGCAACCTCTTCTTCGTTGTCGGGTGAAATGACCGCGAAGGGCATCTCGACCCGCCAATCGGTCGCGTCGGTCGCGTGCGAGACCCGGGCCAGGCCGCTGAAATCGACATTGTCGCGCCGTGTAATGCCGCTCAGTGCCTGTCGTACAAGGCCACGTAGCCGGTGCCGCTCGCTGAAACAGTTCGAGAAGCGGTCGACCGCCTCGCGTGAGGCTGCCAACAGATGCGCCGCGTCTTGGTTGTCATTGAGGCGCTGCTCGAATTGCTGCAGACGATGGTTGAGTGCCTGGATCAGGGCATGACGGCGCTCGACGCTGTTGAGCAGGTCGTCTTGCAGATATGGGTTGCGCTCAACCACCCACATGTCACCGAGCACCTCGAACAGCATCCGCGCCGAGCGACCGGTACGTCGGGTACTGCGCAGGTCCTCGATCAGTTGCCAGTTAGGCTCGCCCAGATAGCGGATGACGATCTCGCGATCGGAGAACGAGGTGTAGTTGTAGGGAATTTCGCGAATGCGCTCCATTGGGCTCGCCTAAAACAACATGGCCCACAAGGTCTCATGCAGACTCGATGAGTGGATTCCGTAATTCTATCTGAATTGCCGCATCGCAGCGCGGACGGGATACAAGCAGCTGCAAGGCATGAAAGGCCCGCTGCGTGAGATCAAGACAGAGGCGAGGGCAAGATTCTGCGTGACAAGTATCGTGATTCTGGATAGCGCGCCGAGGCCGAGTGTCTGGGAATCGTTCTAGGGCCTGTTCACACTAAGTGAGATGCAGCGACGGCGGCCGTTTTTTTGGCCAACAAGGCGCTGTGAGCGCGGTGTGCCCAGCGCACATGAGCGAGCAGCAACGCCGTTGGACGGGAAAACGGCCCCGTCCCTTTGGGTTGCGCCCCAAAACACGCCATGCGGCGTTGCTCGTCGTTCATTTAGACTCACT
>JANQRK010000104.1 GCA_028284585.1 Chromatiales bacterium
GTTTCGCAGGCAATGGCCGCGCCCTTGGCAAGAAACGCAACACCGAGTCGCGCTCGCACAGTGGCTCCCAAAGGGCCAGGGCACAAGCATTGTGGGCAAGGTGCAGTCCGCCGGGAGGCAGGCCCTTTCCAAGGGTGGCAACACAGCCCACGATGCTTGTGCCCTGGCTGAGCGTCACAGAATTATCCGCTTGGCCCACTAGCATTCTACAGCCTACGCCGATGGGTCAGCGCCGCTTGCGTTTGCTGAAACGCGTCGCCTCGGCCGCCGCCGGATCATCCGGCCAATAGTGCTTGGGGTAGCGACCGCGCATCTCTTTCTTGACCTGTTCGTAGGCGCCGTCCCAAAAGGCCGCTAAGTCGCTGGTTACTTGCAAGGGTCCCCCGGCCGGCGACAGCAAATGCAACACCAAGCTTAACCTTCCCGCGGCCAGGGTCGGCCCCTCGCGTAGACCCAACACCTCTTGTAAAGGCACCGCCAAGACAGGGGGTTCCTCGAAACTGTAACGGATCGGTCGGCGGGTGCCGGCCGGGGTCTCGATGTGGGTTGGCAACCACTGGTCGAGTCGGACTAGCCGCTCTCGGCCGAGCACAGCGGACAGGGCGTCATGCAGTTTGATTGCGCGCAACTGGCGTGCGCCCTCGCCCGCATGCAGCCAAGGCGATAGCCAAGACGCCAGGTCTGCGAGCAAGCCGGCCTCTGAGAAATCCGGCCAATCACCGACCGGGTCGACCCGGCACATCAGGCACACCCGAGCACGCAGGCCCATCGGGTCGTCAAAGAAGCGTGCCAGCCCCTGGGCGCGGATCTGTGCCAATAGCAACTCGGCGACCGGATCATCGGCGCTCAGCGGCACCGCTTCCTCGCTGAGTACCAAGGCATCTAAACGACGGACCGCACGCGCGACGACATCGGATAGCTTCGGGTCCCAGCGCAGTTCGCGCCGCGCCTCGATCCGATCGGCGAACAGTGACTCGAGCTGTGCGCGATCGAGCGCGGCAGCCAGCCGGATATGGCCATCGCGCCCGCCCGCATCGACCTCGGCGATCACCAGGGCAGCGCTGCCGCACAGTGGATCATCGGCAGGAAGCAGCGCCGCACGGCCGTTGCGCATCAAAAAGCGTCTCCCGTCCCGCGCCGTACCCAAGGCAACCCGATCTGGATAGGCCAACGCCAAAAACGCGCTGGCGGTTGGGGCCATCGGTGTTGTTCCGGTCGTCGATTCGCACAGCCGCAGGTACTGCTGCGCTACCCGGTCTATCCGGCGCAACGCGGCGCGATCTGCATAGGCCGACAGGTTGGCGCCATCGCGCCATGCGGCCAGTGCATCGAGCCGGACTGTGATATCGGCCCCGCCGTTGGAGCCCCGACGCAAGGGATCCGGTTCGGAGACCAGTGCCGCCAGGTCGGCGGCTACCGTCGGACTGCCGCTGGTGCAGGCTGCCGCCAACATATAGGCGAGCCGTGGGTGGGCCGGGAAACGGCCCATCGCACGCCCCAGGGCGGTGGGCCGAGCATCGCTGTCCAAGGCGCCCAAATCGCGCAGCAGGTCGACCGCCTGGGCCCAGTGGGCCGGCGGGGGCGGATCCAGCCAGCTCAGACGGGCACTGTCGGTCACGCCCCAGTTCGCTAGCTCAAGCACCAAGGGCGCAAGATCCGCCTCCAAGATCTCCGGCGGTGTCCAGTCCAACAGGCGGGCTTCACGCGCCGCGCCCCAGGCCCGATAACAACGGCCCGGCCCGAGACGCCCGGCCCGGCCCGCACGTTGGCGCGCCGAGGCCTTGCTGATGCGGCGCGTCTCGAGTCGGCTCAAACCGGTATTGGGGTTGAACGCCGGCATCCGCGTCAGGCCGCTATCGACCACCGCCTCGACACCCTCGATGGTGACACTGGTCTCGGCGATATCGGTCGCCAAGACGACCCGGCGGCGCTTACCCGGACCTTGCAGCACCGCATCCTGGGCCGCCGCCGGTAGATCGCCGAACAAGGGCATGGCCTCGACCCGATCACCGCAACGCGCAGTGACCTGTTCGCGCATGCGCTCGATCTCGCGTCGCCCTGGCAGAAACACCAAGACGTCGCCGGCGCATTCTTCTAGTGCATGACCCAACAAATCCAGACACATCGGCACCGGGTCACGCAACTCGGCATCGCGCCCGGCATACAGGACCTCGATCGGGTAAAGGCTACCCCGCGCGGCAACCGCCTTTGCCGGCAGCATGGACAGCAACGCAGGTTGATCCAAGGTCGCCGACATGACCAATAGGCGCAGGTCATCGCGCAGACCAGTGACGATGTCCAGGCATAGTGCCAGCGAGAGATCACCGATTAGCTTGCGCTCATGAAACTCGTCGAATATCACCAGGCCGACACCAGGCAGTTCAGGGTCGTCCTGCAGGCGGCGCAACAGCAGACCTTCGGTCAACACCTCGATACGGGTGGCAGCCGAAATCCGGCGCTCGAAGCGCACCTGATAACCCACCGTGCCTCCGACTGCCTCGCCAAGCAGAGCGGCCATCCGCCGGGCGGCCATCCGCGCGGCTGGCCGCCGTGGCTCCAGGACCAAGATCTTGAGCTCGGCCAACCAGGGCTCATCGAGCAGCAGTAGCGGCACCAGTGTCGTCTTACCCGAACCGGGTTCGGCACTGAGAACAGCATGCCCATCCGCCAGCACCGCCCGCAATTCACCGATGCAATTGGCGACCGGCAGCTCAGACGAAGAAACCAGAGTGGTTTTTTGGCGTGCCAATGACTATCTTCCGAGTTCCACGACCCGCATCTGCGCGCAGATCGAAGTGAGCACGTGACAGCCAACTATAGGGTACCGAGCAGGACCGTGTCCCAATGGAGCTAGCAAGCAGGCGTCAACGTGTCTTCGCGATCGGTATTGCCAGTGCACTGCTGCTAGGTGGTCTGTTCGGCATCCATGTGCTTTATGAGCCGGGCGGCCTGTCGGTTATGCAGCGTATCCAGCAGTCCGGCCGATTGTTGGTCGCCACGCGCGTCGGGCCAGCCACTTACCATGCCGGTGCTGCCGGTCCGGACGGCTTCGAATACACTCTGGCGCGGCGCTTTGCCCAAGACCACGGGCTGGATATCGAGTTCGTCTTTCCGCGATCCCTGGCAGCCCTGCTCGATGCGACCGAACGCGGGACTGTCCATTTGGCCGCGGCCGGGTTGAGTGACACCCCGCAACGCCGGCGGCGGTTGCGGTTTTCCGATCCCTATCGACAGACCGGCGAGCAGGTTGTTTATCGACGCGGTAGCCGGCGACCACGCTCGATGGATGAGATCGGCCCTGGCGAACTGCATGTGATCGCCCATTCCGCGCACGAGGAAACCCTGCACCGGTTGCGCCGCAGTGGCCTGCCGCAGCTCTCGTGGCAGCGCCAGACCAACCCGGATTCGCTGGCGCTGTTGGCCGCCATCGACCAAGGTAGCATCCGTTACGCAATGACGGATTCCGCCGAACTCGACCTGGGACGGCGACTATACCGGCATGCCGCGGCCGCATTCAATCTGAGTGCACCCCGGCCCATCGCTTGGGCCATGTCACCCAGTGGAGACAGCAGTCTGCAGGATGCGGTCAACGCCTTTTTCCGCCGACTCGAGGACAATGGCGATCTGCAACGCCTGCGCGCGCGCTACTTCGGTCACCGGGGTCGCCTGAACTTTGTCGATACCCGCGAATTCTGGCGCAACGTCCGTGACCGCCTGCCTGGCCTACGCGACCACTTTGAACAAGCGGCCGAATTGACCGGTATCGACTGGCGCCTGCTCGCGGCGATCGGTTACCAAGAATCGCACTGGCGCAGCGACGCCGTTTCACCGACCGGCGTGCGGGGCGTCATGATGCTCACTCGGGCCACCGCACGTCAGCTGGGTATCGACGATCGCGTCGACCCGGTGCAAAGCATCATTGGCGGCGCCAAATACCTACGCAGGATAGAGCGAAGGATTCCCGAACGGGTCTCCGAGCCCGATCGTCTATGGTTGACGCTAGCCGGCTACAACGTCGGATTCGGCCATCTCGAAGATGCTCGCATGCTCACCGAGCGCGACGGTGCAGATCCTGATCTGTGGCTGGAGGTCAAACAACGGCTACCCCTGTTGGCACAGAAAGAATATTACCGGTCGTTGCGTTACGGCTTCGCGCGCGGCCAAGAGCCAGTCGACTATGTCGACAACATCCGCAACTACTATGAGATGCTGGTCTGGTTCACGACTAGCAACCAGGCGGTACGCGACCGTCTGCTCAGCGCGGGTGACGATCAGCCGGGGAGCGATCCCGAACCACCGCCGGCACAACCGCGGCAAGGCTGACCTCTATCGCGACACCAAGCAAGGGTGCTGTAACGGCCTACTGGTCCTTGGCCTACTCCACGGATCAGATTTTCGCTATGGCTTAGGTAGCCTCGGCATCGACGATACGCAGCGCCTGTGCACGTGCAGCCGAGCGCAGCTGTGTCGCCAAGCCCGCGTCATCGACCGCACGCGCCAGGACCATCCCACCGACGCACAAAGCGGCGGTCGCCAGCGCGTCGCCATGTGCCGTTGGCGACGGCTTGAGCTGGCTTTCGAAGATGTCGGTCATCGAGGACAGCACACGCCGAAACGCTTGGCGTACCTTCTCGCCACCGCGCGCGACATCGCTGGGTAATGCGATCATTGGGCAGCTACCCTCGATGTCGTCCATATGCTGATCGCTGAGATAGGCATTGATAATCACCTTCACAACATCCGGGCCACTCAGGTCCAGATCGACGCCCTCCCAGTGCTCGGCCGGGTGGTCCACCAAAATCTGAGTCACCGCCTCGGCGAACAGCGACTCCTTGTCCGGGAAGTGTGCATAGAAGCCACCACGGGTGAGACCAGCGCCGGCCATGACCTCATCGATCGAGACCTCGGCGAAACCGCGCCGGTTGAACAGGCGTCGGGCCGATTGGAGGATCTTGTTGCGGGTCTTCACCTTGTGCTCGACGGTATAGGGCATGTGGTCTCTCCTGAAAGGCTCAGGCGCCAAGTTTAAGCACAGGCCAAGATATGTTCTTGATCATATTTAGGCCATGGCTATGCTGGTTTCTCGCCTAGCTTTTGTTCACTGAAGAGGTGCCTGCCATGAACCCGATCCCAGAAGGTTTTCACACTATCACCCCCTACCTGGTGGCCGAAGATGCTGCCAAGGCCATTGAGCTCTACCAGGCCGCGTTCGACGCCGTCGAGGAGATGCGTATGCCCGCGCCCGATGGCACGGGTATCTGGCATGCTTGCATGCAAGTCGGCTCCTCCAAGCTGTTCTTGTGCGATGAGAACCCGAAACAACAGATGCTGGTCGGCAAGGGTGTGCGCTTTTATCTGTACTTCGACGACGTCGAGGCACAACACCGTCAGGCAATAGCCGCCGGCATGCAGGAGGCGATGCCACCAACCGACATGTTCTGGGGCGATCGCATGAGCATGGTCGTCGATCCCTTCGGCATCACCTGGACCCTGGCCTCGCATGTGCGGGAGGTCAGCGACGAGGAGATGGCCGCTGCCATGGCCGAGCAGCAGTGCTGAGCAACGCGGTAATGCGCCCATCACCGTCCTGAAGCACCGCCCTGAACTGATCAGTTCCGGGACGGTGGAACCCAGACCTTTGCTGCCCGCAGTGCACGGCGCACGACGCGATGGTCGTTTGCGACTATCCTAGTGTCAGCGGGCTAGCGACTGTAAGCGGCGGATGCGGATTCTGGGCAAGCGACAGGGTGGCTCAAGCCAAGGGTGTTCCGAATGACCTTCGGCGCCATGTTCCACCACTTCCATGACGACGGCATTCACCATCCAGGACAGGGATCACTTTCTACAGAGCGATTCCGTGCCTTGCTGCAACGCCTCGCTCAAGGCTTCAATTTGTTGGAACCAGAAGCCTATCTGGAGCAGCAGCAGGCCGGCGGATTGGGCGATCGAGATATCTGTTTGAGTTTCGACGACGCCCTGCTGTGCCAGTACGATGTGGCCTTGCCGGTACTCGACGAATTCGGGGCCAAGGCGTTCTTCTTCGTCTATAGCAGCGTATTCACCGAGCAACCCGATCAACTGGAGATCTATCGCGATTTCCGTAACACCAGCTTCGAGGACATCAGAGCCTTCTACGGCGCTTTTTTCGGGTTGCTCAAGCATGGTAGTCCAAGCGCCTTCGCGCAGTATCAAAAGGCTTATCCGAGCGACTACCTGGCCGACTTTGCGTTCTACACCGAAGACGATAGGCGATTCCGTTTTGTACGAGACCAGGTACTGGCCGACGGTGCCTATGACGACCTGATGCAGGCCTTGATGGAAGAGCACGCCTACCCCTTCGCACAGCGGCGTCGTGAACTGTGGATGCAAGCATCGCATGTCACCGACTTGGCGGCCCGTGGGCACGAAATCGGCCTACACAGTCACAGTCACCCGATGCAGATGCACAGGCTCAGTCGCGAACAACAGCACACGGAATACAGTCTCAATCGCCGCATGCTCCAGGATATTTGCGACCGGGCACCACGCACCATGTCCCACCCTTGCGGCAACTATGATCGGCATACGCTGAAGATCTTGCACGACATGGGCATCAGGCTAGGCTTTCGCTCCAACATGGCCCGAGCCGGCAATGGCTCCGCGTTGGAGATGCCGCGCGAGGACCATGCCAACCTGGTGCGTGATCTGTTGTGAAGATCACGGTGTTCACCTCGAATCAGCCACGCCATTTGTCCCTAGTCGAGCGCTTGGCCTCAGTGGCCGACACCTGCCATGCGGTATTGGAATGCAATACTGTTTATCCGGGGCGCCGGCAGGACTTCTATAACAAGAGCCCCGTGATGGAGCGCTATTTTCGACAGGTCATGCAAGCCGAGCAGACGCTGTTCGGCGACGTGCGATTCGCCCCGACCCATGTCCACCTCATGCCGATCCGTATGGGCGACCTCAACCTGCTAGGACCCGATGAACTGGCCGCCTGTCTGGATGCAGATGCCTATGTGGTATTTGGTGCCAGCTACATCAAGGGCTGGTTGTGCGATCACCTGGTCGAGCAGCGCGCATACAATATCCATATGGGTTTGTCGCCTTACTATCGAGGCTCATCCTGTAATTTTTGGGCGATGTATGACCGCCGGCCACACATGGTGGGTGCGACTATCCACCTGTTATCGCATGGTCTGGATAGCGGTCCGATGCTGTTTCACGCGGTGCCAGGTTTCAATGGCGAAGACCCCTTCGAGTTCACCATGCGTGCGGTGGTCGTAGCGCAGAACGCGTTACAGGAGCGCATCGCCGATGGTTCTATTTTTGAACTACCGGCCGTGGATCAGGATCGCAGTGCGCAGATGCGCTATTCGCGTAGCGCCGAATTTACCGATGAAGTGGCACAGGCCTTCCTCGATCGTATCGATGCCGGCAGATTATTGCACGGCGTGGCTGAGGCCGATTATCCGGCCGGCCTGCTGAGCCCAGTGTTCGGCTAACACCCGGGCGATGGTCGCGCAGATTTATTGCGCGCGGCGCTGCAGCAGTCGGCGCAGGTCGGCGGTGGCGTCATAGTCGGCGTACCGGTCGCGCAGCATCTGACGCTGAACCTTCCCCAAAGCAGTGCGCGGCAGACTGGAGACCACCTCATAGGCCTGGGGCTGCTGAAAGTCCGCGAGAGACTGCGCACAAAAAGCACGCAGCCGGCGCTTATCGAGCTCAGCCTCGGGGTCAGCAATCACCACTGCCAGCACTGCCTCACCGAAGTAGCTGTCGGCAACACCGATGACTGCACATTCCCTGACGCCCGGCGCTGACATCAACACCGCCTCGACATCCTCTGGGTAGACATTGGTACCACCGACAATGATCATGTCCTTCTTGCGTCCAGCGAGATACAGATAGCCGTCGTCGTCCAGATAACCGAGGTCGCCGGTGAAAAAGAAGCCGTCACGTACACTGGCCATAGTGGCCTCTGGCTGACCAAAATAACCACTGAACCGCGTTGTGGTGCGGCAAATGATCTCACCCACAGTGCTAACGGCAACCGGCCTACCCTGGTCGTCGACGATAGCCAGCTCTACATAGTCGAGGGCCTTGCCAACACTGTGCAGATTCGTCTGGCCGTCAGCCGGCGCGAGGTTGGTGACGATCCCGACCTCTGAGGCACCGTAACACTCGTGAAAGTCGCAGGCGAAGCGTTCTATACAGCGCTGTTTGAGTTCGGGGCGCAACAGCGCAGATGATGAGACGATGGTATGCAGGCTGTCCAGGGATTGCGGCTCGCGGGCCAATTGCGCTTCGATCTGCTCCAGATGAGACGACACCATGATCGCAAAGGTAACCCGCTGCTGTTGCACCGCCGCGATCCAGCCGCGCGGGCTGAAGTGCGGTAGGATCACCGATGTCCCGCCAATCAGCAATGGCAGCAAAGCAAGGCGGAAACCCAGCGAGTGATACATTGGGGTCGAGGTGATCACGACCTCGGCGTCGCCCAAACCATAGAGGGCCTGCGCTCCGTCCAGGGCGCGCCGGATCTTGCATGCCTGAGTCAATGTGATCGGTTTGGGATCACCGGTCGAGCCCGAGGTCATGGTGAGCAGAAAATCGCTGTCCGCGGCGGCTTGGCCGCTCCCTAACCGGTAGCTCGCCGGCTGTTGCGCCGTGATGTCCAGGTAGCGACATCCGGCCAGCGCGCTGCCAACCACCAAGACCGCGTTCTTAGCATCGGCGGGGGCGGCTTCGATGAAGCGCCGACAGACTGAGGGATTGGCGATCAAATAGCAGGCGGCGGTGGCCTGCATGGATCGCATCACGGCATCGGCTGGTAAGCTAGTGCTGATCGGGGCCAGCATGACCCCGAGTTCGGCAGCGGCCAACATGCACAGCGTGAACTCAGCGCAGTTGTCCAGCGCCAGCACGATGCAATCCCCCTGGCGTATGTCCATCGCCAGCCACTGGGCGCAGACCCGCTCGGTGTGCCGTTGCAATTGTGCGTAACTGAACCTCTGCTTGCCGATGACCAGGGCCGTTCGGTGCGGATGCGCGCTGGCATGCCGTAGAAAGTGATCGACGATGTTCATCGCGTTGCGCTGCTCAAGCACCTGCGGCCTTTACCGGTGCCGTCTCAGCACGGTCGAAGTTGGGGCGATCTTGGTCGCCGTCGGCCTTACACAGCCGGGGCTGGATCTCGGGATGCCGATCCGCAACCGCATACACACGCACGTTCGACTGTACAAAGGGCTCGAAGTAATTGGGAATGATCACGTCCTTGCTGTCGAAATCGAGCGCTTGCCAGCCTGCAGCCGCCATCAGCCGTGGAGTGAAACCGCTGCAGACAAAATCCAGGTATTCATGCCCGGCCTGCTGCATGGTGGCGGCGAGGTGAGCGGTCAGGCCGGGCATGTGCCGTTCGTCACCATAGAAATCGACCACCCGCAGTGCGCTGGCACCGGCATGCTGGGCCTCACGGCAGACCACAATGTTAACGGCCTCGGACTGCTTCGATAGCAGAAAGGTGCGATAGCGATAGATCGGGTGTTCGAAGAAGCGCTTGTAGAGATAGGTCCAATCCTTCTGTGGACCCAGTTCGGTATAGGCAGTAAACGGAAAATCTCTAAGGCTTCGTGGATCGCCTATTTCCTCAAATCGGTAGACCGAATGATCGCGGATCGCCGGCAATGCGGCACCTGACGGAGTTGCCTTGGCGAGTCGCTGTTCGGTAATCGCCGGATTGATAATGTAGTACTGCGCCATCTCGACCCAATGCATGTCGATCAGATGGTAAATCGCTCGTGTCTGCAAACCGGCGCCGGGCGCTGCGAAATAACGATGCGGCACATTTTCCATCACAAAGCGCCGCATTTGCAGGCCCAGCATGGGCTCACCGGCAACGTCGAGCGCCTTCCACAGTGAACCGGCCAAGTCAGGTAGCGCGGAGCCGTTGTAAGGGATGTAGCCGAATAGGCCGACGATCTCGTCCTGCTCAGTCAGTGCAATCGCCATCGTCAGCCGATCAGCGTCGCGAAAGTCATACAGAAACAGCTCTTCGTTGGTCGACAGGATGTGGCCTGCACGCCAGTGGTCGTGCATGAAGGACATCAGACGAGGGGTGTCTTCGACCCGAGCGAAGCGGATACAGATCACGTTAGTCGTGCCGTTTGGTCTGAATGATCTCGGCAATCCCGCTGACCGTACTCATCCGGGGATCGACCAGATCGTTTTCGGCGAAACGTATGCCGAATTCGTCTTCTAACGACATGACCATATTGAACACGCCCAGTGAATCCACGTAGCCAGACTCGAACAGGTCGGCATCATGCTGGATGTCGTTCAACGGCAGGCCACGCTTGTCGGCGATATGTCGGGCGATAAATTCTTCGATTGCTTTGCTCATCTGACTTTCGTCACTAGGGTATCTTCAGAGGGTGTCGACGCCTGTACCGGTTCCCAGCAACGACTCGAACTGGACAGACGCGCGGTATGGAACAGTGCCAAGCCATCAACAGCATGTTCGATACCGAACACATAAGGATTGGTGTGCCGGCGTGTCTGGCGCCACTCGAGCAACGCGTCGGCAATATCGGTGTACAGATTGGCGAAGGCCTCGATGAAGCCAGACGGGTGGCCAACTTTCATTCGGTTGTAGCGGCCCTCACCGGCAACCCCGGCCTGGCCTCCGCGATCGATGGTCATCTGAGTACCGTCCATGGTCGCAATCTGCAGTTGCTCGGGCTCCATCTGATACCACTCGGCACTGGCGTGCTCACCAAACAGGCGAATCCGCAGCCCGTTGCGACGACCGATCGCGGTCTTGCTCATCCAGAAATTGGCCGTCATCCCGCTTGGGTATTGCAGCCACATCGAGACGTTGTCGACGATACCTTCGTACTGTGAATAGGTATTGAACTCGGCGTTGACCGTCGCTGCCTCCTCAGCAGTCAAAAAGTGTGCGAGATGATGCAGGTGCACACCCAGGTCGAGGCAGATGGTCGGAATGAAATCGTCTTTGAGTCGCCAACTCTGCGGTGGCGCGGCCTTGCCGGCGATCGCGGGCGGGCGCACAAAGCCTTCTTGCGGCATCTCGAGATGTAACTGCTGGACCTTGCCGAACTGGCCATCCAGGATGCGCTGCCGCAACTCACGCACCATGGGATAACCACTGTAATTGAAGGTCACCGCGACGAAGTTTTTTTCCGCTTGGTACTGGCCCAGCAGCGCACGCGCATCAGCCAGCTTGGACACGACCGCCTTCTCGCAGATGATCGGGACGCCACTCTTCAGCAGGGCCTGCAGGATCTCGTAATGATCAGGTGTCGGGGTGAGCACCACGACGGCATCCAAGCGCGCCCTCTCCGCCAAGATCAGATCGCGCCAGCTGGAGTAGACACGTTCCGGCGCCACCTGCCAGGCCTCGCCAGTCCGATGGTTGGTCGCTGGATCACGGCTGAAGACGCCCGCCGCGAGCTCCCAGCGTCCGTCGAGCTGGCTGGCAGCAAAATGGGTCTGACCGACCGCCGACGACAGGCCGCCACCGATGAAGCCAAGCGACAAGCGTTGCTGACCGTGCGCGTCTGCCATGTCATTACCCCATTGCCGGGCCAGGCGATTGCTGCGTTTCCGGGCCGGAACACTGGGCTCGCGGCACAGGAATCGCGGGAGATAGTCAAAAAAACGTTACCTGGGCAGCAGGTCTGCATAATCTGTACCAGTTGAGGAAAAGAACTCCTTGATGGGGCCGGTATCAGGGACCTGCCGGGGGGCTGTCCCGTCGATTTTTAAGGGCTCGCGCGAGACTCGTCGGCGCCGGTGTGTAGCTGGACGCATTAAGCCCTCCGAGCAGACCCCAAAGGCACCAGATTGCGGCTGGGGTTGGCCCAACGCGCATGGCGGTAAACGGAGGCCTAAATGCGAGCCCATCGGCCAACCGGGCACCAGTGACCAGTGCTACTCAACGTCGCGCTCGAAAAAAATCGCGCAACAGTTGCGCACTCTCGTCCGCCAAGACGCCGCCATCACAGCGCGTATGGTGATTGAAGCGGCGATCCGACGGCAGCAGATCGAACACGCTGCCGGCCGCACCCGAGCGTGGATCGGGCGCGGCATACACAACGCGATCGACCCGCGCGTGCACGATCGCACCGGCACACATCGGACAGGGCTCTAGCGTTACATACAGCGTCGTACCGGTTAACCGGTAGTTTTTTACCGCCAGCGCCGCTGCGCGCAGCGCGACGATCTCGGCATGTGCGGACGGGTCGTGCGAGCTCAGCGGCTGGTTCCAGCCCTCGCCGAGGACCTCGCCTTCGGCCACCACCAGTGCGCCGACCGGCACCTCGCCGGCCGAATCGGCCTGGCGCGCCAGCTGCAAGGCGCGACGCATGAACGCCTCGTCTCGCGTCGCCTGGTCGGGATCCTCGGACCCGCTCATTCCCGCTCGATTACAAGCGAGCGTGAAAAGTCCCTTTTTTTCCACACCGTTATGATTGGCGTATGAGCCGAGGCCATGAAGAATATCCTGTTCAATCAAACTTGAGCAGCAATCGGTTTAACTCTCTCGGTCCGTGCTCACCGCTTTGGTGTGTCAAACGCTTTCCACAGCGCACTGCGCTGCTGCAGATTCAACCGAAACCAAGCAGTATTCCCAAATATGGTGACCAGCATCAGTGCCGTGTCGGCCGTGATTGCACGGCGACCAGTCGGGACTTCGAAGGTCGGTGTTGAGGGTCCAAAGCCTTCATCAAAGCTTACGCCAAAGACGTCGCCTGATCTCTCGGGGCGGACCAGCTCCCCCGAGTGGCTTAGGCACCGACGTAAGCTCGCTGCAATCACCATCGGGTTGAGGTTGTCCTCCCCCGGTTCCGTCAAACCTGGCAACCGGCGGAATGAACAACAGATCGAGGAAGAAAATGGTCCTGCTTTCGCCCTAGCTGAGAAGGGTCAAAGCGGATAAATTGGGGTTACTGCGTTTGGCGCGATTCGTGCGTTCTTACCTATCCCGCACAAAACGGCGATCACGAAGGTCGCCATTAACTTTCAAGGAAACGTACATGATACGCAAACAATCTGTGACTCTGATCGCAGCGCTCTCGATGCTCTCGGTCGGCCTGCTGGCTACCTCGGGTGCACGTGCCTACAGCGACTTCTTCGTCATCGGCGACAGCCTGTCCGATGTCGGTAACCTGTTCCTGGTGACTGGTGGCCTGATGGACCCGGCAACCGCACTGCCGCAGCAACCACCCTATTTTTCCGGGCGCTTTTCCGATGGTCCCGTGTTCGTCGAGCATGTGTACAACGGATTGGGCCTGCCCGGCGTTGTGACGCCGTCGTTCGCCGGCGGCACGAACTACGCGGTCGGAGGCGCGCGTTTGCGCTACCACGCGTCGGATAACGACCCGATCGCGGGTTTCGACCCGAGTGTCTTCGACCCGCTCGGTAACTTTGACTCGGGGGCACTTCAGTTCTCGTTGCTCGGCCAGGTCGGAAGCCTGCTCGCTACCGAAGGCCCAGTCCTTGACGATCAGGCGCTATACAGCCTATGGGTTGGATCCAATGATGTGTCAGATGCAATTCTCTCGGTACTCGCAGGAACCGCACCAACGGCGACCTACCCGCTGGAACTGTTGGAACAGGGTGCGGCCGATGTCGGCGACGCGGTGCGCGATCTCGTCGACGCAGGCGCGCGTTATCTGTTGCTGCCGACAGTCCCCGATCTGAGCCTGGTACCGCAGACTCAGGAAATCGGTAGCCTGGTTGCCAGCGCGATCGCACGGAACCTTTCTGCAACCTTCAATAGCCTGGTCGACGCCCAGCTCACCGGGATCGACGCCGACATACGGCGTCTGGACACGTTTGCTTTTTTGAACGCACTGGTCGCAGATCCAACGGCCTTCGGTCAGCCAGCGGGTGTCAATACTAATGAGGCGTGCTTCAGCGGATTCGTCGGTGTTCCCGGACCGGTCTGCGCGGACCCCAGCAACTATGTGTTTTTTGACAGAATTCATCCGTCGGCACTTACCCACGAAACACTGGGCGCATTGGTTCTACAGGCGGTTCCGGCGCCAGCCACCATTGCCCTGTTGGTATTGGGTGCGGGCGGCTTGACTAGGTCGCGGCGCGGCGCGGCGGTGGCTACCTAGTCACCGGCGGACTGCGACAGCCGATCGGTATTCCCCGCCGCAGCAGAAAAAAGCATGTTTCGCATCCATGCGATACGGTGTTTTCATGCACTTCATCGACTGGGTCCCAGACAGCGCAGGTGGCCTATGGATGCCGTCAACTATTTATACAAGACTGAGCACTACAATCGACGATAGTTTTTTCCTCATCTCCTAAGGCGCCGAACCCAGAAAAAATTTGAGCCGAAATAAACTGTGTGATTTCAGTCGTTGCCAGCTGGTGTCGGTCACTCCCACTCGATCGTGGCTGGCGGTTTACTCGAGATATCATAGGTGACGCGCGACACGCCAGTGAGCTCGTTGATGATCCGGCTCGAGATACGCTCTAACAACTCAAACGGCAGATGGGCGAAATTGGCAGTCATGAAGTCGACCGTTTTTACCGCACGCAGGCTGATGACGTACTCGTAGCGCCGCGCATCGCCCGCAACACCCACGGATTTTACCGGCAGGAAGACCGCAAATGCCTGGCTGACCTCATCGTACAGACCGGCCTCGCGCAACTCGTCGATGTAGATTGCATCGGCACGCCGCAGCAGCTCGGCAAACTCGCGCTGGACCTCGCCCAAGATGCGCACCCCGAGACCTGGGCCGGGGAACGGATGCCGGTAGATCATCTCGTACGGCAAACCGAGCTCGATACCGATTCGGCGCACCTCGTCTTTGAACAACTCCCGCAGGGGCTCGATCAAGCTGAGCTGCATGTGATCGGGTAAACCACCGACGTTATGGTGCGACTTGATGACATGCGCCTTGCCGGAGGCAGCGCCGGCTGACTCGATGACGTCCGGATAGATCGTGCCCTGCGCGAGATAGCCGACTCCGTCCAGCTTGGCCGCCTCCTCTTCGAAGATATCGATAAACAGATTGCCGATAATCTTGCGTTTTTGTTCCGGGTCAGTCACGCCGCGCAGGCCCTTGAGAAAGCGATCCTCGGCGTTGACGCGCACGACGTTGACCCCCATATGCTCGGCGAAGGTGGCCATCACCTGGTCACCTTCGTGCAAGCGCAACAGGCCATTGTCGACGAAGATACAGATCAAGCGGTCGCCGACCGCCCGGTGCAGCATCGCCGCGACCACGGATGAATCCACTCCACCAGACAGCCCGAGCAAGACCCGGCCTTCACCGATCTGAGCGCGCATGCGCGCGATACCGTCGTCGATAATGCCCTGCGGATTCCATCTGGCCTCACTGCCACAGATCCCTATGACGAAGCGTTCGAGGATGCGCTCACCCTGGCGGGTATGGGTGACCTCGGGGTGAAACTGTAGGCCGTAAAAATGGCGCGTCTCATCGGCCATGCCGGCCAAGGGTGCATTGTCGGTGGTGCAAATCGCCTTGAAATCGGGCGGCAACTCCTCGACCCGATCACCGTGACTCATCCAGACATCCAGCAATCCCCAACCTTCGGGGCTGGTATGGTCCTCGATGTCACGCAACAGCTTCGAATGACCCCGCGCACGGATCCGCGCATAGCCGTACTCGTGCTTGGCCGAGGGCGCGACCCGACCGCCGAGTTGAGCCGCCATGGCCTGCATGCCGTAGCAGATACCGAGCACAGGGATACCAACTTCGAATACCTGTTGCGGTGCGCGTGGCGGATTGTCGGCCGTTACCGTCTCTGGGCTGCCTGACAAGATGATGCCGCGCGGCGGATCACCTTGCAGAGCCGCGGCGCAATTATCATACGGCCAGATCTCGCAATACACCCCAGCCTCGCGCACCCGCCGGGCAATCAACTGGGTGTATTGAGAACCGAAGTCAACGATCAGGATTCGGTGGGCGTGGATGTCTGGGGTCATTGCAAAGATTCCAAAAAGGCGGCTACCTAGGCCGAGTGGAGTAGGCCAGGTACAGGTCGCTGGCCGCGTGCCAGCCGATGGTGGAAGCGACTAAGCCAAGTCTCGTATGCCGAGAGACTAGTCGCGACGATAGTTGGGTGCTTCTTTGGTAATCTGCACGTCGTGCACATGCGATTCGCGCATCCCCGCATTGGTCACGCGCACGAACTGCGGCACGGTGCGCATTTCCTCCAAGTTGGCGCAGCCCGTGTAGCCCATGCTAGAGCGGATACCGCCGATCAGCTGGGTGATCACATTGACCAAGGGGCCCTTGTAAGGCACTCGTCCCTCGATCCCCTCGGGCACCAGCTTCTCTTGCTTGGTGTCTTCTTGGAAGTAGCGGTCACTGGAGCCCTGCTGTCCGGCCATCGCGCTGAGCGAGCCCATGCCGCGGTAGGTCTTGTAGGAACGGCCCTGGTAGATCTCGACTTCACCCGGCGACTCGTCGGTACCGGCGAACAGGCCACCGATCATCACCGAATGCGCACCGGCCACGATCACTTTGGCAACATCACCCGAGTAACGCAGGCCGCCGTCGGCGATTATCGGCACGCCGGTTCCCGCCAGCGCTCGGGCCACGTTGTCGACTGCCGTTACCTGGGGCACGCCGACCCCGGCGACGATACGCGTGGTACAGATCGAACCCGGCCCAATACCTACCTTGACCGCATCGGCACCCGCCTCGACCAGCGCCACACCGGCCTCGCCGGTGGCGATGTTGCCGCCGATCACTTGGACATCGGGGAAATGCTCCTTGATCCAAGCGACTCGCTTCAACACCGAGACCGAATGGCCATGCGCAGTATCCACGGTTATGACGTCGACGCCGGCCTCGACCAAGAGCTCAACCCGCTCCTCGGTGCCAACGCCAGCACCCACCGCCGCACCTACCCGCAAACGCTCCTGGCTATCACGGCAGGCATCGGGAAAATCAGTCGCCTTCTGGATGTCCTTCACGGTGATCAGGCCACGCAACTGAAAATTGTCGTTGACCACCAAGACCTTCTCGATCCGATGGCGATGCAACTTTCCGACGACTTCATCGCGCCCTGCGCCTTCGGCCACCGTCACCAGGCGGTCCTTTGGCGTCATGATCGAACTGACCTTTTGATCGAGACGGGTCTCGAAACGCAGGTCCCGGCCCGTGACTATGCCGACCAACTCGGTGCCGTCCACTACCGGGACACCGGAGATATGGTTGGATCGGGTCAGTGCGAGCACTTCACCGATGCTGGTGTGCGGCGACACCGTGATCGGGTCGTGGATCACACCACTCTCGTAGCGTTTGACGGTACGCACATGGGCCGCCTGATCGGCCGGGGCGATGTTCTTGTGCACAATACCTATGCCACCGGCCAATGCGATCGCGATGGCCAACCTACCCTCGGTGACCGTATCCATGGCCGCCGACGCCAGGGGAATTTTGAGTTCGATGTCGCGGGTCAGCTTAGTCTCCAAGTTGACATCTTTCGGTAGCACCTCGGAGCGCGCGGGTACCAGTAGCACATCGTCGAACGTCAGGGCTTGTTGGTCTTGAGCGAGGCGCATCAGGTCTTCACCACCGGATTGAAGCTAAACAGTTAATTATAGGATTTGACGAAAACTCGGTAAACTGGGTAGGCTGCCAATTGTGTCGGAAAACGCCCAAAACTGTCGGGTGTAAGGCGATCCACACGCCGCGACAGGCCTCAGCAATAGCGTCCGCCACCGACCTTCGCAGCGCACCCTCGACGGGTAGAGACAACCAACAACAGCGACCGTCAGTCCGGGAGACCCAGCGATGATGAACAAACCCTCAACGGTGCTTGCGCTGGCCACGCTCGCCCTCGCCTTGGTGGGCTGTGCGCAACAGGACACCAAGCCCGCGGCAGACGCGGCGGCGGCCGACTACCGAGCGGCGCTTGCCGAGGCCAAGGCGGCGCGGCTACAGGCCGCACAGGTCGGTGGTGAATGGCGCGACACGGGTAAGCTCATTCAGGCCGCCGAAAAGGCCGCTGCGGAGGGCGACTATGCCCAGGCCAAGAGCCTGGCGGAAAAGGCCGCCGCTCAGGGGCACCTGGGCCAGGAGCAGGCCAAAGGCCAGACCGATGTCGGCAACCCAGCCTATCTCTACCAATAGGCGGACTCCCTGCGACCCGGCGCGAGCGCGTCTCGAAGAGTTGCGGCACCCCACAGTCGACTACCCGAGATGACGGCCAGCGAATCGGACAGTCGCGACATCTACAGTATCCACCGTCTGAACAGCGAGGTTCGAGCGATCCTCGAGGGCAGTTTCCCGCTGATCTGGGTCGAGGGCGAGATATCCAACCTGGCGACACCGCGCTCCGGCCATCTCTATTTCAGCCTGAAAGACGCGCATGCACAGGTACGCTGTGCGCTGTTTCGTGCAAAACGCCAACTGCTGCGGTTCCAGCCAGCCGATGGTGAACAGGTGCTGGCACGTGCGCGGGTCGGTTTCTACGAGCCTCGTGGTGATTTCCAACTGATCATCGAACACCTGGAACCGGCCGGCGAAGGGGCGGCGCAGCGCGCATTCGAACAGCTCAAGCAACGCCTGCAAACCGAAGGCCTGTTCGATCCCGCGCTCAAACACCCGTTGCCCAGTTTTCCACGCCGTCTTGGCGTGGTCACCTCGCCGTCCGGTGCCGCGATTCGCGACGTACTCCAGGTCATAGGCCGACGTGCACCCCAGCTTGCCATCACGATCTTCCCAACCCGAGTGCAAGGCAGCGGCGCTGCCGAGGAGATTATCGATGCCCTACACCTTGCCGAACGGCGCGGCGATTGTCAGGTGCTCTTACTAACCCGCGGCGGTGGCTCACTAGAAGACCTAGCGGCGTTCAACGACGAGCGGCTCGCGCGCTGCATCGCAGCCTTGGAAATACCCGTTGTCAGTGCAGTGGGTCATGAGATCGACTTCACGATCGCAGACTTCGTCGCCGATCGGCGCGCACCCACACCGTCGGCAGCGGCGGAACTGATTAGCCCGGATAGCAGCGTATTGCGCACCCTGATCACCAAGCATGGCGAACGTCTTGGGCAGGCATTGCGAAGGCGCTTGCAGGCCGACCATCGGCAACTCGGTCGCCTCGACGGGCGCCTACAACGCGCCGCACCGCGTAACCGTCTGCGTCAACAGCAGCAACGTGTCGATGAACTGGATCTGCGCCTGGCAAGGTCGCTGCGCATGACGCTGACCCTGCGTCGGCGCCGGCTCGAGGCCGTCGCACAGCGCTTGAGCGGACAAGGCCCGACCCGCCGGCTGGCGCTGTTACAACAGCGTTATGCCGGCCTGCCGGAGCGACTCCTCCACGCCTGGTCACGTGGCCAACGGCAGCGCAGCGAACATCTGGCTGCGACTTTGCGTCAGCTAAACGCGGTGAGCCCACTGGCGACCATGCAGCGCGGCTATGCGGTACTACGTTCACCCGAGACCGCTAAGGTCGTGACCGCGGTCACCGAGGTCCATGCCGGTGATCGCCTCGAGGCCTTATTGGCGGATGGCCGGCTGGGCCTCAACGTTGAACAGGTGCAATCCAGCGACGACGAGCCGGCGGGCGGCTGAACGCGATAGGGTGTCGGTGCTACTAGCGCTTGCCACGGACATGCCGCATCAAGCGCTTGCGCTTACGGTGTTGCCGCTCGGTAAGTCGGTTGCGCTGCCCGGCGTAGGGATTGTCGCCGGTCTTGAACTCGATCCGCAGCGGTGTGCCGCGCAACCCGAGGCGACCGCGAAAGCGATTCATCAAATAGCGCTGATAACTGGCCGGCACCTGTGCAGTCTGGTTGCCATGTACCACAATGATCGGTGGGTTCTTGCCGCCCTGGTGGGCATAACGCAGCTTGATTCGCCGGCCGTGCACCAGGGGCGGTTGATGCTCGGCCACGGCCTCTTCGAGGATACTGGTGAGCGTGGGCGTCTTTAAATCGGCGGTCGCTGCCCGGTAGGCGGCCTCCACCGCGCCAAGCAGGTGGCCGACCCCGCTGCCGTGAAGCGCCGACACAAACCGCCACTCTGCGAAATCGAGAAACGGCAGGCGGCGTTCCATTTCGCTGCGGATACGATCGCGTAGATCATTCGCCAGGCCATCCCATTTGTTGATCACCACTACCAGGGCACGCCCGCTGTCGACCACGTGGCCGGCCAGGCCGGCATCTTGATCGGCAATGCCCTGCTGTGCATCCAGCACCAGCAGCACCACATTGGCCTGTTCGATCGCCTGCAGGGTTTTGATCACGCTGAACTTCTCAACCACCTCACTGATCTTGGCGCGACGCCGGACACCGGCGGTATCGATCAACGCATAGGCCTTACCATCGCGTTCGAATGGAACGCGGATGCTGTCACGGGTGGTGCCGGGCTGGTCGTAGACCAGGACACGCTCTTCGCCGAGCAGGCGGTTGACCAAGGTCGACTTGCCCACATTCGGCCGGCCAATCAAGGCGATTTGGATCCCGGGTTCCGACTCGCCGGCGGGCTGGCTTGGTGCCTCTGCAGGTGCATCACCCAGCACCCTTTCGATCAGGCGACGCACACCCCGCCCGTGCACTGCGGCGATTGGGACAGGGACCCCCATGCCCATGGCATGAAAGTCTCCGCTCAGGCTGTCGAAGTCCAGGCCCTCGGTCTTGTTGACGACCAAGGTAATCGGCTTGCCAGTCCGTCGCATATCCTCGGCGATGGCCTGGTCGCCAGCGGTCAAGCCGGCCCTTGCATCGACGATCAACAAGACACAATCGGCCTCGGCGATGGCCTGCTGCGCCTGGCGCTCCATCAAGTCTTGCACAGCGTTGCGCTGACCACCAATCCCGCCGGTATCAACCACCACGTATGGCCGGGGCCCCAGCCGCCCAACCCCATACTGGCGATCACGTGTCAGCCCGGGTTGATCGGCAACCAAGGCGTCCCGGGTGCGGGTGAGGCGATTAAACAGGGTCGATTTTCCGACATTCGGACGCCCGACCAGTGCTAGCACCGGCAACATGGCTCAGGGTTCGTCAGGGAGGCGGATCACCGCCAGTTCGCCCCCGTCGCCCTGGACATAGAGCCGATCTTCGACGGCCTTGATGCCGGTGGTGATCGGGTCGCTACCGACGCGACTGCGCGCCACGAGGCTGCCGTCTTCCCGGTCCAGCCAGTGCAGGTAGCCCTCGAAGTCACCGACCACGACCAGCTCGTCGATCACCGCCAGGTTCGATAGCCGGCGGTGCTTCAAAGCGTCCTGACTCCAGCGCGCCTTGCCAGAGCGCAGATCGAGACCCCAGAGCACGCCCTCGGCGTCGCCTACATAGAGTCCTCGGCGATCGACCGCCATGCGACTGTAAGAGGACATTCGCCGCCGCCAGGCGACCTGACCGGAGCGCTGCTCGATCGCCGCCACATCGCCCTGGTAGGTCACGACGAACACACCGCCGGCGAACACCAGTGGGTCACCGTCGATATCGGCCAGGCGTTCCAGTTCCGAGCGTCCACCAGGGACGACCACGTTGGCGTCCCAGATCAGGTCGCCATTGTCCAGTCTCAGCGCCACCAATCGACCGCCTGCCATGCCCACATAGGCGATGCCGCGAGAGATCACCGGCGAACCATTGCCACGTAAGGTCAATACCGGCACTTCGCGCTCGTAGAGCCAGCGTTGCTCGCCGTTGGTGGCCTCCAGCCCGAACAGCTTGCCATCGACCGTGTGCACGACCAAGATACCGGCCGCGGCCGCCGGCACCGAAAGGACCTCACTGGAAACCCGGGTACGCCAACGCTCGGCGCCGTCTTCGATCGATAACGCAATCACTTCTGCATCACTGGTACCGATCAACACCAGGCCCTCGCCGACCCCAGGTCCGCCAGACACCGCCGTATCCAGCTCCGTCTCCCAGCGCTGTTCGCCGTCCGCTACCGCACGCGCCTGAACCCTACCCTCGGCGTCCGAGACATACAGTGTGTCGCCAGCAATGAAGGGTTCGAGCGCCAAGCGTTGCTGGTCGGTCCCGGCCCCGATATCCGCCTTCCAAACTACTTCCGGTTGGACTTGATTCTCCAGGTCGACCAGCTCCGAGGGCACGATCGTATCGTCACCGTCGAACCATGAGGTGGGGTCAGCAAAGGTACCGCAGCCACCGAGCAACAAGAAAAACGGTAGGATCAGGAGGAGTCGTCGCATCGATACCTCCTCAGCCGGCGTCGGCCTGGCCGCCGACATCCACCAACTTCATGCGCAACAAGGCCTCATCCTCAACACCTTTTATGAGTGCCTTTTGGTAGGCTTCACGCGCCGCCCCCGCGTTGCCCCGAGCATGCTCCAAATCACCTCGCAACGCGGCAAACTCACCGCCCAGGGCACCGGAGAACGCCCCTTGCAACAAGGCATCGAGGGCCTCGAGTTCATTCAGGTCGAGTAGCAACCGGCCCAATCGTAGGCGGCCCAGTTCACGCAACACCGGGTCTGGGGCCGACTCACTGACCCAACGCAGATGGCCCTGTGCGGTGGCCTTTTCGCCGCGTTGATAGGCCAGCTTGGCAAGCTGCAGGGCCGCAAAACTAGCGTAGGTGCTGTTTCCGAACTCACCGATCAAGCGCCGTCCATCTTCGTCGGCCTTCTCGTACTGTCCGGCCCGGACGCTTTTTTGCATGGCATCGAAATAGATTGAGGCATTTTCGGCCTGGCCGCTCTGATAGCCCTGCCAACCTTGCCAGCCCGCAATTCCCGCGAATCCGAGCACGACGCCACCGATGACCGACTTGCCGTTCTCCTTCCACCACTTCTTGATCGACTCGACCTGTTCTTCGTCGGTCTGATAGACGCTCATAGCCGGTTCCTCTACAAACACTCAGCCGCAATCAACGGCCGAAAACTCTCGTTAGGTAATTGATCAGCGCATCGCGTTTCAGCGACTGCTGTTCGTCTTGGCTACGCAGGGGTTTGAGCACGATGGTGCCCTGCTCGATCTCGGAATCGCCGAGCACCAGGGCAAACCGCGCCCCGCTACGATCAGCACGCTTGAACTGTGCCTTCATTCCACCACCACCGCAATTGCTGACCAGCTCGATCCCTGGCAGGGCGTCGCGGATCTGCTCGGCCAGCACCAGCCCCACGCGCTGCGCGGCCTCGCCGACCGAGACAAGGTACAAATCCGCGGCTACCGCGACCGCAGCCGATTGCGATTCCTCGATCACCGCCACCAGGCGCTCTATGCCCATCGCGAAGCCAACCGCGGGCGTCGCCCTGCCACCGAGCTGCTCGACCAAGCCGTCATAGCGCCCACCGGCACACAGCGTCCCCTGGGCACCGAGCCGGTCGGTAAGCCACTCGAAGACCGTGCGCGAGTAGTAGTCCAGGCCGCGCACCAGACAGGGGTTGATCCGAAACGAAACACCGGCCTCGTTCAAAGTCTGACAAACAAAATCGAAATGCGCCGCCGATTCCTTACCGAGATGGTCACGCAGCACCGGCGCCGCATCGAGCATATCGCGCATCGCTGCATTCTTGCTGTCGAGGATACGCAACGGGTTGCTGTGCAAGCGCCGTCGACTGTCTTCGTCCAGCAGGTCGTGGTGCGCCTCGAGATAAGTAACCAACTGCGCCCGATACGCAGCACGCTCGGGGGCCGTGCCCAGGGTATTGAGCTGCAGCTCCAGCCCTTGGATGCCCAGGGCCTGCCAGATGCGCGCGGTGATCAGGATCAACTCTGCGTCAATGTCCGGACCCGGCATGCCGAAAGCCTCGACACCGATCTGATGGAACTGACGATAGCGACCCTTTTGTGGCCGCTCGTGGCGGAACATGGGCCCCTGATACCACAGGCGCTGGGTCTGATTATGCAGCAGGCCATGCTCCATCGCCGCCCGCACACAGCTCGCGGTACCCTCTGGGCGTAGGGTTAGACTATCGCCGTTGCGATCATCGAAACTGTACATCTCCTTCTCGACGATGTCGGTCACTTCGCCGATCGAGCGCTTGAATAGCTCGGTCATCTCCAGGATCGGCATGCGGATTTCGCGGTACCCATAGCCACCCAGCACACCGGCCACACGCCCTTCTAGCCACTGCCAAAGCGCGCTCTTGTCCGGCAGCACATCGTGCATGCCGCGGATAGCCTGAATACCTTTTGCCATGGAAGATCTTTACGGACTATCGACGCCCCACTCGGCGGGGCCAAGGGATCATAGGTTCGGGGCGCGGCTCATGGATCGAGCGTGAAGCGCGCCACATTGCCTTTCGCGTAGCGGCTCAAATCGAAAGGTTTGCCATCTACCGTGATGGTTACCGCCCTAGCGTTGCCGATCACCAGCTTGTAGGGAGGTTGGCCGCCCAGCACCTTGTAGGTACCCTTAGCCATCTCACCGAACAGCTTGAACTTGCGCTCGCTGTCGCGTACGTCCACCCAGCAGGGGGCATTGAACGCCATAGTGATCTGTCCGGCCCCGCCGGTCACAGGTGCAGCATCATCGGCGAGCGGCCGGTCATCCAGGCCCGACACCATCGGCGCTGGGATCGCTGGGGCCAGCCCGGTTGGCGATTCTGCCGAGATACCCGCCAATCCAGTGGTCTCAGGCAAGGGGGCGGTTGGGGTTGGTGGTGCAGCCTTGGGCAACAATTCCAACTCAGGCGGATTGTCGGCTGGGGGCGGTGGCAGACGCAGGCTCCCGTCACCCGTATCCGGGGTCAAAAAGTCGGGGATGACGCCACCCTCGGAAGACACCGTACTATCCATCTGCTCTACTACATCGCTACCAACAGGTTCGAGCGTCGTCTCATCAAGGTAGCCACGCCACCACATAAAAAAGAGTATCAGCAACCCCGCCACCACCAACCAACCAAATGCCGCGGCCAGGCCACGACCCGGTCCGCCATCCGCCGGCAACATAGGTGTCTGCCGAACCATATTGTGACGAACATCCTCGTCCGGCCACTTCTCATCGAATTGACGCAGGATGGGCTCGGTTGGCACACCGACTGTGCGCGCATAGTTGCCGAGATAGCCACGCACAAAGACCCGCGCGCCGATATCCCGATAGTCGCCCGCTTCCAATGCCTCGATAACAGGCCCGGTGAGATGCAATTCGCTGGCAATCTTGGCTATGTCCAGGCCCATCGCAAGACGTGCCGCCCGCAGGCGCTCGCCTGGCCCGGGTGCCAAAAACTCCGCGACATTGTTACTTGAATGGTCCGAGGTCAGGGCGGTCATGGTTCACTCTATCGATTTCAGGTACTTGGCCTCTTCCGAGTCGGGAAACCTGGCCTTCAACTTCATACCATAGCTGGCCATCTGGTCCTTGTCGCCAAGTTGATTCTCTGTGCGTATACCTAGCCACAGACTTTCTGCCGAGTGGCGTGCTACCTCGGCATAGCGCTGTAGGTAGGCACGGGCCGATAAAAAATTCTCATGCTTGAAACTCACCTTGGCCATTCCCAGCAAGCTGGGTGCGAATCGCGGGTTCGCCTGCAAGGAATTACGATAATCCGTCTCAGCACCCGCGCCGTCGCCAGCCCGCTCTTTGCAAGAACCAGCATTGTGCCACGCCAGCCAGGGCGTATTGTAAAGCGGGTTCTTGAGCGCACGTCGGAAATAGCCATCGGCCTCGCTGAAGTCGCCGCGCTCACAAAGGAACGAGCCATAGGCGTTGAGGACGACTGGGTTGCGGGGGCCCAGCTTGGTCGCCTTGCGGAAGGCCTTGTCAGCCGCTTTCGGCTGACCCAGCCGTTGCTGCACTAGCGCCATCACATAGTGCGCATTGCTCGACGAGGGATCGACGAGGACCGCCTTCTTGGCATTTTTGAACGCCTCGGTCAGTTGATTGTCGCGCAAATAGGCGGCCGATAGTTCGATATAGACATCGGCCGGACTCGGTCTTACGACGGGCGAACCTAGATCGCCGGTCGCCGAATCTCCGCCGTCGACCATGCTTTGGCTGGCACATCCCACCAGCAGCATGCCCAAGGCGGCCAGCGCGCAGCCACGCATCCATATCCCTCTCACGAGCGGGGCACCTGCACGACCTGTGGGCGCCTTAGCTGTCGCCGGCTACGGTCACGCACCTTGCCGACCAGCTGTCCGCAGGCCGCATCGATATCGTCGCCGCGCGTTTTGCGGGTCATCGACATGATGCCGGCACGCTTAAGGCGCTGACGAAACAGTTCGATCTGTTCTGCCGTGGAGCTTCGATAGGTGCTACCCGGAAACGGGTTAAATGGGATCAAGTTGACCTTCGAAGGCACACCCTGCAATAGGCGGATCAGGGCCTTGGCCTGGGCAATCGAGTCGTTTACGCCATCCAGCATCACGTACTCCCAGGTGATCTTGCGTCGGCGGTCATGCTGAATGAATTCGCGGCACGCAGGAATCAACTCTTCGAGCGGGTATTTCCGATTGATCGGCACCAATTGATCGCGCAAGGCATTATCCGGGGCATGCAAGGAGACCGCCAGGCTGACATCGCTGAGTTCACGCAAACGACGCAATGCCGGCACGATCCCCGATGTACTGATGGTGACACGGGTCTTGGCGATCATGTAGGCCAGATCTTCCTGCATCAGTTCCATCGCCTGCACGACATTATCGAGATTGGCCAGGGGCTCGCCCATTCCCATCATCACGACATTAGTCGGTGGGCAGCCTAGCTCGCGGGTTGCCAGCCAAACCTGGGCGATGATCTCGGCCGACGACAGATTGCGGTTGAAACCCTGCTGGGCCGTCGAGCAGAACGAGCAGTCGAGCGCACAGCCGACCTGAGAGGAAACGCACAAGGTGCGCCGCGCACCGTCGGGGATGTGCACGGTTTCGACGCGCTGGCCGTCGGCGAGTTCAAGCAACCATTTGATGGTACCGTCGCGCGCCGGCTGGGCGAGCGCGATGCGCGGTATCACGATCTCGGCGCACTCGCGCAACCTGGCACGCAGTGCCTTGGGGACATCACTCATGGCGTCGAAATCTGTCACGCCATGCTTGTGGATCCACTTCAGCACATTGCGCCCGTGAAACGCCTTGACGCCTAGATCAGTGAAATAGGCCTCCATGCCCGATCGCGTCATGCCCAATAGATTGGTCTTGGCCAGCTGATTCTCCAAGAGGTCGCTCAGCGGGTGCGCTCGCACACGCCTTCAGGAAAGAAGAAGGCGATTTCATCTTGCGCAGTATCCGCACCATCGGAGCCATGGACGGCGTTTTCGTCGACCGTCTGTGCATGGTCGGCGCGGATCGTACCGGGGGCCGCCTCCTGCGGGTTGGTGGCCCCCATCAGCTCGCGATTCTTGGCGATCGCTGCCTCGCCCTCCAACACCTGGACTATGACCGGGCCCGAGCTCATGAAGGCGACCAAGTCGCCGTAGAAGGGCCGCTCTTTGTGCACGGCATAGAAGGCACCGGCCTGTTCACTCGACAGGTGCAACATGCGCGCGGCAACTATACGTAGGCCGGCCTGCTCGAAACGCCCGTAGATGTCGCCAATGACGTTTTTCGCAACAGCGTCTGGTTTGATGATCGAAAGGGTGCGCTCTACCGCCATGGGGTACTCCGGATAAAATCACTGAATAACGGGCGATTCCCGACACCATGGGGGCCCCGCTCCGTCCAAATCGTTCGAACACACTCGCGGCGGTACCATGCGGCCCGTTTGGTGTCACTTCGAACCAACGCCTCGCAAGTGTAGAAAAAGAAACAGGTTTTCTCTTTTAAAACCGCGGCTTAGTTTACCTGCAAAGCGACTGCCTCGGCAATCGCAAGAATCACGAGATCTGCCGGCGCACATCCATGACATCCGGGATCTGGGCCAGACGATCGATCACTCGGCTGAGTTGGGTCATGTCGGTAACTTCGGCTGTGAAGCGCATGTTGGCACGCTCGTGGCGTTCATTGGACTGACTGTTGACCGCCAGGACGCTGACCTCCGCGTTCGCGAACACCGACGAGATGTCGCGCAACAGCCCCTTGCGGTCTCCAGCAGTGACATGGATATCGACCAAGAAGCGCGAATCCGCCTGGGAATCGGCCCAAGCCACCTCGACCAAGCGCGCCCGGTTGGCGTCATCCATCTTGCGCACCACGGCGCAGTCACGACGATGGACAGTCACACCGCGCCCACGCGTGATGTAACCCACAATGGCGTCATAAGGGACCGGTTTGCAACAGCGCGCCATCTGGGTCAACAGATCGCCGATGCCCTGTACAACGATCTGCCCTGACCCGCCGCTGTTGGGTGATGGGGCCCGCCGCCGGACCTTCTCCGGGATCTCGCGATCGGCCCGTTCGGCGGCGTCGACTTCGGTGCGCTCGCTTTGCGTGTTGGCGACTTGAATCGCTGAGAGCTCACCGCTTCCAATCGCCGCCAAGAGGTCATCATGGGTCTTGAAGTTAAAGCGCTTGGCCAGCCGTTCTAGGTCCGGTTTGTTGACACCCAGCCGGGCCACCTCGCGCTCCAACGCCGACCTGCCGATCACGACATGCTGATCAAAGTCCTGTTGCTTGAACCACTGCCGGACCCGACTACGCGCCCTACTCGTCGTCAGGTAGCCGGAGTGCGGATTCAACCAGTCACGACTGGGGCCGCCCTCCTTCACGGTCAAGATCTCGACCTTCTGACCACTCATCAGCGGCTGCGCCAGCGGCGCAATGCGACCGTCCACGCGGGCCCCTCGACAACGATGCCCCACCGAGGTGTGGATCGCGTAGGCGAAATCAACCGGAGTCGCCCCACTCGGCAGCTCCACTACCTTGCCTTGTGGCGACAGCACATAGATCCGACGGGCCTCGTACTCGGTGTCATCGGCCTCGATATCGGCTGGCTGTACCTCCTCGTCCTGCTGCCCCAGCCAACGCCGCATCCACTCGATTCGGCGTTCGAGTTCGTCGTCTTTGCGCGTGCTCTCTTTGTAACGCCAATGTGCGGCGACCCCGCGCTCGGCATGCTCATGCATCTCACGGGTGCGCACTTGGATCTCGAGTGGCTTGCCATCGTCACCGACAACCGCCGTATGCAGCGACCGATAACCGTTTGGCTTGGGATGCGCGATATAGTCATCGAACTCGCCCGGCACCGGCCGCCACAGGCTATGGACGATCCCCAGCACCTCGTAGCACTGCGGGACGGTATCGACCAAGGCGCGCAACGCACGCACGTCAAACACCTGTTCGAAATCCAATCGCTTGTGCTTCATCTTCTTCCATATGCTGAAGATGTGTTTGGGTCGACCAGACAACTCTACAGGTATGTCGGCCTGGGTACATGCACCAAGCACGCGCTTTACCGCTTCGGCGATGAAGGCCTCGCGTTCACGCCGCTTCCCATCGAGCTGCTTGGCCAGGCCGATATATTGATCGGGCTCGAGATACCGCAGACAGAGATCCTCGAGCTCCCATTTCAGCTGCCAGACACCGAGGCGATTGGCCAGCGGTGCATGCACCAACTGGGTCTCGCGGGCCACACTACGCTGGGCCTCGAGCGGCAAACGCTTCAGATCTCGCATCAACTGCAAACGTTTGGCCAGCACCACCAAGATTGCCCGCACGTCGTCGGCGATCCCGAGCAGCATACGGCGCAGATTCTCGACCCCGCGTTCATCGAGTGCCTGGGAGCCACCAGCGGACAGTTCACGGATCCTGGAGACCTGCACCACCATGGCCGCGACGACCGCACCAAAGCGTTCCTCGATGCGGGCCGTGTCACCGGTCGCTTGCCCAGGCACCTCGGACAGCATCGCGGCCAGCAACGGCTCGATGTCGAGCTTCAAGCGATCCAACGTATCGACGGTGTGCAATAAAGACAAAAAGCGATCGAAATCGTCCGACGGGGACTCGGACTGATGCACCGCGCGCGCCATCGCGGCCGCCTCACGCAGGCGATCGACATCCTCGCGCGGGCGGCGCTCGGCAAGCCCACTCAACCATGACTCGAGCTGCTCCGCGTTGGCGGTGCCTTTGCGCGGCAGGCTGCTAACCGACGATACCATCAGCCAAGCCCCCGCGAGCTCGCACCTTGCAGTCCGCCACTTAGCGACAAACACATCAGTCGAGAACGTGGCTGACCAGGCCGTCGGCTAGTTTGGGTTCGAACCAAGTCGACTTGGGCGGCATGACTCGACCAGCATCCGCCACATCCATCAGGGCCTCTATGGTCGTCGCATAGAGCGAAAACGCAACGGCCCAGTCACCACTGTCGACCCGCTGCGTCAACCCGTCCAGGCCGCGTATTCCACCGATGAAATCGATCCGCTCATCACGCCGCGGGTCATGGATACCGAGCAGTGGCTCGATGAGGGCGGACTGCAGCCTGCTGACGTCGAGCCGCGCTACCGGATCATCGGTGAAGCTGGCGTCGTCATGCAGGCGCAGTCGATACCACCGACCGGTCAGATACATACCAAATTCACCGGCATGTGCCGGGCTGACCGCTGCGCTGCTCGGCTCAACGTCCAAGACCGCCGAGAGCGCCGTGAGGAAGTCGGCCGGCGAGTGGCCATTGAGGTCACGCACGACCCGGTTGTAACTCAGTATCTGCATCTGGTCATGTGGAAACACGCAGCACAGCATGTGATTGTAGCCCTCGTTCCCGGTGTGCTGCGGGTTGGCCAAACGTCGCGCCTCACAGACACGGGAAGCCGCGGCCGAGCGATGGTGGCCATCGGCGACATAGATCGCCGGCATCGCAGCGAACGCGGCGCTCAAGGCCATGACGCGATCTTGGTCATCGAGCTTCCAAATCTCATGCCGCACCTGGTCGCGTGCAACCCTGATATCGACCTCAGCGGGCGCCAAGACGGCATCACGCAGGATACCGTCGACCTGCGGATCGGCCCGGTACACCATGAATACTGGTCCGGTTTGGGCGTCCAAGGCGTCGATCTGGCGCACCCGATCATCTTCCTTGTTTGGCCGCGTGTATTCGTGCCGCCTGATCCGGCCCGAGTCATAGGCGGCGACCGACGCGCTGGCGACCAGGCCGGTCTGGAAGTGCGGGCCCATGGTTAGTCGGTAGACGTAATAGCAAGGCTCGCGATCGCGCTGCAGCACGCCCTCGCTTAGCATTCTGTCGAAGCTCTCCCGCCCCTTTGCATAAACCCGCGGGTCGCAGGGGTCGGTAGCGTCCGGCAAATCGATCTCCGGTCGTGATACATGCAGAAAACTCCAAGGACGCCCCTCTACCAAGCTACTGGCTTCGGCCCGGTCAACGACATCATAGGGAGGCGCAGCGACGTCGGCCGCATACCTTGAGGCCGGGCGGAGTCCTCGCAAGGGTTTGATCAGCGACATAGGTCCTCCTGCACGACAGCGTGCAGTTGCTTACCACTCAATGGTGGGCCATAGCGCAAACGGTGCCGACGCCAGTGGGCCAAGCGAATAATTCTGTAACGCTCAGCCATGGCACAAGCATTGTGGGCAAGGCGCAGTCCGCCGGGAATGGCAAGCCCTTTCCAAGGACGGCAACACAGCCCACGATGCTTGTGCCGTGGCCCGTTGGGAGCCACTGTGCGAGCGCGACTCCGTGTTGCGTTTCTTGCCAAGGGCGAAGCCATTGCCTGCGAAACGCGCCTTGATTCGCGCTCGCACAGTGGCTCTGAGCGTTACAGAATTATCCGCTTGGCCCACTAGTCTCGCTCTTCGATCCAAGCGGCCTGAATCGCCTCGAGGATCTTTTCGCCACAATGCTCTTTGACGTCGTCGAACTCGGGCAGCTCCATAACCCATTTCATCAGGTTAACGAAGTTGACCGCCGTCGGATCGACGTCCGGGTGGCGTTCATCCAGCTCGATCGCAATCTCGGTTACATCGGTCCACTGCAAGCTCATGCGGCTTCCTCGGGGCCACCACCACAGCAACCCAGGGCCGCTTAGTGGTTCTCCTTGACTTGGTTGATAGTGTACTTGGGTATCTCGACCACTAGGTCTTGATCGCCGACTAAGGCCTGACAGCTGAGACGGGACTCGGGTTCCAGGCCCCAGGCCCTGTCGAGCAGGTCATCCTCATCCTCAGTGGACTCATCGAGCGAATCGAAGCCTTCACGCACGATCACATGGCAGGTTGTACAGGCGCAGGACTTCTCGCAGGCATGCTCGATCTCGATGTCGTGCGCCAAGGCCGCATCACAGATCGATTGTCCGGGTTCGGCATCGATTACCGCGCCCTCAGGGCATATTTCGTCGTTAGGCAGAAAGATGATCTGGGGCATCCCTCAATCGGCCTTAGGGCCGCCCTCCTGGTTAAATTCATCGACCCGGTGGCCAGCCATCGCCCGGCGGATACCATGGTTCATGCGTCGCTCAACATAGAATTCGCAATCTTCCTCGAGTTGTTTGACCGCCGCCTCGACTTGGTTGGCGTCCTGAGACTGCGCGCTGACCTCGATCAGGCGCTGCAGGGCGGCCTGGACCTGGTCGTGCTCTTCACCCGACAACAGGTCCTCGGCATCATGCGCCAAGGCCGTGCCCAATGCCTCGATCACGCGCTGCGCCTCGACCCGCGCCTCCGTCAGTCGACGTACCTGGACATCGCCGGACGCGTGTTCGATCGAGGCCTGGAGCATGCCGGCAATCTCGTCGTCACTCAGCCCGTACGACGGTTTGACTTCGATCTGCGCAGACACGCCAGTGGTCTGCTCGCGCGCCTCAACCTGCAACAGGCCATCCGCGTCCACGGCGAAGGTCACGCGAATACGTGCGGCCCCGGCAACCATGGCGGGGATGCCGTGCAATTCGAAGCGCGCCAGCGAGCGGCAATCGCTGACCAATTCGCGTTCTCCCTGGACTACCTGGATTGCCATCGCCGTTTGACCATCCTTGAAGGTGGTAAACTCCTGGGCGCGTGCCACCGGTAGCGTGGTGTTGCGCGGGATGATCTTCTCGGTCAAACCGCCCATAGTCTCGATACCAAGGGATAGCGGGTTGACGTCGAGCAACAACATCTCGTCGTCCGGCTTGTTGCCGGCCAACACGTCGGCCTGGATCGCCGCGCCTATTGCCACCACGCGATCCGGATCAATATCGACCAAGGGTTCCCGACCGAAAAACTCGGCAACCAGCTCGCGAACCCTTAGCGTGCGGGTCGACCCACCCACCATAACGACATCTTCGATCTGATCCACAGAGATACCCGCATCGCGCATCACCCGGCGACAGGTGGTGATGGTCTTGCGAATCAGCGGATCGAGTAACGCCGCTAGCTGGTCGCGCGAAAGCTCACCCTGCCACTGACGACCGCCCGGTAGGGCAACGCTGACCCTGGTCGACTCACTCCCAGCCAACGCCTCCTTAGCTACCCTGGCCTGGTCTAGTATTTGGCGTAGAACGCTGCGGTCGCTTTCGCCTACCCAGCCGGCTTGGTCGAGTATCCAATGCGCGATTCTGACATCGAAATCGTCACCACCGAGCGCAGTGTCGCCCCCGGTCGCCAGCACCTCGAACACGCCTTTGTTGAGACGCAGAATCGAAACGTCAAAGGTACCGCCGCCCAGATCGTAGATCGCATGCACGCCGTCCGCGCCACGGTCGAGACCATAGGCCACCGCCGCCGCAGTCGGCTCATTCAACAGCCGATAGACATGTAGACCAGCGAGACGCGCCGCATCCTTGGTCGCCTGACGCTGTGCGTCATCAAAATAGGCCGGCACGGTAATCACCGCGCCGACCAGTTCGCCACCCAAGGTGTCTTGGGCGCGCCGACCGAGCACTTTGAGGATTTCGGCCGAGACCTCGATTGCGCTGATCTCTCCCGCACATGTGCGAATGCGTGGGACCGCACTGTCGCCGGAAACGAAATCATAGGCCTGCTCGCTGCCCAGTGACCCGATCTCAGCGGCCGCGCGCCCGATCATGCGCTTGGCCGAGGAGATAGTGTTAAGCGGATCTTCACCGGCCGCCTGACGCGCCGACTCACCAACCTCGACGCCATCCAGGGTGTAGCGTACGACCGACGGCAGGATATGTTCGCCGTTCTCGTCGGCCAATGTCTCGGCGCGACCGCTACGGACCGTGGCAACCAGTGAATTCGTCGTCCCCAGGTCAATCCCGGCCGCCAGCCTATGCTGGTGCGGGACCGTTGATTTGCCGGGCTCGGCGATTTGCAAGAGCGCCATCAGCGCGCCTCGTCCAAGTCGGCTTCAATCGCTTCCGCCTCGGACTGAAGCTTTTTCAAAAACTGCATTCTTAAGACCATTTGTTCGGCTAGGGCCAAGCGATCCGGGTCAGTCCCGTTGAACTGTGCCGACAGTTGCACGGCCAAGGCATCGATCATCGCGTCGATCTTGCGCGACAAGGCTGTGATCTCGGCGTAAGGATCGGCCGCGGAGCGCACTGTATCCTGCGCCTCGCGTAGCTCCATTTGCTGCGCCAAGAACTCCGGATCGTCCAGCGTCGACTGCCTGCCCTCACTCTCCCGGCCTTGCAAACGCAACAAATACTGGGCGCGCTTCAGAGGGTCACGCAAGGTGGCGTAGGCTTCGTTGACCTGTGTCGCAGCTTGCAACGAAAGACGCTGACTGCGCTCACCCGCCGCCGCGAAACGATCTGGGTGTACTACCTGCTGTAGCTCACGGTAGCGTACCGCCAGCTCGGCGACGTTTACCTCGAAGCTGGCTGGAATGCCGAATAGCTCGAAGTGATTCTTGGAAAAATCGAACATCGGGGTATCCAATCGGGGGCACCCGCAGGGAGTGGACGTAGCTGCGTCAATGGCCAGTGCTTGGTCGTCCGCTAGACCTGGAAACTCTCGCCGCAACCACACTCATCTTTGACATTGGGGTTGTTGAACTTAAACCCCTCATTCAAGCCTTCTTTGCCGTAGTCCAGCTCGGTGCCATCGAGATAGACCAAACTCTTCTGGTCAACAATTATCTTGATGCCCCGGTCTTCAAAAACCTGGTCGTCGTCACTGAGATCATCAACAAACTCCAGCACATACGCCAAGCCGGAACAACCCGAGGTCTTCACGGCGAGTCTGACCCCCAAACCATGTCCGCGACTGTCCAAAAAACGCCGTACCCGCTGCGCGGCGACCTCTGTTAAAGATATTGCCATGTTGCGTTCCGCAAACCGTTCAAGCTAAGTACCAACGACGGTCGCGCCTTTCTCAGCACACCGATCGCACATGGGCCCTGGCCTCTCATCGCATCGCTGGACTCTCCGCCACCCGCCACGCGCTGGCCCCTCAATTTTTCGCGCCATCCGACTGCGTCAGCCGGATGGCTTCCCGTGTTTCTGCTTAGTGGCGCGGCGGGCGGCGCGGTCGGTCTTCTCTGGGACGGGCCTCGTTGACACGGATCGCCCTGCCCGACAAGGATGTATCATTAAGACTGTTGATCGCCGCCTCGGCCTGTGAGTCATCCGGCATCTCGACGAAGCCAAATCCCTTAGAGCGACCAGTATCTCGGTCCATGATCACGTTCGCTCGCGAGACTTCGCCAAAGGCCGCGAAGGCTTCGCGCAACTCGTCTTCAGTGACACTGTATGCCAGATTCCCTACATATATATTCATCGCAGATTGCTCTCAAGCGTGTGGCCCAGAGTACCGAATATCGACCGGCAGCCGGGCCACGGGGCACCGAGCGATATGCGGGAAAACCCGCGAAGTTCTCTGTCGAGGCGGGAGCCAATCGGCGCCCGCCCAAAGAGGCTACACCCAACTGACCACTTAGACAAAGTGACCCATATATTGCATCAAGATGTGGACAACCGTGCGATTCGACACCGCTCTGGGAGCGGCAGCCCTTCTAATCGACTACTTCAGCCGCGCCCACGGGCTCAGTGCGCCACCCACTCGACACTGTTTAGATCGATCCCTTCCTTATACATATCCCATAGAGGGCTCAGTTCGCGTAGGCGCTCCACTTGGCCGCGTACCTGCGAGAGTACATAGTCGACTTCTTCCTCGGTCGTGAAGCGGCCCAGCGTAAAGCGCAGGGAACTGTGGGCCAATTCGTCCGGCCGCCCCAGTGCACGCAACACGTAGCTCGGCTCCAGACTGGCAGAAGTACAAGCTGAACCGGACGATACCGCCATGTCCTTTAGGGCCATCATCAGGCTCTCGCCTTCGACGAAATTGAAGCTGATATTGAGATTGCCCGGAATCCGTCGTTCGAGATCACCATTGACGTAGGCCTCTTCCATATCCTTCAACCCATCGAGCAGACGATTGCGCAACACTAGGATGCGCGCATTCTCGCTCGCCATCTCTTCACGCGCTAAGCGGAATGCCTCGCCGATGCCGACGATCTGATGGGTGGCCAGGGTGCCTGAGCGCAGACCGCGCTCATGTCCTCCTCCGTGCATCTGCGCCTCCAGGCGGACCCGAGGCTTACGCCTTACATAAAGCGCCCCGATGCCTTTCGGACCATAGATCTTGTGTGCACTGAAGCTCATCAAGTCGACCGGTAGTTCTGCCAGATTGATTGGGACCTTCCCGGCGCTCTGCGCTGCGTCCACATGAAAGATCACCTTGTGCTCACGGCACAGCGCACCGATCGCGGCAATGTCCTGGATCACGCCGATTTCGTTGTTGACGTGCATCACCGAGGCCAGGATGGTTTCCGGTCGGATCGCCGCCTTGAACTCCTCCATATCCAGCAGGCCATCAGCTTGGACATCCAGGTAGGTGACGTCGAATCCCTCGCGCTCGAGTTGACGGCAGCTATCGAGCACCGCCTTGTGCTCGGTCCTCAATGTAATGATGTGATTGCCCTGCTTGCGGTAGAAATGCGCTGCACCCTTGATCGCGAGGTTGTCGGATTCGGTCGCTCCAGAGGTCCAGACGATCTCTTTCGGATCGGCGCCAATCAGCTCGGCCACATTTGCTCGGGCCTCGTCAATCAACTTTTCGGCGGCCCAGCCAAAGGCGTGCGAGCGCGACGCCGGATTCCCGAAGTTTCCATCCGGGGTCAAACAGGCACACATTTTCTCAGCGACGCGCGGATCGACCGGCGTCGTCGCTGAATAATCGAGGTAAATTGGGAGTTTCATTAAGCGCTCCGAAGCTGCTCACGTCTTGACGAGGGGTTACGAGCGGGAGATCACAGTTCAGGCGCCAGCCGACTCCGCCTGCACCTGGTCCAATTGCACCGAATTTCCGGTCTCGTGCTGGCGCTCGACTACCTCCTGTACGCCGCGACGGTTCATCAAATCCTGCAGACTGATCTGATTCAGGTAACCGAAGATCCGGTCGCTCAGGTCCTGCCAGAGATCATGGGTGAGACACTGCTTGTTACCATGGCAATTGTGCGCACCACCGCAGCGCGTGGTGTCGACGTTTTCGTCGACTGCGACGATGACTGCGGCGACCGACACATCGGCCGCGTCACGGGCCAGCGTGTAGCCGCCACCCGGTCCGCGCACGCTCGACACAAGTTCGCGTTTGCGAAGCCGCGAGAACAGCTGTTCTAAGTAAGAGAGGGAAATGCCCTGCCGCTGTGCAATATCGGCTAGAGTGATCGGACCATTGCCATGATGAATGGCCAGATCGAGCATGGCCGTAACCGCATAACGTCCCTTGGTTGTCAGCCTCACCGATGCCCACTCCGCTGCCGTGAATGCGCTGGACTATCACATTGCCGAGTAAATTAGTCAACAATTCACAAACGCGCAGATTTCAGGGGATCAGTGGGCCTTGTCATCACCTTCAGCGCGTTGCATTTTCTGCAATTCTTCAGCAGTTGAAATGATTTCGCAGGACTCGAGTTCCGGCAAATTTGCCTCGTCGGGCTCGTAGCCGTTTTCTTTTAGCATCTCGCACATGTGTTGCATCCGCGTCTCGATCACATGGACATGATCGAGCATGCAATTGATTGCATGGGCGACGGGATCCGGCGCATCGGCGGTGGCGCCATAGGCATCGAAGCCCATCTTAGTGGCAATCTTCTCGCGGTGTTCGGTATCGACTGGCCTCGGTTTGCGCTCGATCAAACGGCCGGGTACGCCGACCACCGTGGCATCGCCGGGCACGTCACGCAACACGACGGCATTCGATCCAATTCGCGCCCCTGAGCCGATCTCTATCGGGCCCAAGACCTTTGCGCCCGCACCGACCACGACGTCGTTCGCCAGGGTCGGGTGACGTTTTCCTTTCTGCCATGTGGTACCACCGAGTGTGACGCCGTGGTAGAGCGTGCAGTCGTCGCCGATAATGGCCGTCTCACCAATAACCACTCCCATACCGTGGTCGATAAAAAAACGCCGCCCGATGACCACTCCTGGATGAATCTCGATGCCGGTGAGCCAGCGGGACAAATGCGACACCATGCGGGCGGGCCATTTGACGCCGGCCTGCCAAAGCCTATGGGCAAGCCGGTGGAACAACAAGGCATGCAGGCCAGGGTAAGCAGTCAATATTTCCAGCGTGCTACGCGCCGCCGGATCGCGTTCGAACACGACGCGGATGTCTTCGCGGAGCTGATCGAACATGGTCGGGATACCGCTGGAAACCGAGGATGGGTCACTGTACTAAAGACCGCCGATACACACTAGGATGGGCACCACAGGTCTACTCCTGCCCGTCGCGTCGCATCGACTTCCGCCCTTGGGCAGCGCTTAGGATGCCACGCAGAATGTTCACCTCATCGCTGGCCGGCGCGGCGCGATGAAACAGCCGCCGCAACCGTCGCATCAGTTTCTTGGAGCGGCGCGCATCGATGAAGCCGATGTCATCCAAAGCCTGCCCGAGATGGGCAAAAAAACCCTCCATCTCGGCGGTATCGGCCATCCCTTCGCTAATCGATGGGGGTGGCTCGCTGTGATCTGTCGCCAGCATCAGCTCGTAGCTCAAGATCTGCACCGCCATCGCCACATTGAGCGAGCTGAAGTCCGGGTTGGTCGGGATATGTACCAGGTGGGTGCACAAGTCCAGCTCATCGTTACTAAGCCCAGAACTCTCACGCCCGAATACCAATGCGACCGGCGCCTGTTGCGCCGCATCGATCGCGATGCCCCCAGCTTGACGTGGATCCAGTAGCGGCCAGCTGACCGAGCGCCGACGCGCGCTTGCTCCGAGTACAATCCTGCAATCCGCAACCGCCTCGGCCAAACTGTCGACCAAGCTTGCCGCATGCAACAAGTCATCCGCACCGGTCGCCCGGGCAAGCGCCGCCTCGCTTGGGAACTCGTTGGGCCGCACCAACACGAGCCGCGACAAACCCATGTTCTTCATGGCCCTAGCCGCCGCGCCGATGTTGCCGGGATGCGAAGTCTGCACCATGACGATGCGAATATTGGCGATCATCGAGCGAGCTTAGCAAACCCCGCCCACGCCCAGCTTCCAGCATGGTGCCTTTTGCCGTATCCTGCCTGCGCCGCTTTACGGTTCATCAACAAGCTGCTGGTGGCACAAAACGCGGTGCTTCTCGTCCTGCCACATAGGACCAGTTGTCGACCGGACCCGACAACACCATCTCGACCCAATCCCATGTCTCACTGTCACAAGCGGTTGACCCTGACTGCCTCTCGCGCACCATGAATCCGACGACCAACATCGCGGTGCGCGCTGCCCGCCAGGCCGGCAGCATCATTATGCGGTCATTCAATCGAATCGATACGCTCAGCGTGGCGGAAAAGCAGGCCAATGACTATGTCAGCGAGGTCGATCGCAACGCCGAACAGGCGATCATCGACGTCATCCGCAGAGCCTATCCTGGGCATGCCATTTTGGCCGAGGAAAGCGGCCGGCAAGGCACCGGCGAATTCGAATGGGTGATCGACCCACTCGACGGGACAACCAATTATCTGCACGGCTTCCCGCAGTTCGCTGTCTCGATCGCCCTGAAGCACCGTGGCCGACTCGAGACCGGCGTGGTTTACGATCCATTACGCGGCGACATGTTTACCGCGTACCGCGGCGGTGGGGCACAGCTCAACGACCGTCGCCTGCGCGTCAGCGACCGAAGAGGCCTCAAGGGTGCCCTGCTCGGAACCGGTATCCCGTTCCGTGACCAATGCTACATGGAGGCCTACCTCGCTATGCTGAGGGACCTGGCCAAGGAAACCGCGGGTATCCGGCGACCCGGCTCGGCGTCGCTGGATTTTGCCTATGTCGCGGCCGGACGTTTGGACGGTTTTTGGGAGCTTGGGCTATCGCAATGGGACTTCGCCGCCGGCGCGCTTCTCGTCCAAGAGGCGGGCGGCATCATCAGCGATATCCGCGGTGGCGGCGACTACTTGGAAACCGGCAATGTGATCGCCGCAGGACTGCGCCTGCACCGCGCCATGGTCGATACCGTCAAGCCCCATATTCCTGACGTGCTGCCCGGTTGAGCGCATCCGTATCTATTCAATGGAAGTGCTAGTGGCGATGGCCGTTTTCGTTTTGAGCCATGCCGCGATCGCGCGCACTGGCATCAAGCCCTCGCTGGTTAACCGCTTGGGCGCACGGACCTATCTGGCGCTGTACTCGACGCTGTCACTCATGCTGCTCGGCTGGGTGATCTATGCGGTGCTCACGGCAGATCGTGTTGTGTTGTGGGACACCCCCACTTGGTCTTACGGGTTCGCAGTTTTTCTTTCCGCGGCCGCATTCGTCCTCATCGGGATGGGTGCGCTTTCGCCAAATCCCCTGTCAGCGGCATTTCGTAAGACCGGATTCGACCCGGAACGTCCCGGCATCGTGGGTTGGATCCGCCACCCACTGGTCATTGGTCTGGCGCTCTGGGGTATCGCTCACGTGCCGGGGAACGGCGACTGGCCAAGCCTCGTGTTGTTTGTCGGTTCCGCACTCTTTGGTCTGCTCGGCGTCTTTGCTGTCGAGCGGCGCTTAAAGCGCCGTCTCGGAAAGGACGAGTGGCTCAGACTTTCCCGCGGCCAGGGTAACGTCGATCGCTGGGCGCTGCTCGGTGCGGTCCTGGGACTTGCCCTGTGGGCTACCCTCCTGTACCTCCATCCGGCACTGTTCGCCGCAGACCCACTGGCTGTTGTTCTGGGTCAGTGGCGTTGAGCGAGGCACCCTAAGATGCTCCCTGGGCGCCCTGCATTAAGGAGTCTGGATCGCAATGCGCACCCTGTGACGAATTTCGCTGTCAGCCATGCGCCTTAGGCCAACAATAGACTTAGTCTGGAGCGCGATGACTTGCGACCCCGCTCAGACCTTTGAGAAGCTGCCGATAATCCAAACAACAACCGTCAGATGTAAGGACAGCCCATGCCGATCAAGCCAGTTTTCATCCTAGCGCTGACCCTGTGCTGGCACCCCCTTGCGCTGGCATTAGATCCAAGTTTGGCTCTGGCGAGCCACAACGAAGTGCGGGCGCAGGTCAATGCCGGCGACTACCCTGGCCAGCCCATACCCGATCCCTCGATCCCACCCATGAACTGGGATGCGACCCTTGCGGCAGAGGCTGAAGCCTACGCCAAGCAATGTGTCTGGGAGCACAGCGACGACCGGGGCAACGAGGGAGAGAATCTCGCCACTTCCACCGATCTCAACTTCGGCATCGACGACGCAGTCGGGCTATGGGCCGACGAGCACAGCGGTTACGACTTCGCCAGCGGCAATTGTTCCATCGACGCATGCGGCCATTACACGCAGTTGGTTTGGAACAACTCGCAGCTCGTCGGGTGCGGTGACACTGTCTGCGCACCGCTGCGCCTGCCCTCTGGCGGCGTGTTGGCAGACCAAGCGCGCTACCACGTCTGCCGATATGCCACCGCGGGCAATATCAATGGCGAGCCGCCCTACGCGACTGCGGGCGACAATTCGCAACTGCTGGCGACCTACTCGGAGCGAACCCGCCTACTTACAGTCCCGTATGCACTGGTCTGGCAACCGAACAATAGGGTTCAAGCAGTCGCCGCCGAATTCGAGCTGGTGTCTGGCAACCCAGTTCGCTTTGCCCTAACAGAGGTGTCGAACGAAACCTTTGTCGACGACCTGCACGTGACCATCTACGACGTCGGGAGCACCCGCTTATTCGTACCCCAGATCGATACCCTCCTAGGCGGGGTTTGGCAGCGTCACTCAGCCGTTTTTGATCTGGTTCCTGGCAAGGGCCCATTCCGGATCCAACTAGAACACTTCCGCTAAGCGGTAACGCAGGACACTGAAACCTGTTCCGAGCAGCAGTCAGGCAACCCCATCCTGCCTAAGGTGTTCCCTGGCCCTGATGATAAACGGGTGCTGGCGGCCGCTGGGTCCGTTGAGATAGAGCACACTCGCCGCCAGATAGCGCTCCCGCCACGGCGAGCCTAGGTAGCGTGCGTTCTCGAAGGCCGCCTCGGTGAATTTGTAGTCGTGATATCCGGTGTTGCGCAGTACGGTGTAGTGCCGCCCCAGGCGCATCAACTCGGGTATCGACCCACCCCGCTTCAAATAGCCCAGCGCAGTGCGCGCTGCGGCCACTCGATCGGTAGCCAGCTGATCGAAAATCTGCGCCGCATTCAGACCCGCGTCAGCGGGCTCGAGCTGGTCGATGCGTAAATCACGCCGTACCTCCAGCGACTCGCGAAACAGCGGCATGAATGCCGCGGCCTGCAACAACAGCATTCCTCGAGTGTGCTCATCCTCGGCATGCCGATAGGCATAGTGCAGCGCGTTGACGCTGGTATTGGCGTGTACCGCGATGATCCCATTCTGGCGCAACAGTAGTTCACCGGCCGCCAGGAACAAGGCCGGCCAGATCTGATCAGCTCCGGCGCCGCGCCGGATTATGTCCAACACGAACCGGCTTGCCTGTGTGGCCGAGCCCTGGCGCAGCACCGCCAAGATCTCGCTGGTCGGATCGAAAGTCGATTGGCGGCGTGGCCAATCGCCGGATAGCGAGTCCACCCATTGGAGATGCTGCCGCCAGGGCCGGTCTGGGGGCAAATCGGCCAATGCCGGATTGGTGCCACCGCCGTGGTTTTGTATCGCATAGGTCAGCGATCGCAGCATGGGCGCTGCCCGAACCGGGCCCAAAACCCGAATCAGCCGATGGCAATTGGCCGCAGTAATCGGCTTGTGACCGATGTGGCGAAAGTCTCGTGCGGCATACCGGAACAGCACATCGAACACCTTCGACAATGGCTGCGCCGCAAGACAACCTACCAACGCGATATCCGCCGCCTCGGTATCCCAGCGCTGCAGTGTGTCGACGAACAACGTCTCGGCGCGTGCCGGATCGAGGCTCGCGGCGTCGGGCAAAGCGGGTAGGGTCCAGCCGGTCTCCAGCGCATCGCGTGCCTGGGCATCCTTGAACAAATCGGCCGCCCAAAGTATCGGCAGCCAGTGATCGGCGTCATCCCCGCGGACAGTCGTACGGTGGACCGCCTGTAGCACCATAAAGGCGTGGTACTTGAAACCCACCACTGGATAAGGCGCGACCTCACGGGCCGCGGCCTCGGCAACCGCACCAAGCAGGTGCTCGTAGGCCAAGCCATCACGAATCAAGGGGACCAAGGTCTCTAGGAGGCGGTCACGCGGTGTGTCGCGTAGCAGCGCTACCAAACTGCCCAGCGCCCCACGATCAACGCTCGGCGTACTGGATACACCAACCCCGCCCAGGTGCCCTGACGCGGTCGCCAAGGCGGTCGTTACCAGGCCATTCAAGAATCCGCGCCGGTCCACTATCGCCGACCTCTGCTGGAAACACCTCAAGTAGACCGTAGAGACCGGTCAGTGGTTTCCTAGGGCCTGTTCAAACCAAGTGAGACGCAGCCTTGCTGCCCCAAAACGCGCCAGGCAAGGCGCGAGGAGAGAGGTTTAGTGAGTCTAAATGAACGACGAGCAACGCCGCATGGCGTGTTTTGGGGCGCAACCCGAAGGGACGGGACCGTCTCACCGTCTAACAGCGTTGCTGCTCGCTCATGTGCGGTGGGCACAGCGCGCTCACAGTGCCTTGTTGGCCAGAAAAACGGCCGCCGTCGCTGCGTCTCAATTGGTGTGAACGGGCCTAGCTGGGCCACACGAGCGAACCCGCATTAACGCTGCCTCGAGCTGGCTTACAGCTACCCGAGTGACAGCTTGGCGCTGGGTCAGCGAATCGTGACGCGATTGCGCCCTTCGTTCTTCGACTGATACAGGGCTTTGTCGGCGCGATCGATGGTCTCGGTTGGATCCTCGCCGGGCCGATGGACAGTGACACCTGCCGAGATGGTGATTTGCCCGAGCTTTTCTTTGTTATCCGACCGCACCAGCTGGGCGCTGGCAACCGCCTTGCAGATCGTATCCGCGACCACAGCGGCGCCTTGGTCCGGGGTCTCCGGCAGTAGGATAGTGAACTCCTCACCGCCATAGCGTGCTGCGTAGTCCTGGCCCTTGATGTTGTTGCGAAGCACTTGCGCCACGAAGCGAATCACCCGGTCACCTGTCAAGTGACCATGGGTATCATTGACTGCCTTGAAGTGATCAATGTCGAGCATGATAACCGCTGGCGGCTCACCCTCTGGCATCTCTGCGACGAAGCTGGCGAGACGGTCGAAGAGTGCCGCCCGGTTGCCCAATTGGGTCAAGGGATCGGTGATGGCTCGCTTGCGCTCGCGCGCAAGTTGTTCGCGAAGCTCGTCTAGCTGCTGAGACTTGACCTCGAACTCGCCCTGCATCTCATCGGTCGTCTGTTTCATCGCACGCGTCGCAACGACCAGATTCTGGATCAGGTCCTGTACATCGTCGATGTCTTCCTTAATGGCGACATCGTCTGCGATACCCGCCAGGGTTCCGCTATAGTCGTCGGCATTGACTCCGGCCGTCTGCAATTGCTCACCCACTTCGGCAAGCAGCTCACCGAGACCACTGCGCACTGAGTCGACCTCATTGACATCGCCTTGAGCAATGAAGCGCTGAAACAGGCGAGCATTAACCTGCTCCGTGAAACACGTCCCCTGAGCGATCAGACGGTCAATCTCCTCCTTCAGCGTGGGGTCCTCACCACTGGCATAGCGATACCAAACCGCATAGTTTTCTGGGGTCGCGGCAACCTTGTGTTTGGACAACAAGGGAATGGTCAATCGAAGCAGCTCGGCCGCTCGGCTACTCAAAGACTCTTCGTCATCGCTACTGATAGTCTGCTGATTGCTCTCTAAAGGTCTATTCATCTCTTAAAGGTCTATTCATCTCAGCCTAAAAGTAAGAGCCATAGATGGTGAAGAAGTGGGGGAGTTCATTTGCTGTTTGGGCTCACAGTTGATCGATCACCCCGTTGGTCCAACCCAGTGCCTCGACCGAGACGCCGAACAAGTCGTCTTCGTCCAAGTCGGAAAACTGAATAGCTGACCACTGCGCTTTTTCGATCGCCAGGGCACAGTTGAGCGCTTCGCCCATGACACCCTCACGGTCAAGTATCGCTCCTCGTATGTCGTCGCTCAGCGGTAACCTCGCCAAGACTTTTTGGATCGGTTGCTTCATCAGAATATCCAACGCCGAAAACATGCCTACGGTAAACAGCCCCTCTGGGGAGACATTGGCGTGCCTTCCGAGGATCTCGCAGGTCTTTGCTCGCAACAGCGCAATCTCGATCATTGCGCGCGGCTGATCCGCCGAACCGCTCAATGCCAGCAAGGAGACCAAGTTCCGAATCTCGGACCGGCCGAGTAACACGACTGCTCGCTTGATCGAATCCACTTTGTTGGGGACACCGAAGAACGGCGAATTGATCAGCCTCAGCAGCTTGAAGCTCAGCGAAACGTCACGAACGATCTTTTCCTCGAGGTCCTCGATCGAGGCCTCGATGTTATGAACGGCCGCGAGCACCTCCATGATCGCAATCCGATTCGGAGAAAGATCGCGGACTTCATGGGTCCTGGGGCAGCCTAGGAAGTATCCCTGGAAATAGTCATAGCCACGTTGTTGATAGGTATCGTACTCATCCAGCGTTTGGATCTTGAGGGCACGCAGCGAGAGGTTTTTGAACGATCGCAGATGGTCGGTCAGCCGATCCAACTGATCGACTGGCACCTTATGGACATCGACCCGGTAGTCGTCGGCAATGGATAGGAGGCGCTGGTCACGCAAGCTCCCGAAACCGCCCACAGACAAACCATAGCCCAGCTCCTTCAAGTTGTTGAGACTATCGAGGAGTGCATCGTCGACACTGATATTGTCCGGAATATCCAACACCAATTGCTCTGCTGGCAACTGGACCTGCGGCATCACGTCGAGGAAGGCACGCGTCACATTGATGACGGCCTTGCGATTGTAGACCAGCTGCTCGAGGCCAGCGCTGAGGATGGCAGACGTCAACACATGCGCCGTGGCGCCAGCAGCGGTTACATCGCCTACATTGTTGCCGGATGGCCTGAACAGTAGCTCGTAGCCGAACACACCCATCTGGTGGTTGTAGATGGGTTGTCGTGCGATCATCAGCGCGTGATCCGCCACCCTCTTTGCAACTTGCTGCTCGCTCGCTTTCATCTCACCCATCCGACGCCAATTGTTGTGACCGGGCAAAGGCTCGCCGCCACTGACGCCCGCATCGATCTGCCGGCTTGTCCTGCAAGACTATCGACCCCGCACAGTCGACCTTGATATCTCGAAGCAACAAAAAGCGATTCGCAGCTGAAGCGTCGCCACATCTCACATCGGCAGATGTGCAGCACGAAAAACCATGCTCGCTGCAATGCACTCCGCGTCAATGAGCACGCCTCTTCGGCAACTCGTTTACAGCCATTTGACATTGTCACCGGCCCGCCAAGCGGCCGGTTGGCTGTAGTTGCGGATCCAGTCGGCCAGTTCGGCGGCCGGCATCGGCCTGGCGATGCCATAGCCCTGACCCAGCTCACAGCCCAGATGTAGCAGCAGCTTGCCGTGTTCTGCCGTCTCTACCCCCTCGGCAATGACACTGCGACGGAATGCCCTTCCCAGGCCGATAATGCCCTCCACAATGGCGCGATCGCCTTGATCGTCGAGCATATCGCCAACGAACGAGCGATCTATCTTGAGCATGTCTGCCGGTAGCTGTTTCAAATAGGTCAGCGAGGAGTAACCGGTACCGAAGTCGTCAAGCGAGACCGAGACTCCCATCACTCGGCACTGATTGAGGATCTCGGACACCACGGTGATGTCATCCAGTATCGTCGTCTCCAGCACCTCGAGTTCGATCAACTCAGGCCGCACATTGGGGTGCTGGTTCAGTTGATCGCGAAGGTGCTCCACGAAGTTGTCGTGCTGGAGATGTCGCCCGGAGATATTTATGCTGATGCAGGTCTCCAGGCCATCCTCTACCAGTGCCGATTGGCGCCGCAGTGCCTCCTCGATCACCCACCTGCCGAGATCGATCGCCAGATTGTCGGAGTCGATCGCGGGCAAGAAATCGTGCGGCGGCAACAAGCCCCTTTGTGGATGATTCCAGCGGATCAAGGCCTCGGCTCCGATGACCTCACCGCTGCGCATATTCACCTTGGGCTGGAAATACAGCTCGAACTCATCCTCGCGCAGCCCGGCCGCGGCACGCGTGACGGTCTCGCGATGGGCCTGAATCTCTAAATCTTGTAGGGCATCGAATATGACATAGCGGCCACGACCCTGCTGTTTGGCGAGATACATGGCATGATCTGCATGTCGCAACAGGGCATCGGCATCAGTGTCGTCATAAGGGAACAGGGTGACGCCGATGCTGGCGGCGATCCGTGCCGTTTCGCCGTCTCCGACGTCATAGGTGTCGATCAGCGCCTCGATCAAGCGACCCAAGGCATGCTCACAGGCCAGCATATCCTCGAGATTACCGATCAATATCGCGAATTCGTCACCACCGAGCCGGGCCACGCTGTCACCGCCACGCACATAGCGCTCGAGACGCCTCGCGACATCGATCAATAACTGGTCACCGGCAGCATGGCCAAGACGATCATTGACCGGCTTGAAACCGTCCAGGTCCAAATAACAAACCGCGAGCATGTTTCCGCTGCGGCGGGTGCTGGCCATGGCCTGATTCATGCGATCCGCGAACAGCACACGATTTGGCAGCCCGGTAAGGGCATCATAGTGGGCCATGCGTTCCAGCCGCTGCTGCTGCTCAATCAATTGGGTGATATCGCTGAACACCGCGATGTAGCGCTGAACCTCCCCTCGGGCATTGGTGACTGCCGAAATGGTCTCCATCTGGGTAAACATTTCGCCGGACTTGCGCCGATTCGTGATGCGCCCACGCCAGAAGCCATGGGTATCGATCTGGCGCCACATCTCGGCATAGAACTCGGCATCATGGACATCGGAAGACAGCATCTTGGGCGTCTGACCGATCACCTCGTCGGGCGAATAGCCCGTTACCTCAGTGAACGCCGGATTGACATCGATGATGCGCTGCTGCGCATCTGTGACGATGATGCCTTCATGGGCCTGTTTGAACACGCTGGCCGCCAAGGATAGCTTCTCCTCGGCCAGGTGGCGTTCGGTGACGTCCCAATTGATGCCCACCAACCGATGTGGCCTATCGTTGGCATCGAGCTGCACGCTACCATTCGCCCGAATGACCCGGACCTCGCCGTCCGGGCGGACGATGCGGAACATGGTATTGAAGTGACCTTGCGTCTCTATCGCGAGCTCTAGCCGCTGTTGGGCATCGGCCAGGTCATCAGGATGGACCCGATCGGTCCAAGCGGACACATTGCCAGAAAAATCCACCGGTGGAACCGCATAGATTTCGTGCATGCGGGCGTCCCAGTCCAGCCGGCCATCGCGCAAGTCATAATCCCAAATACCGAATCCGGCCATATCCTGCGCCAGCGCAAAGCGTTGGTTGGCCGCACTGACACCCGCGGTCATACTCTCCACCTTGGACTGCACCCGGCGGCGCTCCCTGCCCAACTGCCAGATGATCGTGAACAACAGGGTATCGACTATGATTCCGCCGATCGCTATCAGCTCCGGTTGAGAGCTGGCGGTCGCATGATCGAAGGCAGCGGTGCTGTGAAACTGCACCGTCCAATCGTGGCCGGGCAGCGATATTTTCTCGATCGCCCCCTGCTGCGGTTGGTGGCTATTGGCATGATGATCGCTGGCATACAATAGTGCATCCGCCGAACCGACCTTGTCGCCATCGTAGATATCGAAGCTGACCTCTGGACTGCCAGCGCCGAGGATGCCCTGCATCAGGTCGTTGACACGGAACGGGCTGTAGACGAATCCCAGTAGCGCCCTGCGATGTTGTGCGACAGAATCCAGCGGCTCGCCCTGCCGATAGACCGGAAGATAGACCAGGAAGCCCGCCTGGACGTCTTCATCGGTCTCCTGGACCAGGGTGACCCGCTTGGAAACCACCGCCAGGCCGCTATCTCGGGCGAGGTCCATCGCATTGCGACGCATCTCATTGGAGTACATGTCATAGCCATGGGCACGCTGATTGCGCCAGTCGAAGGGCTCTAAGTAGGTAACTGGGGCATAGGCCGCGCGCCGACCAGCGGGCTTGATACCATAGTCAGGGAAGCCATCTCTGTGCGCTGCCGCCAGGTGATCCGGCATGGACTCATTGTCCAACATCGCAGCAAAGCCAATGCCTTGAATGCCCGGAAAATAGGTTGGGATCTTCAGCTCGCTAACGTAGCGATGCCATTCCTCACGGGTAACCACACGCCCTAGGGTATGGAACAATGCAGCCCCACCGCGCAGCGCCTGTTCGTAGTCGACCATCCGCTCGGTGATCCGATGGCGTGCGTCCTCGACTTCGAAGGAGAAGCGCTCGCTTGCACGCTTGCTTACATAGGCGTGGGAGACATACCAAGCGAGGGCGGTGATCGCCAGGGAGATCGCGAGAACGATCCAAGCCGTGACGTCATTATGAAAAATGTCGGCAACCGCTGTCCGGTTCGTACCTCTATCGGGACGCTGGCTTTTCAAAAAAATGCTCCAATACCGAACCCCTGCCCGGGACGAACCACATGACTATTCTTGACCGATCTCTTCTGTGAGCCGGTAACGGCGAGTGGGCGTCAAACTTAATGTCGGCAAGTCGATCCGGCCGCACCAAGACCAGGGCCCCAAAGCCGCCACAAGCGCCCCTCCAACGGGTACCCATGCGGCGCGGGTAGATCGTCGAAAGTCCCGATTTCCTAGCGAATATTCAGATACTTGCCTCGCCCACCGGGGTGCCCAGAGGGTAACTCGCCCAGATCATGGGAAACCGGGGAACAAAGCTGGTCGTGGGGATGTCCTGAACACGGCCCAGTTCAGGCCGCGTGGCTCTCTCGGAGATAGGTCTGGAGCATCTCGAAGATCTCCGCGCCGTCGAAGTTCGCCGGATCGAGTTCAGGGCCCTCGGTCAATTCATTGAAGGCGCGCAACACCGCGGATTCCTGATCGACACAGGCCATGTGCCAGTTCAGAAAGGCGCGCTCCTCGATTGGTTCGAATGACAGAATCGTGGCGCTGCCGTGGCGCAGATCGCATTGGATGTTCTCGAATATGCGCTCGATCGCCTGCTGGCTGCCTTCCAGCGCTTGAGCGAAAAAACGGGCATTGAACATCAAGGCGCCGGTTATCCCGGCAGCCGCATTGTTGCGGCGGGCAACCTCAAGGATGCTATCGACCTCCCTGCGTAAGTCGGTGGCATCGCCGCCGATCGAACTCCGGCTGACATACAACAAGCGGTAGAGCGAGTCTTGCATACTAGTGCCTCAAGCAGGCGAACCTTCGGTGCGCGGAATCAGGTCGCCCAGCCTGTCCACAGGTATTGGGCGACCAAACAGAAAGCCCTGTGCACTATCGCAACCCCCCTCGATCAACGCGCGGTGCTGCTGCTCGGTCTCCACCCCTTCGGCGAGCGTCGTCAAGCCCAGGCTCTTCGCCAGGGCGAGGATTGAGCGGACCAAAGCCTGCGCCCTATCCGACTCATCCTGAACGAAGGAGCGATCGATCTTGAGCTTACAAAACGGGAAGCTGCTGAGATAGCTCAGTGAAGAAAAACCCGTGCCAAAGTCGTCCAACGCAACACCCAGCCCCATCGCCTGCAAGGCCCGCAGTTGCTCGAGCACGGTCGGCGAATCGGACAACAGAAGGCCTTCGGTGATCTCGATCTCGAGACGCTCTGGGGGCAGCCCGCTGTCGGTCAGGGCAGAGCGGATCACGCCAACCAAGTCACCACGCTCGAACTGTACTGGGGACACATTGACCGCGATCGAGATGTGTGACGGCCAGCGCGCCGCCTCCGCGCAGGCCGTTCGTACGGTCCATTCTCCGATGGCATTGATCTCACCGAGCTGTTCGGCCAGCGGTATGAAGTCGGCCGGCGATACCATGCCATGTTGGCCGCTCTGCCAGCGAATCAAGGCCTCGAATCCAATAACCTGCTGGGTGGATAGATCGAGCTGGGGTTGGTAGTGCAGCACGAATTCGTTCAGCACCAGTGCTCGACGCAATGCGATTTCGAGTTCGCGCTGCCTTACCGCCGTGTCCTGCATTTTTGGGTCGAAAAGCCGTACACCACCACTCGTCCCCTTGATGCTGCGCACAGCCAGATCGGCATGTCGCACCAGGTCCGAGCGCTGCCCGGTTCCTCCATCCAACACAGCGATCCCGACACTCGCATCGATATGTACCTGGTGGCCCTTGACCAAAAACACACGGCCGATCAGATCGGCGATACGCTTGCCCACCGACAACGCACCAGTAGGCTGCTGTCCTGTCGTGCTGAGGACTGCAAACTCGTTGCCGCCCAGATGCATGATCATGTCGCCCTCGCGGGTGATCGATTGCAGGCGTTTCGCCACCAAATCGAGCAGTGCATCGCCGACGTCGTAACCCAGCGTGTCATTCACGCCATTGAATCGATTAAGCGATACCAGCAGCAACACGAGTGATCGCGGGCCTGGGCCACCTGGACTCCACTGCCCAATCGCACGGTCGAGCAGCTGTTGATTGATCAAGTTGCTGCGGCCATGCGTTAACACCGGCACCAACCCAGACGACTCCTCGATCGGGCCATCGGCGAGTGGGCACATCAGCACGGTACGCAGCCCGCCCTGTGGGGCGGCCACGTGCAACAGATACCTACCCGCTGGGGAATCGATACAAAGCGAGCGGGATTCAGATCCAGCGAAAGTCGCCTGCAACCGAGAAGCCGCTGTAGGAAAGCCCTTTGCCATCTGCTCACCGAGTAAGCTGCCGATCGCGGCATCGTCGCTAGGCCACTGGGCAGTGCAGACTAGGGCGGCATTGATCATCTGCACCACACCAATGGCATCGGTAACCGCGAACCCGAAGCGCGCCTGCCCCAGCAGCTCCGCCAACATGCCGTCAGCGGTGTTGGCTGCATCGGAGGGCGCTGACCCGGTCGGTTCCCCACCAACTGGCGACTGAGAGGAGTTCATTCATAAGGTCCAATAGCATATGGATATGCACCCGAGCCGCACCAAGACGTGAGGCCTGGGCCGGGAAGTCCCGACCATTTCGGAGTGGTCCAGCAGGCCGCGGCCAGCCGACTTCGCCGCGTGGTGCACATTCGCGTACCGCGCCCAAGGGTCAGACGCAACCAAAGCATCGCTTGCAGTCTGGGCATATGGCGTCGGGCAGAGAGAGCTCACTGGCTTGCCTTGGGTTCTCCTGGAGTGCTGAACCGCGCAACGGCCGCAGCAACTAGTTCTTTAGGTTTCTAAAGAAAGACGAAGCAGCCAGCTTGAGACGTGATCGGCCATGCTCACACAGGTTTAAAGTCTGTGAAAGCCGGGGCTTTCTACCCCCACCTGGGTATCAACGTCGAGCGCATACAACGACCTTTCGCGAGGCACACTGCCACGCCAAAGCGTTCCTAGGCAGTCGTTGTCGCCGACCGTTGAAATTGCTCGGTGAGCCGGTCAACTCGTGCGACGCACTCGAAGTTTCCCCAGCAGCCGCATGTCGGTCGACAGACGCGGGTTGGGCGTGCGGGTCCTAAAGAATGTCACCAAGTGTTCCAAATCCGATGCATCGGACCTGATCGCAGCACTGGTGGCGGTGGCCGCTTCGACCATTGCGACGTTCTACTGGGTCACCTTGCCCTTATCTGCAATCGCCTGGCTCACCGTCTCGATGCCCTGCGACTGCTCCTGTGACGCCACCGATATCTCCTCGACAACGCTGTGACCTGCTCGAACGAATCCACAACAATGGCCAGAATAGCGTGAACAAAGACTGCGGACGAATTTGCCTGCAGTTTTCAAGTTCCGTCGAAGCACCATTCAAGCTCTCTTGCTCTATCGCTGAATACCAGGTCCAGGTGCCGGTCGAAGGTCACCGACGGCTGCTCTTTGCCCTCGGACACTTCTTGCACGCTTTACCCTCTTTGTACTTCTTGCAGCACTTGTCCTTCTTCTTTTTGCCCATGTGGATCGCGGCACGCTGTGATCACGCGGATAAGACGGTCGGGTCGATCGCACCTGCTTGGGCCACTGTCGCAGCCATTTCACCTAGCTCCTTGTCCAGCATCAGTAGGCCTTCAGGCCTGTCACCAAACAGCCGCAGCCGGCCGAGGATCTCGCTGACGGTCGCTTCCTCCTCTATCTGCTCGGTGACGAACCACTGTAAGAACACATTGCTGGCATGGTCCTTCTCGGACAGCGCATGATCCACTAGGCCGTTGATAGCCGCAGTCACATCACGTTCATGCGCCAGGGTCGCCTCGAGCATCTGCAAGGCGGTCAGATCGTCCGTCGGTGGCGCCGCGATGGACCGGAGTTCGACATCCGCATCCTGGTCCTTTAGATAGCGGTAAATCTTCATCGCATGGGCCTGCTCTTCGAAATACTTGGCCATGAACCAGCTGCTAGTGCCCTTGAGGCTGCCGGACTCGGCGCGGGACGAGAAAGCAAGATAAAAGTAGGCGGAACACAGCTCCATGTTTACCTGAGCGTTCATCCGCGATGCCATGTCGTTGGAAATCATAAGCCTACTCCAGGGTTGCCTAGGGCCTGTTCGTACTTAGGTCTCAGCCTCGATACACTCGCGCGTCCCACATTCGAGCAAAATCATCACATCATCACGGCTATTTCAAAACACTCAGCCCGTTATTGTAGCCGCCCTCGCGCCTTGAAGCTCTGTTTCAAACACGATACGGCTCAAGCGTCTCGCTGGCCTAAGATCGCGCCTCTGTCCTGATATGAGGGTATATTGCGAGAAAGCCCGGCACGGCTTACGCCGTGCCATCGAGGGCACCGACACCGCATCGGACAGATCGCATCATCGGTACCTGCTTGCTTCGACCACTTTTACGAATTGACTTGACCCAAGCACCGTACAATCCGTTGCACTATCCCCACCCCCCGCACTTGCAGTTGGTGCTTACGTTGGCTGGTATGCGTAATCACTTCCCTGCCGCCCGGTGTGGGCCGTTCGTGACGCGCCGAGTAAGATTCAGGTAGGGTCGCAATGGATACCCCGCCCCGGCTTGCAATTGCCTGCGTCAACAACAGTTCATCGTTCTTCGCTTGCGCCCGACTGCAGAGTTCGCGCCAGGATTCCGCAAGGAGTCGTGCATTCTTAGTCGGCTGCCAGACGAGCACCCTGGCGCTTACCAGGTAGCCGACGCGCTCGCGCCAGCGCTTAGCGCGCCAGGCCAAGGCGACGTCGCCAGGTAGCTCGGCAAGCTCTGTCAGCGGAGCATGTACGGCGCAATCGACATCCAACTGCACAATGCAACGGCCGGGATAATTTGCCCAAGCAGTGAGCAGGACTTGGGGCTTCAACAAGATCGCAGCCGCCCAGTCGGCTGCGTTCTTAGCGTAGAAATGATAACTCTCGCCATGTGACTGAAGCGAGCCGGCCAGTGATTGCGCCAATTGCTCATAATCCGGCGTGAAAAAACCAACGACGACCGGTCGCTCGACTGCCGCCGTCGTGTCGGGGTCATGATGTACCAAGTCGTTGATACGCATTGTGTTGGAGGCCTAGTGGCGAACTTGACAGGCCTATCTCGCATTTGGGCGAAACGGGAAAAACGGCCATTCACTGCGATGGCATAATGACGCGACAAACTGATCGTACACCACCCTGTAGAACCAATCGTCCGCCATGCACCATGTTGTCTGCCTTAAATGGGGAGAAAAATATCCGGCTGATTATGTTAATCGACTCTATGCGATGGTCCAGCGGCAACTCCAGGCTACGCATGATTTCTACTGCGTCGCCGATCACCCGCGCGGCCTCGATTCAGGTATTCAATACATCCCGTTACCGGATCTTGGGCTAGTAGGATGGTGGAACAAGTTGTGGCTTTTCAGCCCAGAATTCCCACTACGCGGCCCCTGTCTTTTTCTTGATCTGGATATTGTGATTGCGCGACCCGTCGATTGCCTTTTCGAGCATGAACCGGACACTGTATTCTGCGCTATTCAGGATAGCGTACGTGATGAGTTCAATACATCGGTAATGCGCTGGCAAGCAGGTGACCCGAGATTGTCACCGCTCTGGGGACATTTTGTCGCCTTCGTCCACACCCTAGAGACATCACCCATCGCACGCGCGAAACGAATTGCGCGGTTCCTCAGGCGTCGTTTCGCGCGAAAGCCTCACAAACGGATTTACCGCCTGGGCGATATGACCGAGTTGGGCGGCTACCGCGGTGATCAAGGCTGGCTATCCGATCAACTTCGTTATGTCGATTGGGCTACGAGTTATCCTCGCCCATGGTGTTTCTCGTTCAAATGGGGGACCCGGAAGGAGGCCCATGATGACTGCTGGCAGCCACGTCGCGATTGGCCGATTGGGGCATGCATCGCAGTATTCGAGGGCAAACCCAAGCCCCACCAGTGCACGGATATCCCGTGGGTAGCGGAAAATTGGCGATGAGCGGAAAGCCCGCCGATCAACGCATTGTGATTGTCACGGACGGTAAACCTGGGCACGAGAAGCGATCGCTCGCTGTCGCTCGGGCGCTGGGCTCGGCAACGCCTGGCCGCATCCTGCTAAAGTCAGCTGCCAGAGACATCGGGACCTCCGAGCACGGGTTTCGATCGCAACTGCATAAATCGAGGACAATCAGCCGAGAACGGGCCCAAGGCCTGATACTGGAGTACTCGACAGCCGCAGCAGACCAATTGCAATCCCTGCGCGAGTTCGGTGATGCCAGCTGGGCGATCGCCACGGGTACGCCATCGTGCGCAGTTGCGCACTTGCTGGCCACCGCCACAGGGGTGCGGACCATGGTAGGTGGTTTGCGCCCAGCGGAAAATCTCGAGCGATTGTTCGATGTGTGCGTGTTTCCGTTTTATCACTTAGCGCTCGGTCAGCGGCGTGCCAACTTAGTATCGACCATGTTGCCACCGGCGCATCACGAGGCGATTATCGATGGCAACCGCGAGAGTCGCCAGACACAATGGCTACTCGCGCTGGGTGGGCCGGCAGGAGAATGCGAATGGGAGCTGGCATACGTCGAGGCACAGATAGATGGCTTGATCCAAGCGGCCCTCGAGTCGAACGTACGATTGCAGATCACACCGAGCCGGCGCACACCAGCGACGCTATTGGACTTGCTTTGCGGGCGTGCCGCCCTGTCGAATGCCGTTTGCATCGCCAAGTCTGACGAACGCTTCGAGAATTTGCTGGAATGCGCAAGCAAATGTTTCATCACTGAAGACAGCGAGTCGATGCTCGCAGAGGCGATCAACGCCGGGCACCATCCTGGGGTATTGGCAACTCACTCCGATTGCGAGGACCTCTCGATCACAGTGCGCCGTTGGCTGGAAGATCTGCGCTTGCGGGCAGGGCGACGTAACATCGGCTATGCATTGCGGTTCGTTGAGCGGCGCGGCTTGAGCACATACCTACGCGATCCGCTCGCGATTCGGTCTTTTTGCACGGTACGGCATGTACGCAAACGACCAAATGCATTTTATGACGAGCTCTGTGACCAACTGGCGAGGCACTTGAGAACACGTTTTCCAACGGAAGAGATGTCGATGGTGTCGTCTAGCGGGGGATGGCGATGACCACATTGTTGAACCTTGACGCACTCGCTGCGCTCGACTATGCGGGCCTGCGTCACCGAAAACCTTTCCCCTGGGTAACCTTCAACGGCCTCATCAACGCCGAGAGCCATGCCCAATTGTCGCGCGAGTTTCCGGCGCGCAAGCACTTCGAACGCCAGGAAGGTGGTCGACGTAGGCATGGGCAGCGTCCGCACGATCGCTACTATCTAGAACTCACCGATGATGCCAGCATCGACGACACAGCGCGCGAACCCGGTTTCATCAGTGAGCTCGATATAGCTCCGAGTTGGCAGATTTTCATGCGTACGCTGAGGGAAGGTCCCTATATGAGGGAAGCCTGCCGCGTACTCGATTTGCGCGAGGCCCGTTTGGTATTCGCTTGGCACATTGCCGTTGCCGGGGACGAGGTTTCACCACATCGAGATCTCCGCAGGAAACTGGCGACGCATCTCTTCTATTTTAACGAGATACCACCATGGACATCCGGATGTGGGGGAGAAACCCTGCTGCTTGGCGAAAAGAAAACACTCACCATGCGCCCTGAGTTCGAAGACTTCGATCACCACACGGCAATCTCTGTTTTGGGGAACCGCAGCGTCTTGTTTCGTAATTCATCACGTGCATGGCATGGGGTTCGCCCGTTGCGGCTCGCGCCAGGCGCCGAACGGCGCCTCTTCAGCATCGTGTTCGAGGCGACCGCAAGCCTCGTGCCTCACCTGCTGGATCGGGTCGAGAAGATTGCGGCGCGGCCATATGAGCTATTGTTCGCCCCCAGAACACAAACTCGGGAATAAGTTGAGGCCTTTCGCCCTAGTCTATTTTGCAAGCAATGCCTCGACGATCGCGATAATGCGATCAGTAGCGGCGCCGTCATTTGGTATTCCGGTGCTCGCCTGCAGCCGATGGCGCGCCGAGATTGTCCCCGACAAGGCCTCACGCACCCGGGTTTGCAGTTCTCCAGCCGTCGCAGCATGTTCGGATAGCGTATTCAGCAGATCGTAGCAAGCCGCTTCGAGTGAGACATCGTCACGGCCGAGAGCTGGCAGGGCGGTATCGAGGTATTGGATGACCGGTTTACCCAGCATCGCGGCAACAATGCCGCGACTCGAGACGTCCGTCACCACGACATCGGCCAGTGTTAGCGCGGGTACGTCGTCGAGATCGATATCGAGCTGAATGCGATCACTTAGCCAGGGGCGCACTGTGGCCAGCCAGTCGCGACCGAGATTCGCGGCCCGATTGTACGAGTGTGCGTGCAATTTCAGGATCACTTGCAGGCCGAGCGCGACCAATGCCTCTAACGCCTGACGTATCGAGTGGACATGGCCCTCGTTCGCACATGTAAGGCGAGTCCAGTGCGGCGCATAAAGCACTAACCTCTGGTCGCTCTTAAGGCCAAGTTTTTCGAGATAATCCCTAACATCGGCTCTCGCTGCGGGCAATCGATCGAAGATCACGCTGCCCGGGGCGTGAATAGTCGTTTTCGAGCCGGGAGGGCGCCGCCCTTCAAGTGTCTCCCGATCGAGATCGCTCGCCGCCATCACATGATCGAAATCGTAAGCATGGCGGCGGTAGAATGCCCTTTCGGTGTAGCGCTTCGGCGTACCCATACCATGGTAGAGCAGCACGTTCAAACCGCTGCGCGGCAGCAGTCTCGCGAAGGTGTCTGGGTACAGGACAAGATCGAACGACGCCCAATAACGTTGCGCAACCGAAAGCATCTGCGAGGTCTCGAGTCCCAGGTCGCTCGCAATGTAATCAGCAACTGCGGCCCGTTCGCCTGCACTAAAGTGTGGGTGCGATAAGAAGAGGAGTTCGAACTCGATGTCATCGCGTTTGGCCAGGCGCCGTAATAAGGTCTGAAAAAAGTTGGCGTGATGACGGCTATAACATTGGAAACCGATACGGGGACGCGCGCCTCGCACTACTCTGACGCCACGGCCCGCTATCAAACCCGTGAACAGATCGATCTGCTGGCGGGTAGCGCGGGCGGCAGTCGTGATCTGATAAAGTGCCTTACGCATCGAGAAGGCCAGCGAATTTCATTGCGCAGTGTGTCGTCGTCCATTTCGTTGCCAACGGCGATCCTGTGACAGCGGTCCGGATGCCGTTTATACAACGGGTCAGGTATGGGCTACTTGGCTTAGGACTGCAGCTGCCGCGACTTGTCCGCAGTATCTGGGTTCACGGCCCCGACGTCGATAGTTTTCGCGCTGCCGAGGCGCTGATCAACGCGTTGCGACAACGCTGCCGCGACCATCGAATCGTTCTCACAATAGAGGGCCACAATCAGTACCTGGCTTTGATCCGGGCGTTTCCAAACGACTTCGTCGTACCCACCTCGGCCACCCGTGACCGGCGCTTCAAGCGCTTCCTTAGGCACATCGCGCCGCGCATAAGGATCGTTCTCGGGCGCGAAGATGGCATCGAGACCGGTTTGCCGCTCCGGGTGGCCGCGGCCCACCTGCCCTGTGCCATCGTAAACGCAGAGGCAGCCAGCGCCGCTGGTTCGCAACACTGCAACGACTATGCCTTGTGCGTATTGCGAACCGATAGCGGCCCACAACCGCTTGTCCCCCATCGCACCCCTGGGCTTGCTGTCGAGGTCGGCGGGATCCTGGATTTCGATATCCCCATGAGCGTGCCTCCTACACGGGAGCCGACCCCAGTGCAGCGCAAGGATAATCGCTATGTACTTTTCGCGGCTGGTATCGCCGACGGTGAAGCGGCGGCGGCCATGCGGAGCCTCAACGAGATTCGTACGCTGCGCCCGAACGCTCTATTGCTGCTGTCTCCGGCAGACGGCAGCGATGGATCGACACTTGAAACCAGGCTCTCGGCGCACGGTTACACCTGCGAGCATTATCCTGAAGGGCTTCGAACGGCGGATATCGTCATGCTCGATCCCGATCGAGATCGGCCCTGGCTGATGACGATGGCGGATCTGGTCATCTTGGGCGGCGGATTTCTCGGTACGGGTGTTCCAGTAAACCCGGCACGAGCGATCGCCACGGGCAAGCCCACCCTAGTGGGTCGATTCGCGTCGGAACGCGACCACCTGACGGCCGCGGCGTTGCATGCGGGGGTTGCCAAAGCGGTTGCAATAGCAGATCTTCCAGCAGCTACCCGCGCTGCGGTCGGTGATGGCGACGATGCACTCGGGCGCTACCAACGCGCTGCGCGGCTGCTGCAGAGACACGCCGGTGCGACAGACCACACGCTCAGGGCACTGGACAGCCTGTTGCCGCCACCCTGTGCGACAACTCGTGGTAACGAGGGCTGGTGGCTGTACGGCCCCGTACCGCGCTTCAGTCGCACAATGATCGGCCGCGGATTGGCGAGGCTGTTATCGCGCACCCGCCTTTCCGACCTTTCTCGGCTGCGCGACCACCTCGGCCACCCGCGCAGCATTCTATGCCTCGGTAACGGCCCAAGTTCCGAAGACCCCGCACTCAAAGATATTGCCTACGACTGCCTGATTCGCGCCAACGCGCGTTGGCGGCACCGTGGGCTATTTGATCATCCGGATCTCATCGTGGTCGGCGATTTCGACACCTTGGCGCATCTGCCCGGCCAGGTATTCGTCTATCGTGACCGTGCCTGCGAGATCGCCGCTGTGCTGCGCGGGATTTTGCATTTTGGACGGGTTTCCCGGCATGGGATCGCGCTCGACGACTTGCCAACCTGCCTCCGCGGAATGACCCTCGACGGCATTCCCAGCAGCGGCGCCTTGATGGTCGCACTGGCAAGCGCACTGCAACCCGAGCGACTGACTATCGCTGGTATCGACCTGTTCAGTGACCAAAGGGGACGTTACCCAGGCGACCCCGTGGGCGTAAATGCCTATGCGCAGGCGCACAGTCGCGAGGTCGATCTCGCCGTGATCAAGTGTGCACTCAACGGCTTCAGCGGTGAGTTGGTCATCGTGGGTGACGTGCTGCGACATGTGCTCGACGGAGAATCCATCGATCCGCCGGATCAGACATCCCCGGCAAGGCCCGCGGCAATTTAAGCCTACCCCTATGGCCCTTGTCTTGCACGTCCTGCCACAAATGACAATGGGCGGCATGGAGCGCGCTGTCCTCGAGATCGCTACGGCGCTCGAACGCCGCGGTGCCGCCTCGCTCGTTGTCTCCGGCGGTGGCCCTTGGGTGACGAGGTTGCAATCGCTCGGCATAAGACACATCGAGATGCCGCTCAACAAGGCCCATGCAGCGCGCGCCTGCGTACGCAAGCTGGCCACACTGATCGAAACCGAGCGGCCGCGCATCGTGCATGCCCGTTCACGCAATGCAATCGATACCGCAGCTTGCGCAACAGCGGCAGTCACAATGCAGGCACGACCGAAGCTGGTTGTCACAGTACATTCCTATGACGATGCGCTCTTAGCCGCCAATGGTCTGCTGCGGGCCGATCGGGTCATCGCCGTATCCCGCGCCTTGTCGGCGCACCTCAGATCACACCATCCGGTGCTTGGGTCGCGACTGCGGACTATCGCGCGTGGCGTCGACCTCCGGCACTTTCATCGCGACTACCACCCTTCGGACCAATGGTCACGGGACATAGAACATCGCCATCCCGAACTCGCGAACAAGACCCTGGTCACCATGGTTGCACGCTTCAGTCGCTGGAAGGGCCAGCATCGCCTCCTGGCGTTGCTCGATCGCCTCGCACAAGCTGAGCCGACAATCCATGGATTGCTTGTCGGCCCTGCGCCAAATCGCCGCAATCGCGTGTATCGATGGCGCTTGGTATGGCAGGCGCACTGGCGCGGTGTGCACAACGTCACCTTTATGGAACCACAGGACGACATCCGCAACCTGTATGCGATCTCACGCATAATCGTGTCGCTCTCTAGCAATCCACCCGAGACCTACGGACGTACCTTAATGGAGGCGCTGGCCTGTGGCGTACCCATTATCGGTTACCAGCACGGCGGTGCGGCAGAGGCGGCACTGAAGCTGTTTCCAGAAGGGGCAGTCACACCGAACGCGGACCATGAAGTTTGCGATCGTATCCTGGCGTTTCTCAGGAAGCCGCCAGACATCCCTCCAGTGCCGTCCGATTTCGGAGTCGATACGATGACCGCCGCTGTTCTCGATCTGTATCGCGAACTCGGCGTCGATTCAAAATAGCGGCCGCGGCAGCTCCAACACGAAGTTTACGAAGCGGCGCGGTAGCGGCGAGGGAGCGCGCGGCGATACGTCGTGCACGGACCACGGGGTATTCAGCAGGAACACCGCCGTGTTGGGCTGATAGCGAACGCGCCGCGCCTCCTCGATTGCCCGCCGGCTCGGCCATTTGGTATCCCGCGGCCGCGCTGCACGAATTCGTCGGTGGATGATGAGATCGCCTCCCGCGGTATCGCCCGGCTCGGCAAAGTACAGCATGCCAGAGATGAGTTTCTCGGGATTGTCGGTATGCGGCTTGGTGACCGAAGTGCGACGTCTGGCTGGCGTGTTCAACGCCAAGATGGCATCGATCATCAGGTCGGCATCGACATCGGTATACCGGCGGCCGACGCGCAGGTCGTCGACTGCTACCTCGGGAAATATGCGTCGGATCTCCGCCGCAAAGGCGTCGAGCAAGGTCTGGGCAAACACCGACGTGCAGCAGGAGGCCAAAAAAGCTCGCCAAACGGCGGGCACCACGGGCGCGTCTGCCACGATCGCGTAGGGCAGACTGAGCCGCTGATTACTGCCGTCTACCCGACGCCGCCAGCGCGCATACTCGGGTCGTTCGGGGTGGTCGCGGACGGCATCCGTCAACACCTCGCGGAATTGGTCACGGCTCGGGAAACTGTTCGCGAGCGCCGCATATCGCGCCGCAGGAAGCGCATCGCGGATAACCAGCAATGGGTAGGGTTCGGTGAACCATTCGCTCGGGCCACCATCCTGAAATACACGCACCGAGGCAGCGGCGATATCCCCCCTTGCTGGCCGGCCCACTTGCCATACAGCCCCTGGGGCTCAGCGATGCCGGTAGCGCCGCGCGAAACCCACTGCGACCACCCCGACACCCAGCAACGCGAGCGTTATCGGCTGGGGGACCGCGACATGGAAATCCAGGGTAACGCTACGAAGACTAACAGGCGCGCCAAGGTCCTCGTCTACAAAGCTGAAGATGGTCAGGCCCCAGGTGCCGGCCAAAGGTACACCATTGAAGCGATCCAGAGTCGTTGGAAACCCTAACCCGACATCGAGGCTGCTCGGGTCGATCGATCTAAAGGTGCCCGATGCCGGCGGGCCCTCGTCTACGCGCGTCGCAGCCGATTCATCGAAGGTGATGATGCCATCGAACGAGACCCCTGCAGCGTCGGGCCACACCTCGAGTGGGTCACCCATGGAATCTGAGAAAAGGCCGAATAACGCGGGCACGGCAAAACCATCATCTGGCGAAGGCGGGTCCAATTTGCCAAAAAATATCACCAACTGCCCAGCGTCGATCGCCGGAAAATCCCATGCAAAATCGATAGTGACGTTGACGTCCTTGATCGTGCCCGGCGCAGCAATCTCAAATTCACGGAACAGAACTTCATCGGTCCCGGGCGTGTCGTCGCTCACCGAAATCAACAGTGCCGCTGCCGAATTCGAGATGAGGAAAAACGCCGTTGCAATGGCGAACTTGATCAATCTGTGGTGCCCGTTGGTTCTGTGGCGCCCGCTGGTTGGCTGCCTTTTGTCGTGTATTGTTTTCATGACCCGTGCCCCCTCCGCACCATGTCAACGCCAGCGTTTTGCGCGACGGCGTCGCAGATAGTATTCTTAATAGTGCATGGGCGGCATCCCTCGCGGCCCGACGGTCGCGGCACATTCTCGTGTCGCAAACTGTCAGACCGTGGCCTATAGTCGCGTTTCGAGAGGATTCCCGGGACTCCGACCCATGGCCTGACCGTACACCAAGCATTAGGCATCCTGCAATCGCCTGCCAAGCGACACAGGAAAATTAACCTGGCCCTGTGAGCCAAAGAATTGCGTTGCGTGCGCTCGGTACCCGTCGCCATCGTAATCGTGGCCATCGTCACTATGGCCACCTACTGGAACAGTATTGACGTACCGTTCCAGTTTGATGACAACGCGGCGATCGTCGACAACCCGGCGATCCGCCATCTGGAGGACCCGCTTCGGGTGCTGACCTATGGCGAACCAGCGCGCCCCCTGCTGAATCTGTCGTTCGCCCTGAATTACCGCCTCAACGGCCTGGATCCGCGCGGCTATCACGCCGTGAATCTCGCCTTACACATCGCCAACGCCGCGCTACTGGTCGTGCTGGTCTGCTTGCTCGCGCGCCGCCACCTGGCACCCGATGGTCGCGACAATGAGGCTGCCACATTCGCCTTGATCGCCGGTTTGTTGTTTGCCGTTCATCCAGTAAACACCGAGTCGGTCACCTATATCTGGGGCCGCTCGGGGGTGCTGTGTGCGTTATTCTACCTCACAGCATTGATCCTGTTCGTTGCAGCACATCCGCAAAATAGGCCGGCGCGTGCGGGATTGTATTGGGCGTCGCTTGGTTGCTTCGTCGCCGCACTCGCGTCCAAGGCCACTGCCCTTTCCCTGCCGCTGCTGCTGCTCGTGATCGACTATCTGTTCTTGAGCCGCGGCAGCACCCGCGCGGTAGCGCGCTCGTGGGTGGGGCGGCATGCGCCCTTTGTCATCGTGGCACTGGTACGCTGCGCGTTCGAACTGCGCGACCACATTGCCTCACTGACCGGCCTGCAACCGGCATCGGGCAATGAACCCTTGCTGAAACTCTACGATTCGTGGCCGGAAGGCTTGGATTTACTGACCAATCTGTGGACGCAGATCGGGGTCTTCACCCGCGCGCTGGGCACTTTGTTCTACCCTCTCAATTTAAATGTCGATCACGACGTCGTCGTGTCGAGGAGCTGGCAAGAGCCCACGGTGATAGCGGGCAGCGCATTGCTCGTTGCGTGGCTCGGGGGTGCGGTATGGCTGCGCCGGCGGGAGCCCTGGCTGGCGTTCGCGATGGCCTGGATTGTTGTCAGCTTGGTGTTTTTCTTCGCGGTACCGCTGCGCGACGCGTTCGTCGAACGCCGCATGTACCTACCAAGTGCCGGCTTTGCGATCGGCGCGGTCGTTGCACTGATCTGGGCGAGCGATCGCATTGCCGTCCGGTTCAATCGTCCGTGGTCCGCGCCCATCGCGCTGCTGCTCGGATGCGTCATCGTCATCGGGGCAACATCGACGACCATCGCACGCAATCGCATATGGATGGAGCCGGCGTGGTTATGGCAAGACGCCAGCACAAAGTCGCCCCACAAAGTACGACCACTGATCAATTTGTCCGTCGTCCAACTCAGAAACCACCAGTACCGCGACGCACTCGCCATCGCGGACAAGGCGATTGCACTGGCACCGGGATCCGGGCCCGCGCACCTCAATCGAGTCGACGCGTATCGCGGCCTGGGCGCGCATGATGCGGCGGCATCTGCCTACGTCCAAGCCTTGCAGGCCCACCCCGCGCATGCCACTGCCTGGCTGTTCAAACATTTCGCATATCTCGGGCCGGCGAGACCTAAGCTTCGGTCTGCCATCGAAGACATGGTGGCCCGCTTCCCTGAACTCGATGCCGAAGTCGGCATTGCGCTTGGTTTGATTGCAGTTCAGTTCATGGACGACAAGCCCTCGGGGCTGCGCTTGCTCTGTGCCAGCCTCGCTCGGCTGCAAGACAAGGCTGTGCTCGACTACTATCATCGCCGGCCACTACGCGAGTTGGTCGCCAAGCTGAGATCCGCCCGCATGGGGCAATAAGGCCCTCGAAGCCCCTACCCTAGCGGACCCGATATTCAACTCGATACCCACGAATCACCTGAGCGGATCGAATTCGCCTATGAATTTTGTGGGGCTTTGTCGAAGGGCTTTCTTTGTCCGCTCGTGTATAACGAACTCTTCACGGACTCCACATAAGTAACAGCACGTTTGATGGAAGCCCGAGTCTCCATGCCTTGCTCCAGATCCGAACATGTCCGCTAGCACGCTTAGCGTTGTTGTTCCTGTGTACAATGCGCAGGCGACCTTAGCTGCCGCGCTAGAGGCATTAATCAGTGCCAGCGCCCCGGTTAGGGCCCAGTTGATCGTGGTCGATGACGCCTCGACGGACGACAGTGGTGCGATCGCCGAGGGCTTTCCAGTTAAGCTCGTTCGTTCGAGGCCCAATCGTGGTCCGGCATTCGCACGCAACCTCGGCGCACGGGCCGCTACCGGAGAGATCCTCGTATTCGTTGACGCCGACGTGGTCGTGTCGCGAGACGGACTCGCTCGGATTGCCGACACGCTCGCCGGCGAGACCGAGATCGTCGCATTGTTTGGTTCCTATGACGCCGAGCCGTTAGCCCAGAATCTCATCTCGCAGTATCGCAACCTATTGCACCACCACACACATCAGCGTGGAAATCACGATGCGAGCACATTCTGGTCGGGTTACGGGGCGATCCGTACTACGGTGTTCAGCGCGATCGGTGGTTTTGACGACGCTCGCTTCCCCTATGCGATGGAGGATGTGGCACTGGGCTATCGCCTGCGCAACGCGGGCTATCGATTGCGTCTCGATCGGTCGCTGCAATGTCGGCACCTCAAGGCCTGGACGCTCGGGACACTGTTGAAAACGGACTTCCACGACCGTGCGATTCCCTGGACAGAACTCTTGCGCGAATACCCGGGCACCGGTCACACCTTGAATATCCGCTGGACACAAAAGCTCGCGGTGACACTGACCATGATGCTACCGGTTTTCGGGGTATTGATCGCATTGGATGCGCGCTGGTCGCTCGCGCTGCTGTTTGGCGTGATGCTCGTGATTGCATTGAATGGCTCGTTCTTCGGCTTTTTGTTGCGCAGTCGCGGCCTGGTCTTTGCAGCGCACTGTGTACCATTGCAATTGCTACATCACTTCACTAGCGGCCTTGCCTACCTCTGGGTCTTTTCGCGCGAACGATGGCGCGCATTGTCAAGAAGATAGCGATGGCAGGTCAGACACTAAACGATCGTGTGAGTGCTGCACGCCGCGTAATCATCCTCGGCGCTGGTCCTGCCGGTCTCGGCGCGGCGCAGGAACTGTGCCGCTACGGTGAGCAAGTCACCATCGTCGAACGCCACCAGCGAGTAGGTGGTCTGGCGCGCACCGAGATCTATCGAGGATTTCGCTTCGATATCGGTGGGCATCGATTCTTTACCAAGCTCACCGAGGTCAACGAAAGATGGCATGAGATTTTGCAGGACGCCTTTCTCTTGCGTCCGCGTCTGTCACGCATTTTTTACCGTGGGCGTTTCTTCGCCTATCCGCTGGAAGCGCGCAACGCCATTGCCGGACTGGGACTATTGGAGAGCTTGCGCATTGTCGCGAGCTATGTGCGTTGGCATCTACGGCCCTACCCGGTAGAGGAGACGTTCGAACAGTGGGTCACGAATCGATTCGGCCGCCGCTTGTTCAAGACGTTCTTCGAATCATACACCGAAAAGGTTTGGGGGATTCCCTGCTCTGAGCTGCGTGCGGAATGGGCCGCGCAGCGTATCAAAGGGCTGTCTCTGCGGGTCGCAGTCGCCAAGATGCTCGGGCGTAACGCCGAGGCGCGCAGCCTGATCGAGGAGTTCCACTACCCGCGTTTAGGCCCCGGGATGTTATGGGAGGCGATCAAGGATCGCGTGGAATGCCAAGGAGCCCGCGTGCGAGTCGACACCGAGGTGCTTATGGTGGCGCATCGAAACGGGCGAGTGACGGGCATTACCGTGAGCGGCCCTGGTGGGCCGCCGTTCATCGAGGGTGATGAATTTATTTCAACCATGCCGATCACGGAACTCGTCCGGCGTCTCGATCCACCCGCCCCAGCAGCGGTTTCCGCCGCGGCGAGTACCCTCAAGCACCGGGATTTCGTGACCGTGTGCCTGATTGTCGACAAACCCGCACTGTTTCCGGACAACTGGATCTACATCCACGACCGCGACGTCCGTGTAGCGCGCGTTCAGAACTTCAAGAACTGGAGCCCGGAGATGGTGCCGGATCCTACGAAGACGAGTTTGGGCCTGGAGTACTTTTGCAATCGCGGAGACGAGCTTTGGTCTATGGACGATGCCGCCTTTATCGAGCTTGCAAAGTCCGAGATCGCCCATATCGGCCTTGCGCCGCACGATGCCATTGAAGCAGGTTGCGTGCTGCGCATCCCACAAGCCTACCCAGTCTACGATTCAAGTTACGCAGAAAATCTACAGATCGTCCGTGACTATTTGGCATCCTTCGACAATCTGCGCACTATCGGCCGCAACGGGTTACATCGATACGATAATCAAGACCACGCGATGTTCACCGGCATCACAGCGGCACGCGAGATTGCGCTGGGCGAAGAACGCGATCTGTGGGCAATCAACCGCAAACCCGAGTATCAAGAGGCTATTCTCGACAAGGCCAAGACCGACCACTGAAGCGTGCTCGAATGCACTCTGCAGTCTGTGAAACGACGCACTCAGCATGGCAAGTATGGAATGCCATAGATCAGTGCGCAGATTGGGCCCGATCACCCGCGAGCACGTGTCCCAGTTTCGACAATCGGCTCGACCCTACCGGTATTGACGACATAGGTGGTGTCCGCGAGCTCGGTCAAGGCCGATCCATGCGTTATCGCGAGTATTGTGACTTTGTTTGCCAGACGGCGCAGGGTCGCAGCGATGGCCCGTTCTGTGCCAGCGTCCAACGAATTCGTCGCCTCATCCAATATCAGCAAACTTGGCTGCCGCACCAACGCGCGAGCCAGTGCGATCCGCTGCCGCTCGCCACCAGAAAGCCGCGCGCCGCGCTCGCCGACATTGGTGTCGATGCCTTGTGGCAAAGCCGAGACGAAGGCCCAGGCGCCGGCGAGCTGCAATGCCGCCGTCGCATCCGCCCTCGTGAGCAATGGATCCTTTAAGGTGACGTTCGCAACAATGGAGTCGTGAAAGAATGGCGCATCTTGTGGCACGTAGCCTACTTGCTGCCGCCAGGCATTCAAATCAATGGTGTTCAACGGCACCTGGTCCAGCGAGATCACGCCAGCGCTGGGTTGTATCAAACCGATGATTAAATCGGCGACGCTTGTCTTGCCAGCACCGGACGGCCCGGTCAGTACCACGAGGCGGCGCACCGGGATCGTCAGCGACACATCGCGAAGGACCGGTGGTTCCAGGAATCCGAACGTGACGGATTCAAACTTTATTTGATGTCGGAACGACGGTGGCCTCTCACCGCCGATGCGCTCACGGTGCGCTTCGGCATCGGCGACTAGCTCACGAACACTGGCGTACGCATGTTCGGCTTGGGCGACAGCCTGATAATCGCGTTGTAAGGCGACAATACGCCGCATGGATCGTTCGAACACCACTAGAAGCACAACTAGGGTTTCAAGACTCCCCGTAGTCGCGAATATCAGCAATCCACCGACGATGGCACCGCACATGAGCGCTGGCTCTTCCAGCTGCAAGCGCGACTCACGGCTGACAATGAGTCGACGAACGGCGTCGCGCAAACTGTGCACGTCTTGTGTAGCGAGTTGTTCCACCAGCGGCTCGCGATTCATCGCCTTGATCGACTTCGCAGCAGCGAAGACTTCTTGAATGGTCTTAGTGAGGTGCCGCTCTTGGATATTGACGTCACGGCTGGCACACCGTATTGAGCGAATGAATCCCGACAGCAGCCAAGTGAGTGAAACGCCAGCTACGACCGCCAGAAGCGTCACGGGCCACGAAATGATCAGCGCTACGAGAAGGTACACGGCTACCTGGATCGTGCTGGCCAGTACTCGGCAGAGTGCAACAACGGACTCAGCGGCTATCCGAGCTTCGCGACCGAGCGCGCTCTGTATGAAGCCCAACGGTTGGGTGATCTGATACTCCCATCGCGCACGCAGTAGAGCGTGCAATAAACGGGTTCGCAAATCGCTACCGATCGTCGCCGATGCATAGCCAATCTGGATCATCGCTACCCATTGAATGGCGGCACGCAACACGATCAGGCCGGCAATCATACTGATCAGTACAAGCGGCGTCGTTTGCAAGCCAATGCCTTCGTAGAGTTTGGCGATGGCGAGCGCGAGTGGATGTTCTGTACTGCCCTCAGGCTTAAGCAACACGACCAACGGCAGCAGATTGGCGATTGCGACGGCGTTCAACAGCGCCGCCGCGATAAATGACAACAGGGTCCCGGCAATCTGCCTGGGGTGGCGCGCTAAGAGGCTAGCGAACTGTCGATGTATCTGGCGCATTGTGATCTGTATTCAGCAGCCATATGCTCTCGGCATGGGTGCAATCGGTGTATAACCGTATCCCAGAATGACCATCTTACTTAGCCCAGACGCATCCGATTGCCTCGTAGCCCGGGCAAACGCGACCACAGCAAGTCGGCCAGCCCGTCGTGCAGACTATCCTTGCGCGGAGTTATGGACGCGAGCGCCTGGAGAAAGGTGTCCGTGCTCAATGTATCTAACGAAAGATAACGACACCATCCTTGATCGCAAAGGTATTGCCGGTACCCGCGTTCCTCCGGTTTGAATCCGTGCATCTTCGGCGCAACACCGATCACGGGGCGTCGTGCACACACCGCCTCGGACAACATCGTGCTCGAATCCGCCGTGCACAACACGACATCGGATGCGGCGAACAATTCGACCAGGGTGCCCGGACCACATTTGCGGAAATCGATAAAACGACAGATCGGCGAGTCGTGGCTTGCCGCGAGCGCTGCGGCACGTGCCACCACAGTGCCCGCTGTGCGGCGCGAAGTCGAAATGAACCAACGCGTCCCCCATGTCGATCGGCTTTCTTGGAGAAACTCAAACAACTTGTCCCATTCGTGTTCCTGGTAATCGAAAAGGTCACAATCACCACCGATCAGCAGGCCGGCGGTGTGTGGTAGGTGGGCTGGCCCAAACGGCTGATCGATGCGCGATGGAATGTCGTCGGGATCAAAGGCGCTGGGCTTCAAGACCACGGCGTGTCGTGACAAATGACTGTGCTCGGCGTAGGACGTCAAGACCAAATCAAAGGATTCCGCGGGAACGCGCCGCAATGTGCCGTAAAATACGTTGGGTATCCCGCGCAAACGCGCTGCGGCCGCATTGGCTTCGATGGTATCGCCACCAGCGGATATCACCAGGTCGGCCCTAGGCAGATCACGGATGCCGATACCATAACCGAGCCCGAGTACGACGCCGGGGGCCCCCTGGGCCAATAGGCGAGGCAACAGTCTACGAGGCAACCACTTTCGACGCCGTCGAATCTCGAACCGATGGCTGCGCACAGGACCCAGTCGCCGCAGCGCTGTGACGATACCCTCGGCGAGGTGAAAGTGTCCCGCCAGCCCATCCGACAGGACCAGGGCTGTCAGCTTGCGCATTCAAATAGTTCCCTAGCAGAGGAAGGTCTCTATGATCCGCGTGGCCGCGAAACGATGTTCTGAAGTGGCTAATTTACCGCGCAGCACCTGCCGCGTCCGACAACCATCGCCAGGCCGGCCAAGCTGTCCCGCAACGGGGCCGGAGAGCATAGCGGCGATACGCCGTCCCAGTCACCCACGATCGCACACCGACCGCTACCTGGGTCAAGGGAAACGCCGAAAACCCGGCAACGGCATACCCCTGCGCTAGGCTTGGTGCGACATTCGCACCGCGATGACCGCCACGATGCCAGAGCAGCGCTTCCTGCCCCGCGAGTCCCTGCAGACCCTGTTCGATGTCCTCGCCGAACGCGGCTACCGGACGATCGGTCCGGTGGTGCTGGACAAGGCGATCCAATACGTCGAGCTATCCGACGCCAGCGCGCTGCCGACCGGCTGGACCGACGATCAGCAACCCGGCCACTACCGGCTGACCCAGGTCGAATCGCCGCGTTGCTTCGCCTGGGCGAATGGCCCGCAGGCGTTCAAACCGTACCTCAACCGCAGTCGCGAGGTCCTGTGGGAGAGCCGACGCGACAGTGAGGGTAACCTCGAGTTCGTGCTGCCGACGCCCACGGACAAACCATTGGCGGTGATCGGTGCGCGTGCCTGCGACCTGGCCGCCTTGGCCCTGCAGGACCGGCATTTTCTCGACCAGGCCCGCGATCCAGGCTATGCGGCACGGCGCGCGAGTCTGTTCAGCGTCGCGGTCCACTGCACCCACCCAGCCACCACCTGCTTCTGCGTCTCGACCGGCGACGGCCCGCGCGCGACCAGCGGATTCGATATCGCGCTGAGTGAACTGGACGACGGTTACCTGGTCGAGACCAGCAGCGATACGGGTCGCGCGCTCGCCGCCGCACTGCCGCTGCAGCCTGCTGATGATGAGCACAACCGGGCCGCGGCAGCCGAGATCGATGCGGTCGCACAACGCCAGTGCCGGCAACTGCCAAGCGACGACCTGCGCCAGACCCTGTTCTCGAGACTCGATCACCCACGCTGGGAGGACGTTGCTGCGCGCTGCCTGTCCTGCGGCAACTGCACCAGCGTCTGCCCCACCTGCTTCTGCCACAGCGAGCGCGACCAGGTCGAATTGGGCGGTGCACGCAGCCAGCACCTGCGCGAATGGGACTCCTGCTTCAGCGAGGGCCATGGCCATCTGCATGGCTTCCAGGTCCGGCCCGAGACCCGCCACCGCTACCGCCAGTGGCTGACCCACAAACTGGATAGCTGGCACGACCAATACGGCCGCAGCGGTTGTGTCGGCTGCGGCCGCTGCATCACCTGGTGTCCGGTCGGGATCGATCTCACCGCGGAGGCCCACGCAATCTGCGACGACGCAATCGAACCCGAGGACAGCGCATGAGCCCGAACCTACCGCGCCAGGCCGAGGTCGTCGACCGCACCGAGGAGTCGCCGAGCACCTTTACCCTGCACCTGCGTCTGACCGACGGTGCGCCCTACCGCTTCGACCCCGGTCAGTTCAACATGCTGTATCTGCACGGTGCCGGCGAGGTGGCGATCTCGATCGTCGCCGGGGACGCGCAAGCTGGTGTCTTGACCCACACCATCCGCGCCCTCGGGCGGGTAACCAAGGGGTTGCAGCAACTGGGCGTCGGCGAACACATCGGCCTGCGCGGACCTTTCGGCCAAGGCTGGCCGATGCAGCAGGCGCAGGGCCGCGACCTAGTAATTGTCACCGGCGGCCTCGGCTGCGCCCCCGCGGTCTCGATAGTCCATCACGTGCTCGATCAGCGCACCCGCTACGGTCGGCTGAGCATCCTGCAGGGTGTCAAGCACACCGACGACCTGATCTGGCGCGAGCAATACGCCGCCTGGGCGCAGCTTCCGAACACGCAGGTCTTGTTGGCCGCCGATGTCGCCGCCCCGGGCTGGCGAGGGCATGTCGGGCAGGTCACCGCGCTGTTCGACCAGCTCGAATTGGATGCACCACGCAGCAGCGCGATGCTGTGCGGCCCTGAGCCCATGATGCAGGCAGCGGCCGAGCAGCTACACGCGCGCGGTCTCACCGCCGACGCAATCTTTCTCAGCATGGAGCGCAATATGCAGTGTGCGATCGGGCACTGTGGTCACTGCCAGATCGGCCCGGATTTCGTCTGCCGCGATGGGCCGGTGTTCCCCTGGCCAAGGCTGCGACCACTGCTCGGCGTGCGGGGGTTCTGAGATGGCAAAACCGAGTATAGCGGTGCACAAGTTCTCGTCCTGCGACGGCTGTCAGCTCGCCTTTCTGAATGCCGGACCCGACCTGCTCAAACTGGCCGAATTGGTCGACATACGGCATTTCCTCGAGGCCGGCATGGCCGATGAAGACGCCAAGGTTGATATCGCCTTTGTCGAGGGCAGCATCTCGACCCGCGATGAGCTCACCCGGATCCAACAGGTACGCGCCAACAGCCGCATCGTCGTGACCATCGGCGCCTGCGCCACGGCCGGCGGTCTACAGGCGCTGCGTAACCTCGATGGTCGCCATGAGGAATGGAAGCACGCGATCTACGCTCAACCCGACTTCATCCAGACCCTGGATCGGGCGGAGCCGGTCGCTGCACACATCGAGGTCGACTTCGAGCTCTGGGGTTGTCCGGTCGACGCCGCCCAGCTGCTGGCCGCGGTGCAACAACTGCTGTTCGGCGTCTCCCCGCTCGACGTACGCGACAAGGTCTGCGCCGAGTGCAAACGGCAACAAACAATCTGCGTGATAGTGGCCGACGGTCAACCCTGCATGGGGCCGGTGACGCGCACCGGCTGCGGCGCGCTCTGTCCACGTTTCGGTCGCGACTGCTATGCCTGCTACGGACCATCCGAGAATCCGAATACCGCGGCCATGGGCCAGGCACTGGCCGGTCTCGGCCTGCCGCCCGCGGACATCGCGCGCCGCTTCTTGTTCATCAACAGCCAAGCGCCGGCCTTTCATAGGGCCGGACTCGCCCACTACCGGGCGGGGTTCGCCGATGAATGAATCGGAAAACTCGCAGACCGAGCGCGAAGTCTCGATCCTTGTCCCGGCATTGACCCGAGTCGAGGGCGAAGGCTCACTGCGCCTGCGAATCCGCGAAGGCCACATCGAAGAGCTGGCCTTGGATATCTTCGAACCGCCGCGCTACTTCGAGAAATTCCTCGAAGGCCGAAGTCACCAAGAGGTGGTCGACGCCGTGGCCCGGATCTGCGGAATCTGTCCGGTCGCCTACCAGATGAGTGCCGTGCAGGCCCTCGAACATGCCTTCGGCCTGGAACCGGACCCCTGGGTGCACGCCATGCGCCGGCTGTTCTACTGCGGCGAGTGGCTACAGAGCCATGCACTGCATATCCATCTACTCGCCGCCCCCGATTTTCTTGGCTTCGACAGCGTGGTAGCCATGGCTGCACAGCACCCAGAGGTCGTCGAACGCGGACTGAAACTGCAGGGTCTGGGCAACGCGCTGATCGGCCTGTTTGGCGGACGCTCGGTGCACCCGGTCGGCGCCTGCGTGGGTGGGTTCTTCCGCGCACCGCAACCGACCGAGGCCCAAGCCCTGCTCGAGCGCTTGCGTGATGCGCTGCCGCTGGCTGAGGCCTTGGTGAACTGGGCCGCCGCGCTGCCCGTTCCGGACGACCAGCAGGACTTCGTCAATGTGGCCTTGCGCCACCCCGTCGACTACCCGTTTACCGAGGGCCGGATCGTCTCCGATGCCGGATTGGACATCGATGCGGCCGATTATGATCAACACTTCGTCGAGACGCACCGGCCGCATTCGACCGCGCTCTTCTCATCATTGCAGGACGAGCCCTATCTGGTCGGTCCGCTGGCACGCCTCAATCTCAACGCCGACAGGTTGCCGGAAGAAAGCGGTCAGCTGCTCGCATCGACCGGCATCGGCTTTCCCAGCGCTAACATGTTCCATAGCCTGCTGGCTCGCGCAGTCGAAATCCATGTCGCGGTCGTCGAGGCCATCCGGCTGCTCGAAGCCTATCGTCTACAGGAGCACCCGCATGCCAGCGTGACGCCGCGCGCCGGTACTGGTTGCGGCGCGACCGAGGCGCCGCGTGGCCTACTCTGGCATCGTTATCAAGTCGACGATGCCGGTATCGTTCGGGCCGCCCGGATCGTACCGCCGACCAGTCAGAACCAGGCGCGCATCGAGGCAGACCTATACCGCAGCCTGCACCATTTCGGCCTGGATAGATCCGACGAGGCACTGCGCCTGCGCGCCGAGACTGTGATCCGCAACTACGATCCCTGCATCTCCTGCGCTACCCACTTTTTGAAGATTGACGTCGCGCGTCAGTGATCCGCATCGTCGGCCTTGGCTCCCCGTTCGGCGACGACCGGGTCGGCTGGTACCTGATCGAATGTCTGCGCGGCCAGCTACCGGTCGGCGTCGAGGCGATTGCGCTGGACCGACCGGGCGTTGGCCTGCTCGGCGCGCTGCGCGATGTCGAGCGGCTGATGCTGGTCGACGCCATACTCGGGGGTGCGTCCAGGCCAGGTGAGATCCTGCAGCTCGACCCGGCGACCGCACAGCCGGGGGCAGCGGTACTGAGCAGCCATGGACTGGATTTGGCGCAGACCTTGGAGCTGGCCGCCGCCCTGGGTAGGTGGCCTGCGCGGATCGAGGTCTTCGGCATCACGATCGCCGAGCCGCTGCACGGCGCTGCACCCAAGGTGTCCCCGGGCAACGTTGCGATGACCGGGGACAGGCTAACCCCGGCGGTGGCTCGCGCGGCCGAGGCATTGGCGCAGCGGATTGTGGCATCGCTAAACGGAGGGGCTTGACGACCGGACGCGGGACAAAACGCTAGCCAACGATTCGGGTTAGTGCCGCAGGGACTGCAAGGCGGCATGCGGCAGCTCGTATTTGTCGACTGGGCCACCGACCTCAGGACAGTGCCATATGTGTCACCCGGGGCAGTACCAGTAGCGAGAACACCGAGTGCTTGGCCTGGTGGTGCACAAGGGAACTCTGGTGTCCCTCAGCTTCTCCAGTCGGCTCGGCAGAATTGCCATTGGTGCGATTGACTTGGCAAGCGTGTAAGAGGCTTCATGAAGCGCCTGCTTTCGACGCTGCGTGAATCCGAAAAAAGTCTGGCTTCCGGCCTAGGAGGTTACCGAGACCCAAGGTTTGCGCAAACAGTCAACTGTCAGGGTCCATCGCGTTCGAGCGCCGCTTCACTCCGCGTAACACACGACGCACAGCACTCTCGACCTTCGCTCGAGGGCTCGACTCAACATCGAGTTGCCCGGCTTCTCGCTCGAGCCTAGCGAGTTCTTCGGCCTGCATGGCCTTTTCCTCGGCGATTCGCGCACGCAACTCAGCGCGAATACTGTCATCCAGTTGCATGCGCTCCGGGTGATCTCCTTGGCCCAAGATATAGTGACCCAGACGGTCGAGCCATTCGTCGTCGATGCGTTGTGCTGCGACCGCACTCGACTCATGATCAAAGCCCTGTACGTTGTAAACACCAAGTTGAATGCAGCCGTTGGCAACATCCGCGACCAATTCGACGCCACCCACAATCTGCACCTCATTGACGAGGAAATTGAGACCGATGATGCTGTTGTCAGTACCTCTTATCGGCCAGTCTGAAAACGGCATACGCTGTGTTTCGAAAAACTCACGCGTTGTATTGGCTTTTTCCAGCGGCTTGGCAGCAAATCGCAGTTCGTCGATGCTGTAGCTGAGACGAAGGCTCAACCGCTTCATGTTTTCCGAGCTGTCGATCGTTAACTTGCGATCGGTTTGTCGGGCCGCTACTGCCTGGTAACCGGGAATCATAAACTTTGCAACAATGTCGCGATCGATTACCGCAAGCTGCGCGATTAGCTCCTGCATATAACCACAGCAGTGCCGCAAGGCGGGCTTGAGCGTGTCATGGTAATAAGCTTCTTGCCGCGTCTGCAGTGGCCGGCGATCAGCGCCACTCTGCCTTGCCGCTTCAGCCTCCGCTCTTAGGTCGTCCAGTAACCCCACAGTCCCGTCCATTTCGTCACACAGTCATGACAAGACTCAAACCCAACGTTCGAGTTGTCAAGGGGGCGGTGGCAGTATGAGTGTGCAGGTCAACCAAATCTTGCTGCTAAACGCCACCATGTGCTCGGCATGGCAGCTGTCATAGGCGAAGGGGCCTAGCCTGCATGTTGCACCAGTCGATTGTGAACGGGCGCGAACGCTTGGTCATAGAGGCGACGAAAACTCTACTGGGGGCGTATTCTTACAGGGACAGTTGTTCCCCGTTCCCAATCTATCCGGGCCCTCACTTGCCCAGTCGCGCTTGTACTTGCCCTTCACTCAAGCCATAGCTATGGCTATGGTTTTCGCTCCAGGGCTACGTCCAAGCGCATCTGGCCGGCGTGATCATCCCGGATACTGGTGCAACATGCAGGCTAGAAGTTCCTCGACTACGACGAGAACGCGGATTCTCGCAAAGATGCGGTTGACAAGTCTCGCCAAGCTTCTGCTCGGCCGGTTCCGTCGCGTCTCCAAAACGGTGAAGAGCCGCACGTAGGACCGCGACGGCGTAACCCCGTAAGATTGACCCGCGGCGTCCTACAGGTTCCGTGGAAGCCCCGATCCGGACTCAGCTCTCTGCTGGCCTCCATCCGGCCCACGCGGTCCGATCGAGGACCTGGAAGAAGGCGTGGCGGAGCGGGTGGCGACAACCCGGGAGCCACGGCTTCTCTCCAGTGGTGTAGTGCACAATGTGCGGGCTGCGACGCAGCGCCTGGAACAAGGGTTCGCGTGCGGGGAACAACTCAGAACGGAGTCCCTGGAAGATCCCGGCCTGCTGGTTCCAGCGAGGGGCCAGCTCGCCCCACCTCCCGGACAGCACGAGATTAAGTGCATCTTGATCCATATACTCGAGATCCTTTCCATGTCGCTCCAGCAGGTCGAGGGCCGATGCACCGACCCCCTGGGCTCGCCAGCGTTCGACGTCGATCAAGAGGACACCCGCGTTAAAGTACGGTGCGGTCTTCTCGACCCCTTCCAGGAGGGACTGCGGGATGTGGCCTCGGTGTGACAGGGTCTGGATCCACTGATCTCTCGTGGCGAGGACCGTGTTGCCGCCCATGTCCAGATCGAACAGCAAGCCGAGATCCTGGAAGACGATCAGATCGCAGTCGAGGTACAGGATCCGGTCGAGTTCGCGGGGGAGTTTGGAGTCGAGAACGAGCCGGCTGAACGTGGACCGGCTGATGTGTTCGAGCACGGGATTCAGTCGAACCCTGTCCAGGTCCACGAAGTCCATCTCATGCCAGCAGACCCTCGCGGCTCCAGGGCTTCGGAGTGACCGCTCGAGTGCATCCCGACTCGGCGCCGGGACCTGATCGGCGAGGACATGGACGGCGAGCCGGCGCCCGACCGGGAGGTGATCGACCACCGATCGAAGCGTGCAAGCAGCCGCCATGACGTAGGAATCATCGACGGCGACCAGGATCGACACCTCATCCGCTTGCTTAGTCTTTCTGGTCACCTCCAGGTAACGGCCGAGGAGATAAACCGCTCGAGGATCGTGTGAACCACTCGAGAAGAGTAGTTGCGCTCGATGAACGCCTGGCCGTTCCGAGAGTAGCGGTCCCAGAGATCTCGATCCTCATGGACCCGGAGTACCTGATTCGCGAACTCGGTGGGATCGCCTGCGACGGAGAGCACGGCCTCGTCGTCAGGGCCCAGCATGCCTTCCGCGCCCACGCGCGTGGTGACGACCGGGATCCCCTCTTCGAGGGCTTGCCCGATCTTCCCCTTCATCCCCGCTCCGAAACGCAGCGGCGCCACGGAGACGCGATGAGACTTCAACAGCGGATCGAGATCCGGGACATAGCCGAGGATCCTGACGTGCCCGGACGCCAGATTCGCGATGGCATCTGGGACGGGTCCCCCGACCACGGTGAACAGCATCTCGGGATTCCTCTGATGGATCAACGGCAAGATCTCTTCGACGAACCAGAAGACCGCATCGATGTTGGGCCGATGGTTGAAACTCCCGACGAACAGCAAGTCCCTCCGGTCACCCCAGGGGGGTACCGAGGGGACCAGGTCGTGCACGTTGGGGACAACCTGGACCGGGCACCCCGGAAGCGCCTCCTGGAGATGACGTCTGTCCTCTTCAGTGACCGTGATCACACCATCGACCAGTTGGTAGGCCTCGAGCTCCAGCCCCTTCTTCTCCTGGGCATCGGCCAGGAACTTGGGGTCATCTTTGAATGCGGCCTCGCGCATTTCTCGCAGGTAATGGACATCGACCGAGTCACACCAGATCGGGGTATCGGATGGGCTGAACCGGCGAATGATCGGGACGAGCTCCAAGGCCACATAGAAGTAATACGTGAGCACGAAATCGAACCGAGCATCTCGGAGGAACCCGGACAGCTCCATCGGGTCGCCCGCGCGCCAACCGCAGATCAGTTCAGCGTTCCCAGCCGGATGGTCCTGGCCATTGTCCGGAACAAACACGGGGATCCCCATGTCCAGGAGGTTGTCCGCATACCGAGCCTCATCGACCGCACGAGTCGTCAAGTATGAGACCTCATGACCCATCTTCAACAAGAGGCGGAGGATCTCGAGCAGCCGGCGATCACCGGAATTCTGATCGTCTTTCGGCGGCGTAAAGTGGCCGACGAGGATGCGCTTCTTAATGGTCTCGGGCACGTGTCAACGGGATAGAGGCTAGGCGCTCAGTATATCAGGGCCGGCCCTTCGTACAGGCCGCATGAAGGCCGCCTTTTTCAGTTACTAAGGAGGCAACTACCCACCCGACATGCCGCGCTGCTTTCGCTAATAAATAGCAGTGTTTTCGTTGCCCATCATGTCTGAAGTACGGTTGCCAAATCAGTATCAGCGTATCGACTGGCCCGCCAATCACCTTTCTCGATGCCCGTTTGACCCGCATTCCGCCAATGGCGCATAACCATCGGTAGCGGGACAGCACACTAACCAACGACATCGAGTTCGCGCCGACGGAACCGCACCGCGCGCGCAACGGCGAGCGCCCGACAGGCCGCGATATCCACGCCCGATAGACCATCGATCGCGGTCGCGGTGACCTCGGCGATATGGCGTGGGGCGCACGCAAGGAAATCCAGAACGGATATGAAGGACTCGGAGAGAGCCGGCCGGCAGTGATGCTCGTAGACCGCGGCGTCTTGCGCGTTCAGTGACACCGAGAGCGCATCGACGCAGCGGCCGAGATAGGGTAGCACATCGCGTTTGTGCACCCGGTTGGCCAGTCCGTCGGTGTTTACGCGGACCCGTCCCCCACGATCTTTGATATGGGTTGCGACTTCCAGCAGCACCTTCAGACGCAGGGTCGGCTCCCCGTAACCGCAGAACACGACCTCTGCATAGCGCGTCGGATCGCCGATCGCCGCGATGATCTCGGGCGGCGTCGGTCGCCGGCCCAGCGTCAGATCGAAACCGCGCACCCGACGCGAACCCTGATGTTTCGGACAAAAGGCACAACGCAACGTGCAACGATCGGTGATGTTGAGGTAGAGGCGCTCGCCGATGGGGTAACTGATGGTGGCTTCGGGCATAGCTATTGGTTCACCGGGGCATCGGGGGCAACCGTCCCCCGCGGCAAAAATAGCCCGTCACCGGATCCTAGGTGTTGCGCACGGTCAACGCCGTTGCCTTATCGTCGCCCTCCTCCATCGGGTATCGAGCCGTGATCGGCACCGTCTGCTGCGTTCGTTTTGACTGGGATCAAATGGAGCATCAACTATATCTTGTGCCTGAAGGGATTACTTAGTACAAGATATTGCTTCCTGACCCCGAAGAACCAGCGAGGGCACCCATGTCTGTTTTCGCCTCTCCCGTGGCTTGCCCGCCGGCCCGTGTACGCCGTCGAGACGGGACCCAAGCCGTGTTCGACAGCCATCGCATCCATTCGGCGATCCGCCGCGCCGGCGAGGCGAGCGGCGAATTCGCCGACGACGAGGCACGCCTGCTCAGCTCACAGGTGGTCAAGGTGTTGAGCTACGGCAGTTTTGCCGATGGCCTGCCCGACATCGAACGCATTCAGGACGTCGTCGAGCAGACGCTGATCGCGGCCAATCACCTGCGCACCGCGCGCGCCTACATCAGCTATCGTGACCGGCACCAGCGCCTGCGCGCCGATCGGCGTACCCTGGTAGATGTGGCCGGTTCGGTCGATGAATACCTCGAGCGCGCGGATTGGCGGGTCAGTGCCAACGCCAACCAGGGTTACTCGCTCGGCGGCCTTATCCTCAACACCTCGGGCAAGGTCATCGCCAACTACTGGTTGAACCATGTGTACGCACCCGAGGCCGGTGCCGCGCACCGCGACGGCGCTATCCACATCCATGATCTCGACATGTTGGCCGGTTACTGCGCCGGCTGGTCGTTGCGCACGCTACTGCACGAGGGCCTGAACGGGGTGCCCGGCAAGGTCGAGGCCGGGCCGCCCAAGCACCTGTCGTCCGCGGTGGGACAGATCGTCAATTTCCTCGGCACCCTGCAGAACGAATGGGCCGGGGCACAGGCGTTCAGCTCCTTCGATACCTATATGGCGCCCTTCGTGCGCAAGGATGGCCTGGCCTACGAACAGGTCCGGCAGTACATCCAAGAGCTGATCTACAATCTCAACGTGCCTTCGCGTTGGGGTACTCAGACACCCTTCACCAATCTGACCTTTGACTGGGTCTGTCCCGAAGATCTGCGCGACCAGGTGCCTGTGATCGCCGGTGAAGAGATGCCCTTCACCTACGCTGATCTGCAGCCCGAGATGGATCTGATCAACCGCGCCTACATCGAGGTGATGACCGCCGGTGATGCCAAGGGACGGGTCTTCACCTTTCCGATCCCGACCTACAACATCACCCGGGACTTTCCCTGGGAGAGCGAAAACATCGAACGCCTGTTCGCGATGACGGCGAAGTATGGTCTGCCGTATTTCCAGAACTTCCTCAATTCAGACCTCCAGCCGAACATGATCCGCAGCATGTGCTGTCGTTTGCAGCTCGACCTGCGCGAACTACTCAAACGCGGCAACGGCCTGTTCGGCTCGGCCGAGCAGACTGGGTCCCTGGGTGTGGTCACGATCAACTGCGCGCGCCTCGGCTATGTCTACCGAGGCGACGAGCGAGGCCTGCTGATGCGCCTCGACGAACTATTGCGTATCGCCAGAGACAGCCTGGAGGTCAAACGCAAGGTCATCCAGCGCCATATGGACGCCGGGCTGTTCCCTTACACCAAGCGTTATCTCGGCACATTGCGCAACCACTTCTCGACCATCGGTGTGAACGGCATCAACGAGATGATCCGCAACTTCAGCGAAGACCGTGACGACGTGACGACCGAGGCCGGTCATGCCCTGGCCTGTCGGGTACTGGATCATGTGCGCGAGCGCATGGTGGTGTTCCAGGAGGAAACCGGGCACCTCTACAACCTCGAGGCCACACCGGCCGAAGGAACCACCTATCGGTTCGCCAAAGAGGACCGCAAGCGCTTTCCGGAGATACGACAGGCCGGCAGCGCCGAGGCCCCCTACTACACCAACAGTTCACAGTTGCCGGTCGGCTTCACCGAAGATCCCTTCGAGGCACTGGAGCGACAGGACGCGCTGCAACGCAAGTACACCGGCGGGACCGTATTGCACCTCTACCTTCCGGAGCGGGTATCGAGCGCGTCGGCCTGCAAGCGCTTAGTGCAGCGCGCGCTGAGCAACTTCAAGTTGCCCTACATCACAGTCACGCCGACTTTCTCGGTTTGTCCCAAACACGGCTACCTGGCCGGTGAGCACGAGTTCTGTCCCTTGTGTGACCAGGAGCTGATTTTGAAGAATCAACAGGCGGAGATAGACACCCATGCAACACACACCGAGTGAACTCAGGGACGAAGAACGCACACGCTGCGAGGTCTGGACGCGCGTCATGGGCTACCATCGACCGGTCTCGGCCTGGAACCCGGGCAAGCAGGCGGAGCACGCGCAACGGCGTTATTTCGTCGAGCCACCGACGGTCACCCAAGGCGGACGAGTTGCGCAACCGAGCCGTGGGCCATGCCGCGCCGGCGTGCAGCACCCCCGCCAGACACTGCCATCCAGCGAGCGGTCTTAAAGGGCAGGTGAACTCAGCGCTCGACCAGCCATCGCAGACGATGCGCTGTCAGCCCGGCGCCTCTCTGGTCGTTGGCGGCCTTACCCCGCTAACCACGATCGACTACCCCGGAGAGTTGGCGGCGGTGGTGTTCTGCCAGGGTTGTCCATGGCGCTGTGCCTATTGTCACAATGCACATCTGCAGCCCAGGGCGGCAGTGCAACCCATGGCCTGGTCAGAGGTGCTGAACTTTCTCCAGCGCCGGCGCGGCTTGCTCGACGGCGTGGTCTTCTCGGGCGGTGAACCGACCCTGCAGCGGTCGCTGCGCTCCGCCATGGCCGAGGTGCATGCCTTGGGTTACAAGGTCGGGCTGCATACCGCAGGTTGCTACCCGACCAGGTTGCGGGCGCTGTTGCCGCACATCGACTGGGTGGGGCTGGATATCAAGGCCCTGCCCCAGGACTATGCAGCCTTGACCAGCGTCCCGGGCAGCGGCGAGCAGGCCTTTGCTAGCCTGCGTCAAGTGCTGCACGCGGGTGTCGCACATGAGGTCCGGATCACGCTGGACCAGGCCTATCTGCCAGCGCCCAAGCGCGATCGGTTGGTTGCGCTGCTGCATGCCCGAGGTGCACGTGCGATCCGGTTGCAGCCCTGCCGCAGCGTCTGAGTGACATCGGGTCAGCTCGCTATGATCCCGTCGATGTAAGGCGCGAGTACCGTCACGAGCAAACCGATCGCGACAACCGCGATAAGGTTGAGCACCACCCCCACGCGCACCATTTGTCCGATGGTCACCCGCCCGCTCGAGTACACCAGCGCATTCGGCGGCGTCGCCACTGGCAGCATGAAGGCACAGCTGGCAGAGAGTGCTGCGCAGACCAGCAGCGCACCAGGACCGAGGCTGCCGGCAGAGGTCACCGCACCGAGCACCGGCATCATCGTGCTCGCCACAGCGGTGTTGCTCGTGACCTCGGTGAGCAGTACCACCAATGCGCTGGCACCGCTCGCGAGCATGAAGGCCGGCGCATCGGCGAGCCCGGCCAAAGATCCGGCCAACCAGTCGGCCAGCCCGCTGCGCGAGATGGCCGAGGCCAGGCTCAATCCACCGCCGAACAGGATCAGTATCTGCCACGGCACGCGTCTCGCGGTGTCCCAGTCCATCGCAAAGCGACCGGCCTTGATATCTACAGGGATGAGAAATAGCGCAATGGCCCCGGTCATACCGATGGCTACGTCATCCAATTGCTCCAGGCCGGTCAAGCTCGCGAGCCAAGGCCGCGTGACCCACCCAACTGCGGTCAATAAGAACACGGTGCCGACGATCACCTCTTCCTTGCGCAGCGGCCCTAAATTGTCGCCCAACTGCTCGATGACCTCACCCGCCTCGGTGACGGACGACGGGTGCCGAGGCATGGCTAGCTTCATCAACACCCACCAGGTCAGCGGCAGCATTACGGCGACCAGGGACAATCCCACCGGAAACCATTGCGCCATGCTCAATTGCACACCGTAGGTCTCGTTGACGTAAGCCGCCAGCACCAGATTCGGCGGTGTGCCGATCAGCGTGCCCATACCACCGATCGAAGCCGCGTAGGCGATCCCCAGCATGAGCGCGGGCGCAAATCCTTTATCTGCGCTCGCCGTGTCGTCCATTTGATCGAGCAAGCTGGCAGCGATCGGCAGCAGCATCACCACCGTTGCCGTATTGGACAGCCACATACTGAGTAGTGCGGACACGATCATGAAGCCGGCCAGCAGTTGCGTATGGCGCAAGCCGAACAGGCCAAGTAGGCGCAAGGCAATGCGACGATGCAATCCGCTGCGCTGCATGGCGAGCCCGAGCAAAAAACCAGCAAGGAACAAGAACAACAACCTGCTGGCGTAAGGCGAAGCCGCCTCTTGAGGCGTTACGACGCCCATCAGCGGTAGGACGATCAAGGGCAACAAGGCCGTAACCGCAAGCTCGACTGCCTCGGTCAGCCACCAACTGGCCATCCACACGGCCAGTGCCGCGGTAGCCCGAGCAGGCTCGGGCAAAGCCGCAGCACCCGCGCCTAGCTCCTCGGCCGTTGGCGACAACAAGCCACCCGGCAGCAACAGGTAGACCGCGAGTCCGAGCAACGGGCCGAGCACCAGACCCGCATATCGCAAGCTGAGTGGAACTTGGCCCCGTGCTGGAGTTACATCCTTCATAGTGCTCTGGGATGGCCTATTCGGTATTCCAATGGCGCGGCTCGAACCACGCCTTCAGCAATCAGATACGATTCACCGGGGATTTAGGCCCTGGGTTGATCTCATGTCACTTCATCCCTCGTGTTACCCGGTGGGCATGAATCACCGCGAAGGTCGGTCGGAGCATCAGGAGTCGCAAATGCCGGACGTAAGCGCGCTTTGGTGGCATCGATGGCGAGCTGCTTTCTAAGCTAGCACTACCCCATTACACAGGTGGCTGATCTAGGTCAAGGCCACCGCATCCATGTAGCAGTCCAATATCATGACGTTGTACCCCAATGACGTATCGTTGTGGCGGACGTAATCGATTTCGTGCCTGGTTCGTGCGGCATGCTGTATCGGCAAGTCTCACTCTTCTGATCCAAGGTTACACAACACGCATTTACGATGAACGACCGAAGGAATCAAACTACGGCCTGTGTCGAGGAGAATCTCGACGCCTTTCGTATCAGCCGATCACGCTTTGAACAGGCGGCCGCGTATGTCAGTGGGCTAAAGCGCGGGTTGATCGACTATTTCATCGCACCCAGGCGCAGCATCGACCTGTGTTTCCCGGTGCAGATGGACGACGACTCGGTACGAACCCTTCATGGCTATCGCGTGCTGCACAACTCGGTGCTCGGACCAGGCAAAGGCGGCATCCGTTACCACCCACATGTGACGCAGCACGAAGTGTCGGCACTGGCCGCACTGATGACCTGGAAATGTGCGCTGGTCGACGTGCCATTCGGCGGTGCGAAGGGCGGCGTGGCCTGCGATACCAAAACCCTCAGCCAAGGTGAGCAGCGTCGCATCACCCGCCGATTCATCAGTGAGCTGGGTGACAATCTCGGACCCTACACCGACATTCCCGCACCCGACATGTACACGAGTCGTCAAACCATGGCCTGGGTATACGACACATTCGAGATGCTGCATCCGGGGCGCAACAATCGCCCGGTCGTTACCGGCAAACCCGTCGACCTGGGCGGATGCCATGGTCGCGACGAAGCAACCGGGCGAGGCTGTTTCTATGTCACCGAGCAGATACTGGAGCAAGGTGTCGTCAACGGGCTCTCGACGATCGATGGTGCCCGCGTTGCGATTCAAGGATTTGGTGAAGTCGGCTCGGTCATCGCGCGGCTGTTTAGCGAAGCCGGCGCAAAAATCATAGCGATCGGAGACTCGCAGGGTGCTGTGTTGGCTGATGACGGCCTTGATCTCGAATCGGTTACAGCCCATAAACACGAGACCGGCACTGTCGTAGGTACGCCGGAGACGCTGACCCTGACCAACGACGATCTATTGGCCGTGGACTGCGATGTGCTCGTGCCGGCCGCACTGGGCAACCAGATCAGTGGCGCGAATGCCGAGCGCATCGGCGCAAAGCTCGTAGTCGAGGCCGCCAACGGACCCGTAACCCCGAAGGCGGACGAAACGCTGTGCCGGCAGGATGTGCTCGTGGTGCCGGATATTCTGGCAAACGCAGGTGGTGTAGTGGTGAGTTACTTCGAGTGGGCGCAGAACATTGCCAATGAGCAGTGGGGACTCGAGCAGGTCAATCAGTGCCTGAAGCACAAGATGAATAGCACCGTGGCACATACACTGGAGCGCTGGGCACGTCTCAAGCACGAAGGCGTGGGCGCCGGCAAGAAAGTCACGTCGACCATGGCCGCACCGGATCTCAGAACGGCCGCCCTGGTAGTCGCAATCGAACGCCTTGCGCGAGTGACCTTGCAGCGCGGCATCTGGCCCTGAGCCCCTGCTGGGTGGACGTGGCATGATGTCGATCAACGCAATGGCACGCGGTGTTCAGGATACTGTGTTTAAACAGGCTGACATGCGAGCAGCATCCATCAGCGCACCGACAAGTGCTCTTGCAGATTTCAAGCGCTGCCCTATCGGTGAGTCAACGAGATCCCGGAGTAGCACGCCATGCCCCGTAAGCCCGTCCGACGCCCCATCCTGCCACGTCCGCTGGCCCTACCGGTCGGCCTGGTGCCGGATCAGGCCAACAACTTCGTCTTCAGCAAGACCCTGAATCGCGTGTTTCGCGAGCAGCTCGCCGATGGTGAGCTAGCCCCGCTTGAGGCGCGCACCCTCAGCCTACGGATCAGCGATGTCGGCAAGACCTTCAGCGTGCGACTGCGCGACGGCCGATTTCACCCTGCGGCGGGCCGACTCAAGAGTGACCTGACGATCGAAGGTACGCTGTACGATTTCATGCTGCTGGCGGCCGGCCGCGAAGACCCGGACACCCTGTTCTTTCAACGCCACCTCAGTATTCAGGGCGATACCGGCCTGGGGGTCTTCTTAAAGAACTTCCTGGGTGGGATCGATCCACGCGAGCTGCCGATGCCGGCGTTCTTTCATACCGCGCTGGAGAGAGGACTGGATCTGTATCAGCGGCTCGCCTGATCGGCCTCCATGGCTCGCCCTGCCTGGCCGCGCCAGTAGCCGTCGCAGGTCCCGAGTGGTGCCAGTCGCTCGAGTTGCTGGGTTGCATTGGCCAATCCCAAACGATCGGTGAGAGCGCCGGCGAAGGTCTGCACGACCTGATCGGTATTCTGGGCCTGCGGGCTGATGCGCAGCACATCGACCTCGAGCCGGCGGATCTCATCCAGATGGCTCAGCAGGCTGTTGGTCATCGCCGACAGCGTCTGGATACCGTTCAGCACCAGAAAAGGCTCCTGCTCGCGCGTCGACATCAGCCGGCCCTCGGGATAGTCCAGACAGACAAACCGGCAATCGTCTTTTGGCAGATTGTGCGAACGTGCGGTGAAACAACGCGCGGACAGCGTCAGCGGCATTCGGCCATAGGCGAAGAGTTCGGTCTCGACCCCCTCGGGACGCTGTGCCTGCATGTCGGCCAGAGAATCCCGAGACAATTCCAGCGGCAACGTCCAGCGTTTGAGGCCGCGACGCGCCAGTACCGCCAGGGTACGGGGATTGTAGACATTGACCATCGGACCGGTCACGAACGCCGCCTTGCCGGCGAGTAGCTGGACCGCGGCCAGATCGTTGGCCTCGACCAGAAAGTCGCCGTTGTCGCATAGCCCGCGCAAGGTCTTGAGTTCGGATTCGGCCTCCAACAATGCCAGGCTCGATAGCACCGCCTGTTTGCCGGCGTCGCTGACGCGCTTCGCCAATGCCAGCCAATCGTCGGTCTTCAGACTGCGACGTTTGCAGCAGACCGTCTCGCCCAGGTAGACGATGTCCACCGGCCAGTCGAGGACCTGCTCGTAGAAATCGAACAGGGCATCGCGCGGCCAAAAATAGAGCACCGGGCCAAGTGCGAGGCGGGGTCTGCCAACGGATTCAGTTTGCATGCGTGCTCACCGTGTTGCGCTTCTACTGCCAGGGCCGGTAATAAGGGCCCAGGGTGGTCTGGGCGCCTTCGGATACCTTGCCCAACAACTGCTGCCACTCGGCCTTGGCCTGAAAGCCCTCCGGGTTGGCCGCGAAGGCGTCCAGCGCCTGGCGCCACACCGACGTAACCTGAGCGACATAGGCCGGGCTGCGCTGGCGACCCTCGAGCTTGATCGCAACAACACCGGCCGCCGCCAGTTCCGGAACCATCTCCAAGGTGTTCAACGAGGTCGGTTCTTCGATCGCGTAATAGGTATCTTCGCCGACCTGGTAGCGTCCCTTGCAGATTGTCGGGTACCCGGTCTGCTCATCAGCCGTGTAGCGATCGGTCAACAGGCCACCCAGGCGGGATTCACGGCCACTGGGTGACTCTACCCATTCGACGTGCTCGGCCGGCGAGCAGGCACCGAAGGTGTTCGGCGACTCGCCGGTGACATAAGAAGAGAGAATGCATCGCCCTTCGACCATCACACACAGGCTGCCGAAGCCGAACACCTCGATATCGACCGGGCTGTAATCCGCGACATGCTGGACCTGGGCCAGCGAAAGCACACGCGGCAACACCGCCCGCCGGATGCCGAAGTTCTCGTGGTAGAAACGCAGGGCTTCATAATTGGTTCCCGAGGCCTGGACCGAGAGGTGTAGGTTCAGGTCCGGCCAGCGCGACCGCGCATAGTCCATCACGCCGATGTCGGCCAGGATAAGGGCATCGACGCCTAGGTCCGCGGCACTGTCGACCGCGCGTTGCCAGCGGTCCCAGTTGGCGGCCTGAGGGTAGGTGTTGATCGCCATGAACACGCGGCGTCCGCGGGCATGTGCATACCGGACACCCTCGGCCGCGCGCTGCTGATTGAAATTGAGCCCAGGAAAATGGCGCGCATTGGTGTCGTCGCGCAGGCCCAGATAGACCGCGTCGGCACCCTGGTCCACGGCGGCCTTGAGTGATGGCAGATTGCCTGCGGGACAGACTAATTCCACTGGGTAGTTACCTCGTTACCGGCGACAACGACGCCTAGTCCGGCCGAATAGTTGAGCGTGACTTTGTCCATGGTGCCACCTCGTATGTCCGGTTGCGCATCAAACCGCGCGGACTCGTCAACCAGTGCCTGGTCGACCCGGGCCGCAAGCCGATCCGATAGAGCTGCGGCGGGCGCAGTTGCGGACGGCACTCTAAGCGATCCGCCGAGGGTGGCAGTTGATTGAGCGCAACAAAAACCCACTGTTCCGCTGTTTTGTTTGTCTTTTATGTGGTTGACCAGGGCGGGGGTGTTTGATCTCCGTCAAACAGTGGCCTCGCATGAAGGCCCATTGACAAGGAAGCTGTCATGAGCGGCCATTTCGGTGCTCAGGATCCCGACCAGAGCCCGTTAGCCGGTTTGTAGCGGGGCATCCGATCGTCCGTGGGCAACCAACTGCTGTGGGCGGTGATCTACTTTGGCAGTGCTGGTGGTTCTAGGCGATAGCAGGTTTGTTCGACTGCCCCAATGCCTCGCATCGCCGGCTGAGGCAAGCGCAGCCTGCCGAAGTCTAGCTGCATGTGTGTGTTGTGTGGTTATTGGAAATCAGATACCCAGCAGTATGTGAGTGAGTAGCTACTATGACCAATAGATGTGACTTCGAATGGATCAATTCGACATTTGCTCTGTGATCTAACACTAACACCAGCTAGCCGCACCAGCCACTGGTGAGCGAAGCAGTTCCCTTATATTCGCTTCGATAACTCCATATCCAACATTTCCATATAGTTTTTGTCGCCCCTCATTGAGAATAAAGGTTGGGCTTCCTGTTACCATTAACGTTTGCTGATCACGATAGTCCGCCTCCAGGTCAGCATGCGCAACTCCACTATTAACTACATCACGGATGTCAGCTACAGATACTTCTGTAATCTCCAGCAACTTCTCAAGGGTTGACCATTGGCTGATATCTTGGCATTTATCAAAAAAGGCCGATCGAACTTCTTTCAAAACAAGCTCGAATTTATCAAAATCTATACGCTGGATTGCTTTTAAAAAAATATGGGCGGGTGTGGATGAGGTCGGTCGGTTGTGTTGCCAGATTTCGGGGTGCAGGCTAATGTGATCAAACTCCGATGTTACCTCTTTGAGATGATTTCCAAATCCCGCATAGCTGCCTTTTTCAGCCCATCCTATACCCACTTTATGCGCAGTATCGCCAAACACAGAACAGAATCGGTAATCGATAGACACTTGATTTGAAAAATTTCTCGCAACTTCGTCAACGCGTGCTTGCGCGATATGTGCCCACACACACAAAATGTCGGAGTAACAAGAAAGTTTAACCTTCTCTACCATCGTTTTATGCCTTTTGAAAAACCAGCTAATTCTTGTCGCCGAAATTAGCGTGTAAGTCAATTGATGATTAGCCGCGTGCTACCACCTTACGAGACTATCGAAGTCCTGATTGCACAATAGCCGATGCCTTTGCCGACATAATCTCGGTTCCTTTCAAGCGGCGATGTTGTGATTTAACCGACTCCGTCTGCTCAGTGGAAGACAAATGGCCGAATTTTCAAATTTCGCGTGGTCCAGTTTTCCGGGAAGAGGTCCTTACTCTTCTGATTTTCGATCGCGGATAACAACATGCTGATGTGGGCGCGCTGCGTCGCCGCCGAACCGGAGCATGCGGGTGGAGATCATCGCGCCGGACGTCTCGCCGATGGCCGTCCCGGGCCCGGACGCGGAGCATGTGTAGGCGGCGGTGTTTGGGCACTGGGTGAGGGAGCTCAGGTTGTTCTGGTTCCGGGAGGCGTCCATCGGAGGATCCCTCGCTCTGCTTGGCCGGTGTCACCCGTATGCGGTACTTGCTGTTCGGCGCGAACACACCGTGGAAACGGGTGAGGTTGAACTCCAATGACGATCTACTTTGCCAGTTCACGAATATAATGGATCACTTGCCAAATTTCGGTATCCGACATCTCGGCAAATGCC
>JANQRK010000114.1 GCA_028284585.1 Chromatiales bacterium
CCCAAGCCTTATCCTTGGTTGAAGGTGCCGCGCTCCCTTGCGCGCCAACAAATTCGAACCCTCGGTTATTTGCCGAATGCTTAAGTCAGTGCCATTGGACTTAAGTTGGCCTGTTGGTGGGTTGTCGCGGACCATGCGCACCGGCCGGGAATTTGACGAAAAATAGGGTTCTGTTAAACTTCCCGCGCGGCCGAGAAACCGTATTAGGTGATGGCTGCAGCGGTTCGAGCAGGGGCCGCGTCCTGAGAAAACCCCGTCGAATGGGGTTTTTTTTATCGAGGTACGGCGAGCTAAGGGGATTCGCCGCGGAGATTTCAGGAATGGGCCAGAGGCCCATTTTTTGTTTTTGGGCCGTCGGTTGGAAGGGAAAGATGCACAGGGCACCACCGCACTTGACCGAACTGGTTCGAGGTGCAGTCGATGCGCTCGGTTATGAATTGATAGGGGTGGAATATCTGTCTCAGCAAAGGGCTGGCCATCTGTTGCGGATTTACATCGACAGCGACCAAGGCGTGGGCCTAGAGGATTGCGAGCGGGTAAGCCATCAGGTTAGTGGCGTGCTCGATGTCGAGGAACCCATCGCAGGGGAGTATGCGCTCGAGGTGTCGTCTCCTGGTCTCGATAGACCGCTGTTCGAGAGGGCGCATTTCGAACAGTTCGCAGGCCGTAACGCACGTGTGAAATTGATCGCAGCGCTCCACGGTCGCAGCAACTATCGGGGCACGATCATCGAAGTGGACGGCGAAGATCTAATCATGCAGGTGGAAGGCGAATCGGTTCGACTGCCGTTGGCGCAGATCTCCACGGCACGGCTGGTACCGGAGTTTTAGGTGGAAGGCAAGGCGATGAACAAAGAAATCCTCTTGGTTGTCGATGCAGTATCCAATGAAAAGGGCGTTGAGAAAGAGATCATCTTCGAGGCAATCGAAGCGGCCCTAGCCTCGGCCACGCGCAAGAAAAATGGTGGCGAGATCGAAGTACGAGTAGCCATCGATCGAGAGACCGGTGACTACGATACCTTTCGTCGTTGGCTAATCGTTGATGATGCCGAAACCCCTGTGCTGGAGAATCCTATTGCCGAGATTACCCTATCTGCCGCGCGCGCAGAGTCGCCGGATATCCAGCCGGGTGAGTTCATCGAGGATGAAATCGAGTCGATCGCCTTCGGTCGAATAGCTGCACAGACCGCAAAGCAGGTGATCGTGCAGAAGGTGCGCGAGGCGGAACGTGCCAAGGTCGTGGAGGCTTACAAGGACCGTGTTGGCGAACTGGTCACCGGGATCGTCAAGCGCGCCGATCGCGGTTCGGTCCTACTGGACTTGGGCAACAATGCCGAGTCTCTGGTTCCCAAGAGCGAGGTGATACCTAAAGAGGCGTCACGGGCTGGCGATCGGCTGCGCGGATACTTATATGATGTGCGCTCTGAGCAGCGTGGACCGCAGCTCTTCGTCTCACGTACCGCGCCGCAGTTGCTGATCGAACTGTTCAAGCTCGAGGTTCCCGAGGTGGGTGAGGGCTTGATCGAGATTGTCGGCGCAGCTCGCGACCCAGGCCTGCGAGCCAAGATCGCGGTGCGAGCGCATGACCCCCGAATCGATCCGGTTGGTGCTTGCGTCGGTATGCGTGGGTCGCGGGTTCAGGCGGTGTCCAACGAACTCGGTGGCGAGCGCGTCGACATTATTTTGTGGAATGAGAACCCGGCGCAGTTTGTCATCAATGCGATGTCGCCGGCGGATGTGACCTCAATCGTGGTCGATGAAGAGGCGCACAGCATGGACATCGCGGTAAAGGATGAGAATCTGTCGCAGGCAATCGGGCGCGGTGGCCAGAATGTGCGCTTGGCCAGCCAGTTGACTGGCTGGGAGCTCAACGTGATGAGCGAGGAGCAAGCGGCTGAAAAGAGTGACGCCGAAGCACAGACTTGTATTCAGCACTTCATGGAGCAGCTGGATGTCGATGAGGAAGTGGCAGCAATTCTGATGCAGGAAGGCTTCACGAATATCGAAGAGATTGCTTATGTCGACGATAAGGAAATGGTTTCCATCGAGGAATTCGACCAAGACATCGTGGATGAATTGCGTAAGCGGGCCAAAGATGCCTTGTTGACGCGCGCCATCGCCAAGGAAGAGGTTTTGGGTGATGTCGAGCCCGCTGAAGACCTCCTCACGATGGAGGGGATGGATCGCAAACTGGCCTATCAGCTGGCTTCGCGCGGTGTTGTCGCGATGGAGGATCTCGCCGAGCAGTCGATCGATGAGCTGCTCGATATCGAGGGTATGGACGAAGAGAGGGCGGGCCAACTGATCATGACCGCGCGTGCTCCCTGGTTCGAAGAGAGTACCGAGTAAAGGGGTCGAATATGAGTGAAGTCACGGTCAGCCAGCTCGCCTCTGACGTCGGGATACCTGTGGACCGCTTGCTTAAGCAGTTGAGCGATGCCGGCATCGCCAAGCAGAGTGCGGAGGACCTCATCACCGAGCAAGAGAAGATGGACCTTCTCAACCATCTGCGGCGCGCCCATGGCAAAAAGGAAACAGGCGGGAATTCTAAAAAGGTCGCGCTCAAGCGCAAGACCACGACGGAGTTGTACCAGCCGGCCGGTGGGCGAACGACGGCTCGGACCGCTGCTGCGCGGGCCGGAAAGACTGTGAGCGTCGAGGTGCGTCGTAAGCGCACGGTTATCAAACCGCAGGCCGAAAGCGAGGTACAACAACAAGAGGAGCTGCTGCGCGCGGCTGAACAAGCCAAGCATGCTTTGGCGGAGCAAGCTGAGCAGCGCCGTCAAATCGAGCAAGAATCCGAAGCCCGGCGCCGTGCCGAGGAAGCACGGCGTCAAGCCGAAGATGATGAGCGCCGCAAGTCCGAGGAGTCCCGCCAGGCCGCCGAGGACGAGGTTCGTCGGCAGGCCGAGGAACAGGCGCGCGCCAGTGCAGAGCAACAGCGTGCGCAACAAGAAGCGGAGCAGCGTAAGTCTACCGAACGCCCAGGGAAAAAGGGCAAGCGTCACCGCGATGGTGGAAGCGATGGGGCTCCGGAACGGGGCCGGCATGGCCGACGCGAATTGCATGTCGCGGGTGGCAAACGTAGCGGCAAGGCGACACGCCGCACGCGGCGCGAGCCGCCTGCCACGGACTCCGTGCATGGTTTCCAGCGACCGACCGCGCCGGTTGTCAAAGAGGTGTCGGTTCCGGAGACGATCTCGGTAGGTGAGTTGGCGCAGCGCATGTCGATCAAGGCTGGTGAGGTGATTAAGAGCCTGATGAAAATGGGCATGATGGTCACAATCAACCAAGTCTTGGATCAAGAAACAGCGATACTGCTCGTCGAAGAGATGGGCCACACTGCGGTCCAGCAGAGGCAGGACGACGTCGAGGTCGAGATCCTCGCCGCGGCTGAAGAGGAGAAACAACAAGGCGACCTGGCGACGCGTGCTCCGGTGGTCACCATCATGGGCCATGTCGACCATGGCAAGACCTCGCTGCTCGATCACATCCGCGCAACGCGCGTGGCGGCCGGTGAGGCCGGCGGCATTACCCAGCATATCGGCGCCTATCATGTCCAAACCGACCAAGGGATGATCTCGTTTCTGGATACGCCAGGGCATGCGGCGTTCTCAGCGATGCGTGCGCGGGGGGCGCAGGCGACGGACATCGTGATCTTGGTTGTTGCCGCCGACGACGGCGTGATGCCTCAAACCAAGGAGGCGATTCAGCATGCACGGGCCGCCAAGGTTCCGATCGTCGTAGCTATCAATAAGATGGACAAGCCCGAGGCCAATCCCGATCGCGTCATGCAAGAGCTGGTCGCCGAGGAAGTCGTACCCGAGGAATGGGGCGGCGACATTCAGTTCATCAAGGTGTCGGCCAAGACGGGTGAGGGTGTCGGGCAGTTGCTGGAGGCTATATTGCTGCAGTCCGAGGTGCTCGAACTCAGAGCGGTTCACGACGGTCTCGCCAAGGGGATCATCGTTGAGTCTAGCTTGGACAAAGGCCGGGGCCCGGTGGCCACGGTGCTGGTGCAGTCCGGCACGCTGAAACGCGGCGATGCCGTGGTGGCTGGCTCCGAGTTTGGTCGAGTGCGGGCGATGTTCGATGAGCTCGGTCGATCAGTCAAAGAGGCCGGGCCATCGATCCCGGTACAGGTTCTGGGTCTTTCCGCGGCGCCGTCGGCAGGCGATGATTTGATCGCTCTGGCGGACGAGCGCAAGGCCCGTGAGGTTGCAGAGCTGCGACGCGTGCGGCATCGTGATTCGCGTCTCGCCGAACAGAAGTCGGCCAAGCTGGATCAGCTGTTTTCTCAGATGTCCGAAGGTGAAGTGGCCTATGTCAATTTGATCGTCAAGGCCGATGTTCAGGGATCGGTCGAGGCCTTGCGTGAGTCGTTGATGAAAATCGACACCGACGAAGCCAAGGTGCGAATCGTTGCTTCCGGAGTCGGCGGTATCACTGAATCGGATGCCAACCTGGCAGTCACCTCACATGCGATTTTGGTTGGATTCAATGTCCGCGCCGATGCCAGTGCGCGACGGGTTGTCGAAGAGCACGGACTCGACCTGCGTTACTACAGCATCATTTACGAAGTCATCGACGACGTCAAAAAGGCGATCTCGGGTCTGCTGTCACCGGTCATCAAAGAGGAAATCATCGGTTTGGCACAGGTACGTGACGTATTCCGTTCCTCCAAGCTCGGCGCGATCGCCGGCTGCATGGTGGTGGAAGGAACCGTCAAACGCCACAACCCGATTCGTGTGCTGCGTGACAACGTGGTTGTCTATGAAGGCGAGCTCGAATCGCTGCGCCGCTTCAAGGACGATATGACCGAAGTCAGGGCCGGCACCGAGTGTGGTATAGGCGTAAAGAACTACAATGACGTGAAGCAGGGTGATCAGATCGAGGTTTTCGAGCGCGTCGAAGTAGCGCGCGAGATTTGATTGGTAGAGCTCGGATATCAGGGAGATGCAGGAGTTCGGCCGTGAAGACCGTGTCGGTACGGAGATCCATCGCGAACTTGCGTTGTTGCTGCGCGATGAGGCGCGAGACCCTCGATTGTCTAGTGTGACACTCCAAGAAGTGCGGGTAGTGCGCGACCTATCACATGCGAAAGTGTTCTTTAGCCTGCTGGATACGACCCAGGCGAAGGCCTCTGAGCGTGCGCTCAATAAGGCGGCCGCCTTCCTGCGCCGGCGCCTCGCCCAGGCAATGAGTCTTCGCTCGGTGCCCCGGCTGACATTTATTTACGATACCTCGTTCGAGACCGGTGCTCGGGTGTCTTCACTGATTGATCAGGCGCTTGCCAAAGACGAAGGCCACGGCGACTGACTATGGGTGGTCGAAGACGAATACGCGGCCGCCCGGTGAGCGGCATACTGCTGCTGGATAAGCCGCTCGGACTGAGCTCGAACCATGCGCTGCAGCGTGTCAAGCGACTGTATGACGCGCGTAAGGCGGGCCATACGGGGAGTTTGGATCCGCTGGCGGACGGCATGCTGCCGATTTGTTTCGGTGATGCGACCAAGTTGTCTGCCTTTTTGCTCGATGCCAACAAGCACTATCGCTTCAGGGTTCGCCTTGGCCAAACCACAGCGACCGGCGACGCCGAAGGCGAGGTAATTCGGGAGTGCTCCATCGACGGCATAACCGCCGAGCAGATCGAAGGCGCCCTGGCTGGTTTTGTGGGTCTGATCCAACAGCTGCCTCCGATGTATTCGGCAATCAAGCGTCAAGGAAAACGGCTCTATGAGCTAGCGCGTGAGGGTGTCGAGGTTGAGCGCGAACCTCGCGCTGTAACCATCCATGAGCTGCAGCTGGGTGCCATTGAGCTACCAGACTTCGAGTTGAGCGTGAGCTGCTCCAAGGGGACCTATGTGCGAACCCTCGCCGAGGACATCGGCGAGGCACTAGGCTGTGGCGCCCACGTGGTGGCCTTGCGACGCACTGGCGTTGGCCCCTACACCGACTATCCAATGCACAAAATGGAGCTACTCGAGCAGCAAGCGGTGCAAGGTGCGGCAGCGCTCGATGCCTTGCTGCTGCCGACCGATACCGCCCTGGCCGATTGGCCGGAAGTGAGGGTTGGTGCGGACTCTGGATTCTACCTGCGCCAGGGCCAGCCGGTACTGGTGCCCAAGGCGCCAACCCAGGGTTGGGTGCGCATCTACCTGGGTGATCAGTTCATGGCCGTCGGCGAGGTTCAGGATGACGGGCGCATCGCACCCAGACGGCTCATGGGTGGAGGCTGACAGCCGGACGAAAGTAGGAGAGAATACGCGACCTTGGACGCCGCGTGGTCCCGTATAGGGTCCACTCTAGCAAACCGCCGAAGCCACCTGAACTCATTGTTGGGGGCTTATCGAAGGCCCGATGACAGGAGAGACGTCATGACAATGAGCGCAGAGCAGAAACAATCCATCATTAATGAGTATGGTAAAGACCCGAAGGACACCGGTTCGACCGAGGTACAGGTCGCCTTGCTCACCGCCCGGATCACGGAGCTTACCCCGCACTTCCAGGCACACAAAAAAGACCATCACTCCCGGCAGGGTCTCGTTCGCTTGGTCAATCAGCGTCGTAAGCTCCTCGACTACCTCAAGTCGAAGGACGTCGAGCGCTATCGCGAACTCATCGGTCGCCTCGGCCTGCGCCGTTAGGCCATCCAACGTCCATCAGGCTTGAGGATTACCAAGTGAACCCGATTAAGAAAACGCTCCAGTACGGCGAACACACACTCACTTTGGAGACCGGTGAGATCGCGCGCCAGGCAGATGGGGCAGTGCTGGTCAATATGGCAGATACGGTCGTGCTGGTCACCGTGGTCTACGACAAGAATATCGACAGCGGTCGAGATTTTTTCCCGCTCACGGTGGACTACCAAGAGAAAACCTACGCGGCAGGCAAGATCCCCGGCGGATTCTTTCGTCGTGAGGGACGCCCGTCGGAGAAAGAGGTCCTGACCTCGCGTCTGATCGATCGGCCAATCCGCCCGTTGTTTCCGAAATCGTTCAAGGCCGAGACCCAAGTCATCTGTACGGTCAAATCGCTCAATCCGGTGGTCGACCCCGAGATACCCGCGCTGATCGGCACTTCGGCCGCTTTGGCGATTTCGGGTGCACCTTTCCAGGGTCCCATCGGTGCGGCGCGGGTTGGCTATAAGAACGGGAACTACATTCTCAACGGGCCCACCGGTTTGAGTGAGGAGACCGATCTCGATCTGGTTGTTGCGGGCTCCAAAGATGCCGTACTGATGGTTGAGTCTGAGGCCGATCAGCTTTCTGAAGAGGTTATGCTAGGCGCAGTGTTGTTCGGGCACGAGCAGATGCGCGTGGTGATCGATGCGATTGCGGGGCTTGCTGCAGAAGTCAACAAGCCGATCTTCGAGGTTCCCGAAGCGGTCGAGAACGAGCAGCTGAGCTCGGCGGTGCAATCGGCCTGCGGCGACGCCCTGCGCAACGCCTACACGATCGCTGACAAGCTAGATCGCTACACAGCGATAGACGCGGCGATCGCGGCCGCTAAGGAACAGTTGTGCGGCACCGATGAGCCGGCATTCACTGCAGATGAGGTGGCTGGCGCGGTGGAGCGATTGAAGAAGTCGATTGTGCGAGGGCGCATCATCGCCGGGGAATCGCGCATAGATGGTCGCGACAATAAGACGGTTCGCCAAATCAGCGTCCGCACCGGCGTGTTGCCGCGTACCCATGGGTCGGCGTTGTTCACGCGTGGTGAGACCCAGGCGATAGTGGTGACCACCCTAGGTACCGAGCGTGACTCGCAGATCATTGACGCCCTAGAGGGGGAACGTCGAGAGGCCTTCATGCTGCACTACAATTTCCCGCCATTCTGCGTCGGCGAGACCGGCCGGGTCGGGACTCCGAAGCGGCGTGAGATCGGACATGGGCGGCTGGCAAAGCGTGGAGTACTGGCCTGTATGCCCAGCATCGACGATTTCCCTTACTCCATCCGAGTGGTCTCGGAGATCACTGAATCGAATGGCTCCTCGTCCATGGCCTCCGTCTGTGGCACCAGTCTGTCCTTGATGGATGCGGGCGTACCGATCAAGTCGCCGGTCGCAGGCGTGGCCATGGGGCTGATCAAAGAAGGCGATCAGTTTGCGGTGCTCACCGACATCTTGGGCGATGAGGATCACCTGGGTGACATGGACTTCAAGGTCGCCGGCACAGTAAATGGCATCAATGCGCTGCAGATGGACATCAAGATCGACGGCATCACACGCGAGATCATGGAGACTGCATTGTCGCAGGCCAAAGATGGCCGGATGCACATTCTGGGTGAGATGAACAAGGCAATCCATGCCCCGCGTGAGCAGATGTCGGAGCATGCACCACGTATCGTGTCGTTCAAAATAAATCCGGACAAGATCCGTGATGTGATCGGGAAGGGCGGCGTGACCATTCGCTCGATCACCGAAGAGACGGGTGCAACCGTCGACATCAGTGATGACGGTACCGTTAAGATCTTCTCGGTGGACAAGCTCGCAGGGGATGAGGCACGCAAACGTGTCGAGCTGATCACTGCCGACGTCGAGGTCGGAAAGGTCTACGAGGGACGGGTTGCCCGGCTCATGGACTTTGGCGCATTTGTCACCATACTGCCCGGCAAGGATGGCCTGGTCCACATCAGTCAGATCTCGGATGAGCGTGTCGAGAAGGTCAGCGACAAGCTCACCGAGGGAGACACCATCAAGGTCAAGGTTCTCGAAGTAGACAAGCAAGGGCGGATCCGGCTGAGTATGAAGGCGGTTGCCGCGGAGGCCGAGGCCTGACCAAGGGCGTATCAGCCGATCTGGAGTGGTACACCGAGGGCTCAGCGGATGTCGTGGGTGTTCAGTGGGTAGCCGTGCTCGCGGTAGTACTGATAGCGTTTTCGGCTGGCTGATCTGACCGCGGTGTCGTGATCGACACATTCAACCAAGCGTTTGAATCGGCTGAAGAAAATCGGCACCTCCGCGGCTAGATTGATCAAGACCTCGTGCTCCTCGGCATCGCTGCCTCCATCGCCGATCAAGATAGGATTAATGGTTGGCTCGTCTCTTCCCAGCAGTCCATGCGGGACAAAGCTCTGATCCCATAGTGTCCACAGCAAGGTGTCTAGGTGCTGGGACTCGGATGCGTCTACCGTGTGGATCAATACTCGGTGGCCGGAGCGCCGGGCCTTTTCCGCAATACGGCAGGCCAGTTGAAAACGGTCGCCGCTTGCCTGTTGGTCGAGGATGTAGAAATCCACTTGTGTCATGTTGGCGTCGCTGCGTTCATCGTGTTGCCTTGCAATGTCTTAGCAAGAATTCGGTGAGCAGTGGTACCGGCCGTCCGGTGGCGCCCTTGTTTTTGCCCGATACCCAAGCGGTTCCAGCGATATCCAGGTGGGCCCATTTATAGGCCTTGGTATAACGCGATAGGAAGCAGGCCGCAGTGATGGTGCCGGCACCTCGACCACCGATATTGGCCATATCGGCGAAATTGCTGTCGAGCTGGCTCTGATACTCTGGCCACAGTGGTAGCCGCCAGGTGCGGTCGCCGCACTCACCCCCGGCCTTGAGTAGGCCCTCGGCCAAGGCGTCGTCGTTTGCCATCAAGCCGCTTGCCTGATCCCCGAGCGCGACGATACAGGCACCAGTTAGCGTGGCGATGTCGATGACTGCAGCGGGTTTGAAGCGTTCGGCGTAGGTCAGGGCGTCACATAAGATCAGCCGACCTTCGGCATCGGTGTTCAGGATCTCGATGGTCTGACCCGACATCGAGGTGACGATGTCACCTGGCTTGTTGGCATCGCCATCCGGCAGATTTTCGGAGCTGGGGACGATGCCGATCAGGTTGATCGGCAATGCGAGTTCGACGCAGGCCGCGATGGTGCCCAACACGCTGGCGCCACCACACATGTCGTACTTCATCTCGTCCATGCTGGCTGCAGGTTTGATCGAGATCCCGCCAGCGTCGAAGGTTAGGCCTTTTCCAACCAAGGCGATGGGTTTGGCTGTCGGTTTGCCGCCTCGGTACTCGAGGACGATCAAACGGGCCGGCTGGCGGCTGCCGCGCGATACCGACAGCAGAGCGCCCATGCCAAGTTTCTCTATCTCCTTCTCGTCCAGAACGGTGGTCTTGAGCTTACGTTTGCCACGCGCTATTGCCCGGGCACGCTGTGCAAGATAGGTCGGCGTGCAGATGTTGCCCGGCAGGTTGGCCAGGTCCTTTGCCAGGCGTGTCCCCTTGCCGATAGCCTGCCCGTGTTCTGCCGCACGCTTGGCTGCGTTCTGTTGGGCGCGGGTTTGCAGCGAGAATTCAATCTGTTTGAGTGGACGCTTTGGTGGCTGTTTTTCGCTCTTGCACTGATCGAAGCGATACGTCGCGGCTTCAGCCGCGCTGGTTGCTTCACGCACCAATCGATAGATGGGATCGTCTTCACCGAGCAGCGGCAGCGCGACCGTACAATCTTTCGCGCCGGATCTTTCGAGCTGGGAAAAGGCTGCGCTGCAGGCTAGACCGAGTTGACGAGGGACGAACTTTTTTTGATCGCCGAGGCCTAAAAACAGGATGCGTTTGGCGCTGCAACCAGGGAGTTCGTAGAGTAGCTGAGTGCTACCAACCTCGCCGCTGAAGTCCTGATGGCGAAAGGCCGCTTTGAGTTGTCCGCCGAGTGCGTCGTCGAGCGTCTTTCCAGCGGCGGAAAGACGATTGTTCTTGAATACCCCGATTACTAGACAGTCGGTCTTGGTCTGCTCGGTGGGGCCGAGTTTGCAGCTAAATTCCATGGGCACTCCGAAGTGATCGACGCACGGTAGGCCGTGCTTTCGCCAGCCAGCAGTTATCGGTATCGTTTGATCCGATCATGCGTCACAGTGTAGCGAATCGGGGGCTTAAAAAAAGCGTTATCGCGCTGGGCGAAGCCCGGCGTATCTTGCGGGGTGAGAGTCCCCGTCGGGCAAGGGTTAGCCACCCACCCGTATTGCGTGTTGATCTCACT
>JANQRK010000003.1 GCA_028284585.1 Chromatiales bacterium
ATTTCCTAGCGATCTGCGGTCCATTTGCACATAAGCTTGAGGCGTGCTTCAAGACCGGGGCGCTCGAGACTCTGTCAAGTCAGTGGGGCTGGGTGCAGCTCAACTTAGCGCAAATTAGAAGGAGGCTACGTCCATCTTCTTACCTTCTACCGGCGAATTTGAGATAGATTCGTAGATTGTCCTCACGCCAGATGCAGTACGTGATGCCAACCCCTTGCGAATTCACGAACATGTACTTGTAGTTGGGCGAGAAGCAAGCGCCACAAAACTCGCTGGTATCGAGGATGTTCCGGGAAAAGTCGAACAAACCGCCGTCGGAATCGACGCCCACGATCTTCTCACTAAAGTTCCCTTGCCCCGGGGTGCCGGTGCTTCCATCCTCGCAAAGGTAAATGGTGCCGTCGTGTGCGATGGTCATGTTGTCGGGTCCATCCAGCAGATTCTCATCCGTCGATTCGAGAATCATCGTGACCGTTTCGGCCTTCGGGTCGTAAGCCCAAACCTGGCCCTCACCTGCGTCGCCTGCGCCGCTGCAAACCCAGTAATGGATACCCCGGTGATACCAAGCGCCTTCACCACGCCAGAAGATTGCAGCGCCTTTTGCCTGAGCCTCCTTACGCAGCGTATCCTCTTCTGGATCGACGTCCTCCAGCTTTACCCACTGGACCTTCAACGGTTGGCCCAAGAAAGGCAGAAAGCTGGAACCTTCTGGGCCGCCTCGCCGCTCACTGCGGGTATCGACCTGCAACCCACCTTCAAAGAAGCTCAAGGGCAATGACTCACCCGTACAATCCGAAGTCTGGTACGGCTCGATTACCATTGCGTACAGGTCGCCGTCATTTTCCTGCAGATCGCCAAACTTATTGGGGCGGTTTTTTGGCACATACTTGTAGTACGCACTGTCGCCCCGATCTTCGGTTTGGTAAACGTAGCCCTTTCGTGGATCGACCGTGATCGCTTCATGGTTCATTCGGCCCATTGCTATCAAAGGAATCGGCTCGACCGCTTCACTCAACGATGCCGGCACTTCAAAGTTATAGCCGTGTTTTAGCGTCACGCGATCATCGGTGGCTGGTGTGCTGACATTCTCTTCGCAGCTGATCCAAGAACGCCAAGGCGTGGCTCCGCCAGCGCAGTTGCGGTAGGTGCCACCAAGTGAGACAAAGTCTTCGACCACGCGACCCTGTCGGTCGACCACGACGTTGGTCGTGCCACCACCGCCCAACCCTGCAGCCGGACCAGTGAAGTAATCGTACTGGTTGCCGTTCGGGGCCAAACATCCCGTCTGGTCGCCAGCCTCAGACTCGTCCGGGCTGAGTTCGTGGTTCCGGACGAGCACGTAGTTGCCACGGCGACCCCGGAAGCAAGCCATGCCATCGTGGTCACCTGGAACAGGCACACCATCTGTCATGATGTCTCCACGAATGGAGATGGCGGTATACACGAAGCGTTCCGGCAGGGTGAGCAGGGGAACATTACGAAGGTCACCCACACCTGCTACGTTTCCAAGCTCCATCGTGTTCAACGGCACCTTTGGGCTCAGCGGACCGAAGCCATCCACCGTGAAACTCGCCGTATCGCAGGCTCCAGAGACGTTACGTGCCGTTGCCGCCGCGCTACGTGCGTGCAGCATACCAAGCGGCGCAACAGCAGTGCCTGCAGCCGCAGCACCAGCGAGTTTCAAAAACTTTCTACGATCAAGGGCTGACCCCATCTTAGAACTCCTCTTATTGGCGAAATTGGATTGCCCGAAACCGGGCGTTGCCCAGGCCTGTGCGCGGCCAACAGGAGTTGCAAGCTAATACCCGTGTGTTGCTACGGGGTTTACAGGGAGTTTCCTTCAGGTTGCAGAAATATGGCGACGCGGATGAGTAGCAACGGAGGCGATTGGTAGGTGCCTAGTAGTGGTGGATCGACGCAAAAGAGCTTGGGGACGAACTTCCGCTTGCGTCTCCGGTCGCCCGCCTCGATCCCGCCGAAACAGGATTCCCGTCCTGGTCAACAGGCTGGGTAATGACCGGAGTGTGTTGTTTCCTGTCGCTCAGGAAATCAAGAAGCCGCTGTTCGATCGGATCTCCTGGCCTACGTCCGGTAACCAACTCAATGCGGCCATAGCCGGGTCGGATGCTGGACGACCGGTGCGGTTTAGGTTTGTTGGAAAGCAGCTGCTGAAGGTGGGCAACTCCAGCAGCGAGTCGTGGTCGCTGCAGTCCAACAAACCTAAACCGTTGCCGACTTCCCGGCTAGTGTCACTTTTCGTGCCCCAGTGCCGAAAGCGGACATTGAAAACCGGTTTCCAACTAGTCGATATTGAAGCTTGGTGCACGGGAAAACATTTCAGGTTGGCCGAACGAACAGTCGTCTGGCCTTTTGGGAAGACGTCTTTTCAACCGTGACTGTGTCATCCAGCGTTCGCAGCCCCGACTTTGCGCTGAAGAAGATTCAGTATCGATGAGCTGAGAGTTCAGCCACCAGGCGTGGATGGCCTCAGAATTCACGATCTTCATGCGTCATAGCTGGCGGCATTAGACCTTAGAGAAAGTCGACCATCTAGCGAGAGATACTTGCGTGTCCGGCTCGCTCAACCGCTGGCGATTTTATCTTTGGCGTCACCCGACTACGAGGTATCAGCAACCGGTAAGGTCACGTGCACGCTCAGCCCACCCAGGCTCGACGTATCGAACGTGATACTCCCCTGATACGCGCTGACGACATCCCGCGCGATGGCCAGCCCTAGCCCTGTGCCAGTACACCGGCTGCCGACCACTGGCCATCAGGCCAGATGACCCGATTCAAGTACCGGCTGTAACCAGTAGTACATGCCGCTGCCGGAGAACTCGGTCTTGATCAATGCCAGCAGCTCGTGTGCATCGACGTACGGCATGTGCAGCTTGAACAGTAGCTGTCGACGTTTGCCCGCTACCTGCTCGGCCAACGACATGGAATACTCCGAACTACCGTGCCCGGCGATCGGGTGGCTGGAGAACCCGCTGACACAAGACTGAGACAACAACCAGTCGGTCACCGGGCTCTCGACCTCCGGAGGGACAACAAGGTTCAACAGGCAGGTTTCGCTCATGTCAGACTCCTTCGCTCGCGAGGCCGAAACGACGATACAGGATCGGCAGCAGGAACAGTGTCAGCGCCGTCGACGAGATCAGGCCGCCGATCACAACGATCGCCAGCGGTCGCTGGATCTCGGAACCCGGGCCGCTGGCAAACAGCAGCGGCACTAGACCGAACGCGGCAATGCTGGCCGTCATCAGCACCGGACGCAGTCGCCGCCGTGTGCCCTCGATCACCACTTCGCCGATCGGCATGCCAAGCGCGCTGAGCTGGTTGAAGTAGGTGAGCATGACCACACCATTCAGTACCGCGATGCCGAGTAGCGCGATAAAGCCAACCGATGCCGGTACCGACAGGTATTCACCGGTGAGCCATAGCGCGACGATGCCGCCTATCATCGCGAACGGCACGTTCGTCAGTACCAGGGTGGCCTGGCGCACCGAATGGAAGGTGCTGAACAACAACAGGAAGATCAAGCCGACCGCTACCGGTACGACGATTGAAAGGCGACGTGCGGCGCGTTGCTGGTTCTCGAATTCACCACCCCATTCGTAGTAGTAGCTGGTAGGCAACTCGATCTGCTCGGCGACGCGCTGGCGTGCCTCTTCGACGAAGCCCACCAGGTCGCGTCCGCCGACATTGGCGATTACCACCGCCATGCGGTTGCCGCGTTCTCGCTGGATCGCGACCGGCCCTTCGGTTCGTTCGAGCGTGACCAGCGACGATAGCGGCACACGCTGCCCATCGGCCAGGGTTAGCTGCAGCGCACCGAAAACGGCCGCCGAACCACGCAGGTCCGCAGGCCCGCGGATCACCAGCGGTGTGCGCCGCGCACCTTCGTAGACCGTGCCTATGTTGACACCCTCGACCTGCGCCCGCAGGTTGTCTTGGAGTGTCTCGACATCAACACCCAGGCGCCCCGCGGCGAGGCGGTCCACTTTCAGCTGGTAGTATTGTGCGCCCTCGTTGCGAGGTGTGAACACGTCCTCGGCACCGTCGATTTCCTGCACCACGGATACAATGGACTCGGCGGTACGGTTCAACGCATCCTGATCACTGCCGAAGATCTTGATCGCAAGGTCACCCCGCACACCGGTTAGCATCTCGGAGACTCGCATTTCGATCGGCTGGGTAAACGCGTAGTCGATGCCCGGAAACCGTTCGAGTACCTCGCGGATCGCGGCGATCAGCTCGTCCGTGCTTGCCATGCGCCACTGCGCGCGTGGCTTGAGCACGAGGAAGGAATCGGTCTGGTTCAACCCCATTGGATCGAGACCGATTTCGTCCGATCCGGTACGCGCGACGATACCGGTCACCTCGGGTACCTTTTCCATGATCGCGCGTTGTACGCGCTGATCGAGCTCGATCGACTTTTGCAAATTGATCGACGGCAACTTTTCCAGTTGCACAATCAGATCACCCTCGTCCATTGATGGCATGAATGCCCTGCCGACCTGGGTGTACATCAAGCCCGCACCACCCAACAGTGCCAGCGCGACGATTACCACGGCAGCGCCGTGGTTCAGGCTCCAGCGAAGCGCCGGCATATAGACGGCGGTCAGCTTGCGCAGCAGCCAGGGATCGCCATGCGCCGGCTTACCAAGCAGATACGACGACAGCACCGGGATCGCCGTCAGCGACAACAACAGCGAGGCCGTCAGGGCGAACACGATGGTCAGTGCGACCGGGCCGAACAGCTTGCCTTCGAGTCCCTGCAGTGTGAGTAGCGGCAGGAACACGATCACTATGATCAAAATGCCCGATGTCACCGGCACCGCGACCTCCTTGGTCGCCCGATAGATCAGATGCAGGCGCGGCAGCTTGGCGCGCTCGCCATGCTGAGCCAGCGTGGTCACGATATTCTCGACCACGACGACGGCGGCATCTACCAGCATCCCGATGGCAATGGCGAGACCGCCAAGCGACATCAGGTTGGCCGACAGGCCGAAATTGTTCATCAGAATGAATGTCGCCAATGCGGCCAGCGGCAGGATCATCGCCACCGTCAGTGCCGCACGCAGATCGCCGAGAAACAACACCAGCAGAACCAGCACCAGAACTACTGCCTCGGTCAGCGCCTTGGACACGGTACCGACGGCACGCTCGACCAGGTCACCGCGGTCGTAAAATACGCGGATCTCGACATCTTCGGGCAGGCTTGCTGCCAGCTCGTCGAGCTTGGCGCGCACGCCGCTCACGACATCACGCGCGTTGGCGCCACGCAACCCAAGCACCAGGCCTTCGACGACCTCGCCACGGCCATCGTGGGTGACCGCACCATAACGGGTTAATGCGCCCAGACGGACTTCGGCAACATCGCCGATACGCACCGGTTGCGTGGGGTCTGCCTTGACCACGATGCCTGCGACGTCGTCGAGCGTCTGGATGCTGCCCTCGGTGCGTACCAGCAGCGACTCCTCGCCATCATCAAGACGACCTGCACCGTCATTGCGATTGTTGTGTTCGAGCGCCTCGCGCAGCTGCTTCAGGCTGATGCCACGCGCGGTCAGGCGCGCATTGTCGGGCACCACCTCGAACGTGCGCACTTGGCCGCCTAATGCATTAACGTCTGCAACACCGGTGACAGTGCGCAGGGCGGGACGAATCACCCAGTCGAGCAATTCACGCTGCTGCATGGTGGTCAGGTCGCCACCTTCTATTGTGAACATGAACATTTCGCCGAGCGGCGTTGTCATCGGTGCGATGCCACCACCGATATCGTTCGGCAGGTCGCCCCAGATTGCGGCCAGGCGCTCGCTGACCTGCTGGCGCGCCCAGTAGATATCGGTGCCTTCCTCGAAGTCGACGGTGAGATCGGTCAAGGCATACTTGGCGATCGAGCGCAGCATCGACTGCCGCGGTAATGCGCGTCTCAACCTCCTCAGGCGTCATGCCGGGTGCCTTTATGATGACTTTTACCTGGGTGGTAGAGACATCCGGAAAGGCGTCGATCGGCGTGTTCTGGAACGCGCGCCAGCCGGCACCGATCAGCAACAGGATCGACAACACGACCAGCAGACGCTGGGTAAGGGCAAACTGGACGAGTCTCGGCAACATCATTCAGCCTCTGCTGCCAGTGCGGCCTTCAGCGAAACCGTGCCATCGACGACGACTGCGTCGGTGGTCGACAAGGCGCCTTTCACCGTGACCAGTTCGGCCTCGCGTGCCAGTACCTCCACCGGCACTGCCTCGTAACCACCGCTGCGCTTGGCGAACACACTGTCAACGCCATCTATTCGCACCAGGGCGCCGGCTGGTAGGCGCCACGCATCCGCCGATCCATCCATGCTCAGGCGCGCCTCGACGAACTGGCCGGGGCGCAGCGTGTCCGCACCATCGCGCACCTCGGCACGGACCAGCACGCCCTGGTCGGTCCCGTGAACCATGCGTCCGACCGTGATCACCCGGGCGGAACGCTCTTGAGACAACATGACCTGGCTACCGACGCCGATCTGGCCGAGCGCATCCAACGGAACATGCACTTCTACCCAGAGGGTCGACAGGTCGCCGACCCGATAGATCGGGTCGGAAACGGCTAGGCGCTGTCCTGCAGTGGCAATCTGTTCCAGCACGACGCCGGAGAGCGGGGACTTGACCTCGAGCAGCGTGGAAAGTTGCTGGCTGACGGCCAAGGCTTCTATGGCGGTTTCCGGCATACCAGCCAGCGCCAGGGCCTGGTGGTTGCGTGCCTCTGCGGTCGTCGCCTCGCGGTAGCTCGAGTTGCTCTCGAGCAGACGGCGCGTGGCAACAATACCCTCGGCATTCAGCTTGCGATCGCGCGACAGGGCCTCGCCGGCAAGCTGTCGCCGGGTGCGCGACTCCAGGTATGCCGCCTGGAGGTCGAGCAGACCGCGGCTGCGGATTCGGGCCAATGTCTGTGTCGCTTGCACGGTCTCGCCTTCGGCGACCAGAAGTGACTCGACGACACCATCCAGCGGCGTACTAACCACGTGCAACTGCGCATTGGGCACCGCGACCTTGGCCGGATAGGGTTTGCTCTGCGAATGGTTCGCCGCTGCGACAGGCACGGTTCGTATGCCGAATGCTGCGCGCTCGGCCTCATCGACAACAGCCATTTGCGCGGCATGGCTCGTGCTGCCGATACCGGCCAGCAGCAATATGGAGATAAAGATGGGGTTCATTGTGGAATGACTCCCAGGGCTTGATTCAGCCGCGCGACCGCCTGGCCGTGCTGTAACTGGCGATTCTGAAACTCATGGCGTGCTGACAGCGCGTCGGCCTGTGCCTGCAACAAGCGAACGAGATCGGTTTCGCCAAGATCGGAAGCGCGTTGGCTGAGCTTGAGACTCGCCTCTGACAATTCGCGCCGGCGCTCGGTCTGGGCCAGCGCTGCGGTTACGCGTTCGAGGTCGAGCTGTGCCTGCGTCAGTGCATCTTCGAGCTGTAGGCGTGTCCGGTTCAGCGCCACCTGCGCCCCGGTCAGCGCAAGTTCAGCCTCGGCCAATGCCGGTGCGCTGTGACCCTTGGTGCCGAATGGCATGCTCAGTTCGACGCCGACCGCCGACTCATAGTCCTCGCTGGCCAGTGCACGGGTGGTCTTGGCACCCAGCCACAACGTCGGTCCGATGCTCTGACCTGCACTGACCCGGTTACGGTGTTTGCGCGCATGATCGACTTCACGCTGCGACAGCTGCAACCGCACGTGTTGCAGATCAATTTCACGCGCCGTCATGGCGACTTCTGCAGGCGGCTGCCCTGGCAGGTCGAGGCCGGTGTAGCGGGTAAACAGCCTGGCTGCAGCGAGCGCCCGGTTTGCGGCGGCCTTCGCTTCGCCTTCGCGCAGCACCAGTTCCTTCTCGGCCAACAGGCGGTCACTGTTCGGCAGCTCGCCGGCGTCCACACGCCGCGTCACATTGTTGAACAGTGCGCGTGCGGTCACTTTGGCGTTGCGCGCCTGTTCGGCATCGCTGCGCGCCAACATCGCGGCCCACAGCCGCTCGCGTACCTCGCCGCTGATCTCGAGCAGCCTGGCGACACTCATTGCATCGGCCAAGCTGCGCTGTCCATCGGCCTCGCGGGCGTAGCTGTCGGCCTGGCCCGGAAGCCACATGGGCAGGTCCACCCCGCCTTCCCATTCGCGGTAGCCGATATCGCTACCGATGCGGTCGGTCTGGTACTTCACATTGGCGCTTGGCGCATCCGCGAGCGGCTGATCGGCCTTGTGCTGATAAGCGGCGGCGAGTTCATGCTGGCTGATGGCGAGTTCGCCGCCCGGATCGCGCACGCTGGCTGCGGTGACGATCTCGCCCAACGACGGCGTAGCGGCGAGTGGCATGGAGACTAAGCACATCGACAGCACCATCGCGTGCCACATCGTGCTCGATTCAAACCTAGCCAAAATTGCAACCTCCTTGGATCAGCGGCGCACCACGCGGATGGCACTCGTGTCATGGAGGCAATTTGAACACCGTGTAGCTGACAGCAAGCTGACACAGGCTGTCAGGAAGCGGTCAGGTTCAGCGGATTAGTCTTGTGCCATCGAGGGACTGCCTTCAGCCGCTCATTCGAGTCGGTGCTGATCCGAGGCGGTTCTATGGCAAAGCAATTGGAATTGTATAGGTGGTGCAAAAACGAAGAATCTGAGCAGATCGCTGGTAGTCGGCATTCTGGCGTCGATCATCAGCCTATCCGGCTGTGCCAGCCTGACAGGCGACCTAGTGACGAGCGGCGGCGTTGACGTGATAAAAACCGACTCGAGAAACGCCCATGTCGCTTCGGCACAGGTCAGGATGATCGACGATCTGCACATCAAGGTAACCGGCTATCTGACGAAGCGCTACCAGCCGCGTGGCGCAATCCCGGGCCAGCTGCGTATTCAGGTCGTTTCGGGCGACGGAGAAATCATTGCGGATGTGACGAGCAACTACCATCGACGCAAGGCCAATTCGCGACGTTCGTTTTTTTCACAAGAATTGCACGTTCCTGTCAGCGAGCTCAGTGTCATCAAGGTAACGCACTACGGGCTGGGGACGCGCGATAAGTAGCCTTCACTTGAACCTTCTTTGGAAAACTTGGTCAGCTATATCATTGGTAAGACCAGCCTGCGGATCATTCAGGCCATTGTGGCGGGAGAGCGCTACGCCCATCAATTAGCTCAGCATCGGGATTTCTGCCGCAAATGCAGTGTTGAGATCTTTGCCAAGTCGTTGGAAGTCCATTGCCGAGAGGAGTATCTGTTCGCTGTGTCTCAGGCGCTTGAGCTCTAGGCTATTCATCAGAAAAAACAGCATGCCTGCAATCGAGCTATTAAGCAGCAGATCACCACCTTCGATGCAAAGGCCGATCCTGCTGATTTGCTGCCACCCGGGTACGACAGGTTCAAAAGAGGTAGCGCGCTTGCATCCGATGTTCGTACTGAACTCTATCGAATCACCGACGTCGATTTGACCCGAAGCGACGGGATTGAAGAGACGACGGCCTAAAGGTTCTGGCCGAGACGGGAACCGATATGAGCCGTTGGACGACCGAGAAACACTTTGCCTCCTGGCTGGGCTTAAGCCCCGACAACACGATTTCCGGTGGCAAGGTCCTCAATGTCAAGACCAAGCCCTCGGCCAATCGCGCGGCCGCTGCTCTGTGCATGGCCGCCTTTACTCTAACGAATTCGAAAAGTGCCTTGGGTGCTTCTTATTGTCGTCAGCGTTCTCGGCTCGGCATCCCAGAAGCCATTACTGCGACTGCGCACAAGCTGGCTCGGCCCATCTACAAAATGCTCAAACATGGCACCGAATATGTTGACCAAGGTCAAGAATACTACGAGCAGCCGTACCGCGAACGCACCGTCAAGAACCTTCGCAAACGGGCCGCAGAGTTCAGCTTCGAGCTCACTAACAACACGGTTGTGGACACAATGGCTCCTGAAGGAGCCTTCCTGAGGTAACAGTCACTCAAAAGGGCGTACTGTTTACCCGAACATCGCGTCCAGCCATTTGCGGGAGCGGTGCGTAGCCGGCAACGGGCGAAGCAATGGCGTGGCGTAGCGGCACGGATGCAGGGCGCTCGGGGCACTAAAGGCTGTCACGTAGGCGAGTCGATTTTGGGGACTTGGACGTCCCAAAACGCATCACGAGATCGAAGACTCGCTTGGACATCAGACATCGAAGGTCAAACGAGATGTTCGACAATGTGTTTTACCAGATCGGTGCAATTCTCGGCCTGGCTGCCGCCGGGGGGGCACTGGCCCTGTTGTTGCGTCAGCCGTTGATCGTGGCGTTTATTGCCGTCGGCATCCTGCTGGGGCCATCGGGTTTCGGTGTCGTCTTACAGAGCGGGGAAATAGAGCTTTTTGCGCGCCTGGGCATCGCCCTGCTGCTATTCGTGGTGGGGTTGAAACTTGATGTTCACATCATCCGCACCGTCGGACCGGTCGCGCTATTGACCGGCCTGGGCCAAGTCGCCTTCACATCCGTCGTCGGTTACCTGATCGCCTTGGCACTGGGCATGGAACACGTCACTGCGATCTATGTCGCGGTCGCGCTGACGTTTTCCAGCACAATCATCATCGTCAAGCTGCTCTCGGACAAGCGCGAGGTGGACTCGCTGCACGGCCGTATCGCCGTTGGTTTCCTGATCGTGCAGGACATCGTGGTCGTTCTCGTGATGATCGGACTGACCGCTACCGGCCAAGCGGCCGATGGCGCTAGCCTGGGCAGAGAGGCGCTACTGATCATAGGTAAGGGCGCATTGATGCTGATTGCGGTGGTGCTGCTCACCCGCTATGTACTGCCGCCTCTGCTGCACCGGCTGGCGCGATCGTCAGAACTACTGATGCTGTTCGCGATCGCCTGGGCCATTACCGGGGCGACGATCGGCGACGCGCTTGGTTTCAGCAAGGAGGTAGGCGCCTTCCTCGCGGGGGTATCGATCGCCTCAACGGCCTATCGGGAACTGGTGGCTGCGCGCCTGGTCAGCCTGCGAGATTTCCTGCTGCTCTTCTTCTTCATCGAGCTCGGCGCCAACCTCGACATGGGTACGCTCGGCGAGCAGACCGGCGCTGCCATTATCTTTTCCCTGTTCGTGCTGATCGGTAACCCACTGATCGTGATGGTCATCATGGGTTACATGGGTTACCGCAAGCGGACCGGTTTTCTGGCCGGCCTTACGGTGGCGCAGATCAGCGAGTTCTCCCTGATCCTTGCGGCACTGGGGCTGAGTCTCGGGCATCTCGACCAATCCACGGTCGGCCTGGTGACGCTCGTCGGCCTGATCACAATCAGCGCCTCGACGTACATGATCCTCTACTCACACCAGCTTTACGCCCGCCTGAGTCCCTATCTCGGCTGGTTCGAGCGCAAGGTCACGCACCGCGAGATGGACGATCTGACCGGCAACGACGAACGGGTCGACATATTGTTGTTCGGTCTTGGACGATTCGGTTCGACGATCGCCAGTCGGCTGCGTGAGCAGGGTTGCCGTATTCAGGCCATCGATTTCGACCCCACCGTCGTGCGTCTGCACGAGCGCGACGGCTACCAGGCACGCTACGGAGACGCGGAAGATCCGGAGTTCCTCGGCACGCTCCCGCTGAAACAGGCGACCCTGGTAGTCAGCACCCTGCGCGACCGCGTACTGAACCGCGCCCTGCTCCAGGGACTTAAGCAGCAGGGGTATAGCGGCAAAGTGGCCGTGTCCACATCCACGTGGCCAGAGGCCGAGGAGTTTCGTCGCAAAGGCGTCAATCTCGTTCTGGTTCCCTACGCAGACGCCGCGAAAGAGGCCGCCGACAAGCTTATTCAAGAATGTCGACAGTGCACTGCATCCAACGACTCGGGAGCTCACGCATGAAATCGTTCAACAGCATTCTCTACGTTATAGAAGAGCCGTCCGCAGAATCGGCTGCCGCGGTCGCGCGCGCGGTGAGCCTGGCAAAAAATTGCCAGGCACGGCTGACATTGCTGCATGTGGCCGAAGAACCCCGCCTTGGACCGTTCGCAGACAGCGTGAACATCCGTGATTTTATGACACGTGTGCGCGAGCAGGCGATGGCACAACTGTCGATGCTGATGCGTGGCGTTGACAAGGATTTCGAATTTGCCGTCGATGTTTGCTTCGGCACTGCGTTCGTCGAGGTCGTTCGTAAGGTGCTGCGCAATGGGCACGATCTCGTAATCAAACGGGTGGGGAAGGGAGGTGCCCACAGTTTTCTGTTTGGGGGGATCGATCAGCATCTGCTGCGGAAATGCCCCTGCCCGGTGTGGATCATGGTCGGAGAGACGAGTGCCAATTACCAGCAGATTCTTGCTGCCGTCGATTTCGATCCGTGGGACAAAGGTAGTGGTGAGGACAATGTCGAGGGAACGCTGAATCGGCAAATTCTGGATGTTGCCGGCTCACTCGCGGTCACGGATTTTGCCGAGCTGCATGTCGTCCATGCGTGGGAAGCGATCACCGACAATATGATCAGGGTTTTCGGCAGCGAGCTTTCCGAAGATGAGGTGGCACGTAATCGCGAGCGTGAGCGGCGTGAACACCAGTCGCGGCTTGACATGCTGAATCGGCGGATGCGGAAGCACTTTGGCGATGAGACCCATCGTTACCTCGCGCCTCGCTTCCATCTAAGAAAGGGTGCACCACGCGATGTTGTCCCGGCAGTAGCCAACGAGCTGAAGACCGATTTGGTAGTCATGGGAACGGTCAGCCGCACCGGTATTCCGGGTTTGCTCATTGGCAACACCGCCGAGGTCATTCTCAGTAACCTCGAATGCTCGGTGCTGGCAGTCAAGCCGGCCGGTTTCGTCACGCCGGTGATGCTGGATTAGCCTGCATGTTGCACCAGTCGATTGTGAACGAGCGCGAACGAGTGACCAGAGATGTGGCGAAAGCCCTATTCGGAGCGCATTCTTACAGGGACAGTTTGTTCCCCCGTCCCCAATCTATCCAGGCCCTCGCTTGCCCAGTCACGCTTGTACTTGCCCTTCACTCAAGCCATAGCGACGGCTATGGTTTTCGCTCCAGGGCGGCGTCCAAACGCGTCTGGCCAGCGCGATCATCCTGGATACTGGTGCAACATGCAGGCTCGCCGTCTCTGCTTCGTTCAGCCGGCGGCGGGATCTGAGCCGACCGCCCCGGTTGTTTCCCGGCGCAATCGCCAGCGCTTTTCGGCGCCGATGACGAGGTTGATCACGAGGCCGACCAGTACGATTTGCAGCCAGTCCATCCAGCCGATCGGCGCGGTGTGGAACAGCCAGTTCATGAGCGGCAGGTAGGTCAACAGCAACTGTGCGCTCATCATGGCGGCGATGCCGGCCCAGATCCACGGGTTGCTGAACAGCCCCAGCCGGAAGATCGAGTAGCGCAGCGAACGGCAGTTCAGCAGGTAGAAAGACTGCCCCACGGCGAACACATTGATCGCGATGGTGCGGGCCTCGGCCTCGCTGGCGCCGCGTTGCAGCGCCCATTCGAAAAGGCCGAAACTGCCGATCAGCAATAGCAGCCCGACCAGGCCGATCCGGAAGATCAGCTCGCCGGTCAGGATCGGCGCATCCGGGCGCCGTGGCGGTCGGCCCATGATGCCGGGCTCCTTGGGCTCGAAGGCCAGAGCCAAGCCCAGCAAGACGGCGGTGGTCATGTTGATCCACAGCGCTTGCACGGGCAGTACCGGCAGTGGTTGGGCGGCCATTACCGCGACGATGATCACCAGCCCCTGTCCGGCATTGGTCGGCAGGATCCAAGTGATGAATTTGATCAGGTTGGTGAACACACTGCGGCCTTCCTCTACCGCAGCGGCGATGGTTGCAAAGTTGTCGTCGGTGAGCACCATGTCGGCGGCCTCCTTCGACACCTCGGTGCCATTGATGCCCATCGCCACGCCGATATTGGCGCGGCGCAGGGCCGGGGCATCGTTGACCCCGTCGCCGGTCATCGCCGTGACCTCGCCGTGTGCCTGTAGCGCCTCGACCAGGCGCAGCTTCTGCTCCGGTGTTACCCGTGCGAACACCGCGGTCTCAATGGCTGCGTTGATCAGCTCTGCATCCGACAGTCTTTCCAGGTCGCGACCGGTCAAGACATCCGGCGTCTGACCCTGAGGCAGCGCGCCGTCCAGCCCGATCTGGCCCGCGATCGCCGCGGCTGTCGCGGCATGATCGCCGGTGATCATCTTGACCCTGATCCCAGCCGTCTGGCAGTCGCGCACGGCGCGGATCGCCTCCTCGCGCGGCGGATCGATCATCCCCTGCAGGCCGAGAAAGGTCAGACCGCTGGCCACATGGGGGTGATCGATGCCGGTGGCGCCCGATCGGACGACCAGCCGGGCAAAGGCCAGCACGCGCTGTCCCTGGCTGGCCATCGCGTGCACTTGCTGATGGACTGCATCGCTGTTGAGGTGCGTGGCTTGACCATTGGCACCCATCATCATCTCGCAACGCTCGAGCAGGCTCTCGACTGAGCCCTTGAGGTAGACGATGCAGTCATCGCCGCCGTGCAGCGTGGCCATATACTGGTGTTGCGACTCGAAGGGGATGGTGTCAAGCCTAGGATAGGCATCCTCGGTGTCTCGCCGATTCAGGCCGGCCTTGCCGGCTGCGACGAGCAGCGCGCCTTCGGTTGGGTCACCCTCAATCTTCCAGTCGTTGTCATCCTGCTTGAGCACGGCGTCGTTGCAGAGCAGGCCGGCGCGTAGCAGCTCGAGCAGGGCCGGTTGTTGCTGGATGTCCACTCTCTGGCCATCGCGGGAGATCTCGCCCTGCGGCGCATAGCCGACGCCCGCGACATCGGCGGTTTCGCCGCCGGCCCACAATCGCTGCACCGTCATCTCGTTGCGCGTCAGGGTGCCTGTCTTGTCCGAACAGATCACGGTGGTGCTGCCCAGGGTCTCGACCGCGGGCAGGTGGCGGATGATGTCGTGGCGTTTGGCCATCCGCGCAACGCCGATCGCCAACGTGATGGTCAGGACGGCGGGGAGGCCCTCGGGGATCATCGCCACGGCCATCGCCACGGCGGCCATGAACATGTCGACGGCCGATCCGCCGTGCCACAGGCCGATCGCGAAGGTCAGGCCGGCCAGTACGAGGATTGCATAGAGCAGTACGTGGCTGAACCGGGCGATCTTGCGGGTCAGCGGCGTGGCCAGCACCTCGGCGCTGGCGATGAGCTCGGAGATGCGCCCGATCTCCGTGGCATCGCCCGTTTCGGTGACCACACCGACCCCGGTGCCATAGGTCACCAGGCTGGAGGAGTACGCCATGTTGTTGCGTTCCGCGAGCACCACATCGTGCGCTAGGTCACCGGACTGTTTCTCGACCGGCACGGATTCGCCGGTCAGTGCCGACTCGTCGATCTGCAGGTTGCGACTCTGCAGCAGGCGCAGATCCGCGGGCACCTTGTCGCCCGAGGCCAATAGGACGATATCGCCCGGCACCAGTTGCGCGGCGTCGATCTGTTGTTTCTCGCCTGCACGCACTACCGTGGATGTCGTGGTCAGCGCACGTGAGAGGGCCGCCAGCGCGCTCAGCGCTTTGCCTTCCTGGACGAAGCCGATGATGGAGTTGAGCAGGACCACGCCGAAGATCACGCTGGCGTCGACCCAGGCGCCCAGCATGATCTTTATGACGACCGCGGCCAGCAGGATGTAGACCAGCGCTTGGTGAAACTGCAGCAGAAAACGCAGCACAGGACCCTTGCCCTTGCGCTGGGTCAGAACGTTTGGCCCAAAGTCCCGTTGCCTTTCCTCGATCGCGAAACGGTCCAGGCCTTTTTCCGTATCGCTGTCGAGCAGGTCCAGGACCTCGCTCTTCGGCAGATGGTGCCAGTGTTTCTCGAGCAGGTCTTTCATCACTGTCCGGCGTCATCGTCTGTTTTACGAAACAGTATCGAAATCAAAGTGCTTACGGATGTCGATTTCAACCCCGTGCCGTCGGGAGATCGCGATCGATGCGGTTTAGACTTTAGGTTGCGATAACAGGGCCAGGCTACGGCGCCGCCAATCCGACGTATCGATGAATATCCTGACTATGCCCGGTCCCGATGAGTTGGTATGTGCACCTCGACGTCTGCTGCGTTCTAGGCAGCAGGCAAGCGTTCGAAAACGCGTAGCAAATAGGCCTAGGGTTCGAAGTAAGCACCATTCGGTACTGACCACCCCTTTGTTGGTGTCGGTGTTCTCTGTGTCAGTACACTACAGGCTGGGATTGATGCGGTAACCCATGCCGCGAACGGTTTCGATAAATGGGATACCACCATTGTTGAGTTTCTTGCGCAGTTTCCCGATGTAGACATCGACGACGTTGGTCAGCGGATCCAGGTCCATGCCCCAGACATTGCTGAGGATGCGCTCCCGGCTGAACAGCTTGCCCGGGTTTGCCATCAGGAGTTCCAGTATGGCAAGTTCCTTCGCGGTCAGATCCACTGCCTGCTCATTCACGGTGACGGCCATGGAATTCCTGTCCAGCACGACTGCTCCGACGCTCAGTAACTGGTCCCCGGCGGGTTCCACCGCACCGCGCCGGCCAACGGCCTCGACCCGGGCCAGCAATTCTTCCAGCGCAAACGGCTTGGTCATGTAGTCGTCCGCCCCCATCCTGAGACCGGTTACGACATCCTCAATGCCGTCCATCGCGGTCAGCATGATGATGGGTACCGACACCTTGCGCAGCCGCAGTTCTTGGCAGATATCCAGCCCCGGCAGTCCCGGCAGCATCAGATCGAGCAGAACCAGATCGAAGTCGGCGTTTTTGCCCAGCTCAAGGCCCTCTTTCCCGTCGCCGGTACGTACACAGGTATGATTTTCTGACTTCAACGCACGGACCAGAAAGTCGGCAATCCGATCATCGTCCTCTACGATCAGAATTCTCATGCGATGGCCCTTAATTTACTCTCGATCGGCAGGTGCACGGTGGCCTTTGCGCCTTCACCGGGTTTTCCGCTCAAGCCGATTCTTCCTTCATGCGCCTCGACAATCGCCTTGGCGACAGGCAGCCCCAACCCCGTGCCAGCGGCATGGCGTTCGGCATTGTCACCACGATAGAAGCGAGAGAATGCTCGGCGTGCCTCTTCCTCGGTGAGTCCGATGCCCTGATCGGTCACCGTGACCTCCGCTATTTGCCCGTCGGATGATATGGCGACAAACACGGCGCCTTCGACGTGGGAATAGCGGACCGCGTTGTCGAGCAGTATCGTGAATACCTGGCGCAGCCGGCCGGCATCGCCAAATACCACCAGATGTTCGGCCGTGTGGGTTTCCTTGATCTCAATACGCTTCTTTTCCGCTACCGCGCGAAAGTCCGCACAGACACCACGCAGCACGCCGGCCACAGCAACGGGGCGCTTTTCGATCCGCGCCTTGCCTTCTTCGGCCCGAGCGACGAATAGCAGGTCCTCGACCAGGCGGGTGGTGTGTACGGCCTGCTCACGGATTCTTTCGATGGCTTCCTGATACTCTGGTATTTCTTTTGTTTTGCCACGCAGCGCCATTTCCGACTCCCCTTGGATCACGGTCAGTGGGGTGCGTAGTTCATGGCTGATATCGGTGAGCAGTTGCCGGCGGCTGCGGTCTGCTGTCTCGAGGCGTTCATTAGAGGCCTCGAGTTCCTGAGTACGCGCCTGCACCAGGGCTTCCAGCGACTCCTGGGATTGCTGCGCGGCCTCACGTCGGGTGGACAACTCCATGGCCATGCGATTAAAGGCCTGGCCCAGCTGTGAGAACTCCTGCTCGGGCAGCGCGTCGATCCGGTGGTCCAAGTCACCCGAGGCATAGGCCTTCGCAGCGCCATCCAGGGCGGCAATCGACCGCGACAGGCTGCGTGCGACCAGCGTGGTCAGTAGCAGGCCGACGACAACCACCAGGCCAATGGCCAGTGGGAGTACGGTTTCGATGTAACGCCCCAGGGCCTCTGCCCGCACTTGCGTTTCGGCAACTTCTTCGCGCTCCTCCTCGATCGCCTCGTCGATCAAATCACTGAACGCACCGGCCACGACCTTGCTGCGCAGTACGCTCAGCTCCCGTTGGGCACCAGCCCTGTCACCTTGCTGGACGGCCTTTCGGATCACCGCGCTGCCACGAATGATCCGCTCAGTCAGCCGCTCGATGGCGATCAGATGCTCGAGCTCCTCCGCTTCGTTCTCGTCGCGCACAAAGGCGACTTCTGACGCAATGCCTTGCCGTACCCCCCGTAATGCATTGCGCAACAACTGTTCGTTGTCGGACCGGGCCTGGACATCGTCGATCGTGCCATGCGCCACGATCTCACCCATGGCGTTCAGCTTGCGATAGGTATGGTCGGAAACCGACTGATAGCTGGACAGGACCCCATACGCCAGCTTTTTTCGCTCGAGGTGATACTGGTATTGCTGCGCGCTGACGTAGAACAGGCTGGCCAGCACGATCAGCCAGCCCAGCAGGCTGGTGACAGCCACTACGAGCTTCACCTTGAATCGCGTTCTGAGCTGCGTCACTGCACGCCTTTTCGCCGGATCATGTACCGCTGTTCCTGGGGATTTGTCGTGTATACGCCCGCAAACTGGAGTCGGGGTGATTGGCCTCAGCATAGTCTACCTGTTGATGCGTGCGTATTTCTCGAGGCTAGCATCCGCCTTCTGACCTAAATCTGACTGCAGATGAAACATGAACGGCATCTAAAATTTTCGTGAACCGATATTAATCAGTCGCCGCCGCCTGGCTAAAAGCTGTACTGCAGACGCAGCGACCACAGCGAAACATCTTCATCACGACCGTTGCGGTTCGGTTTGGCCTCGATATCGGTGTAGTTCAGTGTGGTGCGTAACTGCTGATTGATGATCCACGACACACCCAGGGTGTTTTCGGTCTGTATACCGCCTTCGACCGGCCCGTCATCGAGGTCCAGCCGGGCATGACGTGCGGCCAGTTCGAGCGCGCCCCAGCGATTTTTCGGCGGCACGCTATAGAAACTACCGCGGCCGACGCTGTAGCGATAGCGAGCGCCACCCAGCAGCACGCTGGCCATCATTTTGTGTGATTTGAGGTCCACATGGTCGGTATCTCTATCCAGGCTGAGGCGAATGGCCTCGGTCTGCACCCGCAGGTTCCGGTAGGCCAGCCCCAATTCGATACCATTGGTATAGCTGCGGTCGACACCGCGAATACGACGAGTATCGATAAGGCGCCGCGTGGTCAGGCGTGTCCCTGGCCTGACCCGCAGGCGCACAGACTGGTTAGCGCTGACCTTGCGCAACTCGGTGGAAAACCCAAGGTGCAAGGTCGCCAGATCTGTTCGGAGCGGCGCAAATGTCGCCCGTGCGTTGATGCTGCGTCCGCGTAGTCGGCGTCGATCCAGGTCGTTCAATTCATTCCCGAACAGGCCGGCCGTGGTACTCCATCGATCACCCCAGCGGCGATACGAAAGACCTACCAGGGTGCCGGGGCTGAGCGCGCTGGCGATGGAACGCTCCAGAAACGGCAGCTCACCAGAACCTATCGTGTCTTCCTTCGAGAACGGGGCCGTTTGGTTACCGAAGGTGATGAGCTGTTTGTCTAGGCCTCGGTATTGCACATACAGGTTCTTCCAGCCCTCGCTGACGCCAAAATCATGGTCTGCGCGCACGCGCCAATTGAACACAGCCAATCGGTTGATCAAGCGAAGACGACGGAAGTCTTGGTCGTCGTCGAGTCGGGTCCGGTCATCATTGAATCGGACCAGATCATATTGCATCCGCGCCCCAGTCGAGAATTGAACATTATCGGTGATATCAACGCGCAGGCCGTCACGCCAGGAAAACCGATTCTCGGCAGCCAGCGGAGAGGCGAGTAGGCTCAGCCCAATCAAGCTGCAAGGCATGCGGACTTTCACTGGATCACGTTCTCACAAAAATCGAACACGTGATCGACCAGGCCGCCCCTGAGTACCGCCTGGCCGAAGTCATGGGCGGTTTTTGGAAGCATCACCAGGCGATACTGCGGGCTTATGCTCTGTTGCTCGGCCAAGCGGAGCAGTTGGTCATGAAACCAACGGGCCCGGGCCAGTCGGTGCCGCCCCTGGCAGGTGTCCAGCCGCTGCGTATTGCGTACGCTACGGCCCTGGTTGGTATCCCGTTCGCCAACCAGGAGCTGTATCGGGGCGGACAACAACCCTGAGGTGTCGAAGCGCACGCCCGGCAAGCGGCGACTCGGTGCAGTCCCGTGGGGAAAGCGCCGCCTGTCGTCGAGCATCGTGTACCAGCCGGCGGCTGCGAGGTGCAGTGATCGGATGCGGGCGGCCCGGCACAGCGCGTAGCGATGGCCGAACTGGGCGCCGCCGGAAAAGCCGAACAAATGTACCGGCACGTCCAGGCCGGTGATCTCGGCGACATCTTCCAACATCGCATCGAATGCCAGGTCGGCCCGTTCACTGCGCCCGCTTCTTCCGAGCCGCTGATAGTCGCCATAGGAGCGCGGGTTGAATACCGGGGCGAGCAGGCTGTAGTTCAGCGCCCTGGCCCGGGCTTCCATGCAGCGCATCATATAGGTCGATCGCCGGGATACCCCATGCACCAGCACCAGTACCCGTGATGGGTCCGGGTCGTCGCTGAGCTGCAGCAGATAGTGGAAGTCGGGCACCTGTGGCAGCCTTCTGGTCACCAGCTGGGTGGGTATCCCGGGAGTGAAATCGACGCGATTGGCTAATGCGCTCATGCTGCAGCCTCCTGCCGTGACTTTTTCTGACTCGCTGAGATGAGTGCGCCGTCTTTGATTGTCCAGAGGCGATCTGCATAGCGCAGAAGTCTAGGGTCGTGGGTGGCGAAAATGATGGTACCGGGGTAGTTTCGTAGCAGTGCCGTCAGCACTTGGCGACCGTCCTGGTCGAGGCCCGATTCGATTTCGTCCAACAGCAGGAGACGTGGTTCGCCCAGCACCGCACGGGCCAGTTTCACCCGCGCGGCTTCCCCTTCCGACAAGCCGTCACCGGCCAATCCGAGGCGCGTATTGAGGCCCCGTGGCAGGTGCAGAATTTTCGAACCCATGCCGGTATGCGCGCAGGCGGCCGCGACCTGATCGGCGCTCGCCTGGGGATGGCGGTAGCGAATGTTCTTGTCAATGGAGCCCAGCACCAAGGGGAGTTGGTGACCGGCGATACCCATGGCGCGGCGGCGGTCGGCATGGGATAGGCGCCGCGTATCGACGCCATCCAATCGAATACGTCCCGCATCGGGTATCTGCAGCCCGAGGATAAGCTGCAGTAGTGTGGATTTCCCCGAGCCGTTTTCACCGACCAGCGCCACGCGTTGACCCGCAGGTACCGATAGCCGGTCGATGTGCAGCAAGTCCCGAACGGCGACGTCCCGGAAAGTGAGTCGGCCGTTACCCTCTGGCAGGGACTTGGTGGAGAAGCCCTGCCGCGTGTCGGTGTTCAGAAACGCCGTCAGCTTTTCGCGCGCAACGCGGTTATTCTTGTAGTACTCGAACACCCGGCCGAGATCGCGTAGCGGGGCGCCGACCAACGCTGTCACACCCAATATTGCGAGCAGGGCGGCGATGGTCAGTTGGCCGTTTTGTAACGCGACCGAACCACCGATCAGTGCGACGATCATCACCGTGCGATGCGCAAAATCGGTGAAGGCGTGCAGGCTGCCGATCCAGAAGGCGCGTTGCTCCAGTGCCCGACCCAGCTCCTCGCTTTTGCGCCCGAGGCGTTTGCGCTCTTTCGGCGTGCGCCCGAATGCCGCCAGATGGCCCACCGTGGACACGATAGCTGACACCGCATTGGCCAGTTGCCCACGAACTCGCCGGGTGGCCCGTACGCCTCGTTCCAGGCCGATACCCAGCAAGGTGATCACGACCAGGCTGACCAGCAATGTCGCACAGACTGTCAGCGCCGTGGTCAGGTCCATCACGGCGAGTGCGATCACGACGCCGGTCAGGAACAGGCTCGCACTGACCATCCGGGCCAGGCCCAGCGACACCCACTGCCGGATAGCATTGAGATCACTGGTGAAGCGGACCATGTGCACGCCGCCTTGGCGCCTGGATGGGCGGGCGGTCGGCCCCGTACTGGATGAGCGAACCAGTGTGTCGAACAACCGCATGCGCAGCTCGTGGACATAGTGATTGCCGAGCCGCTCGGCTGTCGTGCGTTCCGCCCAGCGGCAGCCGGCGCTGACCAGTGCCAGTCCGATCAGCGCGGCCAGCAGCCGATAGTCCATCACCGGGGCGTCACTCAACACCTGGCTCAGAAAGGCCTGGGTCACCCAGGCGAGGCAGATCAGGCTGACCGCCTGGATCAGGCCCAGTGCAATGACACCGCTGAACAAATGCAGGCGCGGCCTGGCGAGGATGGCGGGGAGCATGGCCATCACCGAATCAGCAGGTCTGCGATCTGCGCCGCTTCCAGCCGCGCCTTGGTCAGAACCGAGATACCGGTTTCCAGTTCTGCTTCACTCGACGCCAATCGCGATGCCGACAATAGCCCGCTGATCGCGATTGGCCGGATGTCCAGCGCCTTCAGACGCTCTACTCCAGCGACCGCACCCAATGCCTCACCGGCGGCGAACAACACATGATCGACGCGCTGTTTGAACAGTGGTGACGCGACCAGCTCGGCGGTCTCGCCGTGCAGCAGGCCATCGGCGACTTCGACCACCGCCATGTCGATTGCCGGATTGGCATCCACGCTGGCCAGCAGCCGATGAAAACACGCCTGGATCTCTGCTTGCGGGACCTTGTAGGTCGACGGGTGTCCGGCATCGGTAAAATCCAGGATCAGTTCGGCGCCGCAGTCGGCGTAGGTCCACAGGTCATTACCGGAACCCGTGCCCGTCACCTTGATCGCCGCAACCCGGTAGCCGGCCGCGGTGAAACCCTTCACGAGCGCCCCCGCGGTAGTGGTCTTGCCGGAATTCATCGAGGTGCCCAATACTGCGATCACCGGCGTGGGTTGCGCACTGGGCAGCGGCGACTCCGGCAGGCAATAGTCGCGCAGATTGACGACCCGGCCATCGAAGCCGATGCAGTAGCCCTCCGGCCGCAGTGCCGTCGGCCACTTCAGTTTGCAGTGCTTGGACAATGCCTTGGCGGCTATGCCACCGGCCGCGACGAGATGGCAGCTATCTAGATCGCGCGGCACTTCCGCCTCATATTGATCGGGTGCATAGCGATTGCCGAAGGCCACGACCACCTTATCCTCCGGATACAATTGAGAGCGGCGCTCGGAGCGCAGCTGCAGCCTGGTTTGCTGGGCGATCTTGGTCACCCGCGCGAGTATCAGGTCACCCGGTGCCGGCGTATGCTCAGGCAGCATCGCTGCATGGGAGATATCGTCCTCTGCGACGTTTCGAGTCACGAAGCTCCACTTTGCAGATGCTGGAAGCCGCTCGACCTCGAATCCGGCCTGTACCACAACATTGGACGCTACTTGCTCTATCGGTACTTGGCGCAATAGGTTGCTGTTCATTTTCTTTAAGCCTCGGTTAGCTGTTGTTGGAGCACCGCGCCCATTGGCGGGGTGTTGTGAGACAGCTTAGCGAGCGGTGCTAAACGGCAATTACCGCGACCGGTGAAGGCGTGCTAAATGAAAAATGAATGGGGCATAAAACCACACTAGGTGAAGGCCTGATCGACGTTCAGCAACGACTTGGTGATCAACTAGGAAGAACCGAGCCTCGCGTTGTAAAACGCATCGCAAAAAAAGACTGTGCGTTATCTCGATGTGTTTGAGGATGAGGTACTCGACCAGGATCAGCTAGTGAGCTGGATAAAACAGGCAGCTGAGTTACCCGGTGACAATGTTTTAAGAACCGATGTGAGAATGATGACAGCAATTAGTCACCAGCTCTAAGTATACCGCCGGGTTTTAAAGTCCGTTTAGGGCCGGACTCAGACATAGAATAGTATGGAGAAATAGTGGCTGATGCTTCCTGCGAGTACGCACAGGTGCCAGACACCATGTGCCCAAGGAAACCAGGGGTCTGCTATGAAGAACACCACTCCTAGGCTATAGAGTATTCCCCCGGCCAACAGCCAGTTGAAGCCCGCAGGCGGGAGCGCGGCCAGTAGCGGATCCAACGCAAAGATTATCAACCAGCCCATCACGAGATAAATGATTAACGGGACGACACGTTTCCCACCTCGGTGCAGCGCATCCAGAACGATGCCTAAAACCGCCAAACTCCAGATGGCACCGAACAACCACCAGCCCAAACTGCCGGCCAATGTCACCAAAGCAAACGGGGTGTAGGTTCCCGCTATGAGCAGGTAGATTGCTTGATGGTCGAGGGTCCGGAAAACCAATTTCGGGATCCCTTTCAGGCTATGGTAGAGGGTGGAAACCAAATACAGGATAAACAACGTTGCGCCGTAAATGCTGAAGCTGACGATCTTCCGAGCACCGTCATCAGCGCTCGTCACGAGCAACACCACCACTCCGGCAAGGGCCAATGTAGCCCCCAGCAAGTGACTAATGCTGTTGAATCTCTCGCCCCGGTACATGTCTGTATTGTCCCTGCGCTAGCGGATTCCCGCCATCGCTTGCGGAACCAAGACGATGTGTAGACTCATTGTGCTGGCGACGCCGATCCCATGATCCACATCCTGTGGTCCGCGGCTACGCGGTAACCGGGTGCTCAGTTGCGGTCTGTACAACGTCTGCTAATGGCCGTCTGGACGCGTCCAGACGGCCAGAACCGGACGAACTCGTGGTCTGTCCCCGATTACGCCGGGGGAGGAATCGGCTCGGCCGGTGCAGCGCCTTTCTACTTGCCGTGGCCAGTACCATGGTGCATGCCACCAACGGCCTTTACCGGTGCGACAACAGATTTGGTACTGCCGTCACCGAACGTAAGATCGACTTGCACGGTCGAACCAACGGAAAGGGGTTGCTTTAGGCCCAGCAGCATGACATGTAGGCCGCCCGGCTCTAGTACCGTCGCCTCGCCGGCCTGGATACCGATCTTTTCAACCTGCCGCATTCGCATAACCTCACCGTCCTTAACGTGCGTGTGCAGTTCGACAACCTCGGCGGCACGACTCGCCGCGCTGACGACTGCATGGTCGGTGGTACCGGTGTTCTTGAACGTCATGAACGCGGCGCTGTTTTCCATCACAGCCGGCACAGCGCGAACATAGGGGTTGGCGACGAGGATCTCGTCAGCCGCCGGCCCGGCCAGGACGGGTATGGCAAAAAAGGTGGCAAGCAGCAGACTGCTAGCGTAAGCATGTAGTTTCTTCATTATCGATCTCCGAATTGAGTGACAGAGTACATACCAGGGGTGCGGCTGTGATGAACCAGTCGAGTCATGCACATTCTTTGACTACCGGCCGGTTGATTACCGCACTGTCAACGGATCATGTGCGGGCGCCACTGGCCCGGTACGGTTGTAAGGGTTCCCCGCAGTGTGAACGGGTATCGGGAATCGTCCGGCACACGAACACTGAACCCCAGGTTCCGCCACCCGCAGCGGTCGAAACTGCTGGGTTCCGCATCCCACAATGTGCCGGTCCGGCACCTCCGTTGCAACGATGACGGCCGGGACTCAGTAGCCCCGACCGCACCGAATCATTACCAGCTCAAAACCTGGTAGCTCGGATCGAAAAGATACTCCGCAACCAGCTCCGGGTTACCCAGCATGGCGCCATCGATGAGGTCGGCAGAACCTACTCCATTCATCTTCGCGCACATCTGACAGACGATCACCTTGGCTCCCCTCGCCATGGCATCGGCCAACATTTCGCGAACGGTCTTGCCGGACATGTGGAACCTGCCCAGCGGCGTGTGTTTCGACGCGAGCAAGGCCGCTTTGTTGTTCAGGAAGAAAGTCACCGGATGACCGCGTTCCATCTGCCTGCCGGCCATGTATAAGGCATGGCCGGCCGGGCCGTTCTCTAATGTCGTCAGATTGACGAACAGTCCCATCGACTTGTCTTCGGCAGCCTGTGCGGTGGATGCGAGCAGCAGTGCCGCGACCAAAACGCCAAACCAGGTTGTTTTCAACGCACGCATGTAACATTTCCTCAATCAGTTGAGTTCAAGAGATGGGCCGACGATACAACCACGCCATGACAGCCCGGCTGTGGTCCAGTCGACAGCGTCGACAAAGACGCTGATGCCGCTGCGGCGCAGCATGCATTCTTTGGCTCCAACCACAATCGTGTCCGCACGCACCCCCCGCGCCACTGGCTCAGCTCTTGGTGGTCTTGATCCTGAACGGCAGGTAAGCAGGGCACCAGCCGATCGTTGCGGTGAATACCGGAATCAGGCCGATGGCGCCGAACCAGTTCTGTGT
>JANQRK010000018.1 GCA_028284585.1 Chromatiales bacterium
AAAAGGTACTCCGGGGATAACAGGCTGATACCGCCCAAGAGTTCATATCGACGGCGGTGTTTGGCACCTCGATGTCGGCTCATCACATCCTGGGGCTGAAGTCGGTCCCAAGGGTATGGCTGTTCGCCATTTAAAGTGGTACGCGAGCTGGGTTTAGAACGTCGTGAGACAGTTCGGTCCCTATCTGCCGTGGGCGTTTGAGAATTGAGGGAAGCTGCTCCTAGTACGAGAGGACCGGAGTGGACGATCCTCTGGTGTTCCGGTTATCACGCCAGTGGTATTGCCGGGTAGCTATGATCGGACAGGATAACCGCTGAAAGCATCTAAGCGGGAAGCCCCTCCCAAGATAAATTCTCACCAGACTCTTGAAGTCTCTGAAGGGCCGTTGAAGACTACGACGTTGATAGGCTGGATGTGGAAGTGCAGCAATGTATGAAGCTAACCAGTACTAATTGCCCGTGAGGCTTGACCATATAACGCCCAAAAGTTTTGGGTGTGGTTGGCATAGTGTATCTGACCCCCAAGCGCCTGATCGATCAAGCCAAACATAAAGATTCAAGAAACCGTTTGTTTTTTTGAATCTCAGCCAGTTTGCCTGGCGGCAATAGAGCACTGGAACCACCTGATCCCATTCCGAACTCAGAAGTGAAACGGTGCATCGCCGATGGTAGTGTGGGGTTTCCCCATGTGAGAGTAGGTCACTGCCAGGCTTTAATTTTCAAGCCCTTGTGTGGAGAAATCCGTGCAAGGGCTTTTTCTTGTTTCAGCGATTCGGTTTGCTCAAGCCAGTGTGCCCCTGTAACGCCCCCGGGTTGGCGCGTGCCGGTAGGTTTACCGGCTACAATCGTGCGCACTAGCTTGCTTGCGCCAAATGCACCCAGGTGGCATTGGATGATCAGCCTAATTCGTTACACCATTTTTAAGCTGGACCTCCATACCCACGAGTTCGTAGTTCGGCTGCAGGTCGACGGGCCGCTGCCCGCGGATCAATGCCTCACTCTTCCCGCGTGGATCCCAGGCAGTTATTTGGTCCGGGATTTCGCACGCTGCATAACGGCGATACGGGCGAGCGATGGGCGTGGTCCGCTCGAACTCGAGAAGCTGGACAAACATACTTGGCGAGTCGGTACCTGCGACGGTCCGCTAACGGTCGAGTATCAGGTGTATGCGCATGATCTCTCGGTGCGCAGCGCTTATTTGGACCACACGCGTGGTTTTTTCAATGGCAGCAGCGTGTTTCTTCGTTTGCCGGGATTCGATGATGTTGCCTGGGAGCTCGAAATCCCGGCGCCGAGCGCGGCCGACTGTGCGCAATGGAGGTTGGCGACCACCTTGCCGGTACTCAGCGTGGACGAACAGGGATTCGGGATTTACGCGGGCAGCGGCTATCGGCAGTTGATTGATAGTCCGGTCGAAATGGGTTGTTTTGAAGACGCCATGTTCTCGGTCGACAGTATTCCTCACCGGTTCGTCGTCAGTGAAGGTGGTCGCTTTGATATAGCACGTATATGTGCCGATGTTGAATCTATTTGTGCTGAACATGCCGCGATGTTCCAGGAGTTGCCCATTCAACGTTACCTCTTTCTTACCCTGGCCACGGCCGATGGCTATGGCGGTCTCGAGCACTGCGACAGCACCAGCTTGATCTGTGCACGCTCGGACTTGCCGGCAGTCGGGCTAGATCGACCGGGCAAGGAGTATCGGCAGTTTCTTGGGCTATGTAGCCATGAGTATTTTCATCTTTGGAATGTCAAACGCATACGTCCGCAGCGGCTGGCGGAGGCGGACCTCAGCCAAGAAGTGCACACAACGCTGCTCTGGGCTTTTGAGGGCATCACCTCGTACTACGACGAGCTCGCGCTGGCACGCGCCGGCACACTGACGGGCGAAGAATACCTGGATCTGCTGGCTGGCACGGTGACGCGCGTGTTGCGCAATCCCGGCAGGCTGCGTCAATCGATCGCTGAGTCAAGCTTCGACGCCTGGACGAAGTTTTATAAACAGGACGAAAATGCGCCAAACGCGATCGTAAGCTACTACACCAAGGGGGCCTTAGTCGCACTTGGCCTCGATGTCGTGCTGCGCGAGACAAGTTGCGACAAACTCTCGCTCGACGACCTGATGCGTCGCCTTTGGCGAGACTATGGAAAGACCGGCATGGGGGTCCCGGAATCCGGAATCGAGGATCTGGTAGCCGAGATGCTCGGACCATCGTTGGAGGGATTCTTTACTAGTTATGTTCACGGAACAGAAGAGCTGCCATTGAGTGAATGGTTCGCGAAGCTCGGCGTCGGCTTCCGTGTCCGCCCGGCTATAAGTGCCGAGGACCTCGGGGGTTATTGCGCTGAACCTGCCGCCGCATATGCCCGCCCTAGTCTGGGTGCAACCATTGAGCAGCAACCAAGCGGGCTGCGTTTGACCCGGGTAATAGCGGGCGGGGCGGCGCAAACTGCCGGTCTGTCTGCCGGAGATATCTTGGTTGCTATCGATGGGGAACGCACAACGACCAAAAACATTGCGCGCATACTCGGTCGCGCAACTGAAGCAGCAGTCGACCTGTACTTCTTTCGACGTGATCGTCTGCTGAGTTCAAAGTTGCCCATCGTCCCTGCTGTTGCCGATACCTGCGAGCTATGGTTGCTGCCAGATGAGCAACTCGAACCCAAAGTACTTGCGCGGCGCGCGGCCTGGCTGAGCTCCAGCGCATCGACGGCGGTTTAGGGCAATCGCGTTGCGGACACGCGACCTCTTGTTGCGTGAGCTGGCCGATGGCCGCTTTCATTCGGGGCAAGACCTCGCCACGGTGATCGGTGTAAGCCGTGCGGCGGTCTGGAAACAGGTACGTGGGTTGGAGAACGAGTTCGGATTGACGATTCACGCGGTGCGCAGGCGTGGCTATAGATTGGCGGCGCCGCTCGACTTGCTCGCTCCCGAGAGGCTGGCAGCGGAACTCCGACCGGCATCACGTGCAAGCCTCGAGGTGCTGCATTTTTATTTTAGTGTGCCGTCCACCAACCTTTGTGCCATGGAAGATCTACCGACTGAGAGCGGTAAGGCGCGCGTTTGGTTGGCGGAACACCAGGCTGCGGGGCGCGGTCGGCGCGGTCGGCGCTGGGTCTCGCCCTTCGGACAAAGCATCTGCCTGTCGTTGGCTTGGCGATTTGATCTGCCGATGGCCGAATTGGCTGGGTTGAGCCTTGCCGCAGGCGCAGCCGTTGCTGAGGGCCTAGCGCGGCTGGGCATGGAGGGCCATGTGCTGAAATGGCCCAACGACGTTTTGCTCGACGACAAGAAGTTGTCCGGCATTTTGGTCGAAGTTACCGGCGAAACCGAAGGTCCGGCCAGCGCAGTAATCGGAGTTGGTGCCAATGTGCGTCTTTTGGAGCCAGAGGCTACCGACATCGATCAGCCCTGGACCGACCTCCATCGCGCGGGTCTCATGATGGTCTCGCGCAACCAGATAGCCGGGGTGTTGATCGATGGCCTGATCGAGGCCTGCCAGTCGTTTGCCAGCGATGGTTTTGCCCCCTTTGTGTCACGTTGGCAGCGCTACGACCGGTTGTTCGGGGAGCGCGTCAGGCTTACTCGGGGCGATCAGGCGAGCGAGGGTGTGTACCTTGGGATTACGCCGCGAGGGACCTTGCTTCTTGAGGGTGAGCGCGGTTGCACAGAGCACAGCGCTGGCGAAGTCAGCCTACGCAGAGTGAAGTAACCATGCAGACGCTGTTAGTCGATTTGGGCAACTCGCGTTGGAAAATGGCACTAACCACTGGTACGGCGATTGGTACCGTTGTATACGGCAGCTATGATGACTTGGTCGAGCTGGAGTTGGCCGCGGTCCGGCTCACGGGTTCTATTGGCCACACTTTGCTTGCGAGCGTCGTCGATCCGAGCATTACGAGTGGCGTGGTCGCGATCCTGCGCAAGGTATCGAAGGCCGAGATTTGGCAGATCGCTTCGACCGATCGGATGCCGGGCATTGTGTCGGGCTATACGAATCCAGAGCAGCTCGGCACGGATCGCATGCTCGCGATGGTCGCCGCGCGCGCGCAGACTTCACAGCCGTTGATTGTGGTAGATGCCGGCACGGCGGTAACGATTGATTGCATCGATGGCGACGGCTTCCACCTAGGGGGGCTGATCTTGCCTGGTCCAGGCATGGCGCGCACTTGCTTGTTGTCCAATACGTCCATACCACATGAGGCACAAATAGACTCGACAGCGCTGCTCGGACGAGATACACCAACGGCGGTGGCCTTAGGGGCACGCTATGCTGTGGCTGCGATTGTAGAGCGATTCACAATCGGCACTGCGGCCTTGTTCCCCGGTCAGCAGGCGCAGATTGTCTTGGGCGGCGGGGACGCTGAAGTCATCGCGGGGATGTTGCCTGAATCCCCCACATGCCTGAATGAGTTGGTGTTGCATGGGCTCGCCGTCGTTGCTTCGCATAAGGGTTTTTAGTGCGCTGGTTTATAGCTTTTTTGCTGGTTGCGAATGTCACCCTGTTCTTCTGGGTGCAACACCAGTCCAGGCCGGTGCCAGGTTCGACAGTACTCCCGCCGCCCGATGTTGGGCAGCTGCGTTTACGCAGTGAAATCGGCGAGGAGGAGACTGAGTCTACGGCGCCGAACGATTATGAGACCCCAGGTGTCACGCCGGTGGGCCCCGCATCGGCTGATCTAGCGATGGCTGTGGCGGAACCCGCTGTCGATCGTCAGGCAGACATCAGCGCCAAGGATCGAGCTGCACAGGGACTCCCGGGTCAGGACACACTGTCCGTCGAAGCCGAAGCCGAAGCCGAAGCCGAAGCCGAAGCCGAAGCCGAAGCCGAAGCCGAAGCCGAAGCCGAAGCCGAGTCACGGGTAGTATCAGAGTCCATGCCGGACCAAGGTACTGCCCCCAAGTCGGAGTCTGTGGCTGTCCCCGGAGTGGGTTCTGGCGATGAACCCGCGTCGGAGGTCGAACCGGCCAAGCCTGCCAGAGCAAAGACACCGCCGGCAGCTCCTGCTGAGCCACGATCGCTGTGCAATCGACTTGGCCCGCTCGAACCCAAGGTTGCCGAGGCTTTGATCGATCGGCTCCCTGCGGCTGTCGAGTTGCTTTCAACCGCCGTCGAGGAATTGCCTGAGGTCACTGGTTACTACGTACTTGTTCCGCCCCTGCCGACACGCGCCGAGGGCTTGCGTAAGGTCAAGGAGCTCAAGGATTCCGGCATCGACGATCTTTGGTTGTTTCGCGCCGGCGAATATCGCAACGGGATCTCGCTAGGCCTTTTCACCCGCGATACTACGGCGCAGCGGCATGCGGACAATATCGGACGTAAAGGCTTTGCTGTCGAGGTTAGGGAGCGGACCTCGCTAAGAGAGCGGCGCTGGCTCGAACTAAAGCGCGCCCGCGGTACTGATCTAGAAGCTGTGCTTCCGTTGCCAGAAGGGGCCCGCATCATCGATCGGAGCTGCCCCTGAGCGAATTCTCTGCTGGTCTTCGCCTTGGGGGGATAGGGGTGTTTTTGCTAGACTCTAGCGTCACTCCGGTTCATTACGGCCGGTAGGCTGGCGTAGCTCAGTCGGTAGAGCAGCTGATTTGTAATCAAAAAGCGACGATCGACGCTTGATCTTTCCAGCTACGTCTCCATCGAGGTCTAGCGGTCAACGCATCTATCCGCTTGCCAGTCGTGCTACCTCCAGCGCAGTAACGTTGGAAGCCGGGCAATACCGTTTGCAGGTGTATCACCGAATATGTAGCACGTCGGTTCTCACCTAGCAACTATCAAGACGAAAATCTCTCTAGAAGATCGCGCATGCGATCCATGTCCGGATGGATATATTGCATCGTCGTGCTGATGTTCGTGTGACCGAGCAGTTCTTGCAGCGTGCGAATATCTTTGGATGCGGCCAACTCCGTTGCCATCGTGTGGCGAAGACGGTGTGGCGAGATACGGATCTTGGTTGCTTTTGACAGGCGCCAGAAGGTCGCACCCAGCTGATCGACTGTCATCGTCTGGCCCTTGAAGCCATCGTTGAACAGCGTGACGTTGAATACCTGTTCTTCGCTACGCGGTGTTCGACCAAGGCACTCAGTCGTCAGCAGGTACAGGTTCTCCAGTTCTGGCCGCAATGGCTGGGCGATCGGTATGAGCCACTCGCGATGTGTCTTGCTCGACGTCGCTCTCAGGTGAATCGTTGCTGCGTCGAGATCAATGTCCTTCCAGTTCAACGCGACCAGCTGCTGCCTGCGGATACCGGTGTAGTAGAAGGTGTTGATGACGATTGACCAGAACCACGTGGGTCGCACGTACCGGCCTTCATCGCTGGTATCACGCAGCGCGCGCAATACGGTCTGCAGGTCGACGCTATCGACGGTCTTCTTACGCAGCTTCGGCGGCCTTGCTGGGGCAGTGTCTGCAAAGGGATTGCTGGGGTATCCATGGTGGCGTATGGCGTGATTCCACAACGCCCGCATATGTCTGCGGTACATATTCCAGCTCTCTTCGTTCGCTCGGTTCAACACGGCTGTCCGCCACTTGCGTACCTCCACCGCGTCGATTTCGGAAAGCCGAGAAAGGCCGGTGTTTTCAGTGAAGCGCCGAGCAATATCGCGGTAAAGCTTGTTGGTGGCCGGTCGCAAGAGACGCTCGGACAGGTAGTCATCGACCAATTCGGATACTGTGCGCAAGGACGAAGTATTCATATTTCTGACCCATCCTGGTCACAAAAGGCGGGCGACTCTACAGGACGTATAAGTTGGTCGGCATTGAAAAGTGTCATAACGGGGTTGGGTGCAGGAATTTCGATCCCGAGAACTCTGTCGGCATCTGGGATGAGCATCACCTTCACCGTTGACGATCTGCGGTCTTTTGCCACCTGGCAGGTCCAGACGTTGGTGTCCTTCTCGGTCTTCGCGTGCAGCCTGAGCTTCTGGAAGCGCTTCTGCGCGCGCTCCCAATGGTGGGGACTGAAGTCGCGGAATATCCCCGGCGTGATCAATGCGAGGCCTTCGGTCAGCACGTGAACGCGTGCGCGTGGCGTGTTGATCTCGATGAGTCCCTCCCGAATGTTGGCTGTCAGCCATTCAACGAACCGCTGGCCGAGGTCGGTGTTGTCCTCGCCGTCGGACGTTGAACCGGCAGATGCCGCAGCTGGTGCTTGTGCCGAACGGGCCCCGCCGGTGTCCCACTGACCCAGCGTCGCCGGGTCTGAAGGAGCAGTCGGTGAAGCGTCGGTATCCTGCGTCTTGCTCGGTCCTGCGCGTTCGACCGGCTGTTTCGAGTCGTTCGCGGGAGAGTGCTGGGGCGCCACGGATTTCTCGCCAACAGCTTCGGCGGTTCGCTCGTCGCGTGCTTCAGAACTCGCTGCGCTGGGAGCGGGTGCTTGTGCAGACGTCGTCACCGAAAGACTGGGGATGGTTGGTGCGTCTTCCAGATCCGGCCAGATCTTGGTCAGTTCTATCCGCAGGCACGACAACGTCTGACACCAGTCACCGATCCGGATTTCGCAGAACCAGATAGCCTTGTCACCATTGGCTTCGATAATGTGCCACTGCTGCAGCTCATCCATCAGCCGATCGTTGCGCCCCGGGATTCCCGTCTGACTCTCCTTCGTCAGGTGTTCGGTAAGCGCCAGAGAATCGACCTTATAGCGGCTGGGCCAAGCGTGACAAAGCCCCATGCACATCCTTGTGCATGGGGCTTTTCGGAAATTCGCACCGGG
>JANQRK010000038.1 GCA_028284585.1 Chromatiales bacterium
ATAGCCGTCGCTATGGCTTGAGTGAAGGGCAAGTACAAGCGCGACTGGACAAGTGAGGGTCCGGATAGATTGGGAACGGGAAACAAACTGTCCCTGCAATAATACGCCCCGAATAGGGCTTTCGCCGCATCTTTGACCACGCGTTCGCGTCCGTTCACGATCGACTGGTGCAACATGCAGGCTAGCGCCAGCCGCCCTTGCCGATCATCATCGGCGATCAGTGATTCGTCTAGGCAGACAACTCGTCATACCAGACGGCCGAGATTTCGCAGGAGCACTAAAGAAACCACGAGCGATCAGCACTCTGAGGCCTGTCCTGACTATCCCAGATCTGGCAAAAGCACCCCGCCAGAGTCACCTGACTCCCCGCGAACCCTGCTACGATCCTCATTCTTACGAGCCTGAGTATCTCGATTCTCGCCAATGCGCGCGAAACCGGCGGTTCCTCGACAAGGCGGTGCCTCGGCCAGGCCGTACCGAGCAAAGGCAGCGTTGCGCCTGCTACTGCTGGCCATGCATGCTGTGCTCGGCATGCTGTTTGCGCCCTTGATTACTGAAAGGACCCACGGCGGCAGGCGGCGCACCAACCCGAAGATCACTGCGTGGTGGTACAACCGTCTGGCGGATATCCTGGATGTAAGGATCAGCGTGACGGGCCACCGCCCACTATCGCACTCATTGCTCGTCAGCAACCACGTATCCTGGCTTGATGTCATCGTCCTTGGCGGGCTCACCAGCACAGATTTCCTGTCCAAGCACGAGGTACGCCATTGGCCCTTGATCGGCTGGCTGGCTGCGCGTGCGGGGACGCTGTTCATTCGCCGCGGCACTGGTGAGGCCGCTTCGGTCAGCGCCCAAATAGCGCAGCACCTGCGCCAAGGAGGCGTGCTGACCCTGTTTCCCGAGGGCACGACGACCGACGGTCGCAAGGTCCGGCCGTTTTTCTCGCGGCTCTTCGCAGCCGCTTTGGATACTGCAACTCCGGTGGTTCCGGTAGCACTCCATTACCATGTCAATGGCGCCTTTGACCCGCTCGCACCCTATACCGATCAACAGCCACTGATCGAAAATCTGCGTGGCCTGTTGCTACGCGAGCGCACCGAAGTTCACGTGGTGTTCGGCGACCCGATCGACGTTGCCGGGCACACGCGTCGGACCCTCGCGCATCTCGCACATGACGCCATCGTCGACGCACTACAACGCCCCACACGGCTGACCACCCCATCGATTGCTGCGCCCACCGACTGAGCCAATTCGTTGCCGACCCACTTCTGGTCAAGGACCCAATCCATCGCTGACCGCTTATGCACACCGAGCCTTGCGCCCGGCGAATCCCGACGTGCAACAATGCAGGCATGGACCAGGATCGCCTCGACACTGTGATCTTGGGCCAAGGACTGGCCGGCAGCGCACTGGCCTGGCACCTGGTCCGCGCCGGTGAGCGGGTTTGCGTCATCGATGATGGTCACGCAAGCGCCGCCTCGATGGTCGCCGCCGGACTGATCAATCCACTGGCCGGGATGCGCTTCAATCGCCGGCCGGAACTGCACGACTGGCTCAACGCTGCCGAGGCCTGGTACACAGAACTCGAGCACTTCTGTGGACACCGCTTTTGGCACCCGCGGCCCATGCTGCGGCTGTTCCGCTCCGCGGAGCAGCGCCGCTTCTACCAGCGTCAGCGCGAGGATCCCGGCAGTCGCGACCTGCTCGGCGAGGCGTTCGCCGCCGACCGCTGCCCCGAGCCAATCCATGCGCCGCATGGCGGATTCATCCAGCATCGCACCGGTTACATCGACCTCCCAGCCTTGCTCGGTTGCCTGCGCGACTGGCTCAAGACCGAAGGCCATCTACTCGAACACCATCTCAGCGCTGACCAGATCGACTGTCATGGCCGGGGCGTCGTATTGCCCGATCTGTATGCCAAGCGTTTGGTCTTTTGCGACGGCGCCCGCCTGGGGTTGAATCCTTGGTTCAACCACCTACCACTCGCACCAAACAAGGGTGAGATCCTGGACTTGGCCGACAGTGAATGGCGCCCGCGACACATCATCAATGGGGCCTGCTGGCTGGTCCCGCTCGAGACCGGTGGACTGCGCTTGGGTGCTACCCACACACACCACCGGGTCGACGACCGGCCGACCACAGAAGGCCGCCAGACGCTGCTGCAATGCCTGGCCAACTTATTGCCCAACGCCCGGCCAGCGCACGTGATCCAGCATCGAGCCGGGGTTCGTCCAGGTACGCCAGATCGGTACCCGCTGATCGGCCCGCACCCGAAGCACTCCCAACTCTGGGTATTCAATGGCCTCGGCGCACGCGGCGCACTCCTGGCTCCCTGGTATGCGCAACGGCTGTGCGCCCATTACCAATCGGATGCGCCGCTGCCGGCAGAGGCCGACAGCCAACGCTTCGCAGGCGCCACCCGATGCTAACCAAGCAGGCTCATGCGGCCGTGGCGGGCTGTGTTAACCCTGGCGATCGGGTGATCGATGCCACCGTGGGCAATGGGCATGACTGCCTGTTTCTCGCCCAATGTGTTGCACCGAGCGGGCGGGTCCTGGGTTTCGATGTCCAGCCGGCGGCGCTCCAAGCCACCGCGCAGCGCCTGCAAGCCGCCGGTCTGAGCGAAATTGTGGAGCTAACGCAGCTTGGCCATGAGCAGATGGCCCAGCGGGTTCGGGACGATTGGGTCGGCCAGGTCTCGGCGGTGATGTTCAATCTCGGCTATCTACCGGGCAGTGACAAATCCGTCGTCACCCGGGCCACAACCACATTGCCGGCGCTCGACCAGGGGCTCGGCCTCCTGCGGCACGGCGGGCTGCTTTCCTTGATGGTGTATCACGGCCACCCAGGAGCGGCTCAGGAGGCCGCCGCGATCGAGCACTGGGTGGCGCGCCTCGGTGCTCACTTTAGGGTGACTCGGCACAAGTCGGCCGGACCGACCCTGCTCTTAGTCCGTGCCAATGTCTGAACTCGGTCATCTCAATGCGACCACTCGAATCTGCACTTGGGTACCCCAAGTACAGGATAGGCACTTCCCCTGCCGACCCCGGAGGGAGTGACCATCATGATCCGGCCACTGGGCGACGGAGCGAACAAGCATGATAACCTCGGCGTCACCGTCAACACTCAAGTTTTCTGGTCGGAGCGATGCACGCGTGATGGAACGTCCCCTAGAGATACTGCTGTATGCCAGCCGCTGGCTGCTGGCACCGATCTACATAGGCCTCAGCCTGGCGCTGCTGGCCCTGGGGATCAAATTCTTCCAAGAAATATTTCACATCCTGCCCGCGGTACTCACGATCAAAGAGGCCGACCTGATCTTGATCGTCCTCTCGTTGGTCGACATCGCGCTAGTCGGCGGCCTGCTGGTCATGGTGATGTTCAGCGGCTACGAGAACTTCGTCTCGCAAATCAACATCCGCGACGGTGACGAGAAGCTCGAATGGCTAGGCAAGCTCGATGCCGGTTCACTGAAGCAAAAGGTCGCTGCATCGATCGTTGCGATCTCCTCGATCCATTTGCTGAAGGCCTTCATGGATACGCCGAATATCCCCAGCGAAACTCTGATGTGGTACGTGATCATCCATATGACGTTCGTGATCTCGGCACTGGGGATGGCCCTGGTCGACCGATTCAATCGCCACTGAGCAAAATTCAGCAGCCTATACTAAGCGCGAAGAGGCACCACTCCGCGCTTGGGGATTTTTTAGGGATCACTGGGAAGACGCAGCACCTTTTTGCGCGGCGCTTCGACCTCGTCGACTACGCCACGCCGTTCGAGCTGCTCCAAGGCATTATCGAACTCGCCGATCAATCTGTCGTGCAATTCTCGTGCGTCACTCCGATAGAGGAGCAACTCCAGCGGCACCGGCCTATTTAGGTTGTCACGTGGCCAGGTATCAGAAAACACCCAAGCCAGGACGATCAGACGCCCACCCTCACCATCACGTACCGCATAGGCCAGACCATCGACGAAGATGATCTCTTGGCTATCAAGCACGGCCAATATCTGCGCACTGCGGATCGGTACGAACACATAGTCACACCCACGGCGTGCGAGCAGCAGGCGGCAGCGATTGAATAGCGCACCCGATATCGTCACCTGTTCCCGGGCTATCTCATCTGGTCTGAAGAAGGTCTCACTGACCACCCTGACCATGATGTCAATCCGCTAGCGGCTCACTGAGATTCGAGATTGGCATTTGGGTCCCAACCCAATTCACGGGCCCTGGCTATCGCCGCATCGTAAATCTTGCGGTGGCGTTCGCCGAGATCTGGAGGAAGCTTAGAAACCAAGTGGCCATATTTGTCCCACTCTTCCGTCACCTGCGAGTACAGGGCATCAATGCGCTGGACAGTCCATCCCTCGCAGGTCTCGGTTTCGGGAAGCAGGCCAAACACCCAGGCATCCCGAATGATATTCCCCGTGGCATTCATCGCGCCGAGTGGGTCCTTGTCGATACCCATGTACTTCTTCTGATTCATCACACCCTATCGCCAGGTAGTATGCTCAATCCTGCTGAGTCTACCAAAAAGCCCCGTGAACGCCGGCTCGTCTATGGAACCCGCTACCCCCACAGTCTTGGACTACCTGCGCCATGGTGAGCCGGTCGGCGGCTCGCGATTTCGTGGGCATGGGATCGACGACCCATTGTCAGAGCATGGTTGGCGGCAAATGCGGCACACTTCGGCGGCACTCTCGGGTTGGCAACGTGTCATCAGCTCACCGATGCGCCGCTGCCTTGAATTTGCGCAATGGCTTGCCGAGGACCGCGAGCTACCACTGAGTGTGCACCAAGACCTGAAAGAAGTGGGGTTCGGCAATTGGGAGGGGCTCGATCGGGCGCAGCTACAGGCGCTGCACCCGGAAGAGTACGCTGCGTTCTACCGTGACCCCGTGCACAACCGGCCGCAAGGCGCTGAGCCTTTGCAAATATTTGGCAGTCGAGTCGCCAAGGTCTTCGATAGCTTGGTGCATGAGCATGCGGGTGAGCACCTACTCGTAGTCGGACATGCCGGTGTGATCCGGGCCACGCTGGGCTACGTGATCAATGCGCCGGCCGTCAACTGGTATCGCAGCGATGTAGCAAACGCCGCCCTCACACGCTTTGCCAGCGACCGGCGCGGGACTCGTCTGGTAATCCACAACTGGCGACCCGCGCTGTAAGATGCTGTCACTGGACAGTTAGCGGCAGCGCGCCAAGGCGCGCCTTGGAGACAGACATGGCATTCGCCCGCCTCGCCTTTCGAACGCTGCTGGTGCTACTCATCTTGCTACTGGGCATCGGCTTGTTGCTACCTGACTCGACACGGGTCGAACGCAGCATCCTGATCAATGCACCCGCGGAGCGGATATTCGCTCATGTCAACGGCATGCGTGCCTTCCACGCCTGGTCGCCATGGTCTGACATCGACCCGGAAACACGCTACGAATTCACTGGCCCGGAGCAAGGTGTAGGCTCGCGTATGAGCTGGCAAAGCACCCACGAGCAAGTCGGGCGCGGCAGTCAACAGATCGTCAATAGCGTCCCCAATCAGCGTGTCGACACCCAACTGGAATTCGGCGAGCAGGGCGATGGTAGCGCCACCTTCATGCTCCAGCCCGAGGGTCAGGCTACGCGTTTGCGCTGGCAATTCGAGACCCAGTTTGGCTGGGACTTGTTCGGTCGCTATTTTGGCTTGTTGTTGGACGGCATGATCGGTGCCAGCTACGAAAAGGGCCTGCAGCGCCTCAAAGACCGAGTCGAACAGCCGGCCGTAATCGACTGACAACCCTCCAACCACTGCCAGGCCAAAGATCAATGCGGGCTTTGGTCTGGGTTCACGACACTAGTGGGCCAAGCGGACAATTCTGTAACGCTCAGCCACGGCACAAGCATTGTGGGCAAGGCGCAGTCCGCCGGGAATGACAGGCCCTTTCCAAGGACGGCAACACCGCCCACGATGCTTGTGCCGTGGCCCTTTGGGAGCCACTGTGCGTTGCAGAATTATCCGATTGGCCCACTAGCCCGAATACGTCACCAGCGTCCCGAGAACCGAACGTGAATCTTTTCCGCCGGCTGCGCACTCGAAGCGCAACCAAGACAGTGCCGTTGCGGGGAACCCGCGCATGACAGAAGCCATAGGCCATGGCAGTCATCTGATCGACACTGGACTGTACCGACCGCACCACACCGCGTGCTACCTCATTGAGGACCAGGGCGAGCTCGCGCTCATCGATACCGGCACGCAGTACTCGCTACCAGCGATCTTGAACACCATCGCCGAGCTAAGCGCCACGCCGCAGCAGGTCCGCTACATCATCCCGACCCATGTGCACCTAGATCACGCCGGCGGCACAGGGCAACTCATGCAGCAGTGCCCCAACGCGACCTTGCTCGTGCACCCCAGGGGCCAGCCCCATCTGATCGATCCGAGCAAACTGCAGGCCGGCGCAACAGCGGTCTATGGCGAGCCGGTTTTCCAACGCAACTTCGGGACCCTCCTACCAGTCCCTGAACAACGCACCCAAGGCGTGGGCGATCTGGAATGTTTCGACCTCGGGGGCCGCCGTCTGCAGTTCCTGCACACGCCTGGACACGCCAATCATCACGGCTGCCTATTCGACCAACAGAGTACCTATCTATTCACAGGTGACACCTTCGGTCTGGCATACCGCGAGCTAGCCCGTAACGGGATACCACTGTTGTTTGCTACGACCACGCCAGTCGCCTTCGATCCAACGGCCTGGATGAACAGCCTCGACCATATGCTGGCGCTCGACCCCGCGGCCTGCTGTGTTACCCATTTCGGTAAGATCGATGCGCCTCGGCGATATGCCGATCAACTCCGCGCCAGCCTAGGTGCCCATGAGGCGATCGCCCTGGAGGAAGAAGCACTGGAGCCAGAGGGACGCGAGGCGCGTCTCGCCCAGGCGATTGACCGATTGCTGGTCTCCGCCGGAACCGCGCATAGCGGCCTGGCCGACCACCGAGTCCGCGAGCTACTGGCAATCGATATCGACCTCAACGCGCGCGGCCTGGCGGTGTGGCTCGCGCGGCGCGCCAAGCGCACAGACTAGGCGAACCAACTACTGCTGCAGCTAGCCGGCCCAAGGTATACTCACCAGCGAAACTGCACGTCTAAAACCACCATGCAACAAACCGACGACCTCCGAATCCAGGCCATTTACGAGGCCGAACCGCCCGCCGCGCTGCATGACCGCCATCCGATCACTGATCAGGCAGCGCAAACGGTCTGTGCGACCCGTGAGGCAATCCATCGCATTCTGACGCGCGCAGACGACCGTTTGCTGGTCATTGTCGGGCCCTGTTCGGTACATGACCCCGAGGCAGCGCTCGACTATGCCAGCCGACTGGTCACGGCACGCAACCGGCTGTCCGACGAACTGTTGATCGTGATGCGCGTCTATTTCGAGAAGCCGCGCACGACCATCGGCTGGAAGGGCCTGATCAACGACCCGGATCTCAACGGCAGCTTCCACATAAACAAGGGCCTGAACCTGGCGCGCCAACTGTTGCTGCAAATCAACAATCTCGGCCTTCCCGCAGGCACCGAATTCCTCGACCTGATCAGCCCACAATACATTGCCGACCTGATCAGCTGGGGCGCGATCGGTGCTCGGACCACCGAGAGCCAGGGCCATCGCGAGCTGGCCTCGGGCCTGTCCTGCCCGGTGGGATTCAAGAACGGCACCGATGGGACCACCCGCATTGCGGTCGACGCCGTGCGTGCCGCGAAACGCCCCCACGTGTTTTTATCGCTGACCAAGGCGGGGCACTCGGCGATTTTCAATACGCGGGGCAATGCCGACACCCATGTCATCCTGAGGGGCGGAAAACGGCCCAATTACGACACAGAGTCGGTCGCCGAAGCGGTCGGAGAGATGGTCACGGCACAGCTAACGCCGAACCTGATGATCGACTGCAGTCACGCCAACAGCCGCAAACATCACGACAAACAGACCGAGGTTGGTGAGGATGTCGCACGCCAGATCCGGCGCGGCAACCACAATATCATCGGGACCATGATCGAGAGCCACTTGGTCGGTGGCCGCCAGGACTTGGGCGGCAACGGCGACGGCTTGGTCTATGGCCAGAGCATCACCGACGCCTGCCTGGGCTGGGAAGAAAGCGAACCCCTGCTCGACATGCTAGCCGAGGCAGTGCGCGAGCGGCGCGAGACACCAAAGGCTGCAGAGTGACCCGCCACCCAACGTGAAGTGTCCGCTAAGCCTTGTCGAATCCGGCCTTTCGGAACCAGACCTTGGCCTTCTCGGCATCACGTGCGATGCCCTTGCCTTCCCGGTACATCATGCCAATCGTCGTCATCGCACCCCGCAGGCCCTGTTCAGCGGCCAGGGTAAACCAATGCAGCGCCTGCTCGCCGTCTTGCTCGACACACTCGCCTTGCATGTACATAAACCCCAGCCCGTGTTGTGCAAGCCTCAGACCGGCGTCGGCCGCTGCCCGCATGTGGTCCAACGCCAGGACCTGATCAGTGGTCATTCCAAGCCCGTTCTGGGCCATGATCGCCATGCGGTACTGCGCCTCTGGCTCGCCCTGCTCGGCGAGTCGCGCCAACAGACGCTGGGCCGTCGAGAAATCTTTCGAGTCGAATGCCGCGATACCGCGATGCAGTTCCTCATGGCGAATCTGGTCTGCGCCGCCAGCCTCATTCATCATGACTGTGCCCCTGTGTGGCATCGCCCTCGGGCCGATAGTCGTGCGGGCGGATCGCCACTCGGCAACGGATGTCGACGCAGACCCGGCCAGTGCGATCGAAGAACGCGTACTCGAACAGCGGCGTGGCTCGACCACGCGCCGCCAAACGCTCGCGGATCACCCTTTCCTGCTCACCGTCAAATACGAACCTAAGCTCCATGTCTGAGCGCCCTTCATGACGGAAGTCGAGTTGCAGTTCGCGCGTCCAGACTTGATGGCCGGGAAAGACCCGGTTGCAAGCGAGGGCCGCTATTGGGTCGGCCAGACACGCCATGGCACCACCGAACATCCCGCCACCGGGGTTTCGATTCGGCGCCAGAGGCAACAGCAAGCGCACCCTGCGCCAATCGGTATCCAGCTCCAGCACCTTTAGACGCAGCGCGCGAAACGGTGGATACCACTCGAGGCGGCGTGCCGGTGCGAGCCGACGGCGTAGGATCTCCGGAATATACATCTCGCCGCTTCCCCAAGTTTAAGCTAGGTACCGGCCGGTAGGCAGATACCAGCACAAAGCAAGCGCCGAATGCTACTCAAGGCAAGGTAGACTGCGCCTGGTACGCAGACGACATAACGATTGATCATGCAAACAGCACTCGCCGAGTATATCCGCGAGACCTCCGAGGGTCGCGAAGCCGACAAGATCCTGCGCGCCTGTGTGCACTGCGGCTTTTGTACGGCCACCTGCCCAACCTACCAGTTGCTCGGGGATGAGCTGGATGGACCACGCGGGCGCATTTACCAAATTAAGGTTGTACTCGAAGGTGAACCAGCCAGCGCCACCATCCGCGAACACCTCGACCGCTGTCTGACCTGCCGCGCCTGCGAGACCACCTGCCCATCGGGCGTCGACTACCATCGGCTGCTCGATATCGGACGGGCGCATGTCGAACGGCAGGCCCCGCGGCCGCTGGGCGAGCGACTGCGGCGACGCCTACTGATCGAGGCCTTATCCTATCCACGACGTTTTGCGGCCCTGTTGCGCCTCGGCCGAGTGGTTCGGCCACTGTTACCGGCCAAGCTGCAGCGCCGTATCCCCGTGGCCAAGCCGCTGCGCCGATGCGATCAGGCGGCGCCTGGCGGACGCCAAATGGTGCTGCTCGAGGGCTGCGTGCAGCCGGGACTGGCACCTGAGATCAATCAGGCCCTGCGGCGACTGTTAGCGCCACTGGGCATCGCACTGCAAGGCCGGCCCGGGAACGACTGTTGCGGGGCTGTCGCGCATCACCTCAGCGACACCGAGCGGGCACGGGCGCTGGCACGCCACAATATCGATGCCTGGTATCCGGCGATCGAAGCTGGCGCCGAGGCAATCATCACGACCGCCAGCGGCTGCGGCGCCCATCTGCACGACTACCCGCAACTGCTAGCCGATGACCCAGCCTATGCCGACCGGGCCAAGCGTCTGGTCCAATACCTGCGCGACCCGCTGCAGGTTCTCACCCGGGACCAGCTCGCGCGCTTGCCACTGCGGCCGCGCAAGGCGCGTATCGCGGTGCACACTCCCTGCACCTTGCAGCACGCGCTCAAGCTCAACGGCCTGATCGAACAGCGGTTGCGTGACCTGGGCTACACCTTAGGCGCGGTCGAAGAGGGCCACCTGTGCTGCGGATCCGCCGGTACCTATTCGATATTGCAACCGGACCTCTCTCGGCAGTTGCGCGAACGCAAACTGCGTGCCCTGAGCAGCGACCACCCAGACCTCATCGTCACCGCCAATATCGGCTGCTTGACACATCTGGATTCACCCAACGGGGTGCCGGTGCGGCACTGGCTAGACCTACTGGCCGAGGATCTAATCGACTGAATCCGCACTCAGACCAGTAACGACCCAGGCGCGCCACCGACCCAGTAGCTCGGCATGGCTCGCGGCCATCGCGATGCGTGGGGTAAGCGAGTAGCTGCTCAGCCAGTCACCTGCATAATCACTCAAGATACCGCCAACGGCACCGCTCTCGCTGAGGATGAGCTGCCCAGCGGCATAGTCCCACAGCTTCTGGCCGCCATGTAGATACACTTGGCAACGCCCACAGGCAATCCAACACCAGTCCAGCGCCACGGATCCAAAACTGCGCTGTGAGCGATACGGCGGATACCGGGAAAGTTGCCCGATCAATGCCTCGGGCAAGCGCTTGAGATCGACCAGGGCCATCGCGTCACGCAAGGCCTCTGGAGACGCCGCCGGAGCCGGAATCGGCCGGCCGTTCAACCAGGCACCTTGGCTACGCAGCGCACTGAAACACTCGTCGCGGGTCGGATCATAGACCACCGCGGCCTGCGCGCCTTCGGCATCGATCAGGGCCAATGAAACGGCAAAGAACGGGATGCCCGCGGCAAAATTACTGGTCCCGTCCAGTGGATCGAGGCACCAGTACCCGGGACCCGGCGATGCCAAAAGAGCCTGCTGGGCGGATGCAGTCATCTCCTCGCCGAGCAGGGAATAGTCAGGCCAATGTGCGGCCAGCTCCGCCTGTAGCCTCCGCTGCATCTCGATATCGGCCTCGGTCACCAACGAGCCATCCGCCTTGACGTCGGCATGGACGCGGGTAAAGCGCGCCGCCAATTCCTCTCCAGCACACAGCTTCACCAGCCGTTGGATCAGTTCAAGGTCATCGGGATTTATCATGATGTCGCCGACTAGGATACCCAAGCCTACGCACGAACGCGACGTGCCGCTCAACGCGAGCAAGCGCCCAGAATGGGTAATCCCCTATTGCCTTGCACAAGCGCTGCACCTAGGCTCTGACTGGGCTCTAGGATTGGAGATGACGCGCATGGTGCTAACGCGCCCTCTCTACTGCTTCGTACTTATCGCTCTGGCGCTGGTGCAACCCGTGTTCGGCGCACTGGCGGATGCGCAGCGCAAAGCTTTCCTCGACGCCGAGCAGGCATTGCAACGCGGCGATCGATCCACCTTTTCGCGGTTGAGCAGCGAACTGGAAGACTATGCGCTGTTTCCCTATCTGGAATACCAGGCCTTGCGGGCGCGCTTAAATACAGCCGAGACTGGCGCGGTGGCCGAGTTCCTCAGCCGCTATGCCGATACCCCAGTGGCCGCCCTGCTACGCCTGCGCTGGTTAGATCATCTGGCGAGTCGCAAGCGCTGGTCCGATTATCTCCGTTTCTACCGCGCCGACAGCGGCCTGCGGCGCGAGTGCCACCAGCTACACGCCATGATCGCAACCGGGCAGGCCGATCAGGCGTTGTCCAAGGTGGCGCCAATTTGGCTGCATGGCAAATCACAGCCACGCGCCTGCGATCCGGTATTCGCCGCCTGGACCAAGGCCGGCTATCGCAGCCATGAGCTGACTTGGCAGCGGATCGAAAAGGCGATGGAAGCCGGCCAGTGGCGGCTGGCAAAGTACCTCAGCCGCAGTTTGACCAAAGCCGACCAAGCTTGGCTGAAGCGCTGGATCGCGCTGTATCAAGACCCAAACCTTGCCGCCCGTCCGGACAGCGTTGGTCAAGCGCATCCGTACCGCGAGGCAATGTTGTCCCACGCAACGCGCCGGCTTGCCCGCTGGAACGGGGCCAAGGCACTGACACTGTGGCGCTCGATCACGCCCAGTTATCCATTCACCGACCAGCAGATCCAAGACACCGAACACTATATCTTGCGCAACCTGGTGCGCACGCCGGGCGACGATGTCTATGCCTTCATCCGCAAGATCACAATCGATACCGCAGATGACATCAAGGTACATGAGGCACGGATCGGCGCAGCATTGCTGCGCGAAGACTGGCCTCAGGTGATCCGCTGGATCGCCGCACTACCGCAGGAGGTGCGTTACGACGAGCGCTGGCTATATTGGCTGGGCCGTGCACTCGAGGGAACCGGCCAAGATGACGCAGCGCGACCGGTCTACCGCCAAGCCGCCACACAACGCAGCTACTATGGTTTCCTCGCGGCCGACCGCATCGGCAGTGAGTACCACCTAGATCACGCCGAGACCCCGGCGTCTGCGGACCTCGTCGCACAAATCGCCGTGCTAGACAGCGTACGGCGCGCCGCCGAGCTGTTCGCACTGGAACGCTGGACCGACGCACGTCGCGAATGGCGCTGGGCAACCAGAGACATGGACGCCGAGCAGCTCAAGGCCGCAGCCAAGCTGGCCGAACAGCACGGCTGGCACGATCAAGCCATCTTCACGCTAGCCAAGACCGGCTATTGGGACGACCTAGAACTGCGCTTCCCAATGGCATACGCCAGGTTGGTCGAGCGCAACGCAAAACGCCATGGCATCGAAAAGGCCTGGGTGTTCGCCGTGATGCGCCAAGAAAGCGCGTTCATGGACGACGCACGCTCACACGCCGGCGCGATGGGCCTAATGCAACTCATGCCGGCAACCGCGCGCAGCGTCGCGCGACAAATACTGAAGCGCAAACCGCCACGTCGCCACGAATTGATGGAACCGGATATCAACATCGCCCTGGGTAGTGCATACCTCAAGCAGATGAAGGGTGAACTGGGCGACAGTGCCGTACTCGCCACCGCCGCCTACAATGCCGGACCGCACCGAGTGGTGCGTTGGTTGCCGGATCGCACACTTCCGGCCGACGTCTGGATCGAGCTGGTACCATTCGATGAGACCCGCGGTTACCTGCGGCGGGTGCTGGCCTACACAGTCATCTACGAAAAGCGTATGGGGCGCACGCCTACTCGCCTGCATAAGCGTCTGCACCCGGTACCGCCGCAGTTACGCCTTCTAGGTAGCGCGAGGACCGCGCAGGCCAACCTCGGTCGTTAAGCCCGCTGCAAAAAGTTGCTTCTCGCTAACATCTCTATCCCGGCCGATGCCGGCGCCGGATAAAGCCCACTTGATTGGCTTCGGAGCGCCACACCGATTCAGGCTGTTGGAGAACCTTGGGCAGTCGCTTCATACGGCTCACCATCAGGCGTCTTACCCAGCCACCGTGCAACACGCTCGATCAGGCGGGCATCGGGAATCACCTCGTAGAACCGTCGGCCATCGGCAGCACCATCGAGCAACTGTTTGCCCATCCACAAGGTAACCGGCTTCTCCCGAACAAGCAGCAATCGGTTCTCGCCTTGCGCATCGCCACAAAAACCAGCATACAAGGTCGTAGGAAGGCGACCTCCGCGCTTGCGAGTCACCATTTTGCGCAGCGAGATCTCGACGTGAAGTCGGGTAAAGGCCGCAATATCTAGCTCGATCCCGTTGACGTTGTAGCGGACCAACGCCGCATCACCTTTCTCACGATGCACAGGCGCGGCAACGCACAGACGGCGGCCACGGGCAACCCGGCAGGTCTCACGCAGCAGGGCATCACAGGAAGCCAGCCTGCGGGCCCATTGGATCGCAGGCGATATGGTCAACCGCCGATTTTGGTCAACGAGATAAGTCGGTGCACCATCGGCATAGGCGATCCCCAGCCCCAATTCAATCAGCGGCAAGCGAGTACGCTCGTGCTCGCGGTTCATCACCTCTTGCAGACCGATGATATCGACCGCTAGCCGACAGGCCCTGGCCACTGCCAACCGCCCGGTGGCCTCACCGCCGTATTCGAGAATGGACAACAGCATGGCATCGCCTTCCACCGCGACCTTGCGGGCAGCGTAACGCGCCAAGAAACGGGTGATAGGGTCATAGAAGAAACGACTGAAATGCGCCGCCGGATTGAGCTTGCGACGATGCATCTCGGTCGCGACCCGCTCCGAACCGCGCACCTCGACCTTGATGATCACATGCCCGATCACACTGCCCCGGCTGTCGCGCGGCTGATTCTCGCGACAGAAGAGCTGCAGAGTATTGTTGGCCAGCGACAAAGACTGATCGTCTCCATCGCTGAGCAGGCGCAGGCTGTCCATCCCCTGGAACATGCGCCAGCCGAGCTTTAGGTCACGCCGCAGCCTTAGAAAGTCGCTAGCAAGGCGCGCCACGACGGGTTCGCGGGCGTTGGCCCCAGCCCTATCGAACTCCCGGCGCAACTGATCTGCGCGCCTCACCAAGGCCTTGGCATCCTTCACCTCTTCAGCACCGCTGAGGCGACGGGTCAGGGCTCGCCGGCCGATCTCACCGGCGAAATATTCAAACAGTGGCGCCTCCGGGCCGGTCGGCCCGATAGACACGAGAAAATCGCTCAGCTGATAAGAAGCCCGCACTGAACTCAATAGTCCGGCGCAGCTAAGTCTCGCCTCCAATCGTCGATTAAGGCGGCGTTGCAGCCGCGGAACGCCACGATGTTGCCAGTAATGGGTCTGCGGCCAATGCTTGTCGGTACCGCCCAACAGGGCGCTGCCGTTTTCCGGTAGGTCGAGCCAATTGCCGGTCGCCTGTTCGACCTCGCGCCGCGCAACCAGCCGCCGCAAACGCCGTTCGACTTCTAACAGCCCGCGCGCATTTCCCTGATCATTGAGGCTTACTGCGGAAAGGCCCGCATCGGCATCTGTCGGATCAGCCTCGAGCGCGACATCCGCTGGCAGCCATTCTTCAAAGGTCTCCAACAGGCACTCGCTAACCGCGGCCGCACGCGCAATGTCATACAGAACGAACGGGTAGATACCGGCAAAATCGCGCGCACTGCCGAACCCGTCGAGCTGCAATATCGGATTGGACAGCATCAATTCGGGGATCGGCCATGACAGACCGAGGACCGACTTGCGCAATTTGCGCATGCTGGTGTTTTCCAAATGCATGAGATCACGCAGCAACAACTTCGCAATCCGGTAGCGTAGATGCACCGCGTTGCGGGCCAGAACCCCTGCCTGTCGATGCAGCTGTAGGGCCTGGCCACTAAGCCCCCCACCCTGGCGACTGCGGGCCTCTTCGAGCTCGTTGCGCAGGCACAACAATTCGGCGTCGAGCAAACCCAACAGCAACCGCAGAATCGCGAGTTGGAACAACTGCAATCGCTCGAGCCGGCTAGAGCTGCGCGCCTGCTTGACCTCTGTCGCGTGATGCTCCAGTAGCAGACCGCGAAAGGCATCGCCGAGCGACGGACTGTAGGCGTCGCAGGCCTGCTTCCACAGTGTCTGGGCGCTCTCGCGTACCAGGGCGCGGACATAGGCGCTGGCTGCCTGTCTAATCGATGGCTCTAGGGCCACGTCGATGTGCCGACCATCGATGCCGCGCGAAAACCGTTCTAAACGCAAACGCACCCATCGCGGCCGGCGCAGGCCGGCGACAATCAGCTCTGGCTCGGGCCACTCAGGCCGCAATCGAGTCAGCAGGGGCAGCATGCCAAATGCCTCGCAGTGCCACTCCGCACAGGGTGTGGTAGCGGCTGCAAAGCCGACGCTCAGCGCGCGGTCAAGGCCTGGATAATGCGGTCTTCCATTTCGATCCGCACCGCCAGCTCCTCACCGAGCTTGCACAGATCCCGATCGAGTTGATTGAAGTCGAGGGTGTGATCGGACGCATCGTACTTGTCATTGAACTCGACCGCCGCCTCGGATGCCTCGGCAATACGCGGGTATACCTCGCGCGCAACCTCGACTACCTGGCTCCGGCGTTCCCGACCGGAGACGATCCGCTCGTAGATCTCGAAATGCCCGAAGGCCGAATAATCGACCAAGACCTGGCAGAACGACTGCAGGGCGTCTACGTCCGGTTTGGTTTCATTGTAGGGCTCCAGACCCGCCACCCGACAATACATCGCAAACATCTCTTGGCGCTCATCGAGCAGCTTGCGAACCATGTCGTGGGTACGTGCACGACGATCTGTATTTCCCGGTTCGCTCATCGTCATCGACTGTCCGCTCTGATGCTGTCGTCGGCTACCTTTAAGTGTACTCCTAATCCCAGGCAGGTAAACCGATCGCCCGAGCCAGGACGGCCCAGTCGGCGTCTCGGCGGCTAGCCTGCATGTTGCACCGGTATCCGGGATGATCACGCCGGCCAGATGCGTTTGGACGCCGCCCTGGAGCGAAAACCATAGTCTTAGCTATGGCTTGAGCGAAGGGCAAGTACAAGCGCGACTGGACAAGTGAGGCCCCGGATAGATTGGGAACGGGAAA
>JANQRK010000087.1 GCA_028284585.1 Chromatiales bacterium
TGTTGTTTTGTTTTGGATGCTTGCAGCAGCGGCAAGTTTCGTGGCGTTATATGGGTGGCTTAAGTTGAAGGCTAGGTTTGAATCCGCGCGCCCTAACAAATAGTTCCAGCGGACCCCAAACACTGCGCGCCTTTTTGGGTATGCCTTCGGCATCTTTTTCCAAAAAGGCGCTCCGCATTTGGGGCCACTGAACAAGGCGTTAGGTGAAAGAACTTGGAAGACAGCGCTGAAGGGAAGGCAAAACTGGACTGGGGCTTAGCTGCCACTGCCTTTGCTATCGTTGTGGGCTTATCAATAGCCACATTTAAGCACGAGTTAATCGAGGTAGGGCGGTCATTCACTGGTATCGAGATCAATATGGGTGACCTGTTGATCGCTTATTTGCTTTCGGTTGTTCTCTTCGCCAAGTACGTGAAGAAAAAGCAGCAGAAAGCTACTTCGACAAGTGAAGGCCCGCTACGGCAGGGTGGCCCAAAGTGATTCAGAGCAATCAAGCCAGGGAAAATCACCTAACGAGTCATCGCAGCGGACGCAAGCTCGCTCAGACTCTCAATGCGCTGCACCTGCCCGCGTGTGGCTTCGCCATTGTTGCGCGATCAGGTGCGCCGTGCTGGGCGCCGCTTATCTGGGCTAGATCGTAATGATGGCGACTTTGAATACAGAGGTTAGGTGGTCTTTGTTTCTTCCGGACCTGGGATTTGTGACTGTTGCGATCTTCGATCATCAGGGTGGTCCGAATCTGGTTCGATGCTATCACCCTCGCCTTTCTTTATTGTGGGCCGCTTGGCGTAGTGCTGATGTTGATTGCTCACTATTCTGGTGGATCCGACGAGCATGATTTTGGCGGTGATGGCCAAGATACCGCCGCGTTCGGCCCAGCCAAACATGGGCGCTAGCTGACGTAAGTAGGGGGGGCGCAACATCCACAGTAGAAGCATAGTCGCCGCTATTGTCGCTGCAGCGTCAATTGTCGCAGCGATTTCCTGGATAACCGGGGGGCAGCTTGTTGAGCCTTCGAATCGGCCCATCAATGCCCCAGTCGATATCAAAGTGGTTCCCTTCACGATTGCGAGTGAGTCGGGGTCTAAAATCGCTGGCTGGCACAGTTCAGTAGCCGATCCCGAAGGCGTGGTCGTTCTACTGCATGGGATTAGAAGCTCGCGCACCGCGATGATGGGCCGTGCGCGCATGTTCAGACGGAATGGATTTGCCGTCGTAATGATTGATTTCCAGGCGCATGGTGAAAGCCCAGGGGAAGCCATCACGATTGGGTATCGTGAGAAACACGACGTGGTCGCCGCTGTTGGGTATGCGCGTGAAACCTTTAAGGGATTGCCTGTGGTGGTGGTTGGGGTATCGATGGGCGGGGCAGCTGCTGTACTGGCGTCCCCGTTGGGAGTCGATGCGCTTGTTCTCGAGTCCGTGTACCCGGACATACGCACCGCGGTTCAGAATCGCGTTAGAAAGCGTCTGGGCGCGGCGTACTGGTTGCCCTCTGAACTCCTTCTACTGCAACTGGGGCCGCGTCTGGGGATTGGTCTGGGACACTTACGGCCTATTGACCGCATTGCGGAGGCCGAATGCCCGGTGCTGATCATCTCGGGAGCCGAGGACCTGCACACCACTGTGGCGGATACGAAAGCGATCTTCCAAGAGGCGAGTGCACCGAAAGAACTTTGGCTAGTTGACGGTGCCGGCCACGTTGATTTGCACAAAGCTGCCGGAGAACAATACGAACGCCGAGTCATCGAATTCTTAGACAAAATCATCAATGCGCGAGGGGCGAATGGCAGTGAACCAGTCGTTGGAGCGGACGTATTTCAGTTCCCGGTACCGATAGACGATGCAGGATCAGCCACGCTTAATAAGGAGGAGAGGGCTTTTCTGCTAATGCGGTATATCCGAGAGTATTCGAAGCGCACCCAGGCGGCCAAGGACGAGCAATATGAACATCGTCCAGATGATGCCTAGCAATCTATACGGATTCCGCACGGCTTTTCTGAACCACCGTTGTTGCCGGTCTTGATCGGCAGCGGTCCGACCTGCACTGACAGAGGTCGCGTGTCATTGCGCAACCAGGGGATGGGAAAAGGGTTCAGTTCAGGAAGGCTAACGGTTAGGTACTGGTACCTGCAAGGGGATATAATTCATCACCCAGGCAATGGGTAGCCACCAAAATTGGAGGTGCAAGATGGCTAAAAACGCACAGTTTGATAATCACTCCTTTTGAGCGCATCAGCAAGCGCCGCAAAGGATTCCCCTCTGAGGCACAAGTCAAGCGCGGCCATCGCGTAGTGCATGGAGATAAGGACCTGGTAGAAAAACTGGGACGTAATGACCCTTGCCCTTGCGGTTCTGGCCGCAGATTTCACGAACTGCTGCATTACTTCACGGAAGTACCAAGGCTCAGAAAGGGATCACTACTTTTAGAGAGTAAGGGTGTTACTGCTTAGAAATAAGTCGGGCTTACTCTTGGCCCCCGGTCCCCGATCGGGTGCCAGCTTTGGCTGGCGCCCTTTCCTTTACACTTAGTGTCAGTGGCAGCGGGTTGAGTGAGCCATCCACACAGATGGCAGCGTTTTTGGTATCGACTAGGCAGCAAGCGGGAACTGTGCGGGCTGATGGTATCGGCCTGGCCTGCACACTCACGGCGCGAAAGAATCTATGCCATCGAGAAAGTTGATGCCGCCCTAAAGTTGATACAGTCTACTATGCCAACCAAGTTTCAGAGTCTGCTTGCCGACGTCCGTCGCATCCTAGCTACTAGTTACGTCGGGGACGCATTCGACGGCGGCTGCTCGGTCAATGAATGGATAAGGGTTACGGTGGCAACTAACGACATGGCGGCCAATCAAGCCGTGGCAAGCGCGGCCGATTGGCTTGGCCGTTGGAGGATAGGGTGAGTCGGCTACTGGACAGTTTTACAGATGCAGGATTTGTCGTCTGTGAGGGAGTGCTGGCACCAACAGCGTGCCGGCGGCTTCTCCGTGCACTGCCAGAGTTTACGTCGGCCGGCGCAAGGGACCTGCTCAACTACCCAATGGCGCGTGAGACGGTCGGGCGGCTCCGCGCTTCACTGCCGTTATCGGAGCTTCTTTCGGATAAGGTTGCGGTTCAGTGCACGGCATTCATCAAGTCGCAACAGCGGAACTGGGCTGTTCGCTTGCATAGAGATCGGGTTATTCCGGCGTCGGGCGGCACGGGCTGGAAGTCATCCGGCATCAAAGACGGCCTACCATTTGTGCAACCCTCGCGTGAGGTATTGGCATCGCTTGTCGCGGTGCGGCTGAATTTGGATCATGCGGCAGAAGGAGACCTCCAGGTCGTGCCAGGATCGCACCGCCAAACCTCAAGCAGTCTTAGGGCGGCAGCACAGACGATTCCCGTTCCAGCCGGAGGTGTGCTGCTCATGAGTCCATTGATCGAGCATGCATCTGCGAAACTAAAGACCCAGGCGGCACGGCGCGTTTTGCACTTTCTATTTGGTCCTCGAGAGCTGCCAAATGGGTATCGGTGGTGTCATGCCTTCTAGTTCAGTCACGCAGCGGGCGCTCCCCTCCGCAGCACTTTGTCCTACGCCGTAGGCTGCGCCGGCTGCTCGTGCGACTGTAACAGACGCTAGCAGGACAAGCGCTCGATGTGGAGAGTGCAATTGGGTGGCGGAGCGCGTCGTTCAGAATCGAGAAGTGACTTTATGCTGTTGACGATCACCAGCACCCATCGCCCAGCGACAGAGCTCGGATATCTACTCGCAAAGCACCCGGATAAATGCCAGACGTTCTCGCTCGCCTACGGCGAGGCCCATGTATTTTATCCAGTGGTGACCGAGGAGCGATGTACGGCCGCTCTGCTGCTGGACTTCGATCCCGTGGGCCTGGTTCGAGGCCGTCGCTGGGGACAACACTCCGAAGGGACCTTGGCGCACTACGTCAACGATCGTCCCTACACCGCATCGTCGTTTTTGAGCGTCGCCATTGCTCAGGTCTTCGGCTCGGCGATGAAGGGGGTCTCCAAGGCTCGGCAAGCGCTGGCCGACACACCGCTGGCCCTTGATGTGTGTCTGTCCGCTGTGCCTGCACGTGGAGGTGAGCGCCTTCTCCGCGGTCTGTTTGAGCCCCTTGGGTACCGGGTAGATGTCCAGCGTATCGTCCTCGATGAGGCCTTCCCGGAGTGGGGCGAAGGCAATTGCTTCGAGCTGCGGCTCCGAGCGGATGTTCGTCTTGCCGACCTGCTTACCCATCTCTACGTCCTCATACCCGTGCTCGACGACCAGAAGCACTATTGGGTAGGCGATGATGAGGTCGACAAGCTACTGGACAAAGGTGCTGAATGGCTATCGGTGCACCCTATGCGCGAGCAAATCACGCTGCGCTATCTGCGGCACCGTAGGGGCCTTTTTCGCGATGCACTCAGGCGCCTGATGGCAGGCGACGATCCGGTATCTGAGGAGCGCGAAGCCGAAAAGGAGCAGGAGGAAGAAGCCCTGGAGCGACCAATGAGCCTGAACGATCAGCGCCTCGGCGCCGTTCTTGCGGTGTTGAGAGACGCAGGAGCGACCCGCGTCCTGGATCTGGGCTGCGGCGAGGGAAAGCTCGTCAGGGTCCTCCTTAAGGAGCAAAGCATTGCCAAAGTGGTGGGTGTGGATGTCTCCATGGGGTCTTTGGAACGGGCTCGCGAGCGCCTCAAGCTCGATCGCATGCCGGAGATACGGCGCAACAAAGTGGAGCTCTTTCAAGGGTCGCTCACCTATCGGGACAACCGATTCTCGGATTGTGACGCCGCCTGCGCCATCGAGGTCATCGAGCATATCGATGCGTCTCGCCTCGGCGCCTTCGAACGGGTCCTGTTCGAGTTTGCAACGCCGCCCACCGTGATACTCACCACCCCGAATGTCGAGTACAACGGCCGCTTCCAGTCCCTTCCGGCCGGGCGGTTCCGGCACAGGGACCATCGGTTCGAATGGACGCGTCGGGAGTTCCAAACCTGGTGCACCCGGATCGCCGAGCGTCATGGCTACGCCGTGCGGTTTCTGCCGATCGGAGTTGAAGACGCCGAGGTCGGTGCTCCAACGCAGATGGCGGTGTTTCAGCGATGAAGATTGAGCTGCCGGAGCTGTCGCTGGTTGCACTCATCGGTACGTCAGGGAGTGGGAAGTCGACATTCGCGAAGACGCATTTCAAGCCGACCGAGGTGCTTTCATCCGACTATTGTCGCGGCCTCGTCTCCGACGATGAAAACGATCAGAGCGCCACCAAGGATGCTTTCGATGTTCTTCACTACATCGCTGCGAAGCGCCTGGCCGCCGGGCGACTGACCGTCATCGACGCGACTAACGTCCAGGTAGAGGCACGCAAGCCCATTGTGAAGCTGGCACGTGAGCACGATGTATTGCCTGCAGCGATTGTGTTGAACCTTCCGGCCGAGCTCTGTCAGGAACGCAACCTGGACAGAGCCGATCGGCAGTTTGGCGCTCATGTCGTCCGTCAACAATCACAACAGCTGCGCAAGGCCCTGCGGTCGCTCAAGCGGGAAGGCTTCCGCTACATCGCGGTGCTCAATTCACCTGAGGAAGTAGCGGCAGCGACGATCGTTCGCAAACGGCTTTGGAACAACAAGCGTCACGAGACGGGCCCATTCGACATCATTGGTGACGTTCATGGCTGCTTTGATGAGACGCTGGCCCTTTTAAGTAAGCTCGGCTACGAAGTCCATGATGACGAAGCGGCACCGATGGCGAAGCATCCAGAGGGACGGCGCGCATTCTTTGTAGGGGACCTTGTCGATCGCGGCCCCAAATCGCCTGCCGTGCTGCGCCTAGTGATGGGAATGGTCAGAGAGGGGGCGGCTCTCTGTGTTCCAGGCAATCACGACATCAAGCTGAAACGAAAGCTGGATGGTCGTGACGTGCACCTCACTCACGGCCTCGCAGAGACTATGGAACAACTCGAGCGCGAGTCGCCAGATTTTGTCGAGGAGGTGAAGTCCTTCATAGACAGCCTGGTAAGCCACTACGTGCTGGACCACGGCAAGCTGGTGGTAGCGCATGCGGGAATGAAGGAATCTTTGCATGGCCGGGCGTCGGCCCGCGTGCGCCGATTCGCGCTCTATGGTGAGACCACCGGTGAGACGGACGAGTACGGCCTCCCAATTCGCTACAATTGGGCTGTCGACTATCGTGGCATGGCACGCGTCGTCTATGGCCATACGCCTGTGCCATGTGCCGAATGGCTCAATAAAACCATCTGTGTAGATACCGGCTGCGTCTTCGGTGGAGCGCTGACCGCTCTGCGCTATCCGGAAAATGAGTTGGTGTCCGTCGCTGCAGCGAAGATGTATTACCCGCCTGTCAGGCCTTTGGAGGGGGCTGCGGCCAAGGCGGCTGAGCGGCCTTACAACGATGTGCTAGATATCGACGATGTCCTGGGCAAGCGGATCATTTCCACTCGGATCCGCGGCCCCATAACGGTGCGCGAAGAGAACGCCGTCGCGGCACTGGAGGTGATGAGCCGTTTCGCTATCGATCCCCGCTGGCTGATGTACCTCCCGCCTACGATGTCGCCGTCGGGCACGCGAAAAGAAGGGCCGACCCTCGAACACCCCGAGGAGAGTTTTCACTACTTCCGTGCAAATGGCGTAGCGAAGGTGGTGTGCCAGGAGAAGCACATGGGTTCGCGCGCAGTCGCCGTTGTTTGCCGCGATGAGGAAGTGGCCGTCAAGCGCTTCGGTATCCCGGGGCAGGGCATCGGGACGCTATATACGCGGACGGGTCGGCCCTTCTTTGATGATCGCTCGCTTGAGTCGGCCTTACTCGACCGACTCCGCACCGCCCTGACGAACGCGGATTTCTGGGAGCGATTCAAATCGGACTGGTTTTGTCTCGACGCGGAGCTCATGCCATGGTCTGCAAAGGCCCAGGCCTTGTTAAAGTCGCAGTATGCGCCTGTTGGTGCGGCATCGCGTGCCAGTATGGCGGCGGCGCTCTCGGCTCTGCAGCTCGCCGCATCCCGTGTCGGGGAGGTCGAGGGGCTGGTTGATCGCTACGCTGCTCGACGAGACTGTGTCGAGAAGTACACAGATGCCTATCGGCGGTACTGCTGGCCAGTCTCTGGCATCGACGACCTAAAGTTTGCCCCTTTCCACCTTCTCGCATCGGAAGGGCGTGTGCATGCCGACCAAGATCACGTATGGCACATGAAGACGCTCGCCGAGCTTTGCGACCAGGGTGGTCGCCTGCTCCACAAGACGGCTTTTAGGGTCGTCGACCTAACCAGCATAGAGAGCCAAGCTGAGGCTACCGCATGGTGGGAAGCGCTTACCGAGAGCGGTGGCGAGGGGATGGTCGTCAAACCGGTCGAATGGCTTATGCGCGGAAAAAAGGGGCTAGTCCAGCCCGCCTTGAAGTGCCGCGGGAAAGAGTATTTGCGTATTATCTACGGACCGGAGTATACACTGGAGGAACACATCGTGCGGTTGCGTGGGCGATCGCTCGGGCCCAAACGGTCCCTGGCGCTTCGCGAATTTGCTCTCGGGTTGGAGGCCCTGCAGCGCTTTGTTGAACGAGAGCCGTTGTATCGGGTACATGAATGTGTTTTCGGGGTTCTTGCATTAGAAAGCGAGCCTGTGGATCCGAGACTATGACCGGGATCAAACGGCACCCGCCGCACGCCGGTCAGGCTTAGTCGATGTCTTTACTCAAACAATCTCCACAGACTTCCAATAAGGCCAATGGCTGGGCTGTTCTGGGCCTAGGTTTTCGGCCGTTTTTCCTCCTCGCTGGTTGTGCCGCGGTACTGATGATGGCGCTGTGGCCGCTGGTCTGGCGCGGCCAGGTGGCGGTCGCGGTGCACTATGATCCGATCGCCTGGCATGCCCACGAAATGTTGTTTGGCTATGTTGCGGCGGTCATCGCGGGCTTCTTGTTGACCGCGGTGCGTAATTGGTCCGGGGCGGAGACCTGGACCGGTTCCCGGCTCGGCCTGTTGGCCTTGCTCTGGTTGTGCGGACGGGTGCTGCCCTGGTTACCCGGCGTTCCCGTCGCACTGGTGGTGGCGGTCGATGTCGCGTTCTTGCCGCTGCTCGCGTTGAGCCTGGTGCCGGCGCTATGGCAGGGAAGCAGTCGGGTCAACCGACTGCTGGTGCCGCTGATCTTGGCGATGGGCCTGGTCAATCTCCTATCGCATCTGCAGATGCTCGGCGTGCTCGACTTGGCCGGCGATATGCGGCGCGTGATGCCTGCCCTGATCTTGCTTCTGCTTGTGATGATCGCTGGGCGCGTGGTGCCGTTTTTCGCCGCTAACGTGCTGCCTGGGTTCACGCCGACCGTGCGGCCCTGGGTGGAGCGCCTGACGCCGGCGAGCCTTGGTTTGATCGCGTTGTTCACGGCCTGGCCGGTTGCACCGAGCGGGCTGCTGGCCGCGTTGTGGTCTTTGTTCGCATTGGCGCAGGCGGTCCGCCTCGCCGGTTGGTTCGACCGGCGTGTATTTTCAATCGCGATCCTGTGGATCCTCTATCTGGGCTATGCCTGGCTCGTGGTGGGGGCCTTCTTGAACGCATTGGCGGCCGTGGGTCTGTTCCCGCCCTCGGCGGCCTTGCATGCACTGACGGTCGGCACCATCGGTAGCTTCACAATCGGCATGATGGCGCGGGTTGCGCGCGGCCACACCGGGCGCCCGATCGATGTCGGTTGGTCTATGGCATTGGCCTTCGTGGTCGTGAATCTCGCGGTGCTGGTGCGGGTGTTCGGTACGGCCTTGTTCAGTAGCCACTATGCGCTTTGGATCGATCTATCGGCCACGCTTTGGGTGACCGGCTTTGCTCTGTTCACCGCACATTATTTACCGATGCTGCTGCGACCCCGGGTCGATGGCAAACCGGGCTGAGCTAGGCGCCGGTGCTTTAACTGTTGTCTTGCTTGAAGCGATGAATCAGGCGCCGCTCGCGCTTGTTGGGTTTTGACGCGGTCTGCAGTGGGGTCGCTGCACGCGCGGCGCGGCGTTCCGCGGTCGCGTTGAAACGCCGCTCCCGGCTGGCCGGATCTTCGTTGTAAAAGGTCTGGGCCTCGCTGGCCGGTCGCCGCTGGGCGGGTAGCACGGCGACCTCGATGTCCCATTCGAGACCGTTCTTATTGATCGCCAGGCGGCTGCCGATGCGCACCATCTTGCCGGGCTTGCTGCGCTGTCCGTTGAGATGCACCTTACCGCCGTCCACGGCCTCGGCGGCCAGTGCCCGCGTCTTGTAAAAACGCGCCGCCCAGAGCCATTTGTCGAGCCGCATGCTATCGGGTGCGTCGGACACGGCGTGGACCAGTTTCAGGTCGGGGCGTCTTCCGAGGCATCGATGTCGTGTGCCCGGTTGTCCGGCATCGCCATCGCGTCCAGGCCCAATAGCGGGTCCAATTCCCCGGCCGCTTCCAACTCGGCCATGTCCTCATAGCCGCCGACATGGTGCTCGTCGATGAAGATCTGCGGCACGCTGCGCCGGCGGCTGCGCTGTTGCATTTCACTGGCGACGCTGTGGTCGAGGTCGATGCGTTTCTCTTGCCAGCGCATGCCCTTACGGCGCAGCAGCGTCTTCGCGTGGACGCAGTACGGACAGACCCCGGTGGTATACATCACGATCTCTGGCATGTCGTCATCTCCGTCGAACCCGGTGGGCATCCTAGCAACCGTGGGCCATGGGCGAAACTCGACCAGCTTTATCCCACGCGACAGATAGGGTTGCGCTGGATTGGCCTGGCCTTGGCCCACCGCTATGCTCATCCATGTCGTTATTCATTGCCCGAGCATGTCATGAAAGAGGCCACCCCCCGCAGCATACGGCTGTCCGACTACCGACCACCCGCCTATTTGATCGACGCGATCGAGCTGGGTTTCGATCTGCGCGAACAGGGCACACGGGTCGTGTCGCGGCTCACGATTCGCCGCAACCCGTCCGGATCCGGTGGGGCCTTGCGTTTGGACGGCGAGGGCTTGCAGTCGGTCGGGGTGCGTCTCGACGGCAGCGAGTTAACCGACGAGGCCTATCGCATCGACGAGGAATCGCTGACGCTGTTCGAGCCGCCGGCCCGCTGTGTGCTCGAGACCGAGGCGATCATCGCGCCGGAGAACAACACGGCGCTCGAGGGTCTGTATCGCTCGGGTGGCATGTTCTGTACCCAGTGCGAGCCCGAGGGCTTCCGTAAGATCACCTGGTTCATCGATCGCCCCGACGTAATGGCCCGCTTCCGGGTGCGCCTGAGTGCAGACAAATCGGCCTACCCAGTGCTGTTGTCCAACGGCAACCCGACTGACGCGGGTGACCTGCCCGACGGCCGGCACTATGCGACCTGGGATGATCCGATCCCCAAGCCGAGTTATCTGTTCGCCTTGGTCGCCGGCGATCTCAAGCACGTCGAGGATTGGCACACCACGCCTTCGGGGCGCGAGGTACGTCTGCGCGTCTATGTCGAGCCGGAGAACATCGATAAGTGCGCGCATGCCCTGCAGGCCCTGGTCAATGCGATGTGCTGGGACGAACGTGAGTACGGTCGAGAATTCGACCTGGATGTCTACAACATCGTCGCGGTCAACGACTTCAACATGGGGGCGATGGAGAACAAGGGCCTCAACATCTTCAACTCCAAGTATGTGCTGGCCCGCCCGGATACCGCGACCGATCGGGATTTCCTCGGCATCGAGGGCGTGATCGCACACGAATACTTTCACAACTGGACCGGCAATCGCATCACCTGCCGCGATTGGTTCCAACTGTCGCTGAAGGAGGGTTTTACGGTCTTTCGCGACCAGGAATTCTCGGCCGACATGGGCTCGCGCGGTGTGAAGCGTATCGAAGACGTGCGCCTGCTGCGCGCCCATCAGTTCGCGGAAGACGCCAGCCCGATGGCGCATCCGGTGCGTCCCGCCTCGTACATCGAGATCAATAATTTCTATACCGCGACCGTGTATGAGAAGGGTGCCGAGCTGGTGCGCATGCAGGCCCGACTGCTCGGGCCGGAGCGGTTCCGCGCGGCGACCGATCTGTATTTCGAGCGCCACGACGGGCAGGCGGTGACGACCGAGGATTTCGTGCGCTGCATGGCCGATGCCTCGGGCATGGTTCTGGCCCAGCTAAAGCATTGGTACGACTACGCGGGAACCCCGCGCCTCGAGGTACGGGGGGAGTATGACGCGGCTGCACACACCTATCAGTTGCAGATGAAGCAATGGGTACCGGACACCCCGGGGCAGACCGACAAGCCGGCCTTCCTAATCCCGGTCATGACCGGATTGCTCGGCAGTGATGGCAACGACCTGGCGGTGCGCCTAGGCGATGTGCCCGAGGCGGCGACTCAGCACATGCTGCAACTGACCGAGGCTGCGCAGACGTTCGTGTTTCACGACGTGGCCGAGGAACCCGTGCCCTCGGTATTGCGCGGTTTCAGTGCCCCGGTGCAGCTCGCGTTCGACTACAGCGATGCGCAGCTCATGTTTTTGATGGCCCACGACAGCGATGGTTTCAATCGCTGGGATGCCGCGCAGACGCTGGTCCGCCGCATCTTGCTGGCGATGGCCGGGCAATACCGGGAGGGCGTCGAGATGCATGTCCCGGAGGGCCTGGTGGAGGCCTTCCGGATCGCCTTGGAGGACCCGGACAGCGAGCCGGCATTGACCGCCGAGGTGCTCGGTCTGCCGTCGATTGAATACCTGGGAGATTTCATGCCCTTAGTCGACGTGGACGCCCTGCATCTGGCGCGCGAGACCTTGCGTGCGAGCCTGGGCCGGTCGCTGCAGTCAGAGCTGCAAAGTACCTACGACCGCTTACACGATGCGGCGCCCTATCAACCGACGCCACAGGCGATCGGCCGCCGTAGTTTGAAGAACCGCGTGCTCGGCTACTTGGCTGCGGCCGGTGGCGCACCCGCGGGCGATCTCTGCTATCGCCAGTACAGCGAGCAGCACAACATGACGGATGTCATGGCGGCACTGAGCCTGCTGGCCGACGGCGATCATGCGTCGCGTGAGGGCGCGCTGGCGGACTTCGAACAGCGCTGGCACGCCGACCCGCTGGTGATGGACAAGTGGTTTGCGGTGCAGGCGATGTCGAGCCGGGCCGATACGCTCGATCGGGTCCGCGAACTGATGGGGCATCCGGCCTTCTCGATACGCAATCCGAACAAGGTCCGTGCGCTGATCGGAGCCTTTGTCGGCGCCAACCCGGTGCGCTTCCATGCCACTGACGGCAGTGGCTATGCGCTTGTCCAGGAGCAGGTGCTGGCCCTGGATCCGCTCAATCCACAGGTCGCGGCCCGTCTGTTGCGGGTCTTGTCGCGCTGGCAGCGCTACGACGCGGATCGCCAGGAGAAGATGCGCCAAGTCCACGAGGCCGTGCTCGCCGCCAAGGTGTCGAAAGATGTCTACGAGATCGCCGCGCGCAGCCTGGATCGTCAATGAGCGACGCTTGCCACCAAGGTCTTGCGGCAGCTCGCCTGTGACCTGTTAGCGCCGGCTGCGTCAGCGCCATAACCCTCCTCGATCGGTCGCTGTGCTACCACCCGTGTAGGCCTGGTTACTGCAGCCTGGGTCTGGCGTTCTATCCGGTGTTGGCCCCTCGCGAGCCGATTTTTTGGTTTCCGTGTCCGGCCGATTGCCGTATGGTACGCGCGCCGCAACTGTTGTCCCGCTGTTGATGTCCTGAGGGTGGGTCGGTTTTACCCATAGTCACCGTTTGTGCGTCTTGCGCCGTTGCTCGGCCAAGGCCGGAGACCTCTATTTAGTGTGTCTCCCGAGAGGAACTGAATGAGCGAACCCGTGATCCTGCTGGTCGACAATGGCTCGAAGAATGCCGAGGCCACCTTACGCTTGCGTGCGATCGCGGCCAGTCTGGGGGAGGCCTGTGGGAAGCCGATCGAGCCGGTCTCCCTGCAGCATGCCGATCAGATCCCGGCGCAAGACCTGGAGGGCTATCCGGCGCAGGTATTGGTCGAGTTCCTCGCTGCGCAGCTTGCTGCCGGGCAGCGTGAGTTCGTCCTGGTGCCCCTGTTGTTTGGCCAGAATCGTGCGCTGAGCAGCTTCATACCCGAACAGGTGGCCGAACTCAAGGCGCGCTTCGGGCCCTTTGAGCTGCGTCAGGCCGACGTCCTGTCGCCCTTGCCCGAGGGCGAGCCCCTGCTCGCCGATATCCTGGCCGATCAAGTGACCCGGTGCGGTGACCAGCTCGGCGCGGAGCCGACCTGTGTGGTCGTGGTCGACCATGGTTCGCCGTTGCCTGCAGTTACTGCGGTGCGCGCCGCGGCCACGATGGCGCTGCGCGAGCGGATCGCCAGCGACATCCAGCTGACCCAGGCAGTAATGGAGCGGCGTGAGGGTGCCGAGTACGATTTCAACGGCCAGTTGCTCGGTGATCTGCTCGACGTCTATGCGGCGCAAGATGCCAACGCGGTGATCGTCTTGGCGATGATGTTCCTGTTGCCCGGGCGGCACGCGGGACCGGGCGGAGATATCGATCAGATCTGTCGCGCGGCGCTCGAACGCAATCCCGGCCTCAAGCTGGGGATTTCCGGCCTGGTCGGCGAGCATCCCCTATTAATCGAGATCCTAGAGCAACGCTTGCACGCCGCACTGCGATCCGATTGATCGGTGGCTTGCGCCAAGGTCACTACTTGGCGTCGATCTTGGCGATCGGCAGTAGCTTGCTCGGCGCGACCTGGATCAGCTCCAGGCAACGTTTTGGCGATGCCGAATACTTGGTGAGCTCGCCGACATGGCAATTGCGCGCCGCGCTCACAGCGACGGAGCGGATCTCTTCGCAACGGATGCCACGGAAGTCGATCTCCTGGTACTGAGAGTTGGTCGGCTTGACGTACGAGTACCCGCGGCTGACGGTCTCGAAGGCGATCTGTTCGTCTTTGTAGGCGGTGAAGCGCAGCACCAGGGTGCGGATCTGGGCCGAGAGATCATTCCGCAGGCGCAGGCCGAGGCGGCAACCGCGGCTCAGATCGGTTTTGTTCTGCAATGTCAGCTGTGCGCTCGGCGTTGCATCGGCGCCTTCGGTGGGCTTCACGAACGACCAGCTGCCGTCGTCGCGCAATGTCACTTGGCGACCGTCGGCGGTGACCGCGGTCAGATCCGCCAGTGCGTAGGGGGCGATCAGCAACAGGGCAAACAATCCGTATCGGCAATACATCAGGGGCTCCACGGTTGACGCAACTGCGGCCATGCTCGCATGAACGCACGGTGGTTTTGAAGGTCCTTGGAATCCTAACTTGGCCGGCGCTATTCAGCGGTAGCTATAGTGTTTGACGTTGCGCCGCTTGGTCGGGCTCTGGCCACGACCTAGATTGCGCTGGACGATGACGCCTTCGACCTGCCAGTCCAGGCCCGCGAGATCGATCGGTGGATAGGTGTCGTTCAGCGCGATCAGGCGTTCGCTGCCGCCATCTTTCAGGTAGCGCCGAAACCAACGTACCCCTTCGACCAGGGCCATGATGTACATCCCATGTCGGCACCGGCCCGCAGGCTCGATCACGACGATGCAGCCATCCGGGAACTCGGGTTCCATGCTGTTGCCGATGACTTGTAGCGCGAAGGGTTCGGCACTGCTGCAGTCGCCTGATGGGTCGCTGATCGAAGGCTCTTGCATACAATGGTCTCTGCTAAGCTGGTCCGACGGGTGAGGCTCGGACAGGCCCCACGCAAGGCAAAACTCTATCATGCAGACCCATTCGGGCGCGGCGCCCCAAGTCCATAAAGATCGTCGGGACTGGCACAATCTGCGGGGCATGCTGCCATTTCTCTGGGAGTTCCGCGGTCGGGCCCTGTTCGCGCTCGCTTGTTTGATATTGGCCAAGGTAGCCAATGTCGGCGTGCCGATTGTGCTCAAGCACATCGTCGAGCACTTCGAGCAGGCCAAGGATGATCCGACCCTGATGGCGGCGCTGCTGCCGGTTTCACTGTTGCTGGCCTATGGCGCGCTCAAGCTGGGTTCGGCCCTGTTCAATGAACTGCGCGACGTCGTGTTCGCCAAGGTGCGCTATCGGGCGATGCGTCGACTATCGACCCGGGTGCTGGAACATCTGCACAAGCTCTCGCTGCGTTTTCATCTCGACCGTCAGACCGGGGCCGTCAGTCGCGACCTGGAACGCGGCACCCGTTCGGTCAGCCAGATCTTGAACTACATGGCCTTCAGTGTGATTCCGATGATGGTCGAGTTCGGCCTGGTCGCGGTGATCCTGCTACGCGACTATGCCCCGGTCTTTGCGCTGGCGATGTTCGGGTCGGTTGCGGTCTATGTGCTGGTCACCCTGGCGATCACCGAGTGGCGAATGGACTACCGTCACTCGATGAACCGCCTCGATTCACAGGCCAACAACCAAGCCTTCGACAGTCTGATCAACTACGAGACGGTCAAGTATTTCGGTAACGAGCGGATGGAACTGAGCCGCTACGACCAGACGTTGGAGGAGTGGGAGGATTGGGCGGTCAAAAGCCAGACCTCGATGTCGATGCTCAACTTCGGCCAGGGCGCGGTCATCGCGCTTGGTGTGACGCTGGTGATGTTTCTGGCGATGCGCGGTGTCGCGGCGGGCGAGATCAGTATCGGTGATCTGGTGCTGTTGAATGCTTTTTTGCTGCAGCTGTTTATTCCGCTAGGATTCCTCGGCATCGTCTATCGCCAGATCAAGTACTCTCTGGCCGACATGGACTTGATCTTCAAGCTGCTCGAGCGTGAGCCGGAGATCATCGACCGACCGGATGCGCCGCTGCTGGCGGTATCGGGTGGCCAAATTCTTTTCACAGGTGTCGAGTTCGGCTATCAGCCAGAGCGGCGTATCTTGCACGGCATCGATCTGGAGGTGCCGGCCGGACACAAGATCGCCGTGGTCGGCCACAGTGGCGCGGGTAAATCGACCCTGGCCCGTCTGATCTACCGCTTCTACGACGTCGATGCCGGGTCTATCACGATCGACGGCCAGGACATTCGGGAGGTCAGCCAGGACAGCCTGCGTGCCGCGGTCGGCATCGTCCCGCAGGACACAGTGCTGTTCAATGAGAGCATCTACTACAACATCGCCTATGGCCGCCCGCAGGCGACCCGCGCCGAGATCGAGCGCGCGGCCGCGATGGCCCATATCAAGGACTTCATCGAAGGCCTGCCGGAAGCCTGGGAAACCGTGGTCGGTGAGCGTGGCCTGAAGTTGTCCGGGGGCGAAAAACAGCGGGTCGCGATCGCCCGCGCGATACTCAAGGGGCCGCGCATCCTGATCTTCGACGAGGCGACCTCGTCGCTCGACAGCCGTACCGAGCTGGCGATCCAGGAGACGTTGGCCGAGGTGGCCGCGAATCACACGACGCTGGTGATTGCGCACCGTCTATCGACCGTGGTCGATGCGGACAGCATCTTGGTGATGTCGGCCGGTCGCGTGGTCGAGCGTGGGACCCATGATGAATTGTTGGCCGCAAAGGGCCGGTACCGCGAGATGTGGGACCTGCAACGCAAGCAGCGTGAGCGGCTCGATGCGTCTGCGGTCGAGCCTCAAGGCGTTGCAGGTGGTTGAGCTGATGCGACATTGGGCGGCACGACAGTGAAGATCTTTCTGGTCGGCGGTGCGGTGCGCGATATGCTGCTCGAACTCCCGGTCGCCGAGCGCGACTGGGTCGTGGTCGGAGGCGACCCGGCGCAGATGCGCAAGCGCGGCTTCGTCGCGGCGGATGCCGAGTTCCCGGTCTTTCTGCATCCCGAGACCGGCGAGGAGTATGCACTGGCCCGACGCGAAGTGAAGCGTGGCGAGGGATACCGCGGTTTCGAAGTCTATTGCGGTCCTGATGTGACCCTCGAAGAGGATCTGCGGCGCCGCGATTTGACCGTCAATGCGATTGCCCAAGACAGCGATGGACAGTTGTCAGATCCTTATCACGGGCGCGATGATCTCGCGGCCCGCCAGCTGCGGCATGTATCCCCGGCGTTTGTCGAAGACCCGCTGCGCGTGCTGCGGGTGGCGCGCTTCGCGGCCAAGCTGGGTGCTCTGGGTTTTCAGGTCGTCGATGCCACGCATGGATTGCTGTACAGCATGGCCGAGCGCGGTGATCTGGTCCAGGTGACAGCCGAGCGTCTATGGCGTGAGATGGCCAAGGCGATGCAGACCGAACAGCCTTGGCGTTTCTTCGAGGTGTTGCATGGTTGTGGCGCACTGGGGCAGTTGATTCCAGACTTGGCCGCTGCCATGGGACCAACCGCGGTCGTTGGTACCGCGGTGGACAGCCCGCCGATCGTGGCGCTCAAGCGTACCCATCAGCGCACTGGCTCGGTCACCCCGGGCGGGGTCGTGCCTGACCGGGTCGCACTGAGCCTGGCCGCGACCTTGGCGGGTTGCATGGATTCGGTCGCTGCGGCCGATCGCCTGCTGACCTCGCTCCGCGCCGACCGGGCGACCGCCCGCTTGCTGCGCCGGGCGGTCGGTGTCGCGCCACTCTGGGAAGGTGCTCATCGTGCTGACCCGGACGCCTTGTTCGAAATCGCCCATCGTTGGCGGGCCTTCGATCCCAAGGCCGATGTCAGCGCGGAGATCGCGGTCTGTGAGGCACAGGCGAGTGCTTCGCGACTCGGGCAGGGTCTCGCAGTCGCCTTGCCGGCGGCACGCGCGGTGACCGCAAGCGCCCTGGTTGAGCAGGGCCTGTCAGGTGCCGAGCTGGGTCGTGCCCTGGCAACGGCGCGTCACCGTGCCGTGGTCGAGGCGCTGCGTGCTGCGGGCCTGTCGAGTTGAGGCCGACAGACGTACATTCGCGCCGTCACAACGGGTCGGGCTTGTCCTGGGATTGGCGCAGTGCGGCGGTTTGATCCGAGGTCCCCGGGGCCTTGTACCAAGCGAGGCGGTGCTGCAAGCCCACGACCTCGCCGACGATGATCAGCGTCGGCGGTTTGGGGCGTTCGCGCTCGACCTGTTCGGGCAGCGAGGCAATGGTGCCTGAGATGACGCGTTGCCGATGCGTAGTGCCTTGTTGAATCAGTGCGGCCGGTGTTTCACTGGACATGCCGTGCGCCTGAAGCAGGCGGCTGATCACGGGCAGGCCATGCAGCCCCATGTAGAACACCACGGTCTGCTTGGGCTGGACTAGCTGCGCCCAGTTCAAGTCCACCGTGTTGTCTTTCAGATGGCCGGTGACAAAGATCACTGACTGGGCATAGTCGCGGTGGGTCAGGGGGATGCCGGCATAGCTGGCGCACCCGGCGGCGGCGGTGATGCCCGGAACCACCTGGAAGGGCACACCTTGGCAGGCCAAGGTGTCGATCTCTTCGCCGCCACGGCCGAAGATGAAGGGGTCACCGCCCTTGAGTCGCAGCACGCGCTTGCCTTGCTTGGCCAGATCGGCGAGCAACTGGCTGATCTCTTCTTGGCGCATCGCATGATTGTCCCGCGCTTTGCCCACGTAGATGCGCTCGGCATCCTTGTTGGTCATGGCGAGGATCGCCTTGGCGACCAGACGGTCGTAGACCACTACGTCGGCTTGCTGCATCAGGCGCAGCGCGCGAAAGGTCAACAGATCGGGGTCTCCGGGCCCGCCGCCGACCAAATACACCTCGCCCATGTCGGATTGTATATTTTCGCTGGCGAGGGCCTGCTCGAGGAGCCCTTCGGCCTCGCGCAGCTGGCCGCTGAACACCCGTTCGGCGATGTTGCCCTGCAAGGTCTGGCTCCAGAAACGACGCCGCTCGGTGGGAGCGGCGAAGCGCTGGCGGACGCGCTCGTGAAAACGCTTGGCGAGTTCGGCCAGCGTACCGTAGCTATCGGGGATCAGGGACTCCAGGCGGGCGCGCAGCAGACGCGCCAGGATCGGCGAGGTGCCGCCGCTGGAGACCGCTATGACCACGGGTGAGCGATCGACGATCGATGGCAGGACAAAACTGCTTTCTGCCGGCTGGTCTACCACATTGACTGGGATCGACCGGTGCCGCGCGGCACGGGCGACACGGCGGTTGAGTTGATCGTCATCGCTGGCCGCGAATACCAGGAGAGCGTCGTCCAGATCGGCCTCGCGATAGCCGCGGCTCAGATGCTCGATGCGCCCACCGTCGAGATGATCGACAAGCTCGATGCAGAGTTCCGGGGCGATCACCCGAACATGTGCTCCGGCCCGCAACAGCAGTGCAACCTTGCGACTGGCGAGCTTGCCGCCGCCGATCACGACGCAGGCTTGGTCCCGAATGGAGAGAAAGATAGGTAGATGTTGCATGGCTTAGCCGCGTGCTGAATCGAGGCGGCCTCATTGACATATATGAGCAAACATTAATATACTATCAACGCTGGGTGCAGGGGCAACAGCTTTTTCTGCGCCCGGTGCCGAAGCAAATCGGGATAATCGAGCCGATGGTGCTCATCAATGCCGCGCGGGATCGCACGCTATCCATTAGCCCGGGCCATGCTAGCGGCCTGCCGTGAGTGCATGATAAGCGCGAAGACTGGGCCCGGTGATCCGAAGTTTTCTGGATCGCGCGGCGTATGTAGGGCCGATCTGGTTTTATAGAACAGCTACAACGAAGAATCTTGCGGAGGTCGCCCGATGACAGATTTCGACGAACTACTGGATGCAAGCGGTCTCAACTGTCCGTTGCCCATCCTGCGCGCCAAGAAGGCATTGGCGAGCATGGCGTCAGGCAAGGTGCTGCATGTCATCGCCACTGACCCGGGCTCGGTGAAGGATTTCGAGTCCTTTGCCCGCCAGACCGGCCACGAGCTCATGGAGTCCAAGGAAGAGGGCAACAAGTTTCAATTCTCGATCAAGAAGGCATGACGTCAAGCCAGCGTGCGGATCCAGATCCCAATACGGAGAGGGCATCACGATGGAGCAGAAGAAACTCGCCATCATCGCCACCAAAGGCACCCTGGATTGGGCCTATCCGCCGTTTATCTTGGCTTCGACGGCCTCCGCGCTCGGCTATGAAACAGAGGTGTTCTTCACCTTTTACGGCCTGCAGTTGCTCAAGAAGGATCTCGACCTCAAGGTGACCCCGCTGGGTAATCCCGGCATGCCCATGCCAATGGGCATGGACAAGTGGTTTCCGACCGTGCTCATGGCCTTGCCTGGTATGGAAGGCATGATCACCTCGATGATGAAAAAGAAAATGGCGAGAAAGGGGGTCGCCAGCGTGGAAGAGCTGCGCGAGCTATGTCAGGAGGCGGAGGTGCGACTGATCGCCTGTCAGATGACGGTGGATTTGTTCGATTTGGACCCCGCGAGCCTCATCGATGGCATTGACTATGCCGGTGCTGCGCGCTTCTTCGAGTTCGCTGGCGAGTCGGACGTCTGCCTGTATATCTGAATCGCACGAGCAAGATATCGGTGAGCCGCCCGCCACGCAACGGCCCACCGTTCGATGACAAATCTGTTGGTTTTTAGAACGTGTAATGGATATCCGCGGATAGGATGTCGACGCTGGAATCATAAGTGCCTCGGAGTGCGCCGCGTGACAGATCTTCCCCGGTGGCCGTCTTGGCGATCTTCGGGTCGTCGATGAACAGATGCGCATAGCCTACGTTGAATCTGAGATTTTGGCTGTGTTGATAACCGGCGCCGACTGTCACCCAGAGACGGTCCGCATCAGGCAGGCGTGCAGAACGGCTTTCGGCATCGACGATGGGAGACTCGTCAAATGCCACGCCGAAGCGATAGGTCCAGGGAGAACCGCTCGGGGCATAGGTGCTGCCGACGGATACTCGGCTGGTGTCTTTCCAGTCGAAGGTCGTGACGCCATCGGGCAGGCCGTTGTCGAAGCGGAAACGCAGCTCGGGGATGCTGTCCCATCCGGTCCAGGTGTAGTCGGCCATGATCGCCCACTCGGGGGTAAGTCGGTGAAAACCGCTGATCGATACCGAGGCCGGGAGATCGACGTCGGAGCGGACATCAGCATCGGAGAACACTGGCCGTAATGCGGGAATGGGGACGCTGAACTTCACGTCACCCTCGATGTTGTGTTCAACCTCGGAGCGGAAGTGAATACCGATCCGGGTGTCTTCGGATAGCTCGTAAAGTGCCCCCAGATTGAAGCCCCAGCCCCAGCTGTCGCCCTCGATCCTGGAGCGGCCGTCTGCCGTGCCGGCCCCGGCCGGACCCAAGGCGACCAGCCCGAAGTCGACCGCATTGGTGAACTCGCCATCTAGGTACATCGCGCTGATGCCGGCCGCTAGGCTCAATTGATCGGTGGCCTTGAAGGCGATCGAGGGATTGAGATTGACCGTTTTAACCTCGGATTTGATGGCGTGATAGCGACCGACCCAGTCGCTGTCGTATTCGGTAGTCAATCCGAAAGGCACATTAACGGCGAATCCCAGCCAGGTGCGGTGGTTCAATTGATGGGTCAGATAGCCATGCGGTACCGCCGCCACACCACCGGCATCGCCGCCGTTGCCGCCGGCGATGGGCGCACCAGTCACGTAAGTTGTGCCGCGGTTTTTGAACTTGGTTGTCGGTCGTACCAAGTGGACGGCGGCGCCGGTCTGGGTTCCGGGCAACTTGGTCATCCCGGCGGGGTTAAAATATAGGGTGTCGACCGAGTCCGCGGTCGCGGCAACGCCGGCATAGGCATGACCCATCCCGGACACATTTTGTTCGATCAGTGCAAAGCCCGCGGCATTGACTTGCCCGGTAGCCAGCCCGAGTATCAAGAACGCCAAAACATGGCCCACACTGGGCCGCTTAGAATGCTGATGAAACATATGCGATATCCCTCTGGTGTTTTACGCTTTGCAGAGCTTGTGTTTTGAACTGTCGGGCCTGCTTCGTGTTGGAGGCTAGGCGATAAATGCGTCGGATGCCACCCATACAGCAGAAATCAGCGCTTGATTGCGGTGCTCGATCGCCATACAAGAACCCATGGCGCGCGCAGACTTTGATCGGTCGAGCGGTTATAATGTTGGCCAATTGATTGTCGACCTAATCCTCGGTTGTATGCCTAAGGTCAATCGGCCGGATTCTTTGCTACATGAGGCCCGGAGATTGTGGGTTTCGCCGATCGAGGAATCCCGTGAGTGTAAATCCGCCCATCACGGCGAGCTGCGCGAGGCCTAACGGCTCTGGAACGGGCTGATTCGCGTTACCGCATGCTGCCGTCAAAGATGCAACTGCCAGCAGATCAGCGCCGATTGTTGCGGCTGTATCGCGACATGCCGGACAGTGCGCGCGAGAGTCTACTCAGCTTTGCTGAATTCTTGGTGCAGCAGCACCCAGCCGCAGAGCCGATGGCGGCACCGCCATCCACCCAGCCTGGCATAATACGTCGCCCCGAGTCCGAGAGCGTTGTCGCGGCGCTGCGCCGTTTGGCGCAGAGTTTTCCGATGCTGGATAAGGGCGAGCTCTTGCACGAGGCAAGCGATCTGATGAGTGCGCATGTGTTGCAGGGCCGGCCTGCGGCCGAGGTGATCGACGAGTTGGAGGCCTTGTTCCGACGCCACCACGAACGCACCGAGTCGGATGGCGACTTGGAGCGGACGACGCCAGGGTGATCGTGATGACAAGGCTCGATGGTGAGTTGACAGCCGTTCGGCACAGGGTGCGGCGGCGCAAGGCAAAGTTATGCGACTGATTACCGATTGGTTCAAAAAAACCTTTTCTGATCCCCAGGTGGTGTACCTGACGTTGGTCCTGGCCACCGGCTTCGCCGTGGTCTTGACCATGGGGGACATGTTGGCGCCGGTGCTCGCCAGTGCCGTCATCGCCTATCTACTGGAGGGCCTGGTCAGTCTGCTGGAGCGGCGCGGTCTGCCGCGCTGGCTGGCGGCGAGTGTAGTGTTTACCGCCTTTATGTTGTTTGTGACCCTGATCCTGTTCGGGCTGCTGCCGCTGTTGTCGCGTCAGGTCACGGAACTGATCCAACGGTTACCGAACATGATCACCGTGGGTCAGGACGTGTTGATGGCCTTGCCCGAGCGCTTCCCCGATCTGATCTCGATGCAGCAGGCACACGACATGCTCGACGCAGCGCAACGCGAGATCGTGAGTTTTGGGCAACAGGTCCTTTCGATGTCGGTATCGTCCGTGGTCGGTGTGCTCACGATCATCGTCTATTTGGTGTTGATGCCGATGCTGGTGTTCTTTTTTCTTAAGGACAAAGACGTGATAGCGAGCTGGTTCGGCGGCTTCATGCCGGCCGAACGTCGCCTCGCCAATCGCGTTTGGCACGAAGTCGATCTGCAGATCGCAAACTACGTACGCGGCAAGTTCTGGGAGATCATCATGGTTTGGGCCGCCTCGTGGCTGGCTTTTTCGGTGCTCGGATTGCAGTACGCGATGTTGCTCTCGGTCTTGGTCGGCCTCTCGGTGATCGTGCCCTACGTCGGTGCAACCGTGGTGACCTTCCCGGTCTTGTTAGTTGCCTGGGTCCAATGGGGGTGGGGATCGGATTTCGTTTGGGTAACTGCCGCCTATCTGGTGATCCAGATCATCGATGGCAATGTGCTGGTTCCGCTGCTGTTCGGTGAAGTGGTCAATCTGCACCCGATAGCGATCATCGTTGCCATCCTGGTGTTTGGCGGCCTATGGGGCTTTTGGGGGGTGTTTTTCGCGATCCCGCTCGCTACCTTGGTCAATGCGGTGCTGCGCGCTTGGCCGTCAGGCGAGGTGGCCCCAGGGGCCGGTCTAGCAGGCTAAGCAATCTCATCTCCAAGAACGGTTGGCACGCGGGGCCGGGCGTCGATCCGCGACCCCGCGCGACCCGCTCAGCCCTTGGTGGTCTTGATGCCGAACGGCAGGTAGGCCGGGCACCAGCCGGTGGTCGCGGTAAACACCGGGATCAGGCCAATGGCGCCGAGCCAGTTTTGTGTCGCATAGCCCCAGCCGAGTATGACAAGGCCGGCGATCAATCGGACGATTCGGTCGGTTGAACCCAAGTTCTTGGTCATTGTGGTCTCCTGTGTGTAAGCACTGAATGAGTGACCGGGCCAGCTTAGGGCCGGCACCGCCTTCGATCAGTGACTTAGTCACACAGCCCGATGTCCTTCGGCATGTCAGCCTTGCCAAGCAGACGGATGCTGCCGCGGCTGAGCTTCAGGAGCCCACGCGATTCGAAATCCTTCAACACCCGGCTGACTACTTCGCGCGAGGTGCCCAGGTCGGCTGCGATCTGACCGTGGGTGGCCTGGATCACTGGACCCCGCTCGGAGGCATGGGCGGTTAGGTACTCGCACAGCCGTTCGTCCATCCGGCGAAATGCGACCTCTTCGACCAGGCTGATGACATCGCCTAGGCGCTTGGCCAGTAGGTTCCATAGGAACCTCCGCCAGGACTCGGACGAACTCATCCAGCGCTGCACATGTGCTTCGGGTATCAGTAGGGCATCGAGGTTGGATTCGACCGTCGCGTTGGCAGGGAACGGGCGCCTACTCAACATGCAGGATGCGGTGAGTATGCAGCACTCACCGCGCTCGACTCGGTACAGGGTGATCTCGCGTCCCGACTCGGCCAACTTGAACACTCGTGCCGATCCCGCGGTGATGAGGGCGAGTTGACTGCAGTGGTCGCCTTGGTGACAGATTGTCTGCCCGGAATGCAGGCTTGCGGATCGCGCGGTGGTGGTTAGGGCACGGAGCAATTCGGGATCGTCGGCGATTTGTGGAAACGACTTGCGTAGAGCCTCGATTGCCGCCGCTTGCAACACGTCTTAGATCACGACTTGGGAGAAGTCGTAGTCCATGTTCTCGAGCGGGCGCTGGATGAAATTGCCCTGCAGGAAATCTGCCCCTGAAGACCAGTGGAGATCGATACTGCGAGGATCGTCGACGTTGGAGACGATTACTTTCGCCGATGCCTCGTGCGCCTGGCGGATCACGTCGCTGATCACTTGGCGGTCTGCTTTGAGCAGGCGTGGCGCGATGTTGATGTACTGTGCATTCAAGTAACGCAGCACTTTGAAGGCGGCCTCTTTTTCAGGAAATCGCGACAGTGCGACCTGCACATCCATCTCGCGCAGGGCCCGGATGTTTTGCTGCGCGACTTTGAGGTCGTGTGACACGTCCGGCAAGCCAAAATCGACCACCAGCCCGGTGCCGACTGTCTGCCGACTACGCAGTCGCCCGAGTACTATCGCGGCTAGATTGGTATCCATCGCGCTGTGCATCGACTGATGCACGAAGATTCGTGTGCGTCGACCGGAATCGCGGCGCTGTTTGAGGATGTCGATCGCGTGCTCCAGTATCCACTGGTCCACTTCGGCGCAACGCTCGGCCGACTCTGCGGCATCGAACAGCGCTTGGTTACCGATCAGATCACCTTTTGCGTTCTCCAAACGAATCACGATTTCGTAGTTCTCACTGCCGCGCGTTTGCAGATCGAGCAAGGGTTGGTACTGGACGATGAAGCTATCTTGGTCGAGGGCACTTTTTACCCGCGCGCCGAGGTCATCCTTGGGAGCGGTTTCGACCACCTGGCTGTCGGGATCGGTGCGATGTGCATGCACTCGGTTACCGTCGAGTTGGGCTGCTTCCTGACAAGCGGTACGGGCACGGTTGACGATGCCAGTAGGGTCTTCCAGGCGGTCGTCGATGAAGCACAAACCTATGCTCGCGGTCTTGCCGCTGCCATCGGCAAACTCGTGCTCGGCAATCTGGGTCAGGATGTGCTCGGCCAATTCGACAATGATTGCGTCGTCAGCCCGTCTCACCAGCATGCCGAAGGCATGTTCGTCGATCCGTGCCGCGGTATCGAATTCCTCCACGAGCCCGGCCAACAGCTCGCCGAGCTCCGACATCAGGTGGTCGATGCCGCCAATGCCAATTTTTCCCTGCAGCGCAGACAGCCCGTCGGGCTGGATCAGGAGCATGCCCGCCGATCCGTCGTGGGCCTCGTCGTCGATCAGACGGGCCACACGGTCCAGGAAGTGCTGGCGCGAGAACAGCCCAGTTACTCGGTCGTGCTTGGGCGGCTGGCCGGTCGCGCTGGTGATCTGGCGGGCGCGGCGTATGCGTGTTTGCACGATGCCCAGTAGATGCTTGGGACGGATCGGCTTGGCGATAAAATCGTCACCGCCGACACTGAGCGCGTCCAGTTGTTTGTCGGTGCATTGTTCGCCGGAGAGGAAGACGATGGGTATCGCCACGAACTCCTTGTGGTCGCGGATGATCGTGGTCAGCTCGATCCCGTTGACCTCTGGCATATAGATGTCCATCAGGATCAAATCGGGCTGGAACGAGCGCAGGTTGTCCAGGACCTTGACGGGTTCGGTGACCTGCAACACCTCGATACCGGCCTTGCGCAGAATGGATGCCGCGAAATCGGCCTGGGTCGGGTCGTCCTCCACGACCAACACGCGGAATGATCGGTGCTCGCTGGGTCGGGCCATATCGCGGATCTGTGCCGCCATTGCCGCGTTGTCGAGAGGCGTGACGAAGTAGCCGACACCGCCCGCCCGAATCGCATCGACCCTGAGCTGCAGGGCAGTTGAGTCGCTGATGAAGATCAACGGAATGTCGGTCGACATGTGGCTGCGCAGCCGGATCAGTTCGGCTGACAGCGGCGCCATCTTGGGCAACATCGCAGTATCCGCGACGATGACTTGGGGTGGCCGGGTCTGCAGGGACTCCAGCAGTGACTCTGGATTGGCGAAATATTTGATGTCACAACCCAGGCCACGCAGCGCCTCGGCCAGATCAGCGGTGATCCCTGCCGAGTCGCCGAGCACGAAGACTGCGCTGCCACTCGAGGCGGATTGCTGATTCTGTTCCTCAGTTGCGGTGATGTTGGCCGCGGTCTTCAAGGCGCGCACCAGCCCCGAGATGGCATCTACCTGGGCGGCATCCGGACTGATATCCGAGCCGACGAACGAGCTCAGATAGACCTCTAGTGAGAACACGCTCTCATTGAGTTGGAACAGCGAGAAGACCTTGCTGTACTCGGAGATCTCGCGCACGCGCTCGTCCAGGGCGTCGAGCTGTCCACTATCCCAGGGGCCAGTCTCCAGGCGCGCCCAGATGTCTTCGATAGCCGCAATCCGTTTCGGCAGCTGCGCGACGAAGCCATCCCGACTGTTGCCAGGAGCGGTGTCGCTACCATCCGGCGTTGACGCCATCGCCTACTGATCCCCCTAGATGATCCCGGCCCGCCGCCTGCCGATACTGCCGCACCACGCCACGCCCAAGCCAACGATATGCTATCTGGTCGGAGTCTGCCACAATGTCGCCGGCTAAAGCGCTGTTTCAGTTACATAATAGGATCGGTTCCGGTCCGTTCGACGTAGAGCAGGAGACCAACCCCGGTGACCGCACTCCACGGACATGTGCAGATCGATAGCAGCGACCCGGTCCCGGATGCACAGGCACTGTCGAATATGCTGGGTATCGAGAGCCTGCAATACAGCGCGCGGCTGGCGTGTGTGTGCGGTATTGTCCTGGTGGCGTTGACCGCCTGGGTCGCTTGGCGGGGCGTGGCCGCCATCAATCTGGATGTGATCTGGCTAGCGTGGGCGGCCCTGCCGGCATTGATTGCCGCCTTGGGCGGTCCCTTGCTCGCGCGTCAGCTACTGAGCCGCCGCAACTTGCTGCGTTGGCGCCTGGTGATGCTGTCGGTAATGTCTGTGAGCAGTACCGCCTGGGCTTGGGCCGTGGGCGTGGCGGCCGGCGCCGAAGACCTGTCCTTTGGTCTATTCGTAGTCGCCTGGGTGGCCTTGTCTCTGTCTGTGCTCCCGAGCCTGCATTGGCTGGCTGGTTTGTGCATTCAGCTGGTTGCCCAGCTGTTGGTTACCATCGGCGCGTCCCAGTTCGTGAACGCCCAAGCGGATGCGCTGTTGTTGCCCCTGGGTCTTTGGATGTCGCTGCTGCTGGTGGGGTTGGCGGCCGCGCTCTATGCGCGGCGGGCCGAGCGGGTCAGGGCCGACAACCATTTCATGCGGGTCGAGACTGCCGAGCTACAGCGGCAGCTCGGCGATGACGAAGCGCGCCTGCGGGAGGCCGAGGGTCGACGCCAGACCCTGGAGGCCGAGCTCGCCGAGATTCTCGACTTGGCCGAAGACGCCAGCCGCACGAAGACGGAGTTCCTGGCGACCATGAGCCATGAGATCCGCACGCCATTGAACGGCATCTTGCCGATACTCGAAATGCTGCGCGACACCCGGTTGAATGAGGAGCAGCTGAAACTGGTACGCACGGCACAAAACTCTTCGCGCCACCTGCTACGGATAATCAACGACATACTCGATTTCTCCAAAGTAGAGTCGGGCAAGCTGCAGTTGGAGACAATCGAGATCGATGTGCGCGAGTTGGTGAAGTCGGTCACCGAGTTGATGAGCGGCAGCGCGCGCAACCACAACCTGAAATTGAGCACCAAGGTCACTGACAATGTCCCACAGGTAGTGCGCGGCGATCCGATCCGGCTTCGCCAGATCTTGATCAATCTGGTGAGCAACGCAATCAAGTTTACCGAGGAGGGGGGCATTCGGGTCGAGGTGTCGCGTGGACAGACCAGCCAAAAAGAGGTCGAGCTGCTGTTCGCGGTGGCGGATACCGGCCTGGGCATGTTGCCAGAGACCGCCGACCGGCTGTTCCAGTCCTTCACCCAGGCAGATGCGTCCACTACCCGTAAACACGGAGGCACCGGCCTCGGCTTGGTGATCTGTAAGCGACTGGTGGAGCTCATGGGTGGCAAGATCGGCGTGCGCTCCGCACTCGGGCAGGGCTCGACCTTTTGGTTTTTGGTGCCACTGCGCAAGTCGGTGATGGAAGTCCCCTCGGCGCGCCGCGACCTGAAGGGTGTTCGTGTGCTGACGCTGATCGGCGATGCCGAGACTGCGCGCAAAGTGGGATTCAACCTGCGCCGCTGGGGTGTGGTCGAGGAAGCGACTGCTGATCCGAGCGATGCGCTGTCGAAGATGCGCTCGGTCAGCATGTTGGGCGAGAGCTGGACCTATGAGCTTGCACTGATCGATGGTAGCGGTCTCGAGCAGCGGCTGCCCAGTCTGCTGGCTGAGATACGCAGCATCGAGACCTTGAAACGCATGAACATCCTGATTGCGGTGCGTTCCGAAACCTTGGCCCATAAGCTGAAGCGGGATTTCTCGGTGTTGGTGCTTGCCGATGGCTTGCGTCCTGAGCCCATGCGCCGCATCCTGCATCGGCTGTTCGATGTGGAGAGCAGTCACTTTGGTTCCACAGAGATGCGTGCTGAGGAGGTATATGATGACCTCAATGTTCCAGCCGATGACATCGGGCTCGATGAGTTGTCAACTGTGACGGATGCAGGAGAGTTTTCCGGCCAAGTCCTACTGGTCGAGGACAATCCGGTGAATTTGGGTGTCGTGAAGAAGGCCTTGTCAAAGCTCGGTTTGCGCTGCGAGACCGCGATTGACGGTAAAGAGGCCCTGGCGCTATTCGATCGTCAGCGCTTCGACATCATCTTTATGGATTGTCAGATGCCCGTGATGGATGGCTATGAGGCGACGCGTCGGATCAGACGCCTCGAGAGCGCGGACGGCCGGGTGCCGACACCCATCGTGGCGATGACCGCGAACGCGATGGAGGGCGATCGCGAGAAGTGCATGAAGGTGGGCATGGATGATTACCTGCCGAAGCCAGTCAATTTGTCCGAACTGCGTTCCCGGGTGGCCAGTTGGTTGGAGGTCGTCGACCGACTGCAGCGGGAACGGCCTCCCGGTGATGCGGCACGCAAACTGCCACCGACTCGCAGCACGCCGCTACTCGATGAGAAGGTACTGAGCGAGCTGCGCGAGATCATGGATGAGGATTATCTTGCCCTGCTGCGTACTTTTCTGCGCAATGCCCCCGAATTGATCGACGAGATTAGCTCGGCGATCGAGCGGCGCGATGTCGACGGCATGGTCATCCCGGTGCACTCCCTTAAGTCGAGCAGCGCGAATGTAGGAGCGATGCGCCTGTCCGAGCTTGCGCGCGGTGCGGAGAAATCGGCCCGCAGTGGTGATTTGATGGCCGCCGAGGCGGCGTTTGCGGCACTGGAGTCGGCGTTTGGCGAGGCGGCAGAGGCGTTGCGTCAGCACATGACGGAAAACAATGCTGCCTAATCTGAAACAGCGGCCTTGCGGCTTGGAAAACACTCGGCATGCGATCGGCCACCCCGGGTCCCCGATCTTTCGGGCGCCTCTAGAAATTGAGGTGCCCGAGCCGCACAGGGATGTGCTGCCATTTTCGATCACGACAAGTGATTGAAAATGAAGGAAAGGCG
>JANQRK010000117.1 GCA_028284585.1 Chromatiales bacterium
TTGGGCCCCCGCCGAGTCTTGTCGAGCACCGATTTCAACCATTGTTAAGGAGAGCGGGATCCGCGGCCATATCGACGCCGTGTTGCCGCAACATGCCGATCTGCGCGCACTTTTAGAGCACCAGGTTTGTGTCCGGCAAGGTAATGTCGGCGGCCTGCTCGGCAGCCAACAGCTGCCCGGTCCCTCTTACCAGGCGCACCAGTGTTTCGAACAACCTCAACTGGACGATCAATAGACGCGCCTCGGGTTCGTTCGTGACGGCCGCGCACGCAACAGCGCCTCCGTATCGTTGGTAGGGTTCACGCGCCCCAGCCCAAGCTCTGCGAGCACGTGCCGCACCGCGCGGCGGGCGCTGGCGGGCGCCGGAACGACCACCTGGGCCTGCACAGCCCGCTGGCCATCCCCCACCTGCCGGGCGACCGCTCCGAGGAAGGCTCGCAGGGCCGGGCGGATCGGGATGGGCCCCCGCCCGCCGTCGAACACGGCCTCGCCCTTGGGACCTGTGCAGAGCCGTAATACCGACACATCGGGTGCGCACCCACGCCTCTGGTCTCATATACAGGCAACATAAACATCCTGTTCCCCCCAGATCCCTCGAGGATCCACCGGCCCTCGGGCGGGCGTCAAACCGCCCTTCGACGAGATGCTCATAGAAGATGTGGACGCCCCCTCCTGCCCTGAGGGTTAGCATAGTTGATAGCTGTTTCATGGGCTTGAGAGGATCAGAGCGAACAGGAGGCGTCTGTGAATTAGAACAGAGCGTATGTGGGCGTGGATGTCGATGACGTGCGCTACCACGGAAGCGCATTGAATCCAGCCAACGGCGAGATGCTGCAATTTCACTACCGGCCAACAATGAAGGGCCTAGTCGAACAACTCGAGAGGTTGCCTAGGGGATTTGGCACGATACAGATGAAGCTCTGCTACAAGGCATCCTATGTCGGCTTCTCGCTAGACACGCTTGAGGCCTTGCGCCCAAGTCAGCGCAGGGTTCGGGCGGTGTCACCGGCGCGCGATGTCGGCTGTTGGGCGCGAATACACCGTGACAAATTGATCCGGAATGAGTTTGAACAGCTTTAGCTGGCCCGCGAAGCGGGCGAGTATCAGGGACGATACGAGCAAAGCACGTCCGGCTGACCCGCGGTTTCGAAACCAACGTTACCAGCCGCGCGATGAAATCCAATGGTACCGAGCAAGACTGGCACGCGCCCGAGAGGACGAACAGCTCGTTCCTGTCTCGATTCATCCCAAGTCAAAGCTGAGATCAATCCAGCCTGTGCTCGGGCTGCATGTCGCCTGGACTTGTGCCCCGAAGATGACCTCTTTGACCTTGTGGAGGGCAAATCTGATTTCATCGAAGCCATCGAGTGCGTCGGGCATGGCGCCTGTGAGGAAGCATGCCCCATCGGCGCTCCTACCGGCAGCCCAGCCGCTTCAGGGAACCTCTAAAAATGCCTTCCATGGCATTTTTCTCGACGGAAAGGCCAAAACGCGGTTTTCGCCTTTCCTTCATTTTCAATCACTTGTCGTGACCGAAAATGGCAGCACATTCCTGTGCCGCTCGGGCACCTCTATTTTTAGAGGCGCCCTTCAGTCGCGCGCTCGCGTCTGGTCCGCAAAGGTTCAATCACCGATGTATCGACCGAACTGTTTCGTTGGGCCAACCATGCACGGATTGGTAGCAGATTCGTCGGCCGCGACGTGTGTCGAGAAAAACAAAACCCCAAAGCTAAAGTTCAGCATGGAAGCTCCTTTGTCGTTGCATCGCTCACTCATAACGACACCACCCAGTGTCCGCGGCCGTGCATAGTTCAAACGATCCCAGCCTGGATAGACCAACCGCGTTAACCCTCCGGGGCGCTAGTGGGTCATCATTATCCTGTCTCTGATGGCGTGCATGGCCAACGCGAATCGGTTGTTTGTGTTGAACTACGCAGAGAACAGGCGGCGTGCGTCGAGCTTGTCGCTCTCCAGCCTTCGCGGAGCACTTGGGTCCCGCAGCGAACAACCAAGTATTTGATTGAGAGGTCATCGATGTGGAGTCTCTGTAAACCGGAGCCGCCTGTACTTGGATCTAGGCTCGTCTGGTCTGCCCTGGTAGTTTCTGCCTCGATTCTTTTTGCTGAAGCCCGCGCCGACTGGACATCGCACATTACTTTGGCAACCGACTCGGTGCATCGCGGTTTATCGGAGACGTCGGGCGATACGTCGTTAGCCGTTGGCGTTGACTGGGCCGGCGAGCGCTGGTTTGCTGGGGCGCGCTTAAGCAACAGTCAGCAGCCGCTACCGGTAAATCCCGAAAATCGCAGCGGCCAAACTGTTGCCGCTTATGCGGGTTACAGCTGGCCCATTGGGAGCACTTGGGCGGCCCAGTGGCTGGTAACCCGCTACGAGTTTACGGGCGACCAAAGTAGCGTTGATGGTTACCCTGAATTGGCGTTTAACCTGAGTCGAGAACAGGTTGGAGTTGAGGTTGTCATAGCCCATGATGCGTGGGGTCAGCCCGGCACCACTCGGTATGCAGCCATTCATTGGCAGCAACCGTTAACTCGCTGGTCGGATCACCTGTCGGTCGATGTTGCCCTGGGGTATGCGAACGCGGAGCGTTCGCTCACTTGGGAATATTACTATCTTGAGCTGGGCGCCTCGTATCACCGCTGGCAGTGGTTTTTGGATGCTCGCGTACACCTCCTCGACGATGATCGGGTCAACCGTCGGGGCTGGTCTGACCCCAAGTCTCGGTTCGTGCTGAGTTTGGGCTATCAGTTCTAGCCGCAGGTCAGCCGGGCATGCGACTTAGCCTGTTTGGACTGAGGCGCAACCTGTGCAGCAAGTCGGCACGCGTTGACTTGAGGCTCAGCCTTGAAGAGATTCAATAGTTCCGGACCTGCCAATGCGGGATTGATTTGGACGAGTAGCGCGGCTACGGCCGAGACGTGCGCGGCAGCTAACGAGCTGCCCGACATATAGCCAAAGGTCGCGCTCGGCAGCGTCGTCATCACGTCTTCGCCTGGGGCAACGACGCTTCCGGATTCGAATGACTCCGCGTCGACCCCCAGGACGAAAGGCAACGAAGCTGGGAAGTTGTTGGCGCCTGATCGGCTCGCGGCGACCAGAAAAATACCCTGGCTATGGGCCTTCTCTAGCAGTCTCCCGAGGAGCGGATCTTGAGGTCCGACAAGACTCAAGTTGATCACGTCCGTGTCGGCTGCGATGGCCCGATCAAGTGCTCGCGCCAACGTAAAGGAATTGCATTGTGCGGCGGTGCCCGCACTCGTATCGCCCCAGCACGCACGCAGACTGAGGATGCGAGCGTCGGGGGCGATACCGACAATTCCCAGTGAATTGTTGGGTCGCGCGACAATGACGCCGGCCAGCCCGGTTCCGTGGTAACCGACGGGCTCCTGGGCTTGATCGGTAAAGTCTTCGATTCCGATGTCGTCGCTGAGGTCCGGATGTTCGGTCTCAACGCCTGAATCGATGATGGCAATGCGAACGCCGGCGCCCGTTGCAATCCGATGGCTAGACTCGACTTCCAAACGCCGCAGGCTATGCTGTAGTGCGTAATAGGTGTCGTTGTACTTGGGAGCGTTCGCGGGTGCTTTCTTATGATCGGCGCGGCTTGATCTTTCCGTGGCGTTGGTTGTAAAGGATTGCATCGGTTGGGCAGAGTCAACTCGAGGGTCTGCACGCAACTTTGAGAGCAGCGGCTGCAACGCCTGCACGGATTCGACTTCAAAAACTTCGCAGTAAATGCCAAGAGAGCGCATTAACCACCCCTGGGAACGAACAAGTGGATACTCTTCCACAAGTTCATCTAGCACCCGATCCACACTCGACTGTCGTTGATACTGGCTGCGGCGCGCATACCGCGCAACTGGGTTTCCGCCATGTCTAAGCTGACTGACGCTGGTTTGGGCGACGGTTACTAGTATTCGTTGCGGAGAGTAGGTTGCTGCTTCGCCCGCGTATAGCGTGCCGCCACTCAACAACGCAAGCAGTGCCGTCATGATTGCTGCGCGCAATATCATTCTAACCGCTCCGCGAAAATAACTTCCGGCGCTGCTCGCCATCGAGACGGTTCACTATAGGCGGACTGGTTCGAAACACGCACAACGATCGCGCCGCTAGTTTCCGACCTACTGACAAGCTGTGCTTCCCTCGCCATCAGCCATTCTTGCAGCGCATCGTCACTCATTGGCGTTAATGCTAAGCGAATCACGGCCTCTTCACTCGCCGCTTCGGCGTCGCTGGGCGAGCTCAACGTTGTGTATGATTCGCCGCCGCTCTGGCTCGGAATGAGCGCGGGGGTGAGCATAATTCCCATCACCATGACCGCGGCAATACCAGCCGCTAGCTGTGCGCGATTGATCGGCTGTTTCCAGAAGCTCTGCTTGGGCTTAGGGAGATCGCGACTGAGCCGTGCCCAGGCCAGATCCTCGCCACTTCCATCGTACTGGTCATCACCCAAGTGCTCCGAGAGAGTCTGCCACTGACGGAGCTCCCGACGGCCGTCCAGGTTAGCGTTTGCATACTCCGCGCAATCATTGCGCTCGCTACCTTCCAATGTTTCATTGGCCAACCAGGGCAACAGATCCTGCATTTCTTTGTTGCTGTCTTGTGTCATTGTGCTTTCTCCATACCTCTAGGTTCAGCGAGGCGCTCAAGCACTGGCTTGAGTAATTTCTTGGCGTGATACATGCGCGTCTTCACCGTTCCAGTAGGGCAATCGACTATCTTTGCGATCTCGGGATAGGAGTAACCAAAGGTAAACGTGAGTTCGACAACCGCGCGCTGCTCGGGTGACAAGCGCTGCAGGCCTTGTTCCACCCATTGACTGGCGTCATCTGAACGCGCAGCAGCGGGAAGCGACGTGACGGATTCGTCTAGCGCGACTTCGTTATGCGTATGCTTTTGATTGCGCCGAATGTGCTCCATCGCTTTGTTGTAGGCGATCCCGAATATCCAAGTATCGACCTTGGACTTTTGCTGGTAGCGATCAGCGCTCCGCCATATCACCAGCATCGTGTCGTTGATGATTTCTTCGATCGCCTGCGGCTGCGCTACCATGCGGCGGATGAAACCGCCCAAGCGTCGGTAATACAGCCGAAACAGTTGCTCAAAACTCTTCTTGTCACCCCGAGCGGTTGCTGCGAGCAAGCGCTCAGCGGTGGCGTTTTCAGCGGATCTTGTTGATTGCGTTCGCATTTTCTCTCGATTCCGCCGGACTATTGTGGGGTAAGTGGCAACAGCGTGCCCAACGGTTCAGTTTATTTTTGAAACGGCGGTTGGGGCGTGACGCCCCAACCTATCAGAGATGATCCCCTGAAAGACCCGTTTCGGCCCTAGAAGATCATTGACCTCAAGCGCGCTTGGGTCTTCGGAGAACGCACGTCTTTGATGGAGATCGGCGCCGGAGGAGACTGAGTCAGATCAAAGATCTCAATTTCTCCGCCGTCTCGGCTGGTGCAAACGAGCGTCTCAACGTTGCGAAGGTGAAGCGTGACGCGCAGTCCGTTGTCATCGCTCTGCTCGCCCGCCTCAAATGCATCTCGGATGCCGCGGAGCGAGAACCGAACCAGATGGTCGAGATCTAGTGCACTGAGTTGGTCGGCTGCGTCAGCGCTGGTCGAGTCGTCGATAATTTCGCAGAATCCTGGAGATCCGCTCACGTCAACTTCCGGCAGTTTGCTCGCTGGGTCGATGAACACCTTGCCAGCTTGCTGATCGTCTGAAACGGCAAATTCTACAAACCCGCCGTTATCTTCACCGACGACGCCGAACACGACCACGTCTTTTCCCGGTCCCCCGTCAAAGAGATCAGAGCCATCGCCTGGCTTCCAGATAAAAATGTCGCTGCCGCGACCGCCGAACGCACGGTCACGGTTGGCGGGATTGAAGTGCTCAAGTCCACCAATCATGACATCATGGCCAAGTCCACCGAACATGATGTCTGTTCCAAGGCCGCCGATCTGAAGGTTGTCTCGTCGATTACCTCTCAAGACATCACCGAACTGCATGGTTTGGTCACGTCCGCCGCCTGCGAGCGCAGGATCTTGGGGTTGAACAAACGGGTTGTCGATCGCGTTGTTGTCGCCACCGGTTTGGATATTGCTCATGCGATACCACGGAGCATTGGTCGCCATGGCCATGTTCGCGCACAACATGCCTGCCAACGAAGCGCTCGCAATAATTTTTCGATTCAATCGTTTCATGGTTTCCTCCTAAATTTGGGTTTACGACATCCAACTTGATATCGATGTCGCGGGGTAAGTGAGGGAAGCCCATCAAACGGTTCAAACGAATTTGCGATTGGGCGATTGGAGATGATTGGGGTCGGGTATTCGACGGTGGAAACTGTCAGCTCAACCGCCGTTCAATCACCGGCTTGACAACTCACTAGTGCTGTCTTGTGCTGGCCGATAACGTATTTTTTGCGCATATTCGTAGGCGCAGTATGAACCGCCTTTTTGTTGGCTCGCAGCGCTTAGTCTCGCCTGATCGGCGTCGGCACCAGCGGTCGGCAGGCTGTGCCGACTCGTCCATCAGTGTGTAGATCGGCGTCACCGCCCCGAACGCTTCCCGAAGATGGCCTTGCCGGCGCACTTCTCCCTCGCCCGCCGGTTTCCTGGACAGGCGACGCCGTTGCTGCGCCGCTGACGCCACAGCCCGGACGAGGTTATCGTGGGGTCACCGCGTCTCGTCGAACAGCGCCCGCTGCGGCGGCGCCCGGCATAGCTGCCGCCGCGGGGCATCGGGCTCCGATGCTTTCGCATCCAGGTGGGCGAGGATCTCCTCGATCTCCACGGGTCTTGGATGGGATGCAAGCAATGATACGCACTGCCCCGCCGCAGGCCGGGCATGTTTGGATATCGATTCCGACCAAACCACCCGGAGCGATTTGGAACAGCCACAGGCTGGCCCGAAGGGCGGAGGGCAGGATGCCCGGAGTAACACACGCTTGAGGTGTTGCGCCCAGGTCATCGCAGTGCGGCGTTCGGCCGGTGTCCGCCCCTCCGGATCTGCAGCCCTGACATGCCGACCTCCCCTGACCCGCTTGGCCGGTGCCACCCGCGCGCGATATCGGCTGTTGGGCGCGAATACACCGTGACAAATTCATCCGGGATGAACTTGAACAGCTGTTGTTGTGTGAAGGGGAATGGCAACGTTGGTCACCCGAATCGGTGATCCACCCTTTGGCATTGGCGTTCTTGCCATCCCCCGGGTGATTTTCATTGTCCCATCGCTGCTGAAATAAACCCAGCCATCACCAAACTTCCAGTGATTAACCTGGGAAGTTTTTCCATCTGCAGGGCCTTCAATGCTTCCCCAGTTAGGACGATCGCCTGCGGATGCTGATGTGGCCAGAACTATGCCAGCCTAAATTACCTTTTTCTTCACGAGTTAAGACTTCTTTTATACCTTGATGTTTCGGCTAAGTTCTCATCCTAGACCAAAGGATACGTCTCTCCAAAACAACAATTGGAATGCCCGTAAGAGAAAGTTATTTATAATTACATACAGTCTTTTTACGTTCGGCTTAGATGGATTTCCGCCACCGCCGAGACTTGGATTGAGTACTCTATTTGTCGGGTACCTAGTCCCGCCCACTACGCTTACGATTTACCCACCAACCGAACGCCGCGCCGGTAACGAACATAATCAGCGAGTAGGTGACGGCTGGGATCATCATTGCTGTGTTGCCGATCAGCGTACCTGCGACGACCAAGGCAAGGGTGCCGTTCTGAATACCAATCTCGAAGCCGATGCACACAGCCTTTGGGTGAGAGAGCTTCGCCCATGTTGCCAGGAAATATCCCAGGCCCAGCACAGTCACATTTAGCAAGAGCGTGGCCAGCCCCGATTGGGCGAAGAAGCTGGTCATGTTGTCCGCATTCTTCAGAACAATCAGCGCAATGATCAACAACAGGAACAGGACTGAAAACCACTTCAGTACCTGTTCGATTCTTCTCGCCATATTGGGCCAGCGCGATAAGGTGAACATGCCCAGGACGACAGGGATCACCGTGATGATCAGCAACTGAACGATTGTTTTTCCGATAGGCAGTTGAAACTCGGTATCACTGCCCAGGAAGTGAATCATGCCTGCCGCAGCGATCAGTGGGATCGTGAACGGTGTAATCAGGCTGATGATTGCAGTGAGACTGATGGACAGCGACACATCCCCCTGCGAAAGATAGGTGAACATGTTTGACGTTGCGCCACCCGGCGCCAAAGCAATGATAAGCAGGCCAACGGCGATCTCCGGCGGTAGTTGCAGCAGCATCGCAATGCCGAAGGCCACGGTGGGCAATAGCAGCATCTGGCCGGTCAGTCCGATCATCAATGCCTTGGGGTGCCTGAACACGCTTTGGAAATCAGCGATTTTTATAGAAAGGCCAATTCCGTACATGATCAGGAACAGCGACAAGGGGAGGATAACTTTCGTGAGCAGGTCTGCTTGCAAGGTCTTGCTTTCCAGTGTCGGGATTGTTATTCGAAATGATCAGCGTCCAGCGTTGGCCGCGGGAGCTCATTTGTTCAGGCTGCCGTTTTGCCTGATCTGTGCGTCCAGCCGTTCGATTTCCCGGTTGGCACTTCGAATGGGCGAGTCATGATATGAGCCAGGGTTGTACTGGTGCAATTTACGTCACTGATACGTTTTCTCGCTTCGTCCAGCAGCGGCCGGTGCTCCCTCATGATTCGCTGAGCCTTAGCCATCGTATTGCGACACCACGTGGTCGTCTTGTCGCGTGTGCCAGCATTCGGAAAATTTTTGTCCTAGCAAACCGTGCAGCTGTCGATCTTCAACCGGGGTCTTGCAGCAGGTCCCAGCCGCTCCTGATTGCTCGAACCGTCAAGCACCGTTGTACTGCGCGGCTGACCATCGGCATACCATGTGACCTGAGAGCACCTTGGCACATCCGAGCGATCGCTATCCACCGGCAATTGGCCAAGCTAACCGATTGACAGGTTCTGCTAATAGTGTTGATTTGCCGGGTTTGGACAAGCTGGCGAGGGCAAGAATCAAAGTCGCAGTTCCTGCTGCCTTGATTGGCCATTGAGGATAACCCAACCTCGCCGGTCGCGTTTGTCACAACTGATCGGATCAATGCGTTGCGCATTGGACACCTGCAAACGCACCCGCTCGGGTCAGTGGGTGGAGTCATTTAATCCCTTGAGCCGGGAGGACCAGCGACACTCCAAGGCGTTATTGTCAGGTGCCAATACCATCATCGGATTCCGCAATCGGGATCTGCGCGCGCGACTAACGGGCAGTCCCTTCCTGCGGGCTTGTGGACGGTGCGTCGCCATGCAATCAGCGCCCCCGCCGCGCGGTATAACAGCTTGACCTGGACTCATGATTCCCCGACCAGGCAACCGCGGCACGACGCGACGCGCTAACATGCAGTCATTGGGGTCCGGACGTACAGTAATGGCGTTTACAGAGCGGTATCTGCAGGCACTCTGGGCAGTGATGCTCGACCTGTCGCCGGCGCTGCTGCTCGGCTTGTTGCTGGCCGGTCTGCTGCGGGTCTTCTTCCCCGACCGCCTGGTGCGGTCCCGCCTGAGCCGCCCGACGCTCGGCAGTTCGATACGTGCGGCGCTGATTGGTGTACCGATGCCGCTGTGCTCCTGCGGCGTCGTGCCCACGGCGATCGGGCTGCGCAACCAGGGGGCCTCCAAGGGCGCGACCATGTCTTTCCTTATCAGCACACCGCAAACCGGTGTCGACTCGGTGCTGGTCAGCGCGGCATTTCTCGGCTGGCCGTTTGCGTTGTTCAAGGTTATTGCAGCATTTGTCACCGGTGTGTTCGGCGGCTGGCTGGCCGATCGCGTGGCGGCGCGTGATGCCGCTGAAGACGACGAAGGCGAGCAGAGTCAGCTGTGGGGTGTCGACGGCAACCGCTGGAAGGCGGCGCTGCGCTATGCGGTGTTCGACATCCTCGGGGCGATCGATCTGTGGTTGATCGTCGGCATTCTGCTGGCAGCGGTGATCACGACCCTGTTACCGGGCGATTCGCTGCACGGCGTGACGTGGACACAGGGGATCGGTGGCATGCTGTTGGTGCTGGCGATATCGGTGCCACTGTACGTTTGTACGACCGCCTCGGTGCCGATCGCCGCATCCTTGATCGCGGCTGGCATGCCGGCCGGTACGGCGCTGGTGTTTTTGATGGCCGGCCCGGCGACCAATATCGCGACCATCGGGATCGTCTACCGTACGCTGGGTGCGCGCCTGCTGGGTGTGTACCTGGGAACGGTCATCATCGGCAGCGTAGCACTGGGCATGGGGTTCGATTTCGTGCTCGGGGGTGCCGCCGAAGCCACCGCGGCGCACGTGCACGGTGCGCGTGCATGGTGGGAGATTGCTTCGGCCACGGTATTGATCGGTCTGCTTGTCTACCTGCTGGTTCGGCGCTGGTCGGGTACGCGCCCGGCCGCCGTCGATGCCGAGCCGCCAACCGGCGGGCTGACCCTGCAGGTCGACGGAATGACCTGCGCGCACTGCGTGGCGAGCGTCAAGGCAGCGCTCGAAGAGGTCGACCAGGTCGAGCAGGTCGTCGTCGATCTCGGCAGCGGCATCGTGCAGGTCCGCGGCGGCAAGCTGCGGCGCAACCTGCTCGACGCGGCGGTGACGCGGGCCGGTTTCACGGTGGCTGACGATGCCAGTCCTTGACGACCGATCAACGGCCGCACCGATTCACAGCAACTCGGTATCGTCGTCTGCGTAGGGCGGGCTGCAGCAGCACAGAATCACCAAGATCTCGTCGCCGATGTTCTGTACGCAATGCGCGGTCTGCGGTGCGATCGCGACGGTGTCACCGAGCAGTATCTCGAACGGCTCGTCGCCGAGTGTCATCAGGCGTTCGCGGCGGTCACCTGGTACCGCTGTTCGCTGGTCCTGTGCCAATGCCGCGCCGTGGTTGCACCGGGCGCAACGCGTGCCCTGCGCCAGGCTTTGTTTGTGGTTGCCGCGCACCCGTGGGTGCTTGAGCTCACGAATCTCCGAGCCGTCCTTGGTCTCGAACGGCGGTTGCGCGCGGTAGCGCGTCAGCATGGCCAGCCTCCGCTCTACTAAGCTCGGGGCTTACAGGCTGATCATCGCGACACCGGCCACCATCAACCCACCCGCCACCAGGTGCCGGCTGAGGTGTCGCTCACCGAACAGCATAGCGCCGTACAGCATACCGAACAGCAGGCTGGTGCGTTTCACAGCGATCATGTAAGCCGCCTCGACCTGTATCAGTGCCATGAAATGCGTGATGACCATCAGCGCCATGAATCCGGCGACGACCAGCAGTGGCAGCGCGCCGAAACGGCCGACGCACAGCGCACGCGGTTTGCTGAGCAGCGTGAACACCAGCACCACGATGGCCAGCAGCGCGAAGTAGAACGCGCCGAACTGCTCGGCCGACAGCCATTGCATCGCCGCCTTGCCACCGACCGACGTGACCGCGTAGATCGCCGCGGTCAGCAGCATCAGGCGCGAACCGCGGTTGACGACGATTGCCTTCAGCGGCGCAAACAGCGTTGCCGGCGTAAGATGCTCGGCCCGCTCGAAGTTGAGCAGCCATGAACCGACGACGACCAGCCCGATGCCTGCCAGGCCTGGCCCGCTGACGGTCTCGCCGAGTACGGCCCAACCGGTGACGATGACCAGCACCGGCGTGAACGCTAGGTAAGGCAGGGTCAACGCCAGCGGGTAATCGCGGATCGCCTGCACGTACAGCAACATCGCGATGATTTCGAGCGGCATTACTATTGCCATCCAGCCCCAGAACGGCAGCGGCAGCGGCGGTAGGTCGAACGTGAGTACCCACGGGATCAGCAGCAGTCCGCTGAGGCCGAGGCGGACCACCACCATCTCGCGCGCGTCGGCATCACGCAGCCAGTACTTTGCCGCGGCGTCGGACGACGCCAACATAAAGGCGCAGATCAGGCTGAGCGGGAGCCAGTGCAAGCGGGCTTACCAGAGGTTGGGGCGTGATGCCGGTCTACACGCCGACGGGCGAGCCGGCACGGCCTGTCGACTGCAGATACCGACACCGATCAGGCGCGACTGCCCGCGGCGAGCCAACGAAGAGGTGGTTTAGACTGCCTATACGACACTCGTTGTAAACGTCGTTGATGAACAGGTTGAGCGCGGTCAGACGCCGCACCAGGCCGCGCTCGATCTGCTGCCATTCCGGGTACATGATGGTGCGCGGAATGATGTCGCAGGGCCATTGGTGATCGGGGTTTTCGCCCTGAGTATAGACCGTCAACGTGATCCCCAAGGTGCGGATCGCCAGTTCCGCGTCGGCGCGGCGGCGGTTTAGATCGGCCTAGTGGGCCAAGCGGATAATTCTGTAACGCTCAGCCAGGGCACAAGCCTTGTGGGCAAGGCGCCGTCCGCCGGGAATGGCAGGCCCTTTCCAAGGACGGCAACATAGCCCACGATGCTTGTGCCTTGGCCCTTTGGGAGCCACTGTGCGAGCGCGACTCGGTGTTGCGTTTCTTGCCAAGGGCGCGGCCATTGCCTGCGAAACGCGCCTTGATTCGCGTTCGCACAGTGGTTCTGACCGTTACAGAATTAACCGCTTGGCCCACTAGTCGGCGCCGCGCGAAAACCTCGCCAGCGCGCGCCGCTAATACAGCTTGACTTGCCCGTCTCCGGGCCCGACCATTGGTATTTTGAGAAGCGCTCAAGGCCGCCCATGACTTACTGTGTATCTATCGCCACCGATAGCGGCCTCGTGTTCGTCTCCGATTCGAGGACCAACGCTGGCGTCGATGTGAAAAACACCTACAGTAAGATGTACGGTTTCGGCGTCCCGGGCGAACGCCAGTTCACGATCCTGACCTCCGGCAATCTGGCGACCTCGCAAAGCGTCATCAGCCGCATCAAAAAAGACCTGAAACTCGAAGGCCCCAACCTGTTCAATTTCGGTCACATGACCGACGTGGCCGAGTACATCGGCGAAGTCAGTTGCAACGCGCAGAGCAAGACCAAGGCTGCCGACATTAACGTCGAATCCTATTTTCTGGTCGGCGGGCAGATCGGCGATCAGCGCCATTCGGTCTACCTGGTTTACCCGCAGGGCAACTACATCTCGACCTCGCAGGACACGACCTACCTGCAGATCGGCGAGAGCAAATACGGCAAGCCGATCCTCGACCGTATCTTGTCGCCCGGCGTCAGTCTCGAAACCGCCGCGATGTGCGCGCTGGTGTCGATGGATTCGACCATCCGCAGTAACCTGACCGTCGGGCCGCCGATCGAGCTGTCGATCTACGAGGTCGGCAGCCTGGCGCAGGGCCGCTACTACCGCTTTGACGAAGACAGCAAGTACCTGCGCCGTCTCAAGCGCAGCTGGGACCAGGCGTTAAAAGACGCCTTCAAGACTCTTCCGCCAGTCGCCTGGAGCGCGACCTGGGATCAGCGGCAAGACGGCGACGGTCGGCAAGAGTTGCTCTAGCCGCTGAGTTTCGGCCGTGGCTATCCGCGTCGCTATCAGGCACCGTACCGAGTACCGTTTCGACCGCCGCGTCGGCCTGTCGCCGCATGTTGTGCGCCTGCGCCCGGCGCCGCACAGCCGTACGCCGATCCGCGCTTATACGCTCGACGTCGCGCCGGCCGGACATTTCATCAACTGGCAGCAGGACCCGTTCGGCAACTTTCTCGCCCGGCTCGTGTTTCCGGAGCAGACCCGCGAGCTGATCTTCGACGTCGAGGTGATCGCCGAAATGACGGTCATCAACCCGTTCGATTTCTTCCTCGAGGAGTCCGCCGAGCACTACCCGTTCCGCTACGATAGCCTGCTGAAACCGGACCTCGCGCCCTATCTCAAGCGCGCCGAGCGCGGTGGGTTGCTGGCCGACTGGGTGGCGAGCGTGGAACGCCGAAAAAAGCCGCTGGTGCCGTTCCTGGTCGAGCTCAACCAGCGCCTGCAGCAGGAGATCGCCTACGAGATCCGCATGGCGTCGGGCGTGCAAACCTGCGACGAAACCCTGACGCTGAAGCGCGGCTCCTGCCGCGACAGCGCCTGGCTGCTGGTGCAGATCCTGCGCCATCTCGGCCTCGCGGCGCGTTTCGTGTCGGGTTACCTGGTACAGCTGAAGGCCGATGAAAAATCGCTCGACGGCCCATCGGGCCCCGAAGAGGATTTCACCGACCTCCACGCCTGGACCGAGGTGTACCTGCCGGGCGCAGGCTGGGTCGGCCTCGATCCGACCTCAGGGCTGTTCGCCGGCGAAGGTCACATACCGCTCGCCTGCACGCCCGAACCCTCGACCGCGGCGCCAATCACCGGCGCCACCGACGCTTGCGAGAGCACCCTGCATTTCGTCAACCGGGTGGAACGAATTCACGAGGACCCGCGCGTCACCCGACCTTACAGCGAACCGCAATGGTGTGCGATCGATGCGCTCGGCAAGCAGGTGGACGCCGACCTGCGGCGCTCGAAGGTCCCGCTGACCCTGGGCGGCGAGCCCACTTTCGTGTCGATCGACGACATGGAGGGCGAGGAATGGAACTACACCGCGCTCGGCGATGCCAAGCGCAGGCTTGCGGGCGACCTGCTGAGGCGCCTGCGAGCGCGCTTCGCGCCCGCCGGCATGCTGCACTACGGGCAGGGCAAATGGTATCCCGGCGAGCCGCTGCCGCGCTGGGCGCTGACGCTGTTCTGGCGCGATGACGGCCGCGCGCTATGGCAGGACGAGCACTGGCTCGCCGACGAACTCGAGGACTACGGTCACGCCACCGCGGAGGCCGGCAGGCTGATGGCGGGAATCGTGAAACAGCTGCGATTGCCCGAGTCCAGAATCGTGACCGCCTACGAGAACACGGCTTACTACCTGTGGCGGGAGAGCACCCTGCCACGTAACCTGACCCCGGAAAACAACCGCCTCGAGGATCCGCTCGAGCGCAAGCGCCTGGCACGCGTGTTTCGCCAGGGCATCGGCGAAGCGGTCGGCTACGCGCTGCCGCTGAAATTCGTTTCGCTCGGCAAGGACGAATACTGGCAGACCGGTCCCTGGCCGTTTCGTGGCGGCAAACTCTTGCTGGTCCCGGGCGATTCGCCGCTCGGCTTCAGGATCCCGCTGGATTCCCTGCCGTGGCGGAAGCCGCCCGAGACGGAGCCGGAGCGCGATCCGTTCGAGGACCTCGCGCCGCTCGGAACCAAGCGCGGCAAGCGCGGCACGAAGGCGCGCGACGTGACACGCGAAATCATCCATACCGCTCTGTGCGTCGAACCGCGCGACGGCCGCCTGTACGTTTTCATGCCGCCGCTGGCGCGTATCGAGTATTACCTTGAGCTGCTCGCCGTGATCGAGCGCACGGCCGTGCGGCTGAAACTGCCGATCGTGCTCGAGGGTTACGAGCCGCCCACCGATCCGCGCGTGCCGGTGCTGAAGATCACTCCGGATCCCGGCGTCATCGAGGTCAACATTCATCCATCGCGCAGCTGGAAGGAACTGGTCGACAAGACACAGGCACTGTACGAGGAGACGCGCCAGGCGCGCCTCGGCACCGAGAAGTTCATGCTCGACGGCCGCCATTCGGGTACCGGCGGCGGCAACCACGTGACCCTCGGCGGACCGACCCCGAAGCAGAGCCCGTTCCTGCGCCGCCCGCACCTGCTGCGCAGCATGATCACCTTCTGGCAGCACCACCCGGCGCTGTCCTACCTGTTCTCCGGGCTGTTCATCGGCCCGACCAGCCAGGCGCCGCGGGTCGACGAGGCACGCGACGACAATCTCTACGAACTGGAGATCGCCTTCGACCTGTTGCCCAAGGGCGACTCGAAAAGGCCCTGGCTGTTGGACCGGGTACTGCGCAATTTCCTCGTCGACCTGACCGGCAACACGCACCGCGCCGAATTCTGCATCGACAAACTCTACTCGCCGGATTCGAGTTCGGGCCGTCTCGGGCTGGTCGAATTTCGCGGTTTCGAAATGCCGCCGCACGCGCAGATGAGCCTCGCGCAGATGCTGCTGATCCGCGCCCTGGTGGCGCACTTCTGGCGCAAGCCCTACCACGAGCGCCTGATCCGCTGGGGCACCGAGCTACACGACCGCTTCATGCTCGGCCACTACGTCTGGGAAGACATGCGCGATGTGGTCGAATTCCTGCACAACGCGGGCTACGAATTCGAACTGGAATGGTTCGAACCCTTTCGTGAATTCCGTTTTCCGCGCGTCGGCTCGATCAACGTCGAGGGCATGCAGCTCGATTTGTACAGCGCGCTCGAGCCCTGGCACGTGCTCGGCGAGGAATCGGCCGGCCAGGGTACCTCGCGCTACGTCGATTCGTCGGTCGAGCGCCTGCAGGTCAGCGTGCACGGCATGACCGACGACCGCTACTTGGTGACCTGCAACGGCCGCCGCATCCCGATGCGTGCCACCGGCGTGCGCGGGCAGTACGTCGGCGGTGTGCGCTACAAGGCCTGGGACCCGCACTCCGCGCTGCACCCGACGATCTCGCCCCACACGCCGCTGGTGTTCGACATCGTCGACGTGATCAACCGCCGCTCGATCGGCGGCTGCACCTATCACGTGTCGCACCCGGGCGGTCGTCACTACGATACCTTCCCGGTCAATGCCAACGAGGCCGAGGCGCGCCGCCAGACGCGCTTCTGGCCGCACGGGCACAGCCGGGGCACACACGAGATCCCGCCCCCGGAAACGCGTCCCGAACAACCGTACTCGCTCGACCTGCGCTTCGCGCCGCCCGCCACAAAGGATCGCCGGTTCAAATCGATACCGCGCGGGCCTGGCGGCGGCACTCGCCAGGAGACCGATGGTAATGACCGCAAAACTGGCGCGAGAAGGACGACAGTGAAGTGAAGCCGGTGCGCAGCGCGATTTCCTGCAACTCGAGCCGCGCGTATCGATCACCATGCGGCGCGCGGTCTGCAGGTGCAGGCGGCGGTAATAGGCGGCCCGCGACAGCCCGAGAGTCTGCATGAAAAAGGTACTCGAGCATGCGCACAGACAGGTCTACCTGGGCGGCGACCTGGGGAATGCTGAGCGTATCACCGATATGCTGTTCCATGATGTGGATCGCCGCCGCGACGCGCGGCTCGTCGGTGCCCAGCATGCCGAGCGAAACCAGCGGCTGCATGGCGGTGGCGCTGTGCGCCGTGTCGTAGGTGAATACGCTCGACACTTCCATCGCCAATGGATACCGTAGCGCATGCGGATCAGATAGAGCATGAAATCGAAGGTCGGCGACGCGCCGCCGGTCAAGCAGCTGATCCCATCGCCTGAAATCCCGGTCTTTCACCGAAAATGGACCTACTCATGCAATATTGCGGATAGAGATCGCAGAGCCGAGATCCGAAATCTCCAACGATGCCATCCCAAGCAGGCAATGGGCATATTAAGCTTCCCTTGCTAACCGGTCTCGTCCAGGGCCACAGAGGGCGGGAAGTAGACCTCAGCAAGCCGGCTATGCAGCTCCATGATCTGGATCTGGAACTCATCGATAAACTCATGCAATGAGGCCGGATTTAGATCGGTCACGTCCGTTTCACGCAACGTACGCAAGATTGCCCGGCTGCTGCGCAGTGCCTTCTCGGGCCGCTCGAGCCCTTCGATACTGCCAACCACCGCCTCGATGCAATGCACGATAGAGCGCGGAAAACGCGGCTCCTGAAATAGGAAGCTCAGCACGTTCGGCCGGCTGACCCGGATCGCAACGTGCCGGCGGTAAATCTGATAGCCGGAAATGGAACGTAAGACACTGATCCACTGCAAGGTGTCGAGCGAGCGCGACTCCAACAGGTTGTCGGGAAACAGATCCGTCGAACGCACATCGATGATGCGGGTGGTCATATCGGCACGTTCGAGGTTGTGCCCGATGCGCAAAAAATGCCATGCCTCGTCGCGGTACATTACCGACTCGAGCAAACCGGCAATCTGTTGAGCACCGCTGATAATACCACCCAGAAAATCGTCACGCCCACCCTTGGTCAAGCCACGCTGCACATTCTCGCGGGCGAACAAGTGCAGCTCGTTGAGCTTCTCCCATGCAGAACGCGGCAACACATCGCGTACCGTACGACAGTTTTCTCGCGCCGCAGCCAAGGCAGAAATAATAGAGCCCGGATTGTTCGCATCGCCGATCAAAAAACGCACCACGTTGCGCTCGTTGGCCTCGCGATCCACCTTATGGAAGGCATCAAGCAAACCGGTGATGTCGACCAAGGGTTCCCACCCAGGGACTATGCCGCGCGGTGTATCCAGTACCAGGTGGGTATTCACCCGTATCAAACGCGCGGTGTTCTCGGCGCGTTCGACATAGCGAGCAAGCCAGTAGATGTTTTCCGCAACGCGCGAGAGCACGACGACCTCCGCTTAGCTCGAATCCACGATCCAGGTATCTTTGGAACCACCGCCCTGTGACGAATTCACCACCAGCGACCCCTTGCGCAGCGCGACCCTGGTCAAACCACCGGTGGTCACCGAAACCTCACGCCCACTCAGTATGAATGGTCGTAGATCGACATGCCGTGGCTCAAGGCCCTGCCCAACCACCGTCGGGACGGTTGAGATCCCGAGTGTCGGCTGCGCGATGTAGTTGCGGGGGTTATTTCTGATTAGCTTGGCGAAGGTCTTGCGCTGCGCCTTGGTCGCACGTGGGCCGATCAGCATGCCGTAACCACCAGATTCGTTGGCGGGCTTGACCACCAGCTCGTCGAGATGGTCCAGCACATAGCGGCGCTCCTGCGGATACATGCAACGATAAGTTGGCACATTGGGGATGACCGGCTCTTCGTCCAGGTAGTAGCGAATGATCTCCGGCACGAAAGCATACACAACCTTGTCGTCGGCAACCCCCGCACCGGGCGCATTGGCAAGTCCGACCTTGCGCGCCATCCAGGCCCTTAGCAGCCCAGGCACACCGAGTAGCGAATCCTCACGAAACGCCTTGGGATCCATGAACTCGTCATCGATTCGGCGGTAGATCACGTCGACCCGTTTCGGGCCGGACACGGTGCGCATGTAAACACCATCGTCCTCGTCCACGAACAGGTCGCGTCCCTCGACCAACTCCGCACCCATCTGCATCGCCAGATAGGCGTGCTCGAAATAGGCAGAGTTGAAGATTCCCGGCGTCAATACCGCAATGCAAGGCCGTTTGACACTGCGCGGCGACAGGGCCGCCAACATCTCGTAAAGCTGAGTCGGATAGTCATTCACCGGCAGCGGTGCATAAGTCTCGAACAGCTCAGGGAAGACCCGTTTGGTGACCAGTCGGTTTTCCAGCATGTAGGAAACACCAGAGGGCACGCGAAGATTGTCTTCTAACACGCGCAATGTGCCATCATGGTCGCGCACCAAATCAGAGCCACAAATGTGCGCCCACACGCCGAGCGGTGGCTTAACGCCGATGCACTGAGGACGGAAGTTCTTTGATTCGGCCAAGACTTCGGCCGGAAATACGCCATCCTTGACGATCTTCTGGTCTTGGTAGAGGTCGTTAATAAACAGATTCAAGGCCGTTACACGCTGCTTGAGCCCGGCCTCCACGTGACCCCATTCTTTCCGGTCGATGATTCGGGGCACGATATCGAACGGCCAGTTGCGATCGATCATCCCTTCAGTCTCGTTATAGACTGTAAAGGTGATACCCATCTCTCTGATGGCGAGGTCAGCAGCATCCTGGCGTGCCGCTAGCTCGCCGTTGCCCATCTTCCGGAATAGCCCTATCAGTTCTTTGGCCAGCGGTCGCGCACGATTTTTACGTGCCATCATTTCGTCGAAGAAAGGCCCCGGATCGTATTCCTTTAGGTCTACTGGCATGGAGTCTTCTTCTCTGACGACCTGGGCAGGCGTCGCAACGCTTTAGGCCACACCCCCCAAACCGCACCGCCCATCGGGTTGCGCAACGACATGAGCAAAAAACCAGGCTAGCAACAAATTTTAGCGCACCACGGTGCTTGACACGTAGCCCCGATTACAGCACTGAATTGGTGCGGTACCTGGATACGGCGCCTGCAATCAGCTTAGCAGAGCGGCTGACCAGCGTCGCTGCTGAAGGGCTTCCATCAAAAATACGATTTGGTCTCATACTTGGCTCCACCCGCTTGCTAATCGGAGCTTGAAAACAACGATGACGTATTGCGTCGGACTCAATCTTGACAATGGCTTGGTTTTCGCCTCTGACTCGCGTACGAACACGGGTGTTGACTATGTAACCACCTACAGACCTACCGAAAGATGCATGTGTTCACGCCCACCGCCGACCGGCTGTCCGTGATCATGCCAGCGGGTAATTTGGCGACCACCCACCCAAGAAGTGGTCAACCACATCCAACGCGATCTCGACTTTCCTAACGGCGGCGCCAACTTGGTCAACGTCAGATACTTGTTTGAAGCGGCCGAATACGTCGGAGCACTCAGCCTTGCGGTGCAGACCGAATACAGCCAGGCACTTCCGCAGTCAGGTGTCAGCGGCGGGACCACGCTATTGCTGGGGGGTCCAGATCACTGGCCAACCGCACGGTTTGATGATGATCTATCCGCAGCGCAACGACATCACCTCTTCACCGGAGACGCCCTATTTGCAGATCGGCGAGAGCAAGTACGGAAAGCCGTCCCTGGATCGGATCGTTCATCTGGGCTTGTCACTAAACCAGGGCGCCCGCTTAGCACTGGTATCGCTGGATGCAACCGCCCGCTCCAATATCACGGTCGGGCCGCCGTTCGAATTGGTGACCTACCAACGAGGCAGCCTGAGGATCGGCGTTCGCTGTCGTTTCGACGCCAACGATAAGTACCTGACAAGTCTATGCCAGGCCTGGAACACCGGGCTCAAGCTGATCCTCCACAATCGAGATTTCCGAGCCGGCGCGACGGACCGGTTTCGTATACTCAGACTTCACGAGGGAGACAATACCGTGTCGAGAGCCTACGGCTAGGCCTTCGTCCCGGCCAAACGATTCGGTTTCAACCTGGAATGGTTTTACACGCTATGTCGCGCCAAGCAATGACGAAAGGACTAGCGGCTCTCGCTCTGGCCGCACTCGCCGCACTGTCGTCGGGCTGTGAGAAACCACCGGATCCCCAAACGGACTATGTCATCGCGTTCAACATGCGTTGCTCGACCTGCAACGACTTTCTTGACTGCAATGCAGGAGAGGAAAATCTCGTTTTCAGAGTTCATGAGCTCTCGTTCTGGCAGCAAATCGCAACCATCGCGGACTATCTGACGTTCGCTCAGAAGACGCAGCGATCTCGCCCTTTGACCGTCTATCGTGTCGACGGGGAGACAATAGAGACTGACCGGGAAGATGCGATAGCCGATATCGACACGGTGGCCGGAAGAATCGTGGCCGACGAGTTCACGATCGACCAGCGCGACGGCGCGCTAACAGTCGCCGGGGAGATCGTGGGCGATTGCAGCACAATGTCCCGGCGCGAAGGCTTTTTACTCGTGCGCAAACTCTTGGGCCGGCCCCTACCGGGGGAAGGCTCGTGAACAAAGCGGTGCGCTTCCTGGGGAGGACACCGGTTCTGTTCCTGCGCTATCTCATGGCGCTTTTTTTTGGTATCGCGGTCATTAACAAAATCTTTCGTCAGGGTTGGCTATACACCGACTTCCTGAAGACAGCCTTTATCGGGCGGCTCGAGGAGATCGACCCACTGTCCTTTGGCGCGCTGTTCATTGAGAACTTCGCCCTGCCCCTATGGCTTCTTATCGCCTGGATCGTGACCGGGGGGGAACTTATGGTAGCGATCGGCCTCGCCATCGGCTGGCGCACGCGGCTTGCTGCGCTAGGTGGCCTGTTCTTTATCGTCATGTTTGCGATCGGCGGCTACTACGATGCATCGCTCATCGTGTTGGGCTTGTTCTTCCTTATCGTCTTCGCTTTTCCGACGGGGCGCTGGGTAGGTCTGGACAAGCGCCGCTACGCTGCCGGCGAGCGCGGGTTCTGGGTCGGTTGAACCCCGAACGAGCGGTAATGCAACCTGATGCCCTTCCTTGGAAAGGAGGTTCGGGGGTCGTACAGGTCCTGTGCCTGCAAGGTAGCGCATCAGGGCGATCGCCTCTCGGTCACGGCCCTTGAGCTCGGACGATAGATTCCGCTCGCTGATCTTCCCGGCGATCTCCTCGACCTCGGTCGTCCAGTTCTCCTGACCGAAGCGACGCAGGTACTCGATATCATTGATGTACACCGGATCTGTTGGTAGTCGGGCCGTCGCCTCAGCGCCACCAGCGCCGGGGCGTTGATGGCCGGTGGACTGTGCGAATCGAACGGCCGGGCACTGGTATTTATCATTGCCGGACGCAGCTGTACCCGCCTTGGGTTAAGGTATACATCCCAGCCCGACGTCGTCTGCGACGAACCAGCCCGGACGATTGGGAGCCGTCGCGTATTGGCCCTAAGTGAGCATGCAAGTGGAGGTTTCAATGGTTAGCAAGCAGCCGCTTCAACGACACGCCCGATCGCCCATGGGTCAGGGAAGCAGGTCGCCCCGGAGAACTGCACGAATGATCGTGCTCACCTTTGCTGGACTCATTACGGTGTTGGTGGCAGAAGCGGACGAAGAGTCCGACACCGCAGTGCCCGAATACGGCCAGGTGGTGCTGGTGCGGTCGCCGCCCGAAATCATGACCGTGCAGAATCTGCCTAATTTTGTTGGGGTCTCCGGCCCCACGGTGGGCGCCCGAGAACTGTCGATGAACCTCGTCATCATCCCGCCGGGCGGGTACGCCGAACCGCATAGCCACCAGGGGTTTGAAAGTGCCGTCTACGTACTCGAAGGGCGCGTCGAAACGCGCTGGGGCGACCGGCTGCAGCATTCGGTGACGACGCAGCCCGGTGACTTTCTGTTCATCCCTCCGGGCGTCCCCCACCAGCCCGTCAACCTCAGCGCTACAGAGCCTGCCCGTGCCATCGTCGTTCGCAATGACCCGGACGAACAGGAGCACATGCTGCTCTATGATCCGACGGCTGAAATCCCCGCCGAGCAGTAGGGCACCTTGCGAGAATACTGAGGTGCGCGAGCGCCATAGCAATTGTGCCTAGGGAAAATCCCAAGGATGGCACCTTTTGAGATCCCCGGACGAGCCACTGGCGGTCTGAAGCGACATCGCGAGTTCGGTCGTAGAATCGCGCCGCGGTCAGCATGCGATGCACGTCTTCACGTACAAGGGTAAACCGATCGCCCGGATGCGTAACAGCTCCTGGTGTCGGGTTCGCAAAGTCGTCGAACTCCCACAGGTTCGCGTCCATGATTTGAAGCACATGTTCGGCCGGCTACTTCGTGCCGCCGGCGTGAGCTTCGGGGACCGGCAGGATCTACTCGGCCATCGATCCGGACGGATGACGACACACTACTGAGCGGCTGAGCTGCCGAAACTCATCGAAGCCGCCAATCGTGTGTGTGAGCGAGAAGGCAACAAGCCCGAACTCGTGGTTTTGCGGCGGCTCAGCGTAAGCTGACTCACGCAAAGTTCACGAAAAGGGTTTAGAGAAAAACTTGGATACGATGTAAGTCGTTGAAAAGATGGTGCCCCTCGATGGAGAAACTTCGAACGAATTGTTCGACATTCTCCAAGAGTGGAACAAGCATCTTGAGCAGCATGTTCCCTATTTCCAGGAGCCGCAGCCATGACCCAATGCAGCACGGCTCCGTCTGGCGTGCCAACGCCCTTCTCTCTCCGCCTGACGGCGGAAGAACGCCGATTCCTTGCGCAAGCCGCCGGGGATATGCCCCTCGGGGCCTATATCCGAGCCCAACTGTTTGAAGGCGATGAATCGCCGCGTCGGGTTCGGCGCGAGCCGATCAAGGATCATGAGGCCCTCGGCCATGTGCTCGGCAGGCTCGGAAACGCGCGGATCGCCAACAATCTCAACCAGCTCGCCAAGGCGGCCAATTTGGGCGCGCTGCCGGTCACCGATGAGACTGAAGAAGCCATCCGGGATGCTTGTGAGGCTATCCAGGAAATGCGCGTGGTGCTGATGATGGCGCTGGGCTTCCCCGGCATTGGAGGGAAGTCATGATCCTCAAAGCATCACAGCGGGCCGGGGGCAGCCAGTTGGCCGCCCACTTGCTAAACACCCAGGACAACGATCACGTCACCGTCCATGATCTGCGCGGGTTCGTAGCCGATAATCTGTATGGGGCGTTCCAGGAAGCCTACGCGGTCAGCAAGGGCACGCGCGCGAAGCAGTACCTGCTCTCGCTCAGCCTCAACCCGCCACCAAACGAAACCGTCCCGATAGCGGCATTTGAGGCCGCCATTGCGCAGGTAGAACAACGATTGGGCCTGGAAAAACAACCCCGCGCCATTGTGCTTCACGAAAAGGGAGACAGATGCGGCCATGCGCACGCGGTCTGGAGCCGCATCAATGCCGATGAGATGAAGGCGATCAACCTGCCGCACTACAAGCGCAAACTGAACGACATTGCCAAAAACCTCTACCTGGAACATGGCTGGGACATGCCGAAAGGGTTTGTGGACCGAAAGTACAGCAACCCGCTGAACTTCACCCGTGAGGAATGGCAGCAGGCCAGAAGAAACGACCATGACCCAAGAGACCTCAAACGGATGTTTAAAGAGTGCTGGGCGATTTCGGATTCCCGCCAAGCCTATGTGCACGCCCTGAAAGAACGAGGTTTCTTACTGGCCCGTGGTGACCGCCGGGGTTACGTCGCAGTGGATTATCGCGGTGAGCCCTGGGCCATTGCCAAATTTACCGGGATAAAAACCAAACAGGTCCGTGAACGCTTGGGTGATTCCAAGGACCTGCCGTCGATTGCGCAAGCAAGGATGCAGATCGGCGAGCAATTCTCCGGAAAGCTTCGTGCGGATCTGAACCAGGCCCGAGAAGAACGTGCGCAGCAAAAGCTGGCGATGGCGCGTCGGCGCGCAGTGCTTGTTCAGCGCCAGCGCGAGGAACGCCAGCACCACGCAAAACACATACAAGAGCGTCAGGGGGCAGAAACACGCGCTCGATCGAAACGGCTCGCCAAGGGTCTGAAAGGATTCTGGCACCGCCTCACGGGGAAGCATGCCCGCATCCAGCGCCAGAATCAGCACGAAGCGCTACAAGCGCTTAATCGGGATCGGGAACATGTGGAAACGCTGGTCAGGCGGCAGCTTGAACAGCGTCGAAACCTGAATGCTAAGCACCGGGAGCAGCAGACGCCTTTGAAATGCGAGATTGGCGAACTCCAAAAGGATGTGCGCCGCTATCAGAAGATGAAACTAGGCAGCGCAGCGAGTCTGAAAGAAGAGTTCGAGCGAATGAAGCGCGAAAAACCATCGCGGTCAATACACCACAAAATCAGGCGTGATCGCGGTCCTTCACTGGAATAGCGATAACAGATCGGTGCAGAAATAAACGCCGACCATACCTGCAGGAGAACACCAACCAACGACGAAAGGAACCGGCAAGGATGCCCAGAAAATACACCATTCACTTTTCCCGAATAGGAGAAAGCACGAAACACTCCACTCCGGGTGAGGCGGCCAGCGCATGGCAGGCTGCAAACTCTGAAAACCTCCCCGCACTGATTGTCACCAATGATGATGGCATTGCCCGGATCGCAGCCCAGACCACAACGATCAGCGGGCCAGATGGCACAGCCGTCTATGGCAAGTCCCCGCAAAACCCGGCGCTGTAAGGGAAGGAGAGGTGATCATGGACGATAGACAACTGGACCTGTTTGACGATTTCGAAGAAGCCCGTGTGTATTCCTGCATCGCGGGGGCGTTCGTTGGCAAAATCGCGGTGAACGGTGATGAGCCCGTTATGCGGCTCAGCGACTACTACCGCGACATCGCAGCGGCACGCTCGGCGCTCGCGTCTGGGGTATGGGCTGTACCCAAGCCGGATGAGACGAAAACGGTTGACGACGCACTGCACGACGAGTTCCACCGAGTATTGTTGATCTGCGGCAACGACAAAAAATGCCGACCGGCTTCATCAGAGGAGGTGATTGACGCCGCGATGAGCGAAATGCAAAAACGATTCTCCCGGGGGCAGCGGCTGTCCAGTCCCGCGGATACCCAGCGCTTTTTGCAACTGAAATTGAGCCATCTGGAGCACGAGGTCTTCGCGGTACTCTGGCTGGATAACTGTCACAGGGTTTTGGCCTTCGAAGAGCTGTTTCGCGGGACCATCGACGGGGCTAGCGTGCATCCGCGCGAGGTCGTCAAATCCGCTCTTCAGCACAACGCGGCAGCGTGTATCTTCGTCCACAATCATCCATCTGGCGACGCAACGCCAAGCCAAGCAGACCGCAATATCACCGAGCGGCTAAAAGATGCCTTGCGCCTAATTGACGTGCGCACCCTCGACCACATGATCGTTGCCGAAAATACATATTCCTTTGTGCAGCACGGGTCCCTTTAGTTCAACATAATGAAGATGGCTCAATCTTTTAGCCCAGGAAATACAGTCGAAATAGGTCGGTTAATAGATCGCCGTACCCCCACACTAAAGTTCCTAATATTGCGAAACTAGTATAATATCGCACGTGAAAACTCTTCAATGATGATTGCTTAGCGATCCATTCTGCCGTCTTACCTCGCATTGCCTCATAGTTTACTTTTATAGCATTAACATCCTCACCGCGCAGAAATGAAGAATAAAACTCCTTAATATCAAAGGAAGCAAATAATAGACAAATGGCTACAGTAATTGATCCGGACCGCGAAAATAAGTCTTTGTCATCGAATAAAAGTACATCGAGGATAAAAAAGGTCACGGAGTATGTAATAATAAAAACACCTATAAGGATGTATTTTTTTCTAAACTGCGCTAATCGGAGAATATCCATTCGAAATACGTAGCCATCGATTTAGCAGAGTAGTTATCTCGTCTCATCGAATGTGTTATAATAGGTGAAAGGCGCTCGATTCTTGCAGCCGCATTCGCGCCCTTTTCGAGTATTTCGTCAGCCTGTCCCGCCTTCCCTTCACTTCGCAAGTCTTCCGCAAAAATTGCGTCGCCAAGACAGATTATTCCAAACGCCACCATTAGCGCGAGTTTCTCGTTCAAGGGATACCGGAATACATCTATATAGTTTTTTTGGGCATCGAGTTGGGCCTGTAAAGCCTCTACTTTCTGTAGTTCTTCGTCTGTGTCTCTAGCAAGAATAGACGGAAGCTGCGACTTCAAGCGCGATATAATGGTAGGGCGATCAACGACATGTGCTGGCTTCAGTTTTCTAATCCAAAAGCACAAATGGGCAGCTTCTTTATTATAACTTGAAATGAAATTTTTGTGACGCGCCGCTGTTTGTTTCGCGCTATAAAAGGCTTCATATAAAATGATAGCGTCAAGCTCAATCTCTTCATTAAGATCATTCTTGATACAGTCAATTTCATCGGAAACCAATTCCCAAAAATGCGGATATGCATCTCTGCTCTCGAAAAAACTCATACCAATTTTTCCTCAAACGACAAACTGGGGAGGTTTACAGTCTTGCCGTGAGATAGCACGCTTGTAGATGAAACTTAAAGAAAGCCAATCCAGGGCTGGTCGTCTTATATAGAAAGACGAATTATATCCCGATTTGTTAAGGCCGCGGATTTATCTTGCTGTCTAACAACTTTTGATGGACCTTTCTTGACAAGGCGCGTCTCTGGCGGCGAGCTGCATTTACCGCTGGGTGATTGTCTTTTATCGCCTTTGCGATGTCGGAGCGCGCATTGTTTTCAGGCTCGACGAACGTCTTCTGCAATTCCTCTTTATGCGCAGCGAGAAATTCTTCGTGCAAAATGCGCACTTTGGGCTTAGCTAAGAGCGCTAATACCCTGGCGGGCAGATCATTATCGTTCACGTCCTGTTCCCCTTTATTTTGCAGTGCTCACAATTAAAGGCACTAGGAATTACCCTTACGGGTAATTCCTAGTGCCTTACTACACCTAAACGCGAAAAGATGCAACTGCCCACAGCACGACACGGTTCTTGGATTGCCCGTGAGGGCAAACACCATGAATCACTGTATCTGGCCCGCGTTTAAGAACTCCATCTCGAATAATCGCTGCCATCCCGGTCACCTCAGCAGTCACCGGATTGCCGTTTGGTTGTGCACATCTCATGCCCAAAAGGAAATAACGTTTAATGTCATTTGCTTAGGCAATCGCATACTGATGCTGAGATGTCTACTTGGAAAAAAATCTGACATCTTTGCACCCTGGCAATGCCGTACAAACGCACACACGAGAGATTTTGACCCCTGCGCTTTGCCGCAGCACAAGGGATTCAGATTCCTGAGGGCCCGCATCGTAATATACGCGCTGAACGAAAATCAACACCGGCGCGTTGCCCATTATTATCGCCTTCCTACTGGATTTCTGAAGATCGACTAAAAATTCCGATTCGCTGTTCCAATACACCACAGAATCCGTTAGCCGGAATGTGGTCAATGTCACACCCGTGGCTAGTCGCTCCTGCCTGCGGGCTAACAAAATTCGCGTGTTCCGCCTGCTTCATTTTAGAGCACGGGAAAGAGTGTGAGTTGACACGCCAAGTTCTGCAGCAAGGGATTTCCGTGTTACACACGGACGAAGCAACAGGGCTTCACGCGCAGTCTGAACATCTTTCTCGCTCAGCAGCCTTGGCCTGCCGATCTGCTTGCCTCGCGCTCGGGCGGCTTCCATCCCTGCTTTGGTACGTTCGCTGATCAGGGAGCGTTCCAGTTCCGCAAAGGCGTTGCGAACCTGGTACATGCATTTGCCCATTGGCGTCGTGGTGTCGATTTGATCGGTCAGTGAGCGGAACTCAATGCCACGCCGCTCAAAGACTTCGAGTACATCAAGGGCCTGACGCAACGAGCGAAACGCCCGGTCCAGCTTCCAAATGATGAGCGTATCACCGTCCTGCAGCGCGTAGACGAGATCATCGAAGCCTTTGCGTTTCTTGGCCACAGCCGACACGCCGACATCCTCAACGATTTGCTCGCACCCGGCAGCGCGCAGTGCATCGCGCTGGAGGTCGAGATTCTGGTCTTCGGTACTGACCCGAGCGTATCCGTAAACTGCCATTGCCGTCGCTCTTCCCCTAACCGGTTGAATCGCCTCAGGTCTTTGCCGTAGGGCCGCAGCATAGACAAAAGGGAACCCTTCTGATCGTCGCGGCTGAAGTTACGGCCTCGTGTGCATCCACCCGTCAACATCGCAGGAATCCGCACCGCTGTTACACCTCATTACACCCAGATACCGATTATGAAAAAGCTATCAAAAAGGTTCCTTTTTGAATGGCAGGATTCGGCCTTCCGCCGCAAGCATTTTCTTGCTGACGTTGGTTGTTTTTTCAGCCTCGGCATTTGCCGTTGATGCCCTCGGCGAACAGGCCGCTTCGTCTTTCGACGCACTGGAAAAAGCAAGCCGCTATTCGTTCGCCACCGGGGGTATCGGTATTCTTATCGGATACGGCAAAGGTAATGGTGACGGTGTAACGGCACCGGTGATCGGCGACCAATTCGTTCACGAACTGGCGCGGCGCGGTATTGCATCGAAGTACTTCTTCTACGATGCTGACTGGCAAGGCATGACGGTCGAGTACCATATCGGCTATTCGGCACTAGGTCCTTGGGGAGTCGACGAGGCCGCAAAGAATATCGGTAATGCGGCCAATCGAGCAAAAGCAGCCGCAAGAGTCAGTCGTTAGCCTGTTTGTATGTTTACTGACCAAAGTCTACGGTGGTATCGGCTTTCTGCACGCTGACGGTAGCGCGCTCGGCGTCCAGCACGCCGTCAACGGTTTCCTTGAATTCGGCGTTTTTCGATAGCGCAATCATGTTCTTGTTCGCCGCCAACGACGTTTGCTCCGCCACGCCATAAACCTCACTTCTTTCTGCGGCCGACAGGTCATTGCGCCCGTCAAATCTGGCCACGATCGGTCTCAGCTTTTGGGCTTCCTGCCAATCCCGGACATATTTGGCATCTTCGAGGTCCTTATACTCGTCCTTGATTGAGCCGTCGGGGTTCAGGAACTTATCTGCCAAGGCGGCCATCTTGTCCTCGTCGGTTTCGAGCCCGGCCTTTTCCTCATCGGACAGGAATGAATCCATCATGCCGTCGACAACATTGTCGCCGTACTTGCCGCGCAGGGTTTCATAGCGCTGCGCAAGACTTGCATCGAGATCAGCTAGCCGCTGGCGCATGTCATCAAGCAGCATCATGAACATGACGCGCTCACCATCCGCTTTCCGCTTTTTGTCTTGAGCTGTCTGTGATGTCTGTACTACCCG
>JANQRK010000019.1 GCA_028284585.1 Chromatiales bacterium
CCTTTCCAAGGACGGCAACACCGCCCACGGTGCTTGTGCCGTGGCCCTTTGGGAGCCACTGTGCGAGCGCGACTCCGTGTTGCGTTTCTTGCCAAGGGCGCGGCCATTGCCTGCGAAACGCGCCTTGATTCGCGCTCGCACTCTGGCTCTGAGCGTTACAGAATTATCCGCTTGGCCCACTAGCGACGGTGCCTTTTCGATTCGATCAAGACTCCGACGCCAGCAAGCGTTGAGCTTCTTCTTCGACACGACAGAAAACACTGCTTACCGTTGCCTCGTCTTCTAGCGTAATCGCCGGTTGCAAATCGCCTAGGGCATGGTAGAGCGCAGGCACACCGCAGACTGCCGTTGCGCCATGCAGACGGTGCGATACTTGCCACATCTTTTCCCAATCTTCCTGGGCTAGATGGTCGCGCATCGTGGCCAGGGTTTTGGGTAGCTCGGCGCATAGGTCTTCGAAGAGTTTGCTAGCAATGCTATCGGAGCCACCGGCGATGCGTAGGGCCTGGGCCCGATCTCGGACCGGCCAGTCGCGTTGCGGTAGTGCTGCATCTAGGAACTGGGTGGACACGATACCTGCGCTCATTTCATGCAGTACACGCCGCAGATCTTCTTCGTTGACTGGTTTGATCAGATAGCGATCGATCCCGGCACGGGCGATTTCGAGCTGATTTTTTTCGGCCGCGTCTGCGGTCAGGGCGATAATCGAGATCGTTCGCTCCGGATTCAGCGCGCGGATTCCGCGTGCTGCCTCCAGGCCATTCATATCCGGCATATGGACGTCAAGGAAGGCCATGTCAATTTTCTGCTGCTTAGCTAAGCTAACGGCCTCAACGCCGTTGCTGGCCTGTAAAACCCGGGCCCCTGCATCGCTCAATAAGTGAGTGATCAGGCGCAAATTGATTGGGTGATCGTCGGCCACCAGGCACAGTTTTCCATGCAGATACTTCGTCTGATCAAGCAACACGGGTTCTTCGGTAGTCGACTCCGGCGATGCCCCGGGCGTATGCATAACCGGCCCAGACCGCAAGCAGGTACGCAGCGCCTCATGCAGATGACGGCGTGGTGGCGGTTTACTCAGGCAATAGACGGCACCGCTGGCGGCGAAACGTGCCAACAAGTCCTCGTCCGAGCTCGAAACCAATGCGATTACTGGGACTGTATGGGTTTCCGTGCATTCTCGAATCCAGTGCAATCGGTCTGCCACCACGGACTCTTCTTCATTGCAGCCAACGGCGATCAGCGCGTAACGGGTGAAGTCAGCGTCTGTTGGCTCGGGTAAGTTGGCATGGTCATCGACCGCCAGCCCCATGTCGGTTAGCGCATTACGCAGTGCGATGCGCGAGAGGTCATGACCATCGATCAGAAGCCCACGCCGATTGAGCGGCGGGGCATGGCGGATTGGTGGGGCATCGGGGTCACGATCGAGTTTCAGGGTGGCACGAAAGACCGACCCCTCGTCTGAGTGGCTGCTGACCTCGACGCTGCCGCCCATCGCCTCGGCCAGCGAACTGCAGATGCTCAATCCGAGTCCGGTGCCGCCAAACAATCGATTGGTCGTGGCACTCCCTTGGTGGAATGCCAGAAACAGGTTTTGTTGCTCGCCAAGTGGGATGCCAATACCTGTGTCACTCACCGAAATGGTGACGGTAACACGGTGCTCGTCTGCTTCTTCGAGCATCACGCGTACGACTATCTCTCCTTGATCGGTGAATTTAACTGCGTTCCCAATCAGATTATTGATAATCTGAATGATGCGGGTTTCGTCTCCCACCAGATGATCCGGCACATCGCTGTAGATCAGAGACACCAACTCCAGGTGCTTGTTGTGTGCCTGAGGCGTCCATAGTGTCACCGCAATCTCGATACACTCGCGTAGCCTGAACGGCTCGTGGGTCAAGACCAATTTGCCTGATTCCAACTGAGAGAAATCCAGTATTTCGTTGACGATCCGAAGCAGCGAGTCAGCCGACTTCTGAATCGTGGCCAGAAAGTCGCGCTGTTTGTCATTGAGTTTGGTTTTACTCAGTAGGCGAGTAAAGCCAAGTACGCCATTCATCGGCGTACGAATCTCATGGCTCATGTTGGCCAAGAACTCAGTTTTAACCCGGCTGGCGTCGATCGCGCGACGTCTCGCCAGATCGAGTTCGGCATTTCGAATTTCGATTACCTCCATGCTTTCCTCGACATCCTGGTTCGCCTGATTGATGCGCTCTTGGAGTCGAGCCTGCGCGGTGGCGAGTTTCCGCGCCATAGCATTGAAACCAGTCTCGAGCTCACCCATCTCACCCTGAGAGACATTGGTGATTTGGACGTCCAGTTCACCGTCGTGTAATCGGCGCAATGCGCGATTGACGAGGGTGACGGGGCGCTTTAGACGATGCAAGCGATCGGCGGCGATCAACAAAGTCAGTGCCAATCCAGCCAGAAGCACAAGCAAGCCGCTGAGAGCCAGCCAAGGAAGACCGGCGCCGAGCCAAAGATAGAGCCCGAAACCGGCCGACCCGAGCAACAGGGGCGCGAGGGTCAGCAAATAGGTTCGATAGTAAAGGCTATCCGAACGATGGAACTTTAGGAGTTTAGCCACGCTGCTCCTCGAATCCGAGCCTCGTCCTTGTGTAACCCTAGCGTCGATACTATCTCGTTTTGCGCTAGCCGATTGAGTAAACTGCATGAATGGAGTTTCCCACGGTCGAATCCTGCATCGGTAACACGCCGCTGGTGCGCCTGAAGCGGGTGCCAGGGCCGACCGATAATGTTGTCCTGGCCAAACTCGAAGGCAACAATCCGGCGGGTTCGGTAAAGGACCGACCGGCGCTGTCCATGATCCGCCATGCCGAGCAGCGGGGAGAGATTAGCCCGGGCGATACCTTGATCGAGGCGACCAGCGGCAACACCGGCATTGCGCTGGCGATGGCGGCGGCCATCCGAGGTTTTCGGATGGTCTTGATCATGCCCGAAAACCTGAGTGTCGAGCGCCGCGCCTCGATGCGTGCGTATGGCGCCGAGCTGATTCTGGTTACCCGCGAGCAAGGTATGGAAGGCGCGCGCGATCTTGCCTCGCAGATGGAGCGCGAAGGCAAAGGCAAAGTGCTTGATCAGTTCGCCAATCCCGACAATCCACGAGTCCATTACGAGACTACCGGCCCGGAGATCTGGCGCGACAGTGGCGGCCAGATCACTCACTTCATCAGTGCGATGGGTACGACGGGCACCATTATGGGTACCGGGCGCTTTCTGCGCGAACAACACCCGCGGCCGCAGATCATCGGGGTGCAACCTGCCCCCGGGGCGGCCATCCCCGGCATACGCCGTTGGCCAGCGGAGTATATCCCGCGCATCTTCGACGCCAGCATGGTGGATCGGGAGATGGATGTGACCCAGGAGGAGGCGGAATTGATGACCCGTCGCTTGGCGGCCGAGGAGGGGATTTTTAGCGGAATATCCTCCGGCGGCGCCGTGGCGGCCGCGTTACGTCTCTCGGACGAGGTAGAAAACGCAGTGATCGTCGTGATTGTTTGCGATCGTGGTGACCGCTACCTATCGACTGGCGTCTTCCCGTCTGAGTAGGCATGCAGTTCACAGTCGTCGCAGTCACCAGGGTACCCGATGTAACCAGCACCAGGCAGCTGTTCGAGGTCGCCGATCTGGATGATGAGTCGGTAGCCCGGGTGTTGTTCCATCAGCGCCGACAGCAGACCGGATCCAGCGAAGTGCTGCGCTGGGACCAACGGGCGATCGCCGGTATAACTCTGCTCGAGCACGCGGTCGACGAGGTACGCATCGAATCGCTGACCGAAGACGAGCATGACGAGTCGGCGATGCTACATGCCTTTTATCAAGCGACACTGCGGCACACCCAGTTGATCACCTGGGGTGGGACAGGCGAGATTCTCCCACTGCTGCATTTCCGTACCCTTATGCACGAGATCAGTTACCCGAGCTACTGGCAGGCCGTGCGCGAAGGCCGCGAATTCCACCGCGACCTGCGTAGTTGCCTGACACCCGAGGCCGAGGTCGCCGATAGCCCAGGACTGGACGAGACCGCGCGTAGGCTCGGTTTCCCGGGTTTACTACACCACACCGAGGACGCCGCCGCCGCGGCCTGGCTACAGGGTGATTTTTCACTAGCCAGGGCCTACAGCGAGCTACGCGCGATCAACACCTATTTGGTTGCATTGCGCCTGCTGGCAGTCACTGGTGAGGTGGATAACCGCGATGCCATACGCACTCTCAATCAGCTCCGCGAGGCACTCGCCACCCAAGGCCTAACCTATCAGGCGGAGTTCCTAACCGCTTGGGGCGTAACCTGAATGGGTCCCCGGCGGCGCCGCAAGCGTGTTCCCGAGGGTGAGTTTCAGGTCAGTATTGGTGGTCTTAGCCATGATGGGCGCGGTGTTGCGCATGTCGATGGCAAGACCACCTTTGTGCACGGCGCCCTGCCAGGTGAGACGGTCACGTTCCGCTATCTCCAACGCCGCCGCAGTCACGATGAAGGCCAAGTGGTGACGGTACTGAAGGCATCCAACAACCGTGTCGAACCACGCTGCGCGCAGTACGGAATTTGTGGCGGCTGTGGCCTACAGCATCTCGCCCCTGAGGCGCAGATCGCGGCCAAACAAACCGTGTTGCTCGACAATCTAAGAGAATTGGGCGGTGTTGCTCCACTCGAGGTATTGCCTGCTCTGGTCGGCGAGTCGCCCTGGGGCTATCGTCGTAAGGCACGTCTGGGTGTTAAAGAGGTGTTACGCAAGGGCAGGGTACTGGTTGGCTTTCGCGAGCGCGGATCCAGTTTCATCGCCGATGTCGATAGATGTCATGTGCTGCATCCCCGAGTCGGAAACCTGTTGCCGGCACTGAGTGATCTCATCGGCGGCTTGAGCATCCGGCGGCGCTTACCGCAGATCGAAGTGGCGATGGACGATGTTCAATGCGCCCTGGTTCTGCGCATCCTGGACCCCCTCAGCGGCGAAGATGAGCGGCTTCTGAAGGATTTCCAGCGCGCGAATGATGTGGTCTTCTACCTGCAACCCGGTGGACCAGAGACCATTCGCCCGCTCGACACTGCGCTCGATCTGCGCTACTGCCTGCCGACCCACAATGTCGCGCTGCGCTTCCTACCAAGCGACTTCACCCAGGTAAACAGCGACATCAATCGCCAGATGGTCGATCGGGCGATCGGATTACTGGATCTCCAAGAGGATGATCGGGTGCTGGACTTATTTTGTGGGATCGGTAATTTTACCCTGCCGATCGCCCGTGTCTGTGCCAGGGTGACCGGCGTCGAGGGCGATGCCGGGCTGGTCGCCAGGGCACGCCGCAATGCTGCCGACAATGCGCTTGCCAACCTGTGCTTCTACACTGCCGACCTGTATGGCGAGCTCGATGCCGAGCCTTGGTTGGGCGTCGAGTACGACAAGGCCCTGCTGGATCCACCGCGCAGCGGTGCGTTGCAGGTGTTGCCACGCCTGCCAGCTTGCGGCATCCGACGTATCGTCTATGTGTCCTGCAATCCGGGTACCTTGGCGCGAGATGCCGGTGAGCTGGTAAATCGCCACGGCTACCGTCTGCACAGCGCGGGAGTCATGGACATGTTCCCGCACACCGCCCATGTCGAGTCGATAGCGTTGTTCGAGAGGGACTGAAACATGGGTACAGAAATCGAGCGCAAGTTCCTACTGCAGTCTGACGCTTGGCGTGCCGAGGTGCGCGACAGTGTGCGTTTGGTCCAAGGTTACTTGGCGCGCGGTGAGCGCTCGGCCATCCGGGTTCGGATCAAAGGCGAGATGGCCGAGCTGAACATCAAGCAGGCATTGGACGGCATCCACCGTCTGGAATACGAGTATGAGATCCCGCTCGGTGATGCGCGAGAAATGCTCGATCGAGTTGCCTTGCGGCCGCTGATCGAGAAGACTCGGCACCATGTCGTCCAGGCCGAACATCTCTGGGAGATCGACGAGTTCGACGGCGAGAATCAGGGATTGATACTGGCCGAGATCGAGTTGAGCAGTGCCGATGAGGATTTCGAGCGACCACCCTGGCTGGGTGAAGAGGTGTCGCACGACCGAAGGTACTACAACAGCAACCTGATACTGCTGCCGTTCAAGCAATGGTAAGATGGCTGCTGCTCGGGCTGTGCTTGTTGCTTGGTGCATGCACGTCAGAGTCCCCTGACCACATCGTCTTCGCGGTCGCTACCGCGCCCAGTGTACTGGACCCGCGCTTGGCCGGGGACGCCGCCTCCGAGCGCGTCAATGCGTTGCTCTATGATCGTCTGGTTCAACTCGACGAGCATGGGACACCAGGCCCCGGCATGGCGACATGGCAACGGCTCAACGCCCGGCACTACCGTTTCACGCTGCGGGCAGACCGCGCCGACTATTGGGATGGCACCCGGCCAGTAGCTGCCGACGTGGTCGCGACCTATCTTAGCCTGCTCGATAAGGCACTGGGCTCGCCCCATGCGGGTGGCTTGGCGCATGTCTCAGAGATAGTCTCGGCCGCCGATGATCAGATCGATTTCCATCTCGCGCGTGCCGATCCCGCCTTCCCCGCGCGACTGACGATCGGCATTGTCCCGGCCCGGCTGGCTGCAGATCGCCAAGCCATACGCGCACCGATCGGTAACGGCCCCTTCGCGCTAGTGGAGCGCCGCGAAAACGCTGGGCTGTTGCTCGAGCGGCGCACGGACGGCCAACGTATCCTGTTTGCACCGGTCGCCGATCCGACCATGCGGTCACTCAAACTGTTGCGCGGCGAGGCGCACCTGTTGCAGAACGACCTGCCGGCCGAGCTGTATGGTTACCTGGCTGATCAACCGACTCTCGAACTGCAGCAGGTCCCGGGGACCACGTTCGCCTACATCGGCTTCAATCTCGACGATCCCGTACTGGCCAAACATGAGGTACGCGCTGCGATCGCCTATGCCATCGACCGCGAGGCCATCATCCGCTACCTGTTTGGGGGTCGCGCCCACACCGCCGAATCGGTGTTGCCGCCGGCTCATTGGGCAGCCGTCGGCGACCTCGAACCCCATACCTACGATCCGGCGCGTGCCCGAAGGCTGCTGCGCGAGGCTGGATTTGATGAGCACAAGCCACTGGAGCTGAGTTACAAGACCTCGACCGACCCGTTTCGCCTGCGGATCGCCTATGTCTTGCAGAGCCAGCTAGCGCAGATCGGTATCCGATTACGGATCGCCAGCTATGATTGGGGCACCCTGTTTGGTGACATTCGGGCCGGACGCTTTCAGATGTACAGCCTGGCCTGGGTCGGTGTTAACACCCCAGATATCCTGCGCTATGCCTTTCACAGCGGCTCGCTGCCACCGGATGGGGCCAACCGCGGCCGCTACCGCTCGGATGAGGTCGATCGCTTGATCGAGCGTGCCGAGACCTTGGATGCGGCCGCCGCCGCACCACTCTATGCTGAGGTGCAACGGCTGATACACCGCGATCTGGTCTATGTACCCCTATGGTATGAGTCGAACATCGCGGTCAGTCGTGGTCTGGCAGACTATGCTCCTGGGCACGATGGCAACTACTTGGCGTTGCAGCGGGTGAGAGTGGCAGATGACCGCATCCGCTGAACCTTGGGTCCTCATCGAGATCGAATATCAGCGTCTGTCACTGATGCAGGGGCAGCGTTGCGTCATGCAGTGGCCAGTGTCGACGGCGACCAACGGACCCGGCGAGCGCATGGACTCCGGTTGTACCCCACGCGGAGAGCACCGGGTGCGTATCAAGGTTGGGGACGGCTGCCTGCCCAATACCGTGTTCGTTGGACGGCGACCGACCGGGGAGACCTATAGCGAGCAGCTGGCTGCCCAGCATCCCGACCGCGATTGGATACTGACGCGGATCATCTGGCTGACCGGAGCCGAGTCCGGCCGCAATCGCGGCACCGGTTGCGATACGCTGCGTCGCTACATCTACATCCATGGCGCCCCCGACAGTGCGCAAATGGGCACGCCAGGTTCACATGGTTGCGTCCGAATGCACAACGCCGATCTGATCACCCTGTACGACAAGATCGAGCGCGGCACACGGGTGCTGATCATTGGCCCCGCGGAGCGCGATGCGTAGCCTGGTCGATACGCTGATCGTACTATTTGGGGTCAGCACCCTGGTGTTTCTGCTGCTGGTATTGATTCCGGGCGATCCGGTCGATGTCATCCTGGGCGAATCGGCCCAAGCCGCAGACCGTGCGGCCATGCGTAGTGCACTCGGCCTGGATCAACCCCTGTGGGTGCGCTGGGTCGACTTCTACGCCGACTTAATGCGCGGTGACCTCGGTGACTCGCTGATCCGTCGAGAACCCGTGGCCGAGCTGATCATGGAACGCCTGCCCGCGACCTTGAGCCTTGCTGCGATTGCCTTGGCGCTGGTACTGGTGCTCGCACTGCCTTTGGGGGTGCTGGCGGCGCGCCGACACGGGCGCTGGCCAGATCATTTGGCGCAGGGCTTCGCCCTGTTCGGGGTCTCGATCCCAAATTTCTGGCTTGGACCCCTGTTGGTCCTGTTGTTCTCGGTGACCCTGGGCTGGACTCCGGTCAGCGGCGATCGCGAGCCGGGTAGCCTGATTCTGCCGGCCCTGACGCTGGGGCTGTCGATGGCCGCGATTACTACCCGCATGGTGCGCAGCAGCCTGCTCGAGGTCGCTTCGCAGGCCTTCCTACGCACGGCACGCAGCAAGGGGCTCAGCGAAGCCGCGCTGACCTGGCGGCATGCCTTGCCTAATGCGCTGCTGCCGGTGATTACGGTACTGGGTCTGCAACTCGGCAGCCTGCTGGCCGGCGCGGTGATCACCGAGGTGGTATTCGCTTGGCCGGGAATCGGCTCACTGCTGGTCGACGCGATTGGGCAGCGCGATTACCCGGTAGTGCAGGGCGTAGTACTGGTGATTGCGATCGGCTATGTGTTGGCCAACCGGCTGGCCGATCTGTTGTCAGGCTGGCTCGATCCAAGGATCAGGATCGCCGACTAATGCGTCTGGCTGGCTCAATACTCGTCGTGTGGCTGCTGATGGCACTGGCCGGGACCTTGCCGTCGCTGGAACCTAATCGCGTTGTCCTGGAAGAGATATTCGCAGCGCCCTCGGCTACGCATATCCTCGGCACTGACGAACTCGGCCGACCTGTGCTCGACCGTTTGCTCACTGGTGCCGGTGTCTCGCTGCTGGTCGCGCTCTCGACGGTAACTTTGTCGGCAGCGATCGGCATCACGCTGGGTCTGATTGCCGGCTATGCCGGTGGCCTGACCGATCGCGTGATCAGCCGCCTGATCGAGATATTTCTCGCCTTCCCGGGGATACTGCTGGCGATCGCGATGGCAGCGATGATCGGACCTGGCATCGAGAACGTGGTCATCGCGCTGGCCGCGATGGGGTGGGTGGGTTACGCCCGCCTGGTACGGGTCCAAGTTTTGGCACTTCGGCAGCGCGAACATGTCCTGGCCGCACTGGCCCTCGGGCGGACGGGGCCGGCGATCACACGCCACCACCTGCTACCCCTGGTACTCGCACCGATCTGGGTCGAGGCCAGTTTTGGCGTGGCTGGGGCAGTGGTTGCCGAGGCCGGATTGTCGTTTCTCGGCCTCGGCGTGCTGCCGCCAGCGGCCTCTTGGGGGGGGATGATCCGCGACGGTGTGCGCTACCTATTGGTCGCACCACACCTAATTCTGGCGCCCGGTTTGGCCCTGTTTCTGGTAACTATGGCGGCCAACCAGTTCGGTGACGCACTGCGCGACCGACTCGATGTCACTTCACGTAATAGGCCGTAAAATACAGATCGGCAACTAGGGAGTCACCTGTCAACTCCTCGAGCTGGGTCTGCACGGATTCAAGCGCCGCCTGGCGCAGTTGCTCTTTGCCATCGCGGGATTGTAGTTTCTTGCCGTCCTCTCCGGCGATCAGCATTAAAATGCTGTGCCGGAGGGCCGGAGAGTGCAATTTGATTTGCTCCAGCTCTGACGCATACTCGGTCATCAACTGGACGTCGCAACGAATGTACTTTGGACCGCCGCTCAGATTGCTCACGATCGAAGGCTTGAGTGCGTGATAGCCGATCTCCTTTTCACGTTCGTCGTCATTGGCCTGCGCCGTCGCAACTAGGGTGAGTAAGGTGAGTAAGCTTGCCGCAATGCGGGAGCTGAATTTGGCGATGAATCCTGTCATGCGATGCCTCGAAACCTTCGGTTGTTTACAAAATCTCGAAACCCTGGGAGGGACGCGATGCTACATGGTCCGGTGATGATTGATCTGGCCGGGCCTGAACTCACCTCGGAGGACCGCGAGCTGGTGCTGCACCCGGCCACCGGTGGGGTGATTCTATTCAGCCGCAACTTCGTTTCTCCACGACAGGTATATCGGCTGGTGCAGGCGATTCATGAACTACGATCACCACATCTGCTGATCGCCGTCGACCAGGAGGGTGGGCGCGTGCAGCGCTTTCGCGACGGCCTCACTGAGTTACCGCCGGCCGCCTGCTATCTGCGTCGCTGTGCTGAAGATGAACGGCGCGCGCGCCGATCAGCCCATGAACTGGGTTGGTTGATGGCGGCCGAGCTGCGCGCACTGGGCATCGACTTCAGTTTCGCCCCGGTGCTGGATGTCGACACTGGGGTGAGCAGCGTCATCGGAGATCGCTCGTTCGGGGCGGCCCCGGGGCTGGTCGGCCGGATGGCCGAGGCCTGGATGCTGGGCGCGCGCGAAGCCGGAATGATCAGCGTCGGAAAGCATTTTCCTGGGCACGGCGGGGTGGTGGCCGATTCCCATCTCGACCTGCCGGTAGATAATCGAACGCGCGAACAACTGGAAGGCTTGGACATTCAACCCTTCGTCCACCTGATCGCCAATGGACTCGAGGCGATTATGCCGGCGCATGTCGTGTATTCATCCTGCGATTCACAGCCAGCCGGCTTTTCCAGTTACTGGTTAAAAGACGTGCTACGCAGCCGGCTTGGGTTTACCGGCGCAATCTTCAGCGATGATCTCAGCATGGCCGCCGCCGAGCAGGCGGGTGACTATCCGAGCCGTGCCCGCCATGCGCTCGAGGCCGGCTGCGATATGCTCCTGGTATGTAATAATCGCGCGGGCGCCACCGAGGTGCTTGAAGAGCTGGTCAACTATCACGACCCGGTCGCGCAATCACGTACCGCTCGCCTGCATGGCCGACCAGCAGCTTCACTGGATCGCTTGCGCGAAGACCCGCGCTGGCACCGAGCAGTCGAGCTCGCGGCTCGATTGACCACGAAAGACACTTTGCCGTTAGACTTGGATGACCCCTGATGAATGAACTCGACGAGGAAGCCGCCGAGGTGATGCGGCGAGCCGAGTGTTTGCATGACCGCAACGCAGTCGAGGCGGCCTACGGACGGATAGCGCGGCAGATCAATAGCGACATGGCCGGTGGTGATGTCATCGTGCTCTGTGTCATGAACGGTGGCCTGGTGCCCGCGGGCATGCTGCTACCACGCCTGGAATTCCTGCTGCGCGTCGATTACCTTCATGCCAGCCGCTACCGCGAGCGCACCCATGGCGATGCACTGCATTGGAAGGTCGAACCCAGCCAAGCGCTGGCTGGGAAAGACCTACTGGTCATCGATGATATCCTCGATGAGGGCTATACCCTGGACGCTATTCTGGCCTTTTGTCACGACCAAGGACCTGCCAGCGTGCGGGCTGCGGTGCTGGTCGAGAAACTGCATGATCGTGGTGTCCATCCAGCAGTCGATTACATTGGCTTGCAGGTACCGGATCGCTATGTCTTCGGCTGTGGCATGGACTACAAGGGCTTCTGGCGCAACGCCCCAGGCATTTACGCAGTTGTCGACTGAGTGAGGGATAGCGGAGAAACCTATGACAGCACGGGCACTGGGGATCATCGGCGGCTCTGGACTCGGCCGACTCACCGCCTTGGAGATCGAGCATCAGCAGCAGGTCGAGACACCCTATGGTAATCCCTCGGCGCCGCTGACATTCGGTCGCTTGTATGGCAATCCACTAGTGTTTGTCCCGCGCCATGGTGCGGAACACAAGATCCCACCGCATCGCATCAACTACCGCGCCAACCTATGGGCCTTACGCGACGCCGGCGTAGAGCGGGTCGTCGGCATGGCGGCGGTCGGTGGTATTGCGCTACCACTGGCGCCCGGCGCATTGGCGATACCAGACCAAATCATCGACTACACCTGGGGTCGTGAGCACACGTTGTTCGAGGGCGATCAGTCGGGTGTCTCGCATATCGATTTCAGCGCGCCCTACTGCGAAGCGCTGCGCCAGGCATTGCTCGCGGCAGCGACCGGGATCGAGATCGCAATCCATGCCGGTGGCACCTATGGTGCGACTCAGGGACCGCGCCTCGAGAGTAGTGCCGAGATCGCGCGCTTAGAACGCGACGGCTGTGACATGGTCGGCATGACCGGGATGCCGGAGGCCTCGCTCGCCCGGGAACTAGGGCTTTGCTACGCCAGTCTTGCGCTCAGCGTGAACTGGGCCGCTGGCAAGACCGACGGCCCGATTACGATGGCCGAGATCGAGCATAACCTCGAGCATGGCATGGCACGTGCGCATCAGGTGCTGTCTGCGGTAGCGGCGGCCTGACGCCCTGCACGGCAAAGTTCAAGCAGGATCGCCACGGCGGTCAGCGACGCAAAAGGTGAGGAGTGCACATGGTCGAATCAAGGGTTGCCTGGTGGCTGCTGGCGGCGTCCGCGCTGGCACTCGAGGTCGCCGCGCTCTGGTTCCAGTACATGATGGAACTCGACCCCTGTGTGATGTGCATCTATGAGCGGGTCGCCCTGATCGGGATCGCGCTAGCCGGCCTGGTGGGCTGCGTGTATCCGGCCTGGTTGCTGGTGCGCCTACTCGGCTATTTAGGATGGGGGGTCAGTGCCGGTTGGGGCCTGATGATCGCCATCGAGCATGTCGGAATCCAGCTCGACGAAACAGCTGCATTGAGCTGCGAGTTTGCGCCGGATTTTCCCGCTTGGGCCAGGTTGGACGAGTGGTTGCCCGCACTCTTTTTACCCACCGGGTATTGCGACGATATCCAGTGGCAATGGTTGTCGCTTACGATGGTCCAATGGGTGTTGCTAATCTTCGTCGCTTACCTGGTAACGCTTGCAGGCGTGCTCTATCTCGAGGTTCGCAAGGGGCGCCGCCGCACCAGCCGATAAGCTGAGTAAGAAAAGGCAAACGGCCGGTTTGCCGGCCGTGCCGGTAATCAGTAGTACCAGCGCCCGCCGCGCCAATGCCAGCGATACGGGTAGTTGTAATACCAATGTCGGTAGAAAATCGGTCGCCAGTGCGCCCGCCAACGATAGTAGGCTTCGTCGGACTTGCGTGCCTGGGTGGCCTCTTTCAGTAACTTCGCTGCTTCTTTATCGCCGCGGCCGGCGGCAATCGTGAGCCATTTCTCAGCCTCCCTGGGGTCTGAACCCATTTCCTCTAGCCCCGTGAGATACAGTCGTCCGACGGCTTTTTGCGCTGGGAGGTAGCCACGCTCGGCGGCATCGCGCATCCACTGCAGGGCACGATAGCTGTCCTGGCGCACGCCATCGCCTCGGAAGAATCTCAATCCCAAGTCGTATGCCGCTCCGGCATCATCTCGTGCAAGTTCCTCCAGGGCAGCGACTCGGCCATCGGGATCGTCATCCGGCACGGCGGACGACGGGTCGTAGTTCGCGGTATCCGTTGATCGGTCCGAGCAACCACTGGAGTCACAGATGCGCATGGTTTCGGATGGTGGTGCGCCAGCGCACCCGGCCAGCATCAGGCTCAGCATGCAAGGCAAAATCAATCGCATAGCTCTTCCCCTTTTTGCCCGTCTTCCGAGGGCTTCGTAGACCGCATTCTCAGTCATTTCGAGCATGTGGGCTTTAGGCCAATTATGGCGCAGCTGCTCGAGACGAGATGAGTGTACAGCACAATGGATCAGGATATAGAATCGCAGCCTCTGCGGAAAACTCAATGCCCTGCCGATAGTGTTCACTCGTCGGCAAGGAGGCGGCGAACACCACATTTGTGATCCAGGAGAAAACAATGTTTGGAAGGAAAAATTTAGTAAAGGCGCTGGGTTTGGGGTGCGGATTGCTGCTGGCTGGGTGCGTTACCACAGGCGGTCAAGGCACGGCCGTGTCAGGGTCTTCCGCGGGTGGCACCAGCGTCGATGCAAGCTCCGATCTAGAGCGTTGCAGCGAGACACTGGGCACGCTAGCCATCGACGACGGCCGCGCCGCCGATTGGTACGGCCGTTTCGGGAGCGCTACGCAGGTGACATCAATAGAACCCCTATTGCGCCTCGCGGTCCAGCAATCGAATTGCTTCGTTATCACCTCGATCGGCAATATGCGCACCGACAGCCGACTGTCGAGAATCACGGATAAACAGCGTAACTCGGGTGAGTACCGCGCGGGCTCCAAGCAACACAAGGGCCAACGTGTCGCTGCAGACTACTATTTGGAACCCAATATCATCATCAACGAGTCCTCGCTCGGAAAGATTGGTGGTGCACTGGGCGGCTTTATCAACAGCGGGGTCGGGGCCTTGGCCGGCGGCCTGGAGAGCAAGAATTCCGTCGTCACCTTATCGTTGTTCGATATTCGTTCCGCCGTGCAAATATCGGCATCAGAAGGTAGCGCCACCGCAACTAACTACGGGGCTGCCCTGGGCGCCTTCGGCCGCGGCGGTGCAGGTGTACTCGGCGGCTATTCCAAGACCCCCGAAGGCAAGGCCACAGTTGCGGCCTTTGTCGATGCCTACAATGGCTTGGTGCGCGCACTCAGAAATTACGAGGCCCAAGATGTCAAAGGTGGCCTGGGGCGCGGCGGTACGCTAAAAGTAAACTGAGCTCAAGCTAGAAGCCGATGATTTCAGCAATCGGCTAAGTGTCAAAGGGCGTATAAGCGCCCTTTGATTTTTCAGATGAAGTCGAGTGCGTTAAGAGAGCGTCACCGGCAATCTCGACTCGTCGCTAGCTCAGCTAGCGTCACTCCGACCATTCGCATTGCCGTGTCGTATTGGGCCCGGCGATCAGCTGCCGCGAATGGCATCGCGAATTTCAGTGAGCAGCACCTCTTCTTTGCTCGGCTCCGGCGGCGCTTCTGCCGCGGGCTCTTCGCGCTTCAGCGAATTCATCGCCTTGACCACCAAAAATATCGCGAAGGCGATAATGATGAAGTCGACAACTGTCTGGACAAACAGACCGTACTTCAGCATCACGGCTTCCACGCCTTCACCTGCTTCCTGCAATGTCACGGCGAGATCGGAAAAATCGACACCACCGAGCAATAGACCCAGTGGTGGCATAAGCACATCGGCGACAAAGGAGGAAACGATCTTGCCGAACGCCCCTCCGATAACAATACCTACGGCCATGTCTACGACATTTCCACGCATCGCAAAGTCTTTAAACTCGGACATCATTCCCATCGAACGTCTCCTCCTGCGAGATCATTAGGACAGAACCTATAAATGACCACCAAACTATTAAGATGGTAGGAAATAGACAGCGGCCATTTACAAAGCCTGCGCGTTATAGCACCGCCGATGCAGCCAAACAACGCCGAGGCGAGCGCTGGTGCAAGTATTTGCCCGTTGCTTCATAGCTCGCCAAGGGCCGCCAATATCAACTCGGACGCCAAGCGGCGAATGTGCGCCAGGCCACGATAGCAATTGTCGCTAACTGCACCGGCGCCCACCAACGCTGCCAAGCAACAGCGTCTTCTGCTCGACACAGTCCGGTGCCGCTTAGGGTGCTGCCGCTGAAGGCCTGCCAGACCGGGATCAGTGGCAGGGGTAGCAGACAAGCGATGGGTAGTGCTGCCCAGCGGATCATCGAGTGCACCGACACGAGCTTCGTTGATAGACCCACCAAAAAGGCGAATCCAATCGTTAACGGCGCGAACCCAAGGAGCAGTCGGTATAACTCGTCACCGCTGCTACAACCCACGCTGCCCAGTGTGGCCAGCCAGATGAAGTGGGTGAGCAGCACTATCCAGGCGACCAGGCTGCAGCTTAACCTAAGGAGTAATTCGACAACGCTCAAGCGCCGGGCCGAAGCGGTTAGCTATCGTAATCGACATACTTGAAGCGCGGTTCGTCCGGGATGCCCTCAAGGACACTCTGCTCATCGATACCTGGTTGCCAAAGCACCACCTCTTCGATCTTGCTGGCTAGCGCAAAGTCCTTGTCGGTGATGCCCCCGGCCGAATGCGTCGACAAGCTCACCTTGACACGCGAATACGAAGCAAGGATATCCGGATGGTGGAAAGCGGCCTCGGCCAGATGGCCGATGGCGTTGACCAGCATCAGGGTCGCCCGCCAACCACCGGTTTTGTACCGACGCTGGATGCACTCGTCTTCTAGATACCAATGCGGTAGCGCCTCGCGCAGTCGTGCTTCGATCTCTGTTTGTGAATATGTCTGCTCGCCGCCTTTATCGCCATCGAGTGCCATCTGCTGTCTCCTGAATTGGTCGGGCCGACAAGTGTAGATTGCCCGGGGCCCGGGAGGCCGCAAAGTCTGCGGCGTCTTTTGAGTGCAGTAGGATCACTTGGGCCCGGGGAGGCCGAATTCTGATAACTTAATATCATGGAATAGATTTAAATTATAAATTACTGTAATTTAATATTATTTTATCTATCCTAGAAATCACTTTAACTACTGGATCGAAAGGTGCTGGTGTTGGAACAGCGCATGTGAGCATCCAAGGCTCAGCCAGCGGCGAGCTATGCTCAGTAGTCGCACTCGACTCGCTACAATAGCGCTGCATGCCCGCTTCATCCGACACCACCTGCGATGTTCGACATACCCTGCAGCGGGTATTCGGCTTTAGCGATTTTCGTCCCCACCAGCGCGCGGTCATTGATGACCTGATCAATGGCGAAGATGCCTTCGTACTGATGCCGACCGGTGGCGGCAAGTCGCTGTGCTACCAAATCCCTGCGTTGCATCGACTGGGTGTCGGTGTCGTAGTCTCCCCACTGATTTCCCTTATGAAAGACCAAGTCGATGCGCTGGTCGCCAACGGGGTGGCAGCGGCTTGTTACAACTCGAGCCTTGGCCAGGATGCCGCACACCAGGTCCTTCAGCAGATGCGCATGGGTGAATTAGACCTTCTGTATGTCAGCCCAGAGCGCTTGACCAATGAGGCCTTTCTCAGCCAACTGGCAGAGAGCCAGATCGCCTTGTTCGCGATCGACGAAGCCCACTGCGTCTCGCAATGGGGACATGATTTTCGACCCGAATACGCCGCGCTCGGCGACCTGCGTACGCGATTCCCTCGGGTCCCGCTGGTCGCATTGACCGCGACCGCAGATGCTCAAACACGCGACGATATCCTGCGCGTGCTCGGCCTCACACAGGCGCGCCGCCATAGTAGTGGATTCGACCGCCCGAACATCCGCTATGTGGTACTCGAAAAGCACCGACCGCTCGATCAGCTGAGCCGTTTTATCGCTGGCCAGCGCAGCCGGGCGGGCATCGTATACGCACTGTCGCGTAAACGCGTCGACGACATCGCCGGGCGTCTACAGGCCCAGGGTGTGATGGCGGCGCCCTACCATGCTGGTTTGCCGGCCCACCAGCGTGCGCAGACTCAAGAGCGCTTTTTGAAAGACGAACTGCAGATCGTCGTGGCAACAGTCGCCTTCGGCATGGGGATCGATAAACCGAATGTGCGTTTCGTCGTCCACTACGACCTACCCAAGCACATCGAGGGCTACTATCAGGAGACCGGCCGTGCCGGGCGGGACGGCCTACCGGCGGAAGCGCTGTTGCTGTATGGCACCCAGGATGTGGTTACCGCACGACGCCTGCTCGACAACAACCACAACCCGGACCAGCAGCGCATCGAGATCCACAAGCTCAACGCCATGGTAGCGCTGGCCGAGGCGCTGACTTGTCGACGCCGCGTGCTGCTTGGCTATTTTGGCGAGGCGCTCGCACAAGATTGTGGCAACTGCGACATCTGCAACGAACCACCGGAGCGCTTCGATGCAACCGAGGATGCCCGTAAGGCTCTGTCTTGTGTGTTTCGCGTCGGTCAGCGATTTGGTATGCGCCATGTGATCGAAGTATTGCGCGGCGCCAACACAGATCGCATTCGTTCGCTCGGCCACGATGGTCTGTCGACTTATGGTATCGGTGCCGACCGCAGCGACCAGGAGTGGACGTCGATCATCCGCCAGCTTGTTCATCACGGCTTTTTGATTCAGGACATCGCTAACTACTCAGTGCTCCAGTTGACCTCGGCGGCACGCCCATTGCTGCGCGGCGAGCTTCAGCTCGAATTGGCACGACCACGCATCCGAGCGCGGCCACAGGGACCCAAAGCATCGCGCAGTGCGGCAGTACGCGGGCCACATGACGAGGGGCTATTCGATGAGTTGCGCCAACTTCGCCGCCGCCTGGCCGAAGCCGAAGGTAAGCCGCCATACATCATATTCGGCGATGCCACCTTGGTGGAGATGGCCAGAGAAAAACCGCAGTCAGATCAGGCCTTGCTGGCAATCAGCGGGGTTGGACAACACAAGCTAGAAAAATACGGGGACGTCTTTCTGCGCGCGATTGCCGCGTATGGTGAAGCGAACAGTGCGCAAGCAACGCAGTAGTAGGTCAGCCGTCAGCCCGTGCGCGGCCCGCCCCGTAAGCGCTTACCGCGATTGCCCTGGCGGCACGGTGAGTCGCCCAGAGCGAGCACCCGCTCGCAGACACGACGCTGGTATGATCCGCAGCGCGTGACCAATCTGGCCGCCCCTGTTCGAGTCGCATCGATGATTTCGCGTTGCCAATGCCATGGGCTAGACTGGACAGCTATCTGAACCGATGGTGCACTGCGCGCCAACGGCGCCAGCCTAATAATCAACTAAACAGGCGGTGAGAATGGAACACAGATTCAATCTCGCGTTGACGAGAGAACACTACGCAGAGAGTTTTGATCAATTCATTCGATACGGCAGCATATGGAGAAAGATCGAGTACTTTTTAGTGATCTTCTTCTTTGCCGTGGCGGCATGGTGTGCTTCCGTCGGCGAGTGGTTTGCTGCTGTGCTGATCACCTTTATTGGGGTTTATGAGTTTTTTGCGCCGACCCTTAAAAAGAAGACTTGGCTCAAGCATCAAATGGAGTCGGAAAGCGCCGGTTCTGAAGTGGAAATACTTTTAGACGATGAGGGGCTGGAAAGCCCATCTAAGGAAAAGTTTCCTTGGAAGGATATGTGGCGAGTGGTTAACGCCCCGAAGGGCATACTCCTTTGGCCAGAGAAAAAAAAGATGGTGTATTTGCCGAAAGAGAAGATGGGCGAAGAGACCGTGAACTATGTGCTATCCATGTGCGGCAAGCGATAGCCTTTGCCGTGCCCCCGCATGGCTGCTTCTGTGTCGGGCCACGCGATCAGCCGACGTACTCAGCGTTATCCTGTTCTCGGATCGGCGTTGATCTCGGCCTTCAAGGACGGTGAAAAACTAGCAGCCGCAGTTGCTCCGGCAGACCCAGTGGATAAGGAATCCTTGCACACGGACTCTACTCGAGTAGTCCTGACGATCCATGCGCCGCAGTAAGACAACGGCCATCTAGCCTTTCAGTTATCCTGCCTGTTGTAGCGCTCAGCCAGCTCTGGAACCTGATTGGCATTGCCGAGAATGCATTGTTGTACGAGTGGGTATTGCTCGATATCGTAGTCGGTGCCGGTTTCCTGGTCGGCAACATTCCCAGCTATCAGGCCTACCGATTGCCACTGGCCGACGGTCTGTCGGTGCGAAATATAGGCGTCCCTATCATGAACTCAAGATTCACAGCGCTACTCGTCATTCTTGGCGCCATTTCGGTAGGTGGGTGTGATACTTCCGAAGATCTGCAGGGGCAAGCCGAACCACTGAGGACCACTCCACCCCCCGCTGCGCTGGGGTCGGAGGCAATCGATGCGACCGCCACCGGCAAGCCCTTGACACGAAACGATGCTATGGCGGACGGAGATGCCAGAACCATCGAATGGGATGTGTTGATCCCAGAGGACTGGCGACCCGAAACCCTAATGGCCGCTTACGATACCGAAAATCTCAGTGATGATGATCCACGGGCGCAGGAGCTACTCGACAAATTGACCACCTTGTGGAAGGAAGCTCCCATCGTTCCGGCACTGGCGGGTCAGCGGGTTAGGCTGCCCGGCTTTGTCGTTCCGCTGGAGATGGACGAAAAAAAGATCGGTCAGTTCCTGTTGGTGCCTTACTACGGCGCCTGTATCCACACCCCCCCGCCACCCGCAAACCAGACCGTCCACGTGGTGATCCGCGAAAATGACGTGTTCCAAGGTCAACTTTTCGACGTGGTATGGGTGACGGGCACCATGCGTATCGAACGCTTGTCCAGCGAACTGGCCGAGGCAGGGTATCGGTTGGAGGATGCCAGTGTGGCGCCTTACGAATGATACTTCCGAGGCTGGTCAGTGGTAGCCGTCTGATTGGCCTGCCGGACGGTGTACCGCGACTGTCTAGGCTGAGCGACGCTTCCCCTCAGCCAAGGTGAGGATGCGTCGCGCGAGTTCATCGATGAACAGATTTTGCTGCGATGTATCCAGTTGTGCGATGGCCTTACCGCCCGGACTGAGGAACTGTATGTCGCTCAAGCGCAGGGCCTGCTCCTGGCCATCAGTGTCCTGATAAGGATACGCATACTGGGCCGTCAGGCCATGTTCGATCAGTACTGGCACGATCTCCAATTTGTCGTGCGCGCGCCGAGTCAACAACCATGGCAGTTCCTTGTCTTTGATGTAGCGGGACGCGAGAAAATTCGGTGTGACCAACAATAGCGCTATCGCCGAGCGCGCCAGATTGTCCTCGATCTCGGCCTCCCAGGTCTGCCCCGGGTCGATGCGACCATCGACCCAGATGCGGATGCTGCCGGCGTCCTCGGCGGGTTTCAGGTATTTCCTGATGCGTTCACACCAGGCGCGATCCTCGTGCGCGTAGCTTATGAAGAGTTGTGGCGCATCCAGGCCGTTCTCGGATCGCTCGCCCCCGATATCGCCGGGCCAGGGTAGGGGGCCATGTGCCGATCCGTTTGCCCCTTGCAGTGAGTCGCTGGCCGCATCGGGGCCGAGCGGTGAGCTCGATAGATAGTCTGGCTTGGTCGCCTTGACCACGGTAACCGCCCCTGCGTACTGCTTGTGCAACACGCCCTGCGGATCTACGTCGAAACCGGCATGCAGCGCATAGTCGACGACCGCCTCCTCACCGTCTGCGAGGATGCTGGCGAGCATCTCTTGGTGACGGTCATAGGCCAAGTCGATCGCAGGGGTCATCTCGTGCAGCAGACCTTTGCTGGCCATGTTGTCGCGAATTGCTGCGAACAGCGTATCGATATCGGTCTGATCCGTAGAGGTGGAGTAGACCAGAATCCCACCGGGCTTGAGCACTCGATAGATCTCGCGTAGACAGCGTGGCCGATTGTGGACGGCGTAGAGCACATTCATCAGCACTATGCCATCGAAGGTGTTTTCATCCACTTCGCGCAGACTCTCGATGATATCGCCCTTGAAGATCTGCACCCGATGGAGTTGATCTGACAGACCATCGGAAAACTTGCTGCGCAGTTGTTCGAGCATCCCCTCGTTGCCTTCGACCGCCAGCACGCTACGGTCTTCATTCTGCCGCAATAACTCGAGCAACACATTGCCGGTACCGGCACCGAGATCGGCCACGGATTTTGCTGGGCCGAGCAGGCCAACCATTTGCTCGATCAGCTGCTGGTAGGCATCGAAGCGCGTCAGCATGCGATCGTAAAGCTTGGCGTAGATCGTCCAGTTGACCTCCTCGTTGAGTCGCGTCTGCAGATCCTGCCAGAGCGCCTCGGACTTTTCGGCATGCACGATGTTCAGGTTGACCGACCAGGCCAAGATCTCACCCTCTTCGTCGGGGATCTGTGCGGCGATCTTCTTGAATACAATGCGCCCGTACTTGGACGAGACATACTCAAGGTCCTCAACATCCACCAGCGGATACTTCTCCTCGGAAAAAATTCGCTGACCACGTTCGATCACATCGCGGTGATTGTCGAGACGCAGAATGAAATCCTCGACATGGCGAAACCGGATCAGTCCCATCTGTTTCGCCACTACTTCGTCGAAGGCCGGATTCCAGTCGAGAAAATGGTAGTCACGATCGAGGATATAGGCAGGGCTGACCAAGTCGAGCAGGGCGGCCCGGGCCTGATGGATATTCTCCCAGTGGGCCGCCAGCCGCGGGGTATCGGTCTCCTTATTGGTGGCCACCAGGTCGGTCTTGTCGAACTGGTACCACTGATTCATCAGCTCGTCGAAGGCGAGACGGTTCTGCGACCAGTCCTTCAGCAGGCTCAATAGGGCATCATGCGACTGCACTACCACTTCTTCCGGCAAGGACAGGATAGCGCGCGCTCGATCCAGGATCTTCAAGTTTGCGGCGCTGCCGTTCTCACCCACCTGCGCCGAGCACACCTCATCGATCCGGTTACATATCCGATTGACGATATCGTCCCAGGCGACCGGCAGCGGTGAATTCGCAATCGTCAGACTGCTGATGACACCGCGCTGAAAGATAACGGGTTCGGCCAAACCGGCTACCGACATCTCCTGTCGCACGCCGTGATACACTTCTTCGATGGTGACGACGCCATCCTGATTTCGATCGGCACGCCCACTACGGATCACCTCGATCATGGCTGCGGTCATGTAGCTGCTGGCGCCATCGGCTGGGGCATAGGCGGCTTGATCGGCTGCCGAAGCGGCGATTACACACACCGCATAACCGCTACCGATCGCGTCGCTGGTATCACGAAAACTGTCTTGCAGAAAGCGGTCCAGCTCGAGTTGCCCGCCGGCGGTTCCAGCAAAACAACAATCCAACACGATGACGATGCGCCGGCACTGCGTCTCGCGGAACAGCGAGCGCAGGCTATCGGCCGGTATGGTCGTCGCATGCAGGTGTTCGGGTTCGGTGTTGACCGTGGCCAGATGCAGCCGCGCCTCACTGTCGAGCAGGCCGTGTCCGGAATAGAAGAGAAAGATCTGGTCTTCGCGTGATGCCTTGCGCATCACTTTGTTGATGCGCAGCAGCACCTCGTAGTGCGGTAGATCCAGCGCGACCTGGACATTGTCAAACCGCGAGTACTGCGGATCCGACAACAAGGCCTTCAGCTCCCTGACATCGGTGGCGGCACACGCCAATGGCGACAGACTGCCGTTCGACTCCGGAAACTCGGAGCTACCGATCAGGATCGCATGCTTACGCCGAGCCATGCAGATTCTCCAACCAGTTGTTTAGCTCGTGCAAGACCGACCCGCAGGCCTCGCTGCCCGGACATCTCGCATGGCCCAGTTGGAGCACCTGACTAGCACTGCACAGGCGCACATTGGCATTCGGCAGACGTGCGTGTAATTCGCGGATGACATCGCGCAAGCCCTCGTCGGGTCGGCCCAGTCCCAGTCGAAGATGTGCCAGCAGCGGGCTATGGCCGCTCTTGGCCACCCGACCAGCGGCCGGCCGGCGCAGGGCCGGCGGTACAAAGGGCTTGCGCAGACAGTTCTCAATCGCCTGGACGTCGAGGTTCGGATCGGTTATTTCTATGGCAAGTGGGCGCTCCGATGGTGCGTCTAGCGACATGCGGAACGCGCTCTGTCCGGCGCTACCATGGTCTTCTCCATTCAAATCGAGATGCATCGCCACTGCCCAGGAGTCCAGGCGCTGCGCGCGCGTATAGTGGGAGCGTCCGTCCTTCGTGATGGTCACGAAACCAAATTTGCGGTACATCGACTCGTGAAACGGTGCGCACTCCAGCAACAGGTAGCGTTTACGCTCCCGGCGTGCCTCTTCGATCACCCTGCGCATCAAGACCCGCAGGATACCGTAGCCGCGATAATCGGGGTGTACGACGACCCGACTGACTTCACACGCATGCTGCGGATAGGCGTATTTCTGGTGGTCGCTCAGATCCATGAAGTAATCAAATGAGTCCACGATCGGCAAGGAGGCCAGGTTGCGGCGCTTCAGCAGGTCACGGTAGACACGGCCGGGTTCCTCGCGCGCGAAGGCGCTACACCAATCCTCATAGCGTGGCGCCTGGGCGAGCCCAGAGCGCAGGGGTGATGCCCCGGGCGAGATCAGACGCGCCGTTGCGGCGACCCGGTTGGCGGTTCGGTCGAACACCACGAAGTGCTTGGCCCGCGTATCATAGCCATCCAGATCGAGCTTGATCGCCGACTCGGCGACATCCGCCTCGAGATAGCCGAGCGAAGAATAAACACGATGCCGCAACGCCAGACATTCTCTGAAGCTGGCCTTGTCGCATACCCGTTGCGCCTCCAGCGGTATCTGCTCACGGCGCGTGCGCCGATTCCCCTGTGGTGGTGCCAACTTGAACCATAGCCGATGGACCAGCCGCTGAAACACGGTGCGCAAGTCGCGTTTGATCTCCCCCGGTGCGATCACCGCGTCGAGACCGATTGCCCGATCATCGGATAGCTCGGTCACGCCGACCAGACCGACCACAACCTGCTGTCGCCAGGATGTCTCGAGGATGTGTTGTGCGAGGCCCGATGCCTTGCAACCGTCCGTAGTCGGTTCGACCAGTTTGGGGGAAACGATCACCAGTGCACGACGGTCTTTCTGCACGCCTTTGGTCAGGTAATTTGCCGGGTCTGTCTGCCCGTGCGCAAACTCCACGGCGACTCGAACGGCGTCATCGGCCTGTGGTAGCTCGATGCCCTCCGCCAGTCGGGCCAGGTCGTGGGCCGAGAGCCTTTTCAGTGCCGCCGACTCCAGACAGAGTTTCAATTCGATGAGCATCGTCCCTTACACCGTGTCCATAAACTAGAAAATAGATAAATTTAATCTTATAAATATATGCATTTAAATACTTTTCATCTAAAAAATGGCCCTATTATCATGCGGTATCCAAAGCGGCCATCCCGCGTTATCTCTGGTAACAAAGTCTAATCGGACATAGGTTCCTACCCAGCGCAATGCGTCACCTGTGCAATGTGACTTAATCACGTTCGGGCAATGGACGAGCTACCGGGCGAGGGCAATTGATTGGACGCCTAGATGACGGGCGAACCCCTACGGGAAGCAAATCCGATGCGTGCTACGACCAACACCGTCCCGCTAGGCCGACGCTGCGGTTTGCAGCTGGCAACCGCAACAGCCTTGATCTTGCTCATTGGTTGGCTGGTCGGACCGGTGGCACAGGATCCTCAGTATCACGACTTCGCTGACCAGCGCCCACTCGGATCGCTGCCTAACGCGGCCGATGTCCTGTCGAACTTGCCATTTTGTCTATTCGGCTTGTTTGGGCTCTACACCTTGCTGAGGTGGGGTGACCGACCGCTTGCCACCCGCGTGTTCTATTTTGGCTTTTTCGGTGGTGTCTTCCTGACCGGATTCGGTTCCGCCTACTATCATTTCGCCCCGGACAACGCGACTTTGTTCTGGGACCGGCTGCCGATCGCGGTTAGCTTCATCAGCATCTTCTGCGCGGTGTTCGCCGAGCGCGTGAATACGGGACTGGCACGTCGGTTGTTTCCGTGGCTGATGGCGGTGGGCATCGCTAGCGTGCTGTATTGGCACTGGTTAGACGACTTGCGTCCCTATCTCGTGGTGCAGTTTGGCACCTTGCTCGCGCTGGCGTTCATGCTGTTGCGCTATCGCCGCTTCGATTCTTGGATGCTGTGGCTCGCGCTTAGTTTCTACCTGCTCGCCAAGCTGTTTGAATTGGGCGACACGGCGATCTATGCAATGACGTCGGAGTTGATTAGTGGGCACACGCTGAAACATCTCGCGGCCTCGCTACCTGCGCTGATCATCGCGTTCAAGGTTTCCGCAGAGGCGAGGTCGGCACATTAAGCGGCATTTACGCACAAGCCGCGCGGCCTGGCCGGTTGGTCGTTTCCCCCTGGCTGAGTGCGCATTGCATCCGTTGAGATCAGGGTAGTCAGCCATTCTGTGAAGTGCTGTCCGACCAAGCCCAAGCAGTCTAGATGCTCGGCGAGCGTGTTGAGTAGGAACTGAGCACGCCGGCTAGCGCTGCATGCCGCGTCTTGAAGTGCGGTGTCCGACGGGTAACCGGCCGCATTGTCGCCACTGGATGCGCATTGGCCCACTCTGAACAACCTCTTCATGCTGACGAGTAGTCGTGGCTGAGCCCCTCCTGATCGAAGTTTAACGAGCGGCTCGCCAGCGTACCCCGTACTTTGGCTAGCGTCGTGCAATGCGACGGTTGTGTCGATTGCGCTTGTTGGACACGTACCGCATCGCGGAAATTTGCGAGGAGCGCTATTCAGCATGGGTTGCGAGCACAAGCAGGATCTTTTCCAAGGACAAGGCGCGTGACCGTATACTTGGAAAAGACCACGTCTTGCGCAGTGCTTGCTTGTCGCCCCGGCGTTGTGCCTTGCGGGTCTTCTGATGTACACCACCTTTCCTTAGCAAGGGATGGTTGTGCAGCAGGTTCCTGGGTTTGTTGCTTCGTTTACTCATTGGTCATTCCTCTCGAAAAAGAGTGGGCCGGAGGCCCCGGCCCACTCATCCTTTGACACACAACACCTGTTTTAGCGTGTGCACCACCTCGACCAGGTCGGTCTGGTTTTCCATCACCTCGTCGATGTCCTTGTAGGCGCCGGGTATCTCATCGATGACACCCTTGTCCTTACGGCATTCGACCCCTTGGGTCTGATTTTCCAGATCGGATTGGTCGAACGTCTTCTTCGCGCGGGTACGCGACATGCGGCGCCCGGCGCCATGCGCGCATGAGCAGAACGCTTCCGCGTTGCCTTTGCCACGCACGATGTAGGACTTGGCCCCCATGGACCCCGGGATGATGCCCAGTTCACCCTCACCCGCACGGATCGCTCCCTTGCGGGTGACGTACACATCAGCACCAAAGTGGCGTTCTTGCGTCACGTAGTTGTGGTGACAGTTGATCGCCTCCTTGGTGATCGTGAAAGGCGGCAGGTACTGCGCCACCGCCGCCAGGGTCAATCGCATCATCTCCCGGCGGTTGATCAACGCGTAGTCCTGGGCCCACCCGACCGCCTCGACATAGTCATCGAAGTGGCAGGCACCCTCGGTGAAGTAGGCCAGATCCTTGTCCGGCAGCTTCCCGAGTTGGTCGGCCATGTCACGTCGTGCCAAGTTGATGAAGTAGCGACCGATCACATTGCCGATGCCGCGCGAGCCGGAGTGCAGCATCACCCAGACGGCCTGGTCTTCGTCCAGACAGACCTCGATGAAGTGATTGCCGCCGCCGAGGCTGGCGAGTTGACGTACCCAGACATCGTAGGGACGACGCTTCTGCATTTTGCCGATACCCGGGTGCTTGTCGAGAATCACATCCAGGCCCTTTGCCAGCGGCGTAATGGTCGAGCGCTTGACCGGGTCGCGGTCATGCATATCGAATCCGACCGGTACGGCCTGTTCGATCCCGTTGCGCAGCCGGCGCAGGCTCTCCGGAAGATCGTCGGCCCGCAGCGAGGTGCGGATCGCATTCATCCCACAACCGATGTCCACGCCGACGGCAGCCGGGATGATGGCACCCTTGGTAGGGATAATCGAACCCACGGTAGCCCCGATTCCCATGTGTACATCCGGCATCGCTGCCACATGGTGATGCACGAACGGCATCTGCGAGATATTGGTCAGTTGGTTCAGGGCATGCGATTCGGTATCCCCGGTCCAGATGTGCACGGGGACCTTGCCCTTGTTCAGCGTTTGTTGGATAGGCATGGTGCTTTCCTTTTCATAGTTCAAGTTTATAAAAGCGCAGCGCAACCTTGTGTCGGTTGAGTCGTTTGCGCATGGATCTGTTCGCGAGCAGGGCAGGTATCTCCGCACTCTCTTCGAAACAGAATCTTCTCGGTAGTTGGCTGTATAACGAAGTGGGCGGCGCCCAATCTCGCTCGATGCCTTTGAGCTGGACACCCGTCTCCCAGGTGTGATACCAAATCCGCGACAGGCCGAGCTCGCGGTCGACGAACTCGATCACCGCCGCCAGCATGGCCTGGCTCCAGTCACGGGTCAGCGGTTCCACATGCGCAAGATAGGCACGGGCCTCGCTAAGCGTTGTTTTGAATCCATACCCCCGAAACTCACCTTGCACCGAGGCAAGGCGTGCGCTGCGTCTTTTCAGCCCTTTGACCTGACGTACCCAGTCGCTCTGAATCTCCTCGACCAACACCTCGTCAGCCGCCAGGTCGATGTCCAGACGGGCCCAGGCCAGGGTCTCGCGGAAATGCCGCCGCTCTCCCTGGTGCAGAACCGGATGGCCCCAGCCGTTGAATCCATATGGACGGTTCGGCTTGATGTGCCGGTTGAAGAACCGGTCGTGCTGGCGATTGAAATTCAGCCGTAGTACCAGGTTGGCCCCACGCCGCGAGGTCTGCGCATAGCGCCCGACTCGGCCATCCCACAGACCCGCTGTCAACAGATAGGTGTTGCCCGGCTCTTGCCAAAACCCTTCGAAGACCCCGCTGTTGACATCACCGTTACCACATCGACTGATCAGGGATGCAACACCAGGTTTCTCCAATAGGCCGGCAAAGCGTGAGCGCTTCAGCTCGCGGATGCTGGCAAACCGCCGGCTGGCAATGCGCAGCAAATCCACCGCGTATCGATCACGGCAGTAGCGGAACAGCGTGCGTTGCTCAGGCAGACAATCGAGTAGCTCCTTGGCTTCTTGATAGTCCATGAGGGTTCTCCAATCTTGGTTTCCTGTTGTGTCGCATTCGTTGGCTGTTGGTCATTCCACTCATCTATGTTCTCCTGTTGGTTGTTTGGTAGGCCGCACAGGATTCGAACCTGTACCGCTCGGCTTAAAAGGCCGATGTGCTATCCGTTACACCAGCGACCTGGTACGAACAACGATTGATGCAGTCATCCCATCATGACTGCACCGGTGCGTCGGGAGCGATTGGCTACCCCCTGGCACTGCACCTTTGCGCTTGCCCTAAGGAAGCGCTGAATAAGTCCTTCCTGGACGTCTCAGCGCGCTATGGTGCAAATGCGATTTGCACCTGGCTTCAAAATCAATCGCTTGCCACGGTCGATTTTGGCGACACATCCCTGTGTCGCGAGAACCTCTGAGTTCTCAGCGGTTCCCTAAAGGCTCGAACAAAGGCACTACCTCTTGCTCCTGGCAATGTCCCTTTGGCCATCCCCGGCCCGTAACCGACGACGCGGGAGCGAGGCTTGCCTGGTACATGCCCCAGGCGGCTCAAGCTTTTGCGAATTTTTAATGAGCGGCCGCAACAATGGGCCTCCAGAGACAACAAAAAACCCCCGGGGTTTACACCAACCGGGGGCCTTGCCGTCCGGAGGGTGCCAGTGCGTGCTGACACCTTCCGCTGCATTGCAAGTGGGGCGTCAGCGCATGCCGTCCCTGTCCTCGTTGCCGAGTGGGGTGACATGCTTTGCCAATGTGAGACGCGAGTACGCCGCGCACACGCGAGCACCTGGCTGTCTAAATTGCCGGGCGATCATCGTTGCGCTGTTGGGTTGGCGTATCAGTTGCACAAGTAACTCCTAGTTAGCTCAGCGAGGGCAGTTTCCCCCGCGGCTTGGCGCGCAAGTATAATCCGCGATTCCGAAAATGCAAGACAGTTTTTTGCAAATGCCAAAAATTAATTCGACCACTGCACGAAGCAAGGATCCGGTCGCGGTAAAGATCGGCAAACGCATTGCGCAGGCCCGCAAGATGGCCGGTTTCAAGACCGCACGAGAGTTTCGTCGAAAGCTGTCGAAGTGGCCAGAGAATCGCCTGTCTTGGTACGAGGCCGGCTACTCCATGCCGCACCCGGACGATGTCGAACGCATCGCCGGGCTCACCGGTTCCTCCGCCTGTTGGATCATGTTTGGCCTAGGGCCGATTCGTTCCGGGGGGCGTGATCTGCAGGCGGTTCGCCATCAGAATCTGGTGTACCTCTATCGTATCGCGGCAGAGGCAGGGGGCAGGGCGGAGGCCACTTTCGTCAGCGCATTGCACCTGCAGGCAGACAAGGTCGCCGAGTACATCGATAATCCCTTCAAACACATCGGCGAGCGCTTGGCCCGTCGGATAGAAAAGGTGGGTGGCAGGCCACGCCGTTGGCTGGACGAGCAGCATGTGGAATCCGATGGCCTGTGCCGCTCGTTTCCCGATGATCTTCGTGAGCTGATGACCCTCTATTCGGAGGTGGACGAGAAGGGCAAGGAATTGATTCTTGCCTTGGCTCGGACGATCTCGGAGGGATAATCCTGCAACGCCGATTGGCTCGGCCTACCATCATTCACCGCCTTGGCCCCAACAGCCCCATGGGTTGATGCTATTTCGTCTGCAACCCGTCGTAGGCGATGCCATAGTCTTCGCCGTCGATGTAGAAGCAGTGCAAAAACTCGTGGCCCCGGCCCATGGCGATCCGAATGATAGGATGCAGGTTGGCTAGTTGGGTGTTTGCACTTACCCGTAGCCGACGCCAAATCATCGGGCTGACAGCGCGCAGAGCGATTTCGATGAAATGCTGGTCCTTCGGGGTATAGGCGCAAATTGAAACTTGAGCATCGACTGGTCGCAGATCCTTGAACTGCCGTAATGACGCTGCCCCAGACAAATTCGGTACTCTTCAGGATTGCCTATCGGATGGGTAGTCCGGTGGTTTGGGTTGCAGCGTAGAGGGCTTTGCTCGTCTTTGTCTCGTAAGTGACGCGGCAACGCGTCAGAGACGCCAATGCAGACACTCGAGCCTGTTTGGACTACCGTCGAATACGGCGAACTGGTTTGGCGCCTTGATCATAATGAGATAGACGGTTTAGGTTCTAAAGCAATAAATCTGACGATATTGAGATTGAGGAAGAGTATGTACCGCTCATTGAAGCCTTTAAATAGTCTACTGGTCGGCGTAGTTTGTTTGCTGTGGGCCATGTCTGGATACGCGGACCGAACCGCCCTAGCCCCGGCTATCGGAGGCTACAGTCCCGTTTCCTATTTTACAAAGCAGCGAGCCGAGAAAGGGCGGCCGGAATTCTCGGTAGAGCACAAGGGGAAAGTCTACTGGTTGGCCTCCCGCGAGCAGGTTGAACAGTTCAGTGCAGACCCTGATCGCTATCGTCCACGCTACGACGTTTGCCCCTATAGTTTGGCGTTGGGGAAGCGCTTACCGCTGGATCCTACCAATTTTAAGATTGTAGCTGGCAGCTTGCTGTTGTTTCATCGGTCTGATCAAACCGATGGGCTCAAGGGATTCGAATCTTCTGGGCTAAGTGACAAAGAGCTGGTTCGTCGTGCAGACGCCAATTTTCTGCGCCTCAGTTTCTGATGAGATCGCTAAGACCGCGGGGGAAATTCATCACATAGATGAGTAAAATCGCGCGGGACGCCAACTGATTAACTACTTGTCAACGCGCTGATCCTGTCCGACTCACTGGCCGAGCTGGAACTACGCGGCGACCTGGCCTCAGCGGAGATTATCAAGCGCGTCTCCCCCGGTAGCCTGGTAGCACTTCAATTTCAACGGCCACTATCAGTTTGATGACGACTTCATCCCGATCAACCTGGAACGGCTTCGCCAGCAGCTCTCGACCGAGGAAGTGTCCAGGCTCTATGTTGCCGGTTGATCGCTAGGGTATATTTTCGGCGATATGGGAAGTCCCAGAATATGTACAGTAGCGGTCTCAAGAGCCGAAGTGTAAAGGCACTTCGACTGTTTGGATATGGGAGTGGCCAAGCCAAAGCGAAGATCGCGTTTCGCGGGCAGGGTGCCGATCGGTTGTTACCGCCGACCCGCTCCCTGGTGCGGGCCCGGTGCAGCCCGGCCGGATTGCCGGGTGGTGGCGGCACGCCGCTGGCTGCTGCGGTCGCCGCGGCGAATCAATTGATCGAAGCGATTCAACGCCGCGGTGGTACCCCGGCGATCGTGTTTTTGACCGATGGTCACGCGAACGTCGCGTTGGACGGTGCACCCCGACGCGAGCGCGCGCTGACTGAAGCCCTGGAGCAGGCGAGTCTGATTCAGGCGGCCGCCGTGCGCACGCTGGTCATCGATACGGCGGCGCGGTCGCATGCTAACGCGGAACGGCTCGCCGATGCGCTGGGCGGTTTGTACCTGCCTTTGCCACGTGCGGATGCGGCCACCTTGTTGCGTGCCGTCCAATTGAGCGCATGAACGAATACCTGCACGCGGACGGATCTGCGCCGGCGGAGATTCCGGCGGACTGGCCGCACGCGGATTGCAGTCGCTTTGTCGATACCGGCGATGTGCGTTGGCATGTGCAGGAGATGGGGCAGGGTCCGACGCTGTTACTGCTGCATGGCACCGGCGCATTCCTCCACTCCTGGTCCGAGCTGATGACCTTGTTGGCTCAGTCACATCACGTCATTGCGGTCGATTTGCCCGGTCAGGGGGGTTTCCTCGCTCGGGCCGACACGGTGTGCTTCATTGCCGGGGATGGCCAATGCCTGTGCAGATCTGCTGTACACGATGGTGATCGCACCGCAAAACGTGGTCGGCGATTCTGCCGGTGCGGCGTTGCTGGTGCGCATGTGTCTTGACCACAGCATCGCACGCAATCCATCGTCTGTATCAACGGCGCCTTGTTACCGCTGCATGGATTTCCCGGGTTGTTTTTCTGCACGCCGCGCGTTTGTTTGCGGCGCCGCCGGGCAGGCCGGTGCGTAAACCTCGCAACCCCCAGACTGAAAGTCTTCGTGTTGGATTCAGCGATCAGTCTGCTGAGCTCCGCTGCTGAGTAGTTTTTTGTCAGTCGTCACAAGCGGTGACCTAGCAGGTGCCGTCGGTCCGTACCTCAAAACGGGCGTCAGAGCCGTACGGCGAACGACACGCCCGCCTCGCGCGGATCGCCCAGCATCCAGGCATCGGTGCGGGTCTTATCGAGCACGTACTCTTCGTCGAAGGCATTTCGCAAATACGCGTACGCCGACCACTGCGCCGCCTCGTAGCCTAGCCGTAAATTCACCACCGTATAGGCATCCAGCTCGCGCTCGGACGTATTGGCGGCATCTGAGAAAGCCGACGACCTGTAGACAACGTTACCGCTCGCGAACCAGCCCGCCGCTCCGCGGTACGTCGCTCCCGCGTTCGCTGTGAAGCGCGGTGCAAACGGGAATCGGTTGCCGCGAAAGTCGACACCGTCCGAGACGAAGTCGTCGAATTCCGTGTGCACGTAGCCCACTCCGGCGGACAGGTCCACCTCTGGAACGGGCGTAAAGTCGATCGAGCTCTCGATGCCATAGAGCGTAGATTCGCCCGCGTTCACAGTGTCGGCTTCTGGGAATACACCGATGTTGACCTGCTGATCTGTCCAGTCCGTGTAGAAGAGGTTTGTGCTTGAATGCAGCCGGCCATCCGCCGAGCGCGTGCGCAGGCTCAGCTCGTAGTTCAGCGTGTACTCCGGCCCGAAAGTGTTCGGGCGCACGAGGTTGGCGCTGCCTGATCCACCGGCGCGGTAGCCACGCTGGATCGTGAAACCGAGGTTGGTGCGGTCGTTCAACGCGCGCACGAGGCCCAGCTTGGGCAGGAGCACCGTTTCAGCGTTGTCTCCGTCGAAGGGCGTCGGGCTGAAACCGCCGCTCGTCGCCGCCGTGTAATCGTCGTGATCCACACGCAGCCCTGCGATCAACGTCCAGTCATCCGAGAGCTTGTAGTCAACTTCGCCGAACGCCGCGTAGTTCTCGATCTCGTAGCGCTGGCGGCCGGGCGGTGGGAACGGCGAACCTGCGAGGAAGAACGACGACTCACGGCGATAGCGCCAGTAGTACGCGCCGAACGTCGCTTTCAGCGACTCACCGGCGTAATTGAATCGCAGCTCCTGGCTTCGGGTGCTCAAATCGATATCGAGGTCGAGGCCGAGGGTGAAGGGCGGCATAAGGAAGCTGGCGTCGCTGAGCTCGTCGCGTTCCTCGTCGAGCAGTGCGGTCGTCGAGGTGAAGGTCCACTTATCGTTGATCTCGTAGCCCAGCTCCAGCGAACCGAGAGCCGTATCGGCCGTGAGTTCCTCGCGGATCTGGAAGGCGTTATCGCGAGCGAAGAAATCGGGGCCCTGCACGAGTTCCTCGCCGTCGTCTTGGCGCAGATGCGTGAACGACAGCAGCGCAGAGAACTCCGGCAGCGCCTGCGGGGTGAAGAGCAGCTTGCCTCGGTAGGTTTGCCGGTCGGTGCGCGCCCACTCGTCATCGCCGTAAAAGGTGTTCGTCACCGCGCCGTCCGATGCGATCGAGTTGACCGAGATACGGAAGGCGAGGGTGTCATCGGCGATCGGCCCGCCGATCGCACCGGAATACTCTCGCAGGCCGCGCTCGCCGTAGGTCAGCTGGCCGTCTCCTGACCATTCAAAGGTAGGATCGTTCGTGCGCAGCAGTACGATGCCGGCGAGTGCATTGGGGCCGACCGCCGTGGATTGAGGACCACGGAACACCTCGATGCGCCCGACGTCCCACATCGATCCGCCGTTGCCGTTCGCGAGCGCGAACGTCGTCTCAAGCGGTAGTTGCACGCCGTCGATGATCACCGACCCTGTGGGGCGGTTGAAATCGGCATTGATGCCGTGGAAGTCGATGCCGCGGATGACCGGCCCGCCCCGATCGCCGATGCTGACGTTCGGCACCTGCTGGAGCGCGTCAGCGATTGAGCGCACGTTCGAGTCTTCGATCTCCTGCGCGGTCAGCAGCTCGACGCTTGAGGTCGTCTCGTCGAAAGTGCGCGGTATTTTCTCGCCGATCACCAGCATTTCTCCCAACTCGTGCACGCCCGAGGACTGATCCTGGTCCTGCGCGGATGCGCCGCCGGCGCCGCCGAGCGCAAGCGCGAAAGCGGCCGGATAGATTCCACTAAACTGGTAAAAGCCTGACTTCATCGTTGATTTGCCCTGATGCTTCTCGTCTGAGTGTTTGGCGTGTAAAACGCTCCTGGACTTGCTTTGTTTGCCTAACCGTTAGGTTATATCATCACGTGGTGATCGCCGGAAGCGGTGCTCGGCCGAATTCGATGCTGGCGATGATCGCAGGCTTCACGCCTAAGGTGCGTTCACGGCGGCAGCACCAGAGTCGCTGGTGTGCCATCAGGTCCAGCGGTTCGAGCACGATGTGCGTGGTGCTGTCGCTGCACAGGCTTATGTACACTGACGCCGAGGCGGTCGAAAAACCCGCATGCTGCACCCGAAGGCCTTCCACCGGGAACGCACATGCCCACCAGAGCGAAAGGAACTAGGCACCTCCTTGAAACCCAACGCACTGCGCACCTCCCTGCTGCTGACCGTGCTGCTGCTCGCTGCGTGCGGTGTAAACGCCACGCCCTCGCGGGCTGACGCCCCCGTCACCCCCCCGCTGACGATCACCGACGCGAGCGGCGCCACCATCACCCTGGCAGGGCTTCCTGAACGGATCCTGTGCCTGTCCCCCGGCTGTGTTGACATCCTCGTCGAACTCGACATCCTGCCGGTCGCGGTGGCCCTCCCACTGGTGCCGCTCGTGGAGCTGCCGCAGTTCTATGGTGACCGCGCGGCGGCGATCGCGACGATCAGCCTGGCCGGCAATGACCCGAACTTCGAGGAGATCGCCCAGGCGCGACCGGATCTGGTCATCGGTACCCCGATCGATGAACCGAAGCGTGCCACCCTGCGCCCGATAGCCCCGCTGTTCACCATCGTCGATACTGGCACCTACCGCCAGCTGGAGGAGCAGTTGCGAACGATCGGGCGACTCGTGGGCCGCGAGGCGCGGGCGGAAGAGGCGGTGCGACGCTTCGAGAAACGCCTCACGGCCTACAAGGCCCGAGCGCCGCGCGACCGCTCGGTCGCGATCATGGGGGTGTTTTCCTTCGGGAGCGTTGTCTACACCAACGCGTCGCCAAGTTGCCACCTCCTGACCGAGGTGGCGCATTGCCCCTGGTCTGTGCCAGCGGGTACAAAGAGCCCGTCCGCCCCGATCGCCGCGGAGCGGCTGCTCGAAGTAGACCCAGATGTGATCTTCATCCAGACATTTAAGTATCAGAGGGAGCGGAGGGCCGCGGGGGCAAGCCGGTTCCAAGCACCCGACAAGCGGCGCGAGCTGCAGGCCAGTCCCTTTTGGGGGGAGCTCAAGGCGGTCAAGGCTGGCCGGGTCCATGAGGTAGAGGTTTGGCCCTGGGGCGGCTACGGCACGCGCTCGCTTGGTATCGTCCTCGACGAGGCACTGCCCCTCCTTTACCCGCAGGTCTTCCCCCGGCCGCTGCCATGAGCGCGACGATCACACCGCCGGCCGCCGTGGCTACGCGAGGGCGCGCCCCGCGCCGCCTCGCACTCCTTATCGCCTTGCTGGCGCTGGTCCTCGCCGCGCTGGGGTTGGCAGCGCTCCTTCACGGTACACCGCGCATCGGTGCCCTGGCCGAACTCTGGCCGATCCTCTTAGAGGGGGACGGGCAGCGGATCGCGCGGCTCGTCGTCTGGGAGTTGCGTCTGCCGCGCCTCCTCCTCGCCGCGCTGGCGGGGGCGGCGCTGGCGACGGCAGGGGTACTCTTGCAGGACGCCCTCAAGAACCCGCTCGCCGGGCCGGAACTCCTCGGTGTGGGGGCGGGGGCGGCACTGGTCGTGGCGATCGTCGTGGTCTTCCGTGCGCCGCTTCCCTTCGCCTTGCTCCCCCCGGCCGCCCTCTGCGGCGGGTTGTTGGCGGGGCTGGTCGTCCTCGCGGCGATGCGGCGGTCGAAGAGTTCCGTGCGGCTGATCCTCCTCGGCGCTGCGCTAACCGCTCTGCTCAACGCGCTCCTCATCTGCGTGATTAGCCTCGGCGAGCAGCAGGAGGTAGCGGCGCTCTATCAGTACCTCCTCGGCTCCCTCGCCGGGCGCGACTGGCGCCACCTGAGTCTGGCCGCGCCCTGGCTACTTATTGGCCTGCCCCTCGCGGCCCTCTGCGCGCGCCCGCTGAACCTGCTGCAGCTGGGGGACGAGGTCGCCGAAGGGCTGGGGTTGCCAACCGTGCGCACGCGTGCCCTGATTCTCGCCCTGGCGGCGACGTTGACCGCGGCCGTCGTCGCCGTGTGTGGGCCGGTTGGCTTCGTCGCGCTACTCGCCCCGCATCTGGCACGGCGGTTGCTGGGGAGCGGCGACGCGCGCTTGGTGCTGCCGGCGGCGGCCCTGCTCGGGGCAACGCTGCTGGTCGGGGCTGATCTCCTGGCGCGGCTGGCCTTCGCGCCGATCGAGTTGCCAGTCGGCATCTGGACGACCGCGCTCGGCGGGCCGGCGCTGCTGATCTTGCTGCGCCGCCAGCTGCGCCCGGGGCGGTGATGCGCCCGTGCCATGGGGTAGTCCGGGCGACCACGGCGGTCGCCCCCTTGCCGCGCTCGGCTGGTGCGCGGCGCTTCCCGATCTTGCTGGCCAGCGTCGGCGCCCTGGTCGTCGCGCTGGCGGCTCTGCACATCGGCCTCGGCACGGTGCGGATCGCGCCGGGCGAGATCGCCGCCGCGATGCTCGACCGCGCTGCCGACCCGGTCCACCGCCAGATCGTCTGGGAGCTCCGCCTCCCGCGCATGCTGATCGCGCTGGTCGCCGGGGTGATGCTCGGCCTGGCCGGCGCGCTCCTCCAGGCGATCACGCGCAACCCGCTCGCTTCGCCGAGCCTCACCGGCATCTCGGCCGGTGGCGTCTTGGCGGTCGTTGCCTGGCTCTCCTTCGCCCCGGCGGGGCTTGCGGGAGGAGGGGTTCTGCCGCTGTTGGCTCTGGCTGGGGGGCTGGCGACGATCGCCCTCGTCTACACGCTCTCCTGGCAAGGGGGAAGTGATCCAACCCGCTTGGCCCTCTGCGGCATCCTGGTTGGCGCGATCTGCTCGGCGCTCACCTTGCTCCTCCTCGTCCTCGACGCGCAACGGCTCGGCTCGGTCCTGCGGTGGATCATTGGTTCGATTAACGGACGGGTCTGGGTCCACTGGGAGATCCTCTGGCCCTGGGCGCTCGTCGCTCTGCCGCTCGGCCTCTTGAGCGCCGGGGCGGCGAACGCGCTCGGCCTCGGCGACGCGACCGCGGCGGGGCTGGGGCAGCGCCCTGAGCGTGCCCGCGCCGCGCTCTTGTTCGTCGCCGCTCTGCTGACCGCCGGGGCAGTGGCGGTCGTCGGGGCGATCGGCTTCATTGGCCTGATCGGCCCGCACCTGGCGCGGCGGTTGGTCGGCGACGACGCGCGGCGCGCCTTCCCGCTTAGCGCGCTCGTAGCCGCGGCGATTCTACTCGCGGCTGACGTCGTTGCGCAGGCGCTGACGCTGGACTTCCCGTTCGGGGATGCGACGCGGCGGGCGGGGCTTCCGGTTGGCGCGCTGACGGCCCTGCTGGGTGCGCCCTTCTTTCTCTACCTAATGTTGCGGGAGGAGCGATGAGCGCGGTCGGAAAGAAGGGTCGGGACGGGACCACGTCCAGCGCGCTGCGGGCGGCCGGGGTGCGGGTCAGCTACGGCGACCGCACGGTCCTCGACGGGCTGGAGCTCGACATCACCTCCGGTACAGTTACAGCCGTTGTCGGTCCGAACGGCTCGGGGAAGTCGACCCTACTGAAGACGCTCGCCCGCCTCTTGCGGTCGGCCGAAGGCACGGTCTTCCTCGACGGGACGGCCATCACCAGTCTGCCGACCGCCGCGGTGGCGCGGCGGTTGGCGGTGTTGCCGCAGGGGCCGACGGCCCCGGGGGGGCTGACGGTCGGGGAACTGGTCGAGCAGGGACGCTACCCGCACACGGGGCCGTTACGGATGCTGCGGATGCAGGACCACGAGGCGATCCGAACGGCGCTGACGTTGACTGACATGACCGCTTACGCGGCGCGCCCGCTTGACAGCTTATCCGGCGGCGAGCGCCAGCGGGCCTGGATCGCGCTGGCGCTGGCGCAGGATACCCCGACGTTGCTGCTCGACGAGCCGACGACCTTCCTCGATATAGGGCATCAGCTGGAGGTGCTCGAACTCATCCGCCGGCTCAACCGAGAGCGCGGGCTGACGATCGTGCTGGTGCTGCACGATCTCAACCAGGCGGCACGGTACGCCGAGCGCTTGGTCGTGCTAGACCGCGGGCGTATTGTCGCCGACGGCGTGCCGCGGGACGTGCTGACAACGGCGCTGCTGGCCGAGGTCTTCGGGGTGCGCACGCACATCCTCGCCGATCCTGAGAGCGGTGCTCCGCTGTGCCTCCCCTACGGCGTCGTCGGGCACGACTAGGCGTGGAAGCCTTGTGAACCGTCATGAAAAATACTTGCTCGGGTGCAATGGATGCCCCGGAAACCGGTGAATCAATTCAGATCGAATTGAACACTTCGATATTGCAGACCGCGTGGGCGCTAGCGGCCTCGTTACATTCGCTATTGGGTCTACCCCATCGTGGTGGTCGACGGTCTGCAGCAACATCAATTGCGCGCGTCACTACACGAGATTTTTCGCTGAGCTCGTGATTAGTCGAACCACTGGCTGCGGCCAGTCCGTTTTCAATGGTTCTGGCGAACAGCGCAAAATCTAGGGGCGCGTAGACCACCACACGATCCTAATTCGAAATCGATCGAGTAATCCTACACGCGATAACCAATAGCCAGAAATAGCAATACTCCGTACCCTGGCACTACCACAAACACCAGGATCTTGTGCGACAGCCCATCAGAGTCATCAAAAGCTCCACCAAGTGGAGCTACAGATTCGAATGCGCGCGGATCCGCACTTTGTTAAGAACTAGCTCGAGTTGTTAGGGACTTTTTTCTTTTGGCACATCGAAATTCGAAAGCCCAATGAAGGAGAGCAGAGTAGGGTACGGAGTATTGCTAATCAAGATCGGCCTTTCCGCGTCATGGCCCTCTATTCTGAGGTGGACGGGAAGGGCAAAGGATTGATTCTGGCCTTGGCTCGGACGATCTCCGAGGGATGAGGCTTACAGGGTAGGAACCGACTGGCATCGGTGCACTGGTCCGGGTGCGTCGGTAGAGATCCTAGATGACCGCATCTGGCCACCGCGGCCTAGCGACAGAATTTTGTATGCAACATTACTGGTTGACTTGCGAGTTGCTGGGATGGTGAAACTCGATGACGTTGCCGTCGGGGTCGCGCACAAAGAAAAAGTGTGTGCCGTCTGGCAGGTCAACGGTTTCGGTGATTGGGATGTTTTCCTGAGCGAGGTGTTTCTTCACCGCTTCGCGATCCGCGATTTCCAGCGCAATGTGTGTGAAACCAGTATGCCTCTCAGGCACATCGGACAAGATGTTTTTTTCTGATGAATCGCTAGACGCATTCAGAATGAAATTGATGTTGACCCCGCTTGGATGCTCTATGACCGCTACCGGCTCAGGCCCGATAGGCCCTACAACGAACTCAAAGCCAAGCTTCTGGTAGAAGGCACACGAGATCTCGAGGTTTCTGACACGCAAGCCGACATGATGAATTCGGGTGATCTCTTTCAATGGCCGGTCCCCAAGACTTCGTCGCCAAGAATCTTCATGAGTTTTGTACCATGCTCACTTGACCAACCGACTGCGAGTTCTGAGATCAAGGCGCTCGTGGTCATCAGCTCCACCCCCGCACGATCCATACGGCGAAAAGCCATTTCATCGGTCAGGGCGGTGGGTGAGCCCGATGCATCCACGATGGCGAAGACATCAAAGCCCTCTTCGGCGGCACTGATCGCGGGTGGTGCCAGGCATACATCTGTCGTAACACCGGCCATGATCAGCTGCTCGCGCCCAGTGTCTCGGCATTTTGCGGCAAAGGCTGGGTCATCCCAGCAATTTACGATGCCGGGACGCCGCACACGTGCGGCAAACGCTGCCGGTGCGATCTCTTCTAGATCCGGCGTCAACGGCCCTTGCATGTGATTTTCCTGACTGCTCGTGAAGACTAGCGGCAGGTCTAGCGCCACTGCAGCCTTGGCAAGGGCGCGCGTGTTTGCTTGCACCGTCGCCTTATCGACTGAACCAATCCAGTTCATTGTGCCGACCTGGTGATCAATCAGAATCATCGCGGCACGGTTTCCAACTGCTTTGTTCATGGACAGCTCAACTTGTCTCGGTAGTTGATTCAGTACTTCTAAAATACTAGATTCATTTCGTCAACTAGGCACAAAAAGTATACTAAGGTATGTCAGATCAAGAGCTGCATGAGGTTTGCCCTGCGCAGCAAGCGTGGGATGTCGTTTCAGGTAAGTGGAAGCCGTGCATTATTCATGTCCTTTCGGGGTCGACCCTGCGCTTTAACGAGCTGCGCAGAAATGTCCCGGGTGTTACGCAAAGAATGCTGACGCGGCAGCTGCGTGAACTCGAGCGGGACGGTATCGTGGCGCGCCATCACTATGCCGAGATCCCGGCTCGGGTCGAGTATGAACTCACCAAACTGGGTCAATCGATTCTCCCGGTATTTGTCGAGTTGACGAAGTGGTGGGACGCCAATCGCGCAAAGGTTGTTCGGGCCCGCAGTAAGTTCGAAGAGTGAGCAGCGACAAGTCCGCGCGCGGGCTCCGCAGCAGGCAGCCATGAATGCCCGCGCGGCTCCCCAGCCGTAGACCGTTCTAAGCATCACCATCGGTTATCTCGGCAGCTTCCGAGCAGACAAGGTCACCGAATACATCGACAATCCCCTTAAACACATCGGCGAGCGATTGGCCCGTAGGATAGAAATGGCGGGTGGCAGACCACGCTGTTGGCTGGACGAACAGCATGTGGCGTCCGATGGCCTGTGCCGCTCGTTTCCCGACGATCTTCGCGAGCTGATGACGCTCTATTCTGAGGTGGATGAGAAAAGCAAAGAATTGATCCTGGCGCTAGCTCGGACGATTTCTGAGAGGTGAACCTGAGGGGCTACCACCCGGTATCAGTCCAATTCGCCGTCGTCCGGATCGCTTGGCAAACCAAGGCAACGCAAAAAGACAAACAGTGGACAGCGTTCGCAGACTACCCAGATCATGCGCGCGGCAGTCTGACCACGCTGAGCCAGAACTCCTCGAGCTTTTGAATAGCACTGATAAAGCTGATGAAGTCCACCGGCTTGGTCATGTAAGCGTTGGCGCACAGCCGGTAGCTCTCGAGGACGTCGCTTTCGGCGTCGGAGGTAGTCAGCACTACCACGGGGATGCGCCTGAGCGACTCGTCTTGCTTGATCTCGGCGAGTACCTCCCGGCCGTCTTTGCGCGGTAGATTGAGATCGAGCAGGATGAGGTCAGGGCGGTTTTGGTTGGCATATTCGCCCTCGCCGCGCAGAAAGGCCATCGCCTGTTCACCATCGGCGACCACATGCAGTGTGTTGGCGATGCGTCCCTGCTTGAATGCCTCGCGGGTCAGATCCTGGTCACCAGGGTTGTCCTCGACCAGGAGCACGTCGATTGGCTGGCTATTCGAGGTCTTTGTCATCCGGAGTTGCTCCCGCATCGGGTTGATTGGCAGCGGGTATTGTAAAGAAGAAGGTCGTCCCTTCGCCAGGCGTCGACTCGATCCAGATCCGCCCGCCGTGGCGTTGGACGATGCGTCGCACGATCGCCAGGCCGACGCCGGTGCCCGCGTATTCGTCGCGCCCGTGCAGGCGCTGGAAGATGGCGAACACCTTGTCATGGAAACGTTGCTCGATACCGATGCCGTTATCGCGCACGCTGATCCGCCACTGGCCGTTCGCGCGATCAGCGCCGATATGAATCTCGGGCGGGCGTTCGGCGTGACGATACTTGAGCGCGTTGCCGATCAGATTGAGCAGTACCCGGTGCAACTGGTTGTGGTCGGCCATGATCCAGGGCAGCGGGTCGTGGGTAACGCGAGCGTCGTTGTCGTCGAGTGCCTGGCCGAGATCGCGCAGCACAGCCTGCAAGACTGCCTGGGTGTCGGTCGGCGCCAGCACCAAGTCCTGGGCATTCGCTCGTGAGTAGGCCAGCAGGTCCTCGATTAAGGCCTTCATGCGATTGGCACCGTCGACCGCATAACCGATCCATTTTTCGGCGTCGCCATCGAGCTGCCCGGCGTAGCGCTGTTCGATCAACTGCATGTAGCTACCGACCATGCGCAGTGGCTCCTGCAGGTCGTGCGAGGCAACATAGGCAAACTGCTCCAGCTCTCGGTTGGAGCGTTCCAGCGCAGCGAGCTGTTCCTGGCGGTGCAGCTCGCTGCGGCGGCGCTCGCTGACATCGCGCACCAGGCCGATGACCCAGTGCTCGCCATCGATATCGATCGCATTCAGTGTGACCTCGACTGCGAAACGGCTGCCGTCGGCGCGCTGCCCTTCGAGTTCGCGACCCCGGGCCATTACCTCGCTCTCGCCCGTGTCTGCGTAGGCCGCTACCAGACGATCGTGCATGGCACGTACGGATTCGGGCATTAGCCGGTGTACGTTTTGACCGACCAGCTGCTCGGGCGAATAGCCGAAGATTTGCTCGGCGGCCGGGTTGATCGCCTGCACAATGCCGCGCTGGTCGATCACGACCAGGCCTTCCGTCATTCCTTCGAGCAGGGTGCGGTACCAGGTTTCGCGCGCGGCGAGTTCGGCCGTTTTCTTGGCCACCTGATCGGCCAGCACGCGATTATGGAGCTGCAGTTCGCGGCTCAGACGATCGCGCACTTGCAGCCAGGCCGCGGTCAGCAGTGTCACCAGGCCGCCAAGTGCCGCTAGAACGATGGCATGGTTGTTGCCTTGGGCGGCGAAAAAATCCGTCGCTGGGCGCACCACCAGTGCCCATTCACGGCTGGCTATTTCGAAGCGGTGCAGGGCATGCATGCCCGTCGCCAGTTCGTCTAGGGTTGGCTCGGTGACATCCGGCGCGATGGCCGAGGTGCTGGAGGCCAGCAAACGCTGCCCGGCGGGCGCGGACAGGTCGTAGAGCCAGGCCGGATGCTGCGTCCCCACCCGATAGGCCAGCGAATTCTGCAGCAGGTCATTGACATGGAACACACCCAAAGCGAAACCCAGCAGCCCGTTGCTTGCGCCGGTAGCGGCCAGTTTGGGTTTATCGCCAAACACCGGCCAAAAGATCAGCACACCGTATTGACTGGCCTCCTCCTGAACCAAGGTGATGCGCGCGGTCGCCACCGGCTTGCGCGATTCGCGTGACTTCGACAACGCTGCAAGTCGTGCCGCATTGGAACCGAGATCGAAGCCCAGCGCCACCTCGTTACCGGCCAGCGGTTCGACATAGTAGACGGGGAAATATTCGTGGCTGTCAGCACGTCGGACCATGCGGCCCCGCCGTTCGCGTTCGGTGAACCGGAATCCCACCAGGCCGTCCGCCAGTGCGGCGGCCTCGGCTGCGCCGCGCTGGGCATGCGGCACACGCGGAATCCACTCCAATGCGTGGATACTGGCCGAACGGTGTAACAGCGGCGCGGTAAATTCGCTGAACTCGCTACGGTCGACGAAGGCGGACGCGTGATAGAAGGATTCGATGGAATGCAACTTGAGCAGCGCTTCCTCGAGGGCTGCCCTTACCCGCAGTCGCATGTCGGTGGCATCCTGCTGGAACAGCGTTTCGACTCGCTGTCGGTCGATTCCATCGACCATGATGAAGGCCATCAGGGTCAGCAGGCCGCCCCCCAGCAGCGCCAGAAGGGCATTGTGTCCCAGACCGACCCAGGCCCGAGAATCAGTTGTCGAACCTTCAGCAGCTTTATCACAATCCGGCAACGATACAGTCCTTGCGCAGGTTCACCCGGAATCCGTGACACAACGCAGATCGTAACCCGGGCCATGCAACGCAGGGTGTTCGGCCAGGCTGCCGACAACCCGCGGCCCTCGGATGCGGCCTGTTATCCGGTCAAACGGTCTTTGGACGGTATCATGATCGCATCAGCAGCGGTCGGTTGCCTACTTCGCCGCAGGTAATCCTCGAACCCGGCGGCCGGTAGCGGCCGGCTAAAGCGGTAGCCCTGCAGCTCCTGGCAGTCGTGTTCGACGAGAAATCGCTGTTGCCCCTCGGTCTCGATGCCCTCGGCGACCACGCGTCGGCCCAGGCCCTGGGCGATCGCAACCATCCCGGCGGCGACCACCGCGCTGTCTTTGTGCTCGGGCAGGCGGCTGACAAAGCTGCGGTCGATCTTGACGGTGTCGAACGGGAACACCGTCAGGTAACTAAGTGAGGAGTAGCCGGCGCCGAAGTCGTCGATGGCGATAGTCACCCCAAATTCACGCAGGGCGGTGAGAATCGCCATGTTGGCCTCGGTGTTTGCCAGCAGCACCTGCTCGGTGATCTCCAGCTCGAGGGCGCTTGCGGGCAGTCCGCTATCATGCAGCGCGTGACGGACCTGGTCGACGAAGCCCGTATGGGTAAGCTGCTGCGGCGAAACGTTGACGGCGATGCGTAAGTGATCGCCGGCCAGTTGTCGCCAGCGCACGCCGGCCAGACAACTTTGGTGCAGCACCCATTCGCCGACCTCGCGGATCAGGCCGGTGCGCTCGAGCGCCGGGATAAAGTGGTCCGGCGGCACCAGTCTGCTGACGGTGTCGTTCCCGGCGTCGACGCACCGCCGATTCCAGCGTAGCAGTGCCTCAACCGCACTGACCCGCCCGTGTTTGCGATCGATGATCGGCTGGTAGTAGAGCTCGAACTGGTCGTTGGTGAGTGCCTCGCGCAATTCGCAGTCGAGCTTAAACGATTCGCGCATCTCGGCGTCGATATCCCAGGAGTAAAACTCGAAGGTGTTCCGGCCACGCGACTTGGCACGGTACATTGCCATGTCGGCGCGTTTGAGCAGGGTGGCCGCGTCGTTGCCACCGCTGGGGAATGCGGCGATACCGATGCTCGGGGTCGCGTAGATGTCGGTTTCGTCGACTCGAAACGGTGCGCGCATGGACGTTATGATCTTGCGTGCGACGGTCTCACCGCGCTCCACCGCATCCAGGTCTTCGACCAGTACCGTGAACTCGTCACCGCCAAGGCGCGCGACTACGTCGGTGGTGCGTAGCGTCGACTTGAGTCGCTTGGCGAACATGCGAAGCAAGTGGTCGCCGGCGTGGTGACCGAGGTTGTCGTTGATGTTCTTGAAGTGGTCTAGATCGATGAACATCACCGCTAGAGACTCGTGATTGCGTTTGGCGCGCGCGATGGCGTGTTCGAGCAGGTCGAGGAATGCGCTACGGTTTGGCAGCCCGGTTAGGCTATCGTGCCGGGCGAGTCGAATCAGCTGTTGCTCTGCACGTTTGCGCTCGCTGGCGTGAACCATGACGCGCGCCAGCAGCTCCGGCGAGTAATCGCCTTTTACGAGAAAATCTTGCGCACCACACTCAATAGCCCGTTTGGCGGTGGTGTCGTCGGCATTACCGGTCAGCACAACGATTGGGACACCCGTGGTGTGGCGGCAGATCGCATCGATGCCCTCCATGCCGGCCGCGTCGGGCAACCCGAGGTCGAGCAGCACGACCTCTGGCACCTGGTCCTTCATTAATTCGAGGGCATTTTGCAGTCGATTGGCGTGGCGCAGCGGCAGGACGACTCGCGTCTGATCGAGCGCGATACGCACCAACTCGGCATCGGCCTGATTGTCTTCGATCAACAAGATGTAATCGGACTGATTGGGCAGTTCGACTGACATGTTCATAGGGTTGGCTATCATCGAATCGTCGCCTGTGGCGTCGCTTTAATTCTTCACGTGAATCGGCCACACAAGCCAAACTTTGAACCTCAACCGGAAGATTAGGAAAAAAGATCCGTGCCGCTGTGATGCCCGCGAAAGCTGTTAGTCAGCACGCAGTGTAAGACCAGAGCCACGATTTGACGTGCGGCACCGGGTTGCCCCACCTGCCGATCTACGACGCCTGCACCAGATCGGACTTGCTGTGATCGACAGAAAACGCCCATGACACTTCCGCGACCATGCGCCGGCGCCTCCCAAAGGGCGGGATTGCCTGGTGGCATACTCACCGTTCAGCTTGGGTTCAGCTGGTTCTCCGTATGCTTCAAATCAAGCTAGAAGCACGCTCTGACAGCGGCACGGCTGACCTATGCACTGGCCGTTTCAGCTAGCGGTGGGGGAGGACAATCATGTTCCTAACTGCAAGACGAGTGGTCCTGATGAGCCTGCTGGCGGTCGGTTTGAGCGGCTGCCATTACGGCCCCCACCATAGTGGTGGCGGGTACGGTTACGGCCATTACCCCAGTACCAGCATCCTGTTACGCGGCTACTTCCATGGGCGTGACTACGATCGTCACCGATATGGCTCGCACCGGGGGAGACACCATGACCATGGACGGCATCATCACCGCGAGGGGCATAGGCGGGGGCATGGACACAACCGTCATCACCGCGAGGGGCACAGACGCGGGCATGGGCACAATCGCCATCACCGCGAGGGGCACAGACGCGGGCATGGACACTACCGGTATGATCGGGAAGGCCATAGACGCGGCAATGGACACGACCGCCATCGTGGGCATCGCCGGCAGGGCCATCACGATCGCGGCCGTCACCAATCGCGGGTATTTGGAGGTAACCGCAGCGAGCGCCATAACCGGCACTCCGACCGCAGTGCACGGCCACGGCAGGACAGGCGCCGGGACAATCATGCGACAGGCGGGAGGGCACAGGCCAGGCAACAGCGGGTAGGCGTGCTGCGCCAGGCGGCAGCCCGCGAGCGACGCGGTAACCACAACCGTCGTGCCGAACGAAGACAAGCAGCCAACCGGGCGGCTCGGATGGAACGACGCCAGCACCGACAGCGGTCTCGCCAGGCGGATGCTCGCCATCTCAACCGGCGTACGATGCGCAATGAGCGTCGTCAACTGCGCCAGCAGCGCAACCAACGCGTTTTGCGCACGAGCACCAACGGGCGGAACCGCTGAGTACACAGCTCTTTAGGGATTGGCCAATGATTAGGCTAGCGCGTTTGCGACGCAGCGGCGGTGACTGCCTGGTCGAGCAAGGGCAACAGCGCGCCCTCATGGGTGCGCTGTTGCCGAATTGGCCTACTGATGCAGAGCGCGCAGCATCCAAGCGGTCTTTTCATGCACCCGCATGCGGTCCGAGACCAGGGCCGCGGTAGACTCGTCGTTGGCCTGCTGTGCAGCGCCCAAGACGTCGCGGCAGGTCTTCACCACCTGTTCGTGACCGCGCGTCAGAATACCGACCATGTCGCTAGCGCCCGGGACGCCCTCGACCTCGTCGATCGAGCTGAGTGCGGCGAATGCCTTGTAGGTGCCGGGTGCCACGACGTCCAGAGTGCGTATTCGCTCGGCGATTTCGTCCACCGCGGTTGCGAGCTCGGTGTAGTGTTCCTCGAACATCAAATGCAGTTCGCGGAACTGCGGACCGGTCACGTTCCAGTGAAAGTTGTGGGTCTGCAGATATAGCGTGTAGGAATCCGCCAATAGGCGCTTCAGACCCTCGGCGATGGTGATCCGGTCGTCTTGATTAATGCCTATGTCTATCGCGTTCATCGATTGACCTCCGATTGTCGAGTCGTTGCTGTTGAGACAAGCATAGGGGCAGATTATTAATTAATAAAATCGTTTGCTTCTAAGTTGTCGATAGTATTTTACTATTTTAGGTGCCGAACGCATAACGCGCTGTTGCCGCCGTGCGATGGGCGCCATACTTGACACGTCGTACAGGTGTAATGAGGCGACTGCCACGGCTGCCTAGGAAGCCGTCCTCGGGGATTATGTTGTGATTATTCAGTCCTTACGCAAGGAGAATTGCATGAGACGCGCGATCGTTTTAACCGGGCTGACTTGTTTCGCCGGCTATGTCGCCGCCGAAACGACCATCACGATCAACGGCAAGACCATCAAATCGAATGCGAGTCAGATCACCATCCTGAACGGCAAGGTGATCACCAGTGACGACCAAGCGGGTGGCGGCATTGTTCAGGGTTCGGGGAAGCTCGCCAGTGAGGACCGTGACCTGCAGGCCTTCGATGCACTGGCCCTGAATGTAGGAGCACAAGTGCGTGTGCTATCCGGTCCGGAGACCAAGTTCAGCATTACCGCAGATGACAATATCTTGCCCATCATCTCCACCCAGAGTCAGGGCGGCGTGCTGCGCATCGAAGCCGAACAAGGATTCTCGACGAGCAACGAAATCACTATAGAAATCGAGGTGTCGCGGCTTGCGCGGGCCGAGCTCAACGGCTCGGGCAGCATCGACCTCCGCGATGTCACACAAGACGATGTCGATCTCACGATCAATGGATCGGGCGAGATCCATGCAAGAGGGCAGGCGAGTGAGCTCAGTGCGACCATCAACGGGTCGGGTCGTTTGCTGGCCGAAGATCTCGAGGCCGAGGAGGCCGCTGTCACCTTGAACGGATCGGGCAGTGCCGACGTCCACGCCTCGCAGCTTGTTCGGGCACAGGTGATGGGGAGCGGCACTGTTTCATACTATGGCGCACCCGAAGAGGTTCAGCCCTCGGTGTTGGGGTCAGGCAGTATCAAGAGAATGTGAGGCACCTGCTTATCACTATAGATCACTTCACGACGACCCGATGATTGCGAGGCGCACCCGACCATGCAAGCGGCCACGATCCAGGAAGTCATCGATCACATGGACAGGCTGTTGGCGCGTTGGGAGCCGGAAGGTGACTATCTTGCGGTGTTCGCACGCTCTTACCGCCTGATTACCGTCGAGATGCAGCGTGCCATCAACAGCGGTGAATTCGAAGACGCCGACTGGATGACCCGCCTGGACATCATCTTCGCCCAAGAGTATTTCGATGCCGTAGAGGCCTACGAGCAGGGTGACCAAGGACTGCCCAACTGCTGGCAAATGGCTTTCGATGTCGCGCGAGAAAAACGCGGCACGGTGTTGCAGGATCTGACATTGGGTATGGCCGCGCACATCATCCACGATCTGCCCATCGCACTCTTCAAGGCCGGGATAGAGGCCGGCCATCGCCAGGGCCGACGACGCGACCACGACGTGGGCAATGATGTCCTCGGCCGCTCAATCGGTGACGTACAGGCAGAAGTCAGCTCGCACTATTCGTTTGCACTGGGTTTTCTGGACAGACTAACCGGCGGCAAAGACGAACTCCTGACCGACACGGGCATCCGCGCGGCGCGCGACCGCGCCTGGACGCGGGCAGTGTCCCTTGCAGACGCCCCAGACCAATCGGTGCGCGACGACCTCTTGGGCGAGCTGGCACAAACTGCGTTCAATGCCACACGGCTACTTGCGCCCAAGACACCATCCCTATTAGCCCGCCTCATACCACCGTTGCGGCGCTGGGATCGAGCGCTGGCGCATCGGGACTAGAGTGCCGTATCGCTGCCGCAGCTGCGGCAGACGTTCATGGCTATCGGCTCGCTGCCGGTCCACCTATCATTGCGTTCGATGGACTCAGGCAACTAGTTCGAGGTGCGGCAGTAGGCGAGGCCCGTACAGATTCTTCCAGCTCGGGTGCGGTAGCTAGCCTGCATGTTGCGCCAGTCGATCGTGAACGGACGCGAACGCCAGGTCAGAGAGGCGGCGAAGGCCCTATTTGGGGCGTATTCTTGCAGGGACAGTTTGTTTCCCGTTCCCAATCTATCCGGGCCCTCACTTGTCCAGTCGCGCTTGTACTTGCCCTTCGCTTAAGCCATAGCTAAGACTATGGTTTTCGCTCCAGGGCGGCGTCCAAACGCATCTGGCCGGCGTGATCATCCCGGATACCGGTGCAACATGCAGGCTAGGGCCGATCGCTTTTTCATCTGCACTTGTTACCTGTTTTGATTTTGGTGCAAACTATTCATACCATTCGTTGAGAAAGTATCCAGCAGCTCAACAATATGCAGATCAAAGGTCCCCTGCTTCGCTTGGCAGTGCATAAAGCAGAACAGACACTGGCCGACGCCGAGCGTGACGTGTGCAAGGCGGAGCGTGCCCTAAGTACGCTCAAGCGCCGCGAACAACAGGCATGGGAGAAGGGGTCGCGAAGAACTATGGCCGAGAGCCTGGTGCGTGCCCGGTGGCGCGCGGCGAGGCGCTGAAGGAAGCAAAAAATGGTGTGCGTAATAGACGTAAGATCCTGGCACGGCTGAAGCGACAAGTTGCAAAGGCGGACAAGCGTGCGCGAGATGGGCTCGAGAAGCAGCACTCCGCGACACACGGTGCCAGCGGTCTTCGGCTCTCAGTTGCGGGCAGCGCGTGCGATGCTGGCACTTTCCCGCAACGAAGACGTGTTGGTGTCTTTAGTCAATGGCCATAAGGCCCACTGCACACCAGGTGCGCCGCGGTTGGCACGCGGTCTCGATCCGCCCCGCGGCTAACACCACCTCTACTCTCGTCAGCCAACGTGCTGTGCCTGCCTCAAGGGGACCTCTATTTTTAGAGGTGCCCTCAAATCGGCTGCGCGCTCACTCCCTATTTAATATCCACACAAGGACTCGGAGTTTTGATCATGGCATCACTGAATAACGACAAACCAATGCGACGTGCGAAATGGTCCTTAATTTTTAGATCGCTTATTGCATCTGTGGGCATGTGTGCCTCTTCGCTCACTTACGCCGACTACGCTGACGCCTCTCCGAATGCGGCAGGTCACGCACCGATCGGCGTCATGGGTGATCACATGCACAAAAAGGGCGAATGGATGTTCTCGTATCGTTTTATGCGCATGCATATGGAGGGCAACCGCACTGGCAACAACAATGTCTCGCCGGCAACAATTGCCACAACTGTCCCAAACCGCTTTTTTGGTCGTCCGATGCAGCCGCCAACCCTGCGCGTTGTTCCAACAAAAATGACCATGGACATGCACATGTTTGGTGTCATGTATGCTCCGACCAATGACCTGACGTTGATGGGTATGGTGAACTACATCAAAAAGGACATGGATCACCTGACCTTTATGGGGCCGACGGGAACCGCAATTCGTGGCGGGTTTACGACACGGTCACAAGGCTTTGGTGATGTGAAATTGTCCGGCCTTTATAGGCTATATGATGACCCTATTCATCATTTTCATCTTAATCTTGGTATTAGTCTTCCAACCGGCGACATCAAAGAAAGTGATGATGTTTTAACACCAACGGGAACACGTCCGACGGTGCGACTGCCGTATGCCATGCAACTGGGCACGGGCACATTTGATCTTCTGCCTGGCATTACCTACACGGGACGCGTTGAGAATGTGTCTTGGGGTGCGCAGTATCTTGCGGAGATACGTCTCGAAAGTGAAAATGATGAAGGTTATGCCTTTGGTGACAGGCATGCCGTGACCGCATGGGCCGCTTATCAATGGGCACCTTGGATTTCGACATCGTTACGTCTTGATGCAATGACGCAAGATAGTATTGATGGAATTGACTCCAACATAGTTGCACCGGTCCAAACGGCCGACCCAGACAATTATGGTGGTGAGCGAGTTGATGCGCTCTTTGGTATCAATCTGGTTGGCCAATCCGGAGTTTTTCGAGGTCACCGTCTCGCTTTCGAAATTGGCACGCCAGTTTTGCAGGACCTTAACGGCCCGCAAATGGAAACAGATTGGACCGCAACCGTCGGATGGCAAAAGGCATTCTAGCGCCGCAAGGCCTTGGCCGACATCGAGCGCGGTTTCAAGGTCCTCAAATCGGAGAGCGAGATCGGCCCAGTCTATCGTCGCCTGCCGGATCGCATCCGTGCCCATGCGCAGATCTGTTTCATGGCGTTGCATCTGCACCGCGTCATGCGCGGCAAACTCAAGGCCGCGGGTGCCCGACTATCGCCGGAACGTGCGCTCGAACAACTCGCGCGGATTCAGCATCACCGGATTCATAGTGCGCAGGGCGAGCCGATGACCGGCGTGTCGACGATCGCTACCGATAAGGCCGAGATGCTCAGTGCCTTGGGAGTGAAAAAACCGGCTGCATCGTAGCAATCATTGCTTTTAGTGGAGCGTCTTCGAATCGACCCCAAGAAAAACAAGGATTTGGGTCCCCAACTGCCGAACTCAAGTGGAACAGCTTGTCGATCAGGCCGTGGCGCGCCAGCTGCTCGCGGAACAGCCCGAGTGTCTTGGCATCCAGCACCGTGTCCTCCGGCGAGAGTCCAAGAAGGTGCTGGAAGGATGCCCGGTCACGGACCTGAACTCGGTCTGGTCTTCAGCGAGGTCGTACAGCGCCTGCAACACTAGCATGTTCAACATCAGCGTCACGTCGTGCGGCTTGCGTCCGGCCTTGCTCCTTGGTGGATCACCTCCAGAAGGAGGCGGAACACCTGCCAGTCCACGATGTAGTCGAGCTGCGGCGGGTCACCCAGCTTCTCCAGCTTGGCCAGCCGTTCTTCCTGGTCGAAAAAACCTGGTTGCATCCGATATGCCCTCCGTCTGCTCACTCGCTGCTGTTCTGCCCTAATCAGGTAACTATTCAAGATACCCTCAAAAAAAGGATCTATGCTCATAGGTTGTAGGGACACAGTTTTCACGTACGGTTCAACTTGCTGTTTGATGATGAAGAAGGGAACTTCGAAAAATGCCTTAGATGGCATTTTTCTCCACGGACAGGCCAAAACGCAGTTTTCGCCTTTCCTTCATTTTCAATCACTTGTCATGATCGAGAATGGCAGCACATCCCAGTGCCGCTCGGACGCCTCTATTTTTAGAGGTGCCCTTATGGATTTTATGGTTCTGTTTTGCATAGGCTGGAATGCTTTTTGCCTGACGGCTCAAAGCGTAATCGAAAGACCTTACAAAGGTAAAAAATCGAGGCCGCCTAACGACATTTGGCAAGCGAGTCTTCGATCTCGTGAAAGATTTGGGACATCCCAGTCCCCAAAATCGACTCAAGCTTCGACGGCCATAAGTTGCCTCGGTTCGCCCTGCGCCAGTGGCGCTCCGCCAATCCACCGCTTCGCTCTGTTCTGGCTCCGCACCACTCCCGCAAATGGCTTCACGCGACATTCGGATCACTACTATATTTCTCCTACGCCGCTTCGCAACGCCGGGCAAACAGTGCGCCCTCGTCGCTACTTTTCAATATTGTCTTTGCTACAAAGAGGGGGTAGAAAATGAAAAACAATTTGTGTCGTTCAAGGGCTCTGAACTGCCAGGAGCATAAAGCAATGACGGGCACACTGGGTCGTAACAACAGGCCCATCAGGCTGTTGCTGTTACCTGTTTTGATGCTGACATTGTCTTTTTTTCTATTGGGGGTAAATGGGGCTTTTGCAAAAACGCACCTGATTGAATTATGGGCAGAGAGAATAGAGCCAGGTGAAGAGGGTGGAAATCCCCTTTTCGCTTATCGCATGGGAGAACATAAAATCGTCGAAGAAGGTGGAAGTGAAACCGATCTGACAGGGCGATATGTAGACGAACCTACTATTCCGGGACCGACAATTGTTATCGATGAAGGTGACGTAGTCGAGCTCACCTTGATGCATGTATTCGACCCAGGTGATGATGCGACTCTCGAGCAAGTCAGTGTTCACGTGCATGGTGTTCATTATGACATCGTTAGCGATGGCACCCTCAAAGTTATCAATCTGGTAAGTGACCAAAGCGCCACGCCTGTTATGTCCTATACCTATGAGTGGACGGCTGCACCCGGTACGGCTGGGACATGGCCGTACCATGATCACAACATGCTCACGCTAAATGGTGCGGAAGATAGAGGGCTTTATGGTGCGCTCATTGTGAATGATCGCGCTGATATTGAGACGGCCAGAGGAACCAGAATCAGGACGTCTGCTTTTTCTAGTGTCGACAAAGAATATGTGTTGTTTATTGGTGATGATGCATTCTGGGGAGAGGAAATTGATAACCGGACCGGATACCAAACGCCGCTCTGGGACAACCCTACGCTTAGCGCAAAGAGAAACAGCAATGTCCGTTTTCATCTGATTGCACTGGGAACCAACACGCATCAATTTGAATTTCCGGGCTATGAATGGGTCGATCCCGGAACCAACCTAATTATTCGGGAAAAAGCAATAGGACCACTTGAAAAACATGTCTTCGCCATCAGTGCAAGGCGTAGTTCTGTCTACGAGGACGTGGATTTTGCAAGTCGATCGCTGGGGATGCAGGGGAAGTTCGAGGTCAAATAATACCATAAAGATGGTAATAAATAATATTCAATAAAGAGGACGAAACCATGAATTCACCTATTGTTTTATTTACTAGTAAGGCAATGGCGGTACTAATTTATTTTATCCCCACATTGTTTTTTTCAAGCATCGTGTTGGCGTCGACTCCTCACGTTATAGACATTACGGCTGAGACTCTTCCCAATGGTCAGTTGGGTTACAAGATGGTTAGCCATGTAGGATCAAGTCAGAGCTATCCAGCCGACGCAGTTATTCCCGGCCCCACATTGTTTTTTCGACAGGGTGATACCGTTGAAATTAAGCTAACTAATAACACAGGTGTGTCGGTTGGGCTTAATATTCCAGGCATCCTCACCGGCACGGCTGAGGCTGCTGCAGGCGGGGGGGTACAACACTATTCGTTCACCACCAACCAGGTTGGGACACATCCTTACTATGATGAAGGGTCCGGGTTGCTTGGGCTTTTTGGTGCCCTGGTCGTCGATGCCGCGGACGGATTCGTGCAAAGCTATGTGGATGATGATAAGGATGGCACCATTACACCCACTCATGTGGATGACTTGGTTAAGCAATATGTCATGTTTATGGTCGGCTCCACCTTTTGGGGCGCCGAAATTGTAAACAATACGCAAACACCCTTGTGGACAAATCCCGTGCTAGGGGCAACCCTGGGCGATGTGGTTCGTTTCCATGTCTTGTCCCTCGAGCATGACCACACCTTTCACCTGCATGCGCATCGCTGGTTGGAAGAGGTTGCGCCAGCCAATCAGGGAGCGATGCCCAGCATTATCGATACGAAAATTCTGTCTGGAAAAGCGGATAGTCATGCCTTTACGGTCAAAGCGGGAGCGGGTGTCGGCGCGGGTAATTGGCATATGCACTGTCATCTCGTTTCACATATGGAATCTGGCATGACGGGCAGCTTCCGCGTGGATGAAGGTGGACCTGGGGACAGCGTGGCGGGCGCAACACCCTATGGCGCGATTCTGTTGAGTGACAACCAGACTGATCCAGGCGTTGTGACATTTGAAATTTCCGATGAGCCGGGGAGCTGGTTTAGAAGCACACGTGGCGGAGCCATTGTCGATCCCATGGGCCCTCTTGGCGCACTAAATATAAAAACGCAATCATTAGAAGTGATGGCCCCTGGTGGCACCGTGCACTTCGTTATGTCGGATACTAATACAGTGCATAGCGTTACATCATTATTGTGGCCAAGCCCCGCCGATGGCAACGAAGAGGATGCAGATGAACATGGACAGCATGCCCTCCCATTCGATCAGACCAAGGCTTATCGTGGCGGTGGCACTGTACAACTGAATACACCGGGACTGTATGTCTTTACCTGTAAAGTCCACCCCTATATGTTTGCCGCTGTGATTGTTGATGATCCCGCTACACCCGGCTTGGACTTGGGTGAAGAATTTGATCTTGTGACCGGGGCTAATGGTCTGCCAACGAGTGGGGATCTAGCAACCCGTCTTCTCAGAACATTCTTTGTCGCGACTGCGCCAGAGAATTGGCAGGATTATACAGACCCTGCACTCTGGCATCCGGAGTATCCTGATGTTGACGTACGCATTACAGGCGGTACGGTTGTTAATTTAAAAGCTGCCCTTGAAGCGAGATATGGGCAAGACATCACGCTAGCTCCATTAACGACTCCGGCAGAGAATGGGCATCCATCCGGTGTGGGTGAGGTATGGATTAATACCCAGTTTGAAAAAACAGCCAGCAAAACGAAACCTGGCACGATAACTGTCCTGGATACGACAGACTGGACGATCAAGCGTAAAATCGCGTTGCCAGAAATCAATATGAACAATCCACATAATATGTGGACGAGTAAAGACCAACGAACTGTGTATCAGACACAATGGTTTGACGATAAATTGACGCTCATTCGTCAAAGTAACGGGCGAATGATGCATAATATGCGAGTGGGTGATGCGCCTGCCCATGTGATGACAATTCCAAGCAACGATGATGTGACCGTCACTATCAATGGCGAAAATAGGGTTGTTAAGCTTCCGGCAAACGGGATAAGAAATCCACGGCGAAGCACAGGCATACCTACCCAACTCCCTGGACAGATTCCGGCAAATCCGCATGGCCACTGGATCACCCCAGATGGAACAATTGTGACACCGAATATCAATACAGCCGATACCGGCTTTTATGATGGGAGTTCTGGAGAGATTTTGGCCAGGCCTGCAGCAGGTGGAGTAACCTTCCCGGGCGCTCCACTTCCGATTGCTGTTGGTATCGGCGGTGGTAAGGTGTATACCGCGAATCTGCTGGATCACTCTCTGAACGTATATGATGTGACTGGCAATCCGATAACGCCTATTGGCCTCATTGACGCCGCATACGACCCGACAACATTTGATGCAGGAACAAATGATGCCGCAAGTCAGTCAGGTCTTTTTCCAATTCAGACACCCGTTGATCCCACCGGCCGTGTTGTCGTGACGGCGGCAACGGGTGGGACCATTGTGGTCGTGGATACCAGCACAGATTCGATTGCGGCCGTGCTGCCCTGCGATCCTGGTTGCCATGGCGTCAATTTTGGCGCAAAGGCTGGCGGAGGATACTATGCGTACGTGACCAGTAAGTTCTCCAACAATCTGAGAGTGGTCGACCCGGATCCGAATAATGATGGCGATTTCTCTGACGCACTCATCGCAGGTTCTATTTCTATGGCCGACAACAATGCTCCAACGGATGATGCAGTCGCAAGCCTGGCTGGAATGGGTGGAAACGGTGTTCTTGCGATCCCTAATGTCTATGACGGTTGGGTACAGAATCTGCCTAACAGATGGAGGGCAGGATTGACAGATGCACAAATGGAGGCTCGTCCGTAACATGGAATAGCGCCTTTGTTCGCTAACGTTATGCCTAATCGAACCGTCATCGACTTAAGTCGGTGGCGGTTCAATTTGGTTAAAGCCAAATTTATTTGTAAATGTAGGTTTTGCGCTGCGTTTTTTTTTACTATGTCATGAATGTATTTTAGAACTGAGCATGTAAGGTAAGATCTGGAATTAGTAACGCATTTGAATGACCTGTGTGACCCGGAATCGAAGCTCGGCGTCTTGCGCTGGCTGGAAACCGCCGCGCTACCCGACAAGCCGCTCAAGACCGTTACTCATCAACTTCGGTTGCGCAGTATGGATGCGCTGATGGCTCACCAGGATCCCGTTGATCGTGTCGTCGCCGGCCTGCTGCGGCCGCTGGTCGATCAGGCCGAGGTGCTCAGCGCCTTCGGAGTGAAAAAACCGGCCGCATCACAGCAATTATCGCTTTTGTCGTGGAGCGTCTTCGAATCGACTCTCAGAAAAACCATGACTTACGTCCCTAACTGTAGAACTCCAGTTTTAAGCTTGCAAAAGATCGCAGTCACCAGTTCGTAGGAGCATGAAAGTTCGATAAAAGCCTAATGGGGTGACATTGGTGCTAGCCTGCCGAACAGTGAGCCGGCGGGCGGCGACTCGGATGGGCTGAGGCGGGAAGAGGAACACGGTTACCGCCTGCACAAGGCGGTCTATGCTTGACTATGCCCGCGCCACCTTCGCGCGGTAACCACAACAAGGAGAGTCGGCATGGAGACATCATCCCTCAGGCGTGCCTTGGGCTCGCTCGCCGTGTGCGTCGCATTTGCGCTCATCCCATTTCACTCCGCCAGCGCTGTCACCAGCATCGCAGCCGATACCACGCTCGAGGCCGACTTGTTCGACAACTTAGTGATCGTTGCCGACGATGTGACACTAGACTGCGCTGGGTTTTCCATCATTGGTTTCCCGCCGTTCGACGGCGTCTCGCTCGACTCGCGCAGTGGTGTGACCATCAAGAACTGCACGGTCGCGGGTTTTCTCAATGGGATCTCGGCAACCGGGGCTTCATCCCTGACCGTCACGGGCACCACCGTCGAGAACAATGCCCTAAGCGGCATGGACATCAATGCTGCATCGACCGTGAGCCTCTCTGGTGACTTCACCGCCCGTGGCAACGGGGTGTTCGGCGTACTCATGATCAACAACTCAACCATGACCATGACCGGCGCCAATGTTCAACTCTACGAAAACGTAGGTGGTATGCAGATCAGTTTGGGATCGACTCTATTCGTAGTCGCCGTTCCGCCAGCGCCGCCCACTAGTATCCTGGCCGAAAACAACGTCAACTTCGGTCTCACCGTGGTGTCTAGTTCACATCTCTTCTTGTTTGGCGATGCGAGCGTCGTGCTGCAAGACAATGGCTCGAACGGCCTGTCGGTGTTCACTCAGTCGGCTGTCGAACTCGATAACGGCCCCACCATCACTGCTAGGCGAAACGCGGTCAACGGCATCTTGCTCGAGGATTCGACGCTCAACATGTTCAATATGCCCCAGTTCACCGGATCTTCCCTGGTGCTGCGGCGCAACGAGGAAGCCGGGATCAGCGTAGGCAAGGCGAGCGTCTACGACATGAGTGGCGACGCCAGTATGGTCAGCCGCCGCAACCAAGTGGGTATGTTGGTCGACGACGGCAGCACCGCGCGACTGAGTAACGCTACCATCAAGCGGAATGACAAGGATCTCGTGTTGACGTTTGCCGCGCGAGCCGAGTTCGACGGCAACAACATCGGCAGCCTGGTCTGCGACGAAACCGTGCTCACCCGGGGTGACGAGCAATGCCCTGGTGATGACGAAGATGATGACGGCGACGACTAACTTGGTGGCGATGCGCTCGGGTAGGGGGTGGCGGCTCCGCCCGAGCGCATGCCCTGTCTGCTATTGCCAACTATTTTGATTCTGGTATTTGACGAAATATCAATGATTTAAGTTACTTTATTAAAGTTCTTTCAAGATATATCGCCGGCGCCTGCCCCTCGCTTCCTGCCGGTGAGCATCGCCCGCACGAGGTTTTCCTTGTGGGCATAGCTCGTGTAAAGCACACCGGCGACATGGATCCCCACCATGCCCAACAGTAGGTTGGCCACCGCCTCGTGTGTTTCCTCTACCCATTCTTCACCCCAAAACATATCGAGCGTATACATCCAGCCCGTCAATGCGGTGATGCCCATCGCCACGATGAGCCCGAGGATCATCCACGAACCCGCCGGGTTATGCCCAATGTAACGTGGCTCCGCACGGCGCAACATGGCCTGGGTGAACTGCATCACCGTGCTGGGTGAGCGGACGAACTGTCCGAATCGGGCGTACTTGGTTCCCACTAGGCCCCAAAGCAATCGAAAGGCGATCAATGCTGCCGCCGCATAGCCTGCCCAATTGTGCAACGTCGCCCATTCTTCGGCCGTCACCCATGCCACCGCGAAGCTCGCGACCAGGCTCCAATGAAAGAGCCGGACGACCGGATCCCAAACTTTGATTACCTGATCCATACCGGCACGCCTATAGTTTCTTGACCAACTCGAAGGTCTTCGGATTGAAATAGGCCTCGACGCGTTGCCCACTGCCCGTGGTGGCATACGCTTCATAGCAACCACGGTCGGTCTTGATCTTCTTTATCTTCCAGCCTTGGTTCTCGAGCTTTCGCTGCAACGCCTCTATGGGCTGCCTTTCGGCCTCTGGCACACGGCACAAATCAGCGCCGGAGGCGGTGGCGGAAGTCAATACGGCGATCAGGGCAACAACAGGTACTGGTTTGCTGTTCATCAGAAAGTCTCCATTGGTTTGTTCACAGGACGAGGCTATTATCGAGACGCGACCTGACCGCCACCTGACGGCGCTGTCGGTTCTGGTTCAGGTTGCCGTCAGGATCGGGGCATACAGTCAAATCTTTGCAGTCTCTCGGTCGTCGTTATGCGCATTCTTCTCGTCGAGGACTACGAACAGCTCGGTGATGCTGTTCAGCAACAGATTGCCGGTGATGGCCATGCCGTTGATTGGATGCGTTCGATCAGTGATGCAGAGTCCTGCTTGGCCACAACGCCATACGAGCTGGTGTTGCTCGACTTGATGCTGCCGGACGGGCGCGGTATCGACTTGTTGAAACAACTTCGCAGGAAGGGCAGCAGCGTACCTGTCATCATTATTACGGCACTGGATCAGATATCCGACCGTATCGCCGGATTGAATGCTGGGGCCGATGATTATTTGATCAAGCCGTTCGACCTGAGCGAACTGTCGGCACGTGTGGCTGCCGTGGGGCGCCGCTATGCACAGAATCCCAACCCGCTGATTACCCTTGGCGATCTGACCATCGATTCGGCCAATCGATCAGTGGCCCGTGATGGCCGGACCATCGACTTGACGAGCCGAGAATGGACACTGTTCGAAGCCCTGTTGCGACGACCGAATAGGCCTTTGTCAAAGGCTGCGCTCGAAGAAAGCTTGTATGCGTTTGGCGATGAAATCGAAAGCAACACCATCGAGGTCCATATCAGCCGCTTGCGCAAAAAAATCGGTAAGCAAGCCATTCAGACGGTTCGTGGTGTCGGCTATCGTATCGGCTCAGTAGCAGCCAATGACTAGCATCCAGCGTCATCTGGGCATCAGTCTATCGATCGGTATCCTGGTGCTCTGGCTCTCCGCCGCTGTTATCTCCAGCCTAATCGTACGCCACGAACTCGACGAGGCCTTTGACAGTGCATTGCAAGAAGCCGCACAACGGCTACTCTCGATCGCTGCATTGCACACAGATGATCCTGAGTTCACGGCCCAAGATGAGGACTCCAGCGCTGCTACCTACCAGAGAAGCATTCGCCTAAGCGATCATGCTGAGCTCTTGACCTATGTCGTGAGGGACCACAAGGGCAACATCCTGCTGATATCCCACGATGCCGATCTGGACACCTTTCCCGAAGAGACATGGGTAGGGTTCCGCACCAGTCCGACACACCGACTGTACGCCGAGCAGGCCACAGCGCCGGGCATCGGCATCACGATCGCAGACCCCTTGGCGCATCGTCGCGAGGCATGGCTCGAGGTGATCAGTGCGCTCGTGGTCGCGTTGCCCCTACTCATACTCATGAGTTTCGGTTTGGTCTGGTTCATTGTCCGGCGCAGCATGCACAGCGTGCATGCGGTGCGCTCGCAGATCGAAAGCCGCAGCGGCACCAATCTTGCGCCGCTGGACGCGGACGATCTTCCGACTGAACTGAGTCCCATCGCTGCATCCGTCAACCACCTGATGGATCGACTGAGGCGCGCCTTGGAATCCGAACGCAGCTTCGCGAGCAATAGTGCGCACGAACTGAGGTCTCCGATAGCGGGCGCGCTAGCGCAGACGCAACGGCTGGTCGCGCAACTACCCGAAGGTGATCACCGGAGTAGGGCGCGTGAGATCGAAGCTTCCCTCGCCGGTATCGCGAAGCTGTCGGAAAAGCTGATGCAGCTAGCGCGTGCTGAGTCGGGCGCTCTGCTCTCGACAGAGACAGCAGACCTCTTTTCTGTAATCAAGCTGGTATTGGACGAGTTCGATAGGGCGGGTGAGGGTGCCAAACGATTGCATTTCCAGTGCCAAGGGGCGCAGCGATTCATGACGCGACTCGACCCAGACGGCATGGGGATTCTGCTGCGCAATGTCGTTGAAAACGCGCTGAAACACAGTCCCACGGCATCAAGGGTGGATATCGTTGTGAAGTCTGATGCCAATGAAATCCGTGTGATCAACCGGGGCGCCGTTGTCCCGCCAGCGGACATCGAATCGCTGAGGATGCGTTTTGTACGGGGGTCGGCAAAGGCAAGCGGCGCAGGACTGGGTCTTGCGATCGTAGAGGCCGTTACCCAGGGCTCCGACATCAGTGTCGAATTGAATTCACCGGCGACGGGGTACAAAGATGGGTTCGAAGTCCGATTGAAGTCTCGGTCGAGGGTGGTGAAGACCTGATTGTCGTTAAGACCCCGCAGCGATGGCGAGCCCATTGACCCCTTTGCCGGATAAGCAGCATCGCGCGCGGTGATCTATACGATGGACTACCGCCCATGAATTCGCACAAGGTCGCTTGATAGGATGAGCCGCAGATCGGTCGACACCAGCGGCGGATCGGGTGACGAATCGTCGGTCAAGCGAACCGCCACCATCGCTTGCTCCGTTCCGTTGTCGTAGAAAAGTTCGTACTGACCCGCGTCGACGTCACATTCGGTTCGCAAATATTCGTCCGCCAGCAATCCACTTGATCGCCATCGCCTGCGGAGCTCTATCAACTGCTTGTACCAGCCTCGCATCAATAGGCTCCCGTCTTCGGCCGTACCGAGTCGAGAGCCGTGAAATGATTCCGGATCGGTCGGCAGCCTCCCGCTCGACCAGTCGTGCTGAGGATACTCCGCCTGCCGACCTGCGATCACGGCCTGTCGCAAGTGCGCGTCACTAAAATCGACAAAGAATCGAAACGGGTGTGCACAGGCGAACTCTTCCCCCATGAATAACATCGGGATGGCTGGCGAAAGCAACAGCAGCGTCGCTGCGGCCGCCTGTTTCTCCGCTGAAGTCAGTTGATGCAAGCGTTGGCCGAGCGGGTGGTTGCCGATGAAATCATGGTTCTGAATCGAATAGACCAGCGATGCGGTGTCGATCCGTCGCTCAGGGGTCATACGCTGGCAGGCTTCACGGATCCTTCCCTGATAGACGAAACCTCGGTCAAGGACTTGGCGGAGGTCGTCTCCCGAGCGGTACGCACGGTGACAAAGTTGTTCGTCCGGTCGGACGACGGCAAATAGGCTGTGGAGGAAGTCGTCGGACCACTGCGCGTCAAAACCCATTCCGCCCTCAGCCACGTGCTGGGTTATCTCCGGGTCGTACACATTCGACTCCGCTATCAACCAAGCCTTCCGTCCACTCGTGTCGGACCACTGCCGCGTCGATTCCGCCAATTTTCGGACGACATGTGGTTCGCTGTCATCCAACATGCAGTGAATCGCGTCGACCCGCAGTCCGTCGACGTGATACTCGTCGTACCAATGCAGCGCGTTTGCGATGAAGAAACGTTGCACGCCGTCCCCATGGTCGGGGTGGTCAAACGCCGGTCCAGGCCCCCAGGTCGTATGATGCAAGTCCGAAAGATAGCAGCCGTACTCGCCCAAATAGTTCCCCTCGGGCCCCAGGTGGTTGTAGACCACGTCGAGAATCACCGCCAAACCTTTCGCATGAGCCGCATCAACGAGCCGTCGGAAATCTTCGGGGGTGCCGTAACTGTTTTGTGGCGCGAACAGGTGAACCCCGTCATAGCCCCAGTTCCAATTTCCGGCGCAGTCCGCCACCGGCATCAGCTCGACCGCCGTCACCCCCAATTTGACCAATTCGTCCAACCGCGGGATCGCCGATAGAAAGGTTCCCGCATCGGTGAAGGTTCCCACGTGCAGTTCGTAGATCACCCAGTCTTCACGTGGGGGCGGCTGCCAGTCGTGGTCGCTCCAATCGAACTGTGAGTCGATGACCTGTGAAAGGCCATGCACGCTATCGGGTTGGAAGCGAGAGGCGGGGTCGGGACGAATCTCGCGATGGCCGACACGATAACCATACCGCTGACCGGGCCCGACGCCGTCGATCTCGACCACGTGGAAGCCGTTCGCCTCCCGATTCATCGGGACGCTGCGGCTCTGGTCCGGCAATACGACGGAAATCACCTCGGAAGCGTCCACCGTCGAGTTGGCGGGACACCACAGCCGGAACCGCGTCCGGTCGGGGGCCACCACGATCGCCCCCAGTTTCCGCGGGTGAAAGTCGTCGTCAATTCGCATCCTGTCGGTCCTCGTCAGCGGTGGCATCCACGGGGTGAATTGGCATTCCTGACTCCAACCATCAATGGTGAGACGCGGTTTGACAAGCCGACCTTCGCAGACCCCTTGGTGCATCGTCGCGAGGCCTGGCTCGAGGTGACCAGTGCGCTTGTCATTGCGCTGCCATTTGCCGGTAATCAAGTTGGTACTGGATGAGTTCTATGAAATGGGTGCCGGCCCGCAACGATTGCATTTCCAGTGCCAAGGGGCGCAGCGATTCATGATGCGACTCGACCCGGATGGCATGGGAATCCTCCTGCGCAATGTCATCGAGAACGCACTGAAGCACAGTCCGGGGGCATCAGGGGTGGACGTCGTTCTGAAGTCCGACGTCACTGAAATCTGCGTGATAAATAAGGGCGCCGTTGTTCCGCCAGCGGACATCGAATCGCTGAAGACACGTTTTGTGCAGGGGCCGACCAAGGCAAGCGGCGCAGGGCTAGGCCTGGCGATCGTAGAGGCCGTTACCCAGGGCTCCGACATAGCAGTTGAACTGAATTCACCGGCGACAGGGCGCGTGGACGGGTTTGAAGTTCGACTGAAGTCTCAAGCCCATAGCGGTGACGACTGGCGCCCGTGAACTTGCGCATTGTGCGCGTCACGATTCAGTTTGCAGCTCAATCATCCGAATCAAGCGAGTCTTTTAGAATAGCCAACGTCAATTGCAACTGGGAGAGATCCGGGACCTGAACCTGGCACAATGACTCGACCAGCGGGATCTCTACCATCGCGTCGCTCAACAGCTCGACCACTTCCGACCATGATACCGGGAGTAACTCGAGGACGCTGTTGCGCAACACCTCGAGATCTGTGTCTTCGCGACTCATCCAAAGATCGGCCAGCAGCCCCGAGGCCATGACGCCCGCTGCGAAGTTGGGTTGATCATCGCCCTCTTTGCAGAAGGCTCGCCACAATGCCAAGTTGTTGCTCACGCGCACCGCACGAACAATGTGGTCTGGAAAGCCCCAGCGCTCCAGCAACCAGCTGCCGACCTCTGCGTGATCGATGTGCAGCGCCTTTCGCTCATGGGCAATGGCACGTTCATGGGAGTAGCTGGATTCATCCAGGCCCGAGTACAAAGACGTACTGGTTTGGGTGAGCGCCAGAACCCCAATGTCCTGGACCAGGGCACTGAGAAATAGCGACTCGACATCATCTGGAAACCAGCGTCGACCGACAGACCGGACGCACACAGCGGCGATTGCCGAACGCCGCCAATACTCCTTGTGTGCGAAAGCCGGCTCGCCGCTGCGGTGCAGCGCCGGAACGACCGTAGCCGCCAGGGCAGTGGCGCGCGCGTTTTCGTACCCAATGAACCGCACTGCCGATAGAAGATCCCCGGCTGGCACATTGCGGGCGTAGGCGGCCGAATTGGCTAGCTTGGTGAGTCGGGCAGCTATTGCCGGGTCTGCCCCGATAACCTGCACCAAATCCTTTATCGTGGACCCTTCCGATCGCCCCAAATGGAGCAACTGAATTGCCACGCCCGGCATCGTCGGTAGTTTCGCAGCGAGAAGACGCCTCTCGAGTTCCTGACTGATATGTGCTTCCACCGCCTACTGCGCCTCCTCGGTCATCGCGATCTCTCGAGCAAGAGGCCCTTAGTCCAACCTTCGCGGGACAGTAACTGCCAATGTCAGATGTATTCGTTTGTGATGAACGCTAGCGCTGTCACATGCAACGTTAGCTCGGTACGCCGATGGCGTAAACACCCAGAGTTGGCGGCGGAATGGACCTGTTCTTCATCGAGATGTAATACGACAAAACCATGGCCATCTAGCAAATCCGCTGAACTGAAAGCAAAATCGATTCAATGGCTTAGGATGGGCTAACGAAACTGTGTCGATCGGGAAATGAGTAATCCGATCAAGCGACCACACCAATTTGCTGGACGATCTGATTGGGGCACAATTGAAAACCGAATCGTCCGGGCAGGGGACTGGGCTGACAATAACGCAGAACATGACTGAAGTTGCAGAAACGGCAAAATCGCTATGCCAGCTCGCTGCGCTGTTCAGCACCCGCCAATGGTGCCTCGCAACGAGTGGAAATTTCTCGGTCCGCACTAATGAGGGTCATTGCGTGATCACGGTGTCGGGCAAGGACAAGTCACGCCTCACGGAGGACGATCTGATCGTCTGCAGCCTAGACGGCAAGGCGGTCGACTCGGATCGAATACCCTCTGCAGAGACCGAACTGCATTGCCATCTGTACAGACTGGATGACGAGATAGGTGCCGTGCTTCACACCCACTCGGCCAACGCAACCGTATTGTCGCGCCTCGCCGACTCCAAACTTCACTTCGAGCGCTACGAAATGCAAAAGGCCCTCGAAGGCGTCAAATCGCATACCGGCAGCATGGACCTGATAATCCTCGAGAATAATCAGCAGATGTGGGCAATCGTAAGGGATCTCCGGGAGCGCTGGGATGCCGGAGATGTGACGGCACCGGGTTTTCTTATTCGTGGTCATGGTCTGTACGCCTGGGGCAGGGACCTGTTCGAGGCGCAGCGGCACGTTGAGGGCCTGGAGTTTCTAATGACCTGCGCATGGCAGGAACGGCTCGCAAAGCAATGAGCATTACCTGCATCCTAACCGACATCGAAGGGACGACCAGCTCGATCGACTTCGTCCACAGCGTGCTGTTTCCGTACGCCAGCGAGAAACTCGAAGAGTTCGTGAACGCCGAGCAACACACGCCGGAGATAAGGTCGATTCTCGAGCAAGCAAGGCAAATGGCGGGGATGCCCAACGCGGATCTGAAAGCGACCATCGCCACCTTGCGCGCCTGGATCGAACAAGACAAAAAGGTCGCCCCGCTAAAGGACCTACAGGGGCACATTTGGAAGCACGGCTACATCAATGGAGATTTCACCGGTCATATCTATGATGACGCCGCCAGGTTGCTGCACCGCTGGTCAGAGGGCGGCATTCCCATGTTCGTCTACTCGAGCGGGTCGGTGCAGGCGCAGCAACTGCTGTTCGGATACAGCGATGCAGGTGACCTGCGACCGCTGATCAGCGGCTACTTCGATACCCGTGTCGGACAAAAACGAGAACCATCCTCGTACACTGAAATTGCGTCGATGACGGGGTTTCCCCCGGCGAATATCCTGTTTCTGTCCGACGTCGCCGAAGAACTGGATGCCGCGCAAGAAGCCGGTATGCAGACGGTTCAGCTGGTCCGCGACGAAAATGTCGTGGTCGGCAAACACCGCACGGCACAAGATTTCACTGGGGTTATGATTTAGCCTGAGACTACATTGCGGAGCACGACCGATGAGCCAACTAACGATCTACGCCGCAGACAACCCGGCCGAACCGTTGCTGACAAGTAATGAGGCCGACACGATAGCGGACGAGCTGAACAAAGTCGGCATTCTGTTCGAGCGTTGGAACGTGGACCGCGAAATTGCGGACGATGCGGACACCGATACGATCATCGCCGCCTACCAGGATGAGATCGACCGCCTGATCAACGAGCGCGGCTACCAGACCTACGATGTCCTCAGTATGCATCCGGCACACCCGGACAAGGACGCATTTCGCCAAAAATTCCTTGCCGAGCACACGCACAGCGAGGATGAAGTACGGTTCTTCGTGCGCGGCCAAGGCCTATTTGTGATCCACGGTGGGGACAGGGTCTACTCGATGCTGTGCGAAAAAGACGACCTGATCTCGGTGCCGGCAAACACGAGGCACTGGTTTGATATGGGGCCCAACCCGAGCTTCACGGCGATCCGGATATTCAATAACCCGGAAGGCTGGGTCGCGAACTTTACCGGCGATGACATCGCCAAGCGATTCCCACTGCTCGAGAACTAGCCAGAAAGCTGATTGGTACTTTGCTTACTGTCAACCAACCGAGGAGGAATGCCCATGAGTCTGGCCGACAATGCATGCGTACCTTGCCGAGGGGGAGTTCCATCTCTGGAACCAGCCAAAGTCCAGGAATTATTGGGGCAACTCGAACCTGGATGGGAATTGAATCAAGCTAAGCACCTTGAACGACTGTATACATTCAGTAACTTTGCAGAGGCCTTGGCTTTTGTAAACGGGGTCGGTGCGGTGGCCGAAGCTGAAGCACATCATCCTGATATTTATCTGGCCTGGGGAAAATGCAAGGTAGAGATCTGGACACATAAAATTGGCGGTTTGACTGAAAGCGATTTCTACTTCGCTGCAAAAGCCGATCGTGTTTACCAAACCAATGGCTGACAGTGCGCTCCTGGAACTTAGCAGGCTGTTGATTTTCGGCCGTCAAATGCGACGATACCGTCAATCCAACGAAGGTGGAAGCAGACCGGATGCGCGGCCCCGATATTCACCAAGAGACCCTGTTCAGCACGGTCAGTCCGGAGAGCCGGGTGCCGAAGGATCATCCGCTTCGACCGATTCGGGAGATGGTCGATGAAGCATTGAAAGCGCTCGATAGTGAGTTCCAGGCGCTCTATGCCGTGAATCGATCCCCCCGGAGAAACTGCTGCGTGCTCAGCTGCTGATGGCGCTGTACACAATACGCAGTGAGCGGCAGTTGATGGAGCAGGCGGACAAAAACTACGACACGCAGGGCTGCGTCGATAGCTTGCGGTGTGTGAATGTCACGCCGCACGTGGCGCAGAACACCAGCAAGCGTTCATCGGCGATCGATGGACGCACCACCTGCCACGAGGGTTATGTGGTCAGCCAGTGGATCCGCAAGCGGATCGAGGAAGGCTTTGGCTGGGCCAAGACCATCGACGGCATGCGCAAGAGCCGGTTTGTGGGTCGAGCGAAGTTGGAATTCCAATTCGTGATGACGTTTGCCGCCTACAACCTGGTTCGGATGCGCACTCTGGGGGTGTCGGCCTGTTGCTGAGTGCCGTGACGAGGGATTGGTCCGCCTCACTGCTGTCTCACTTACGCGGTAAGCGCCAGAGAATCGACCCTATAGCGGCTGGGCCAAGCGTGACAAAGCCCCACGCACACCAACCAGAAGCCTGCCAGGCATCGATCTGTGTTCTCCAGTAGCGCGCTCGCGTGTCGGGTGATTCGCTGTCGTTCATCACTGACTCCTGTCGTTGCGGACAAGAGTCAGTGTTCGATACGCGCGCGGGTTTGAACAGACGCCGATTCGTAGGCGCTTACTTTCGACCTTCTACCGGGTATTGCGTGAAGCGGACCAGCAGCACCGGCGTGGCCGCGCACAGGCACCACGGCAAGTGCCGAAACCCCAGGGGTTCAAGGCCGAGGGACCCAACCAGGTTTACTCGTGGGACATCACCTACCTGGCCGCAGCAATCCGGGGCACCTTCTGCCGCCTCCAGCTGGTGGAAGACATCTTCAGCCGGAAGATCGTTGGCTGGGAAGTCCACGAAGACGAGAGGGCCGAACATGCCAGCGTCCTGATCCGCAGGACCTGTCTGGCAGAGGGCATCACCGAAGCGGGCCTGTTACTACATGCTGACAATGGTGGACCGATGAAGGGTGCAACCTTGCTGTCGACTTTGCAGCGGTTGGGCGTCGTGCCATCATTCAGTCGGCCATCGGTCAGCGATGACAACCCGTACTCGGAAAGTTTATTCCGGACACTGAAGTACATGCCGGCCTATCCGAACAAGCCGTTTGAAAGTCTGGCTGCAGCACTTGAATGGGTCCATCGTTTTGTGCAGTGGTACAACGAAGAACACCGTCACAGCCGGATCCGCTACGTCACGCCAGGTCAACGACTTCGTGGTGAGGATGCTGCGATCCTGGCGGTCAGGAAACGACTCTACGAGGCCGCCAAACAAGTACGGCCGGAGTGCTGGTCGGGTGCCACGCGAAACTGGGAGCCGGTCTGCGAGGTTTGGTTGAATCCACCGAAAGAGGCACAGCCCGAGGCATCAGCAAACAAGAAAGTCGCGTGAAAAAATCGGGTAACTTCGTTCACAAACACCGGACCAAAGCTCGGGCAAATTGTCCTCGACATAGACGATTAGCTGACGCAGTCAGAACACTGGGAAAATCAGCTGGCTGCAAATGGGGAGGCCGGCACGCCGCTGCGCGTCAGGGTTGGTGTGTACTACTTCCAGATTCAGGAATAAACGCGCAACTCTTTCCCAGCTCGGTAGGTCCAATTCATCCTATCCACGGGGCTCTGGGAAAGTCCGCCAAAATCCAATCAAACCATTCACATACGGTCGCGTGTCCACCGCCGGAGGGTAGGACCAAAAAGTCATGGTGTGATCTCACGACGGGACGACTAAATTCTGCGTGAATCGAGTCTCCCCGCGTTCTCGTCAACTTGGCATGCGGTCTGCATTAGCCAGTTCATTCGTCCCCATTCGATGAGAATAGAGAACACCAACTGGCATGCCCGATTTCTCGGTAATAGCGGATGTATCGGAAACCTTGGAAGCAGTGCTGACAGATGCACTGAGTACCCTTGCACCTGGGCCGCCGATAGCAGAGCTGCACGACCTGAGCGGCCCCGTTGCGACCAATCCGCCCCGAGTGACGCTGTTCCTCTACGAGGTAGTCGAGGATCACACGGTTCGCAATCGGCCGGCGCCCAGGACGGTGACGCCGCCTAACCTGACACAAGAGAAGCCGCCGGTGCCGCTGCTGCTCCGCTACCTGCTCACGCCGTGGAGCGGCGACATCCTGACTGACCATCGAATGCTTGGGCGCTCCATCCAGGTCCTTTATGACGGGGCCAATCTTAGCGGCCCGCAGTTGCAAGGCGGTCTGGCTGGAACCAGTGAGGCCCTGAAACTGAAACTGGCACCGCTGACGCTCGAGGAGCGCTCGCGTGTATTCGCTGCGACCCAGGAACGTTACCACCTGTCGGTCACGTACGAAGTCCGCGTCGTCAATCTGGATCCCATCCATCAGACAGTTCACACGCCTGTTCGCGAACGCACGCTTATTGGTGCCGGACCGGTGCCGGGCTCATGACCAGCTGGCAGCAGATACCCGGCGAGCGGCTAACGATGTACAGCCCGGTCGGACTGAATCTGATCGACGACTTCTCGGGCGCAAACCCGGTCGGGCGATTCGAAGCCGAACTGGACGAACAGGACACGGCCGGCGACTGGCATTCGACCACAATCCAGGCCGTACGATCGCTGGGAAATACGCTCGTGTACCCGGGCCTTGGACGCACCGTCGAGACGGCGGTAACGCCGATACGTCGATACAGGGTGCGTCTGGCCAGCCGCTTCTACCGCGCCGACTATCTGATGAACGATGACGGGATCGAATTCGACGTTCACCCATACAACGACGACACACCGCCCGCGGTGATTCCGAATCAGCCCGTCGACGTTTTCCTTCTACCGTCTGCCAGCTATCCGTTTCCCGGTCATGTACGCGTCCTGCGCGGCGAGGTCGTGGACAACCTGGGCGATCCCGTCGCCAACGTCGAAGTCGTCGAAGGGGCAAGAGAAAGAGTTCTGACCGATGCGCGAGGTGAATTCGCGCTGCCGTTACGCTGGCCGGCACTGTCCGGCCCGGTACAGATAGACGCCGTTGATCATCGCACAGGTCGCAATGGCTCCATCAACGCAACGTTGCCTGCGGATCTTGCGCACAGCAACACCATAACCATCAACTGACAACAGAGGTATACGACAATGCCGGTTTATCTATCTCCAGGTGTTTACGTCGAAGAAGTTCCCGGCGGACCCCGACCCATCGAAGCAGTCGGGACCAATATCACCGGGTTTGTCGGACTGACGGAGCGCGGGCCGACCCGGCCCCGTCTCGTAACCAACTGGGGCGAATTCAAACGCTGGTTCGGCGAAGAAATCGATGTCAACCAGTCCTATCTGCCGTATGCCGTACGTGGGTATTTCGAGAATGACGGCAGCGCCGCATTCATTGCCCGCGTCGTAAGCTTGGACGGAGCGGGTCCGGCAACCGCTGCGGCGATGGACCTCGCAACGCAGGACGCCGGCGGCGCGAACCTGCCCAACAACGTGTTGCGCCTGACCGCGAACGGTCCTGGCGCCTGGGGCGGCCAGATGCTCATCTGGGTCAGCGCGGCCAGCATGGCCGATCCAACCGCTGCGCCACCGCGCGACTGGTTCCGAGTGACGGTGCTGTACTACCGCGACGGCATTCCCTCACCGTTCGTCAATCCTCTGGATCCCGCGAACCTCGCCAATCCGCTGCGGCGCGAGCCCGATGTCCTGGAAGATTTCGACAACCTGACATTCGACGCCGGGCGTTCGAACAACGTCGTTGCCGCAATCGGCCGGTCGTCGAAACTGCTCGAGGCGGAGTACATCGACACCTCGGTGATCCCGAATGTCCCGGGCACGCCGGCGCGCGTGACGGACCTCACGGCAGCAATGAATACCGCGAGTGTCGACCTCAGCACTGACGATCCGGATACGGAGCTGCGTGTCAGCGCCAGGGGACCCGGCACGTGGGCCAACACCTACACGGTGACGGTCGAACCGGGTACACAAGGCGGTACGTTTCGCGTCATCATCTCCGACGGCGTAACGGACGTCGAAACTTTCGACAACCTGCCGGACGCGAGTCCCGACCTCGCGCTTGCGCAGATCAACAGTGCCTCACAATACGTTCACCTGTCGTGGAACGAGGCCAATCCGCCCAATCCGGTCACGCCGACGCACCCGGACGATACCGGCGGGGCGTCGCCGCTCCTCGGTGGCTCCGACAACTCACCGGTTGGCGGCTCCGATGGTGCGCCCATTACGCCTGTCGACTATGCCGGTGACCCGGCCGCCGACCCGGAACAACGCACCGGGCTCGCGGGCCTCGCACAGATCGATGAAGTCAGCCTCCTGGTGGCACCCGATGCCAGTCTTCCCGGCAATTTCCAGATCATGAACGACGTGGTCAACCAGTGCGAGTCGCTCAAGGACCGCTTCGGAATACTGGCGTCCGAGCCGGGTATTGGCGACGTGCAGGCGGTCAATCCACCGCGCGACAGCAGCTACGGCGCCGTCTACTTCCCGTGGATACGGGTTAGCGACGCTCGCTCGCAGGATACCTTGCTCGTCCCGCCCGTTGGCCATGTTGCCGGCATCTATGCAAGAACCGACGTCGCACGCGGCGTGCACAAGGCACCGGCCAACGCACCGGTCCTAGGCATGGTCAACGTCAATCTCAACGCCACCAGACGTCCGCTCGAATTCACGATCAGCAAGGGCGGCCACGACATCCTCAATCCGAAGGGCGTCAACGCCATTCGCGACTTTCGATCCGACGGTCGCGGCATACGGGTATGGGGTGCGCGCACGATGTCGAGCGATCCGGAGTGGCGCTACGTCAACGTCCGTCGACTCTTCCTCATGGTCGAGGAATCCATCGACGAAGGCACGCAATGGGTCGTGTTCGAACCCAACGAGGAAAAGACCTGGGCACGTGTACGCCAGTCCGTCAGCAATTTTCTGCTGACCGTCTGGCGCTCGGGAGCACTCCGTGGCGTAACCCAGGAAGAGGCTTTCTTCGTCAACTGCGACCGAACGACGATGACTGAAGCGGATATCGACGCGGGCAGGCTCATCTGCGAGGTCGGTATTGCCCCGGTTAAGCCCGCCGAGTTCGTCATCTTCCGCATCCAGCAGAAGGCGCTGGAGCAGACCGCCTAATTCGAAAACAGCAGGAGTAGAACTATGCCTCCCATTGAAAGAGATGACCCGTATGGCGTCTTCAACTTCGAGGTCGAAATCACCGGTGTGACTGACGACGGCAGTTCCGTCCGCGCCTCATTCAGCGAGGTTTCCGGGCTGGAGGTCGAACAAGAAGCCATCGACTACCGAAACGGCAGCGAGGACATTCGAGCGCGGAAACTGCCCGGTCTCAAAAAATTCACCAACATCACGATGAAGCGCGGGATCACCGGGCACCTGGACTTCTGGAACTGGATCCGCACAGCCATGAAAGGCCAGGTCCAGCGTGCCGATGGCTCGATCATATTGCTCGATGAGAATCGGCAGGAAGTGCAGCGCTGGAACTTCACGCGCGGCTGGCCTTGCAAATACACGGGGCCAGGGCTCAACGCGGCGAACAGCGAGGTTGCCATTGAAACGCTCGAAGTCTGTCACGAATCGCTCGATATCGACGGCCAGAGCTGATGACAGCCACCTCCGCCAGTCTTCCCGGGGTCTATTTCGAAGTACAGCCGCCGCTCGACGAGCAGTCGCCGCTTCGAACGGATATCGCGGCGTTCGCGGGTGTAACCCGCCGCGGGCCGGTCGGTGCGGCGCAGCGAATCACGGGCTGGCAGCAGTTTCTCAAGACATTCGGCGGCATCATCGCCGGGGGCGACCTCGCGCTGGCGCTGCGCGGCTACTTCGAGAACGGCGGAGAAATCGCACATGTCGTGCGGCTCGCCGGCGCACCGCTGGCGACTGCATCCGGCCAATGGGACCTGGGCACGGTCAACATGGGCACCATGCAATGGGTCGGCGATGCACCGGCGGCCGGCGCGTTCGAAGCGTCGTCGCACCGGATTCACGCAACCAGCCCGGGTAAGTGGGGCAATGACATCAAAGTCGATTTTCGCTACCGCCGTTTCGGCGACTCCGGTGAACCGCAGGTCGACATTGTCGTCCGATGCCCGGGCGAAGAAACCGAGTACATCGCCGGCATTCCACCGGCCGGGTTGATCGACGAGGTTGCGGCCAGGTCGAGCCTGATTCGGCTGGAGGCGCTGGCGCTGGCGCCGGCGCCCGAGCCCGTCGCCGATTCAGGTCCACTGCGCATGGCGTGGACGGATGTCACGACGACCGGCGGTCTTCACGCCGATCCCACCCATGACGACTACCTGGCTGCCGCCGAGGCGCTGTCGGTCATTCGCGAGTCGGCCCTGATCGCGTTCCCGGACTTGCACAGCCTGGCCGGCGAACAAACCCAGCAACGCAATGTGCTCGCCGTGGCAATCGCCGAAGCCGATTCGAAGCTGGACAGGCAGGTAATCGCGACGCTGCCGCGAACCGTCGACGACGTCGCCGTCGCGCAGAACTGGATGAGGGACGCGAGGCTCGGATTCGGCGAAGGGCTGATTCGATCGCTCGCGATCTACCACCCATGGATTGCGGTCGAAGATCCGGCGGGTGACACGAACTCGCCGCATCGGAACATTTCGCCCGTTGGACACATTGCAGGTGTGATCAGCCGACTGGACCGGGAGCGGGGCGCGCACTACACGCCCGCGAATGTCGTCGTCGACGACGCCATCGATGTGACAGCCGCGTACTCGCGAGATAGGCAGGCGCTGCTGCTTGCGGACGGCGTCAACCTGATTCGCTGCCAGAGCGGCAGGGGTCTACAGGTCTGGGGAGGCAAGACTGCGGCTGATCCTCGACGTCACTGGGAGCACGTATTTCTTGCGCACCGTCGACTGATTCACCGGCTTGTGCGTGCCATCCGGCGCGTCGCCGAACCGCTGGTATTCGACGTCAATGGCCCGGCACTGCGCCTGACCCTGGTCCGCGCGATAACCGGCGTCCTGCTCGAGGCATTTCGCGCCGGAGGCCTGAAAGGCGATCGTCCGGAAGAGGGTTTCCGCGTTGTCTGTGACGAGTCCAACAATCCCGAGGAAGAACAGGACCTCGGCCGCGTGCACTGCGAAATCTGTGTGGCGCCTGCCGTGCCGATGGAGTTCATCGTGCTGCAGGTCACGTTCAGCACTGAGGGTCAGCTGGAGGTCATCGCGCAATGAAGGACCCGTTACCCGGATTCAAGTTCATTGTGACCCTCGACCGGGCAGACGCCTATCTGCCGCCCGCACAAGCTGCGTTGCTTTCGGAGGTCGAGAACGGCGAGTTTTACTCGGCGAAAGGCCTGGGCGGCGAGCTGGAAGTGACGTCTTATCCCGAAGGCGGGCTCAACTACTACGTGCACCAGCTTCCCGTGCGGCATTCGTGGAGCAACATCGTGCTCGAGCGTGGCGTCGTGAGCGACCTGCAGCTATGGAACTGGTACGAGAGCGGCCTGACACGATCGCTGGGTGCGCGACGCGATGGATCGATCACGCTCATGACGCCGGCCGGCGAGCGCGCAGTCGCGTGGAATTTTCGCGGCGGCATGGCCGTGAAATGGTCCGGGCCGGACATGGCTGCAACCGAAAGTGCGGTCGCACTCGAAAGCCTCGAGATTGCCCATCACGGAATCGAGCTCGTCGGCGCAACGCTCGACATCGGCGAGCTTGTCGAATCCGCAATCGAGTTCTTCAGCTGATGGTCACCATCGAGAAACTCGAGATCCAGTTCGACGTCGAGGCGAGCGACGAGCAGGAAATGTTTCGCGAACTGTTCAATCGCAACATCCGGGAGTGGCGGCAACTGCAGGCGGAAGAAGACCGGATACGGCGGATGATCGAGCGGGACCGTGGCATCGGTGATCGGCACAACTCGGAGGATATGTAGTGGAAACACCCGTACAAACCGCTGGCCAGGGCCTCGTACGCGCGTACCTGGAGGTACTCGCACCGGAAAACGTTGCGACGCCGATCATTCCGCTGCGATTCAACCCCACCGAGTATCAGCTGCAGAAGACCAACAACTTCGCCGAAATCCCGATCCCGGGGCTGGAATCGCCGCCGATCCAGTTCGTTCGCGGCGCGTGCGAAAAACTGACGGTGGAACTGCTCGCCGATACGTCCGACACGCTCGAAGACGTTCGCACGAAGTACACCGACAAGCTTCGCGACCTGATGCGCATCAATCCGGACCTGCACGGGCCGCCGATCGTACGACTCATCTGGGACGACCAGGTGTTCAAGGGGGTTGTGGAGTCGCTGAACATCACCTACGTGCTGTTTTCGCCGGACGGGGTTCCCTGGCGTGCAAAGCTGAATCTCGTTCTCAAGGAGTATCGCCCGGTCGAAGTTCAGGTGGAGGAGATCCCGACGTCGTCACCGGACGTCGACAAGTTTCACACGCTCGTTCGCGGCGAAACGCTCGCGATCGTCGCATGGAAGGCCTTCGGTGATGCCACCAAGTGGCGCGAGATTGCGGCAAACAACGGTATCAGCGACCCGCGTAGCGTCGAGCCCGGAACCGTGCTCGACATTCCGAGGCTGAGGTAACGCCATGGTGAGCCCATCCCGCGTTGCAGGCCTTCCTGACACGAGCTACTACGCGCCGAATTTCCGCGTGGAAGTCGAGGGCGAAGAGCTGGATCAGGAAACGCACGGCGACATCCTGCAGGTCAAGGTCGTCATGGACATGGAAAACATGACGAGCTTCGACTTCACGGTCAACAACTGGAACGACAAGACGGTCGGCTTCAAGTACAGCGACAAGTCGACCTTCGACGTCGGCAAGAACGTGCACATCGAGATGGGCTACGCCGACGATATGTTGTCGATGGTGACCGGACAGATCACGTCGATGACACCCCGGTTCGCCGATGGCCAGGCGTCGACCCTGACCGTTGCCGGGCAGGACGGCATGGCGCCTCTGCGGGACAGCAAACCCGAGGATGGCGAAAGAATCCAGTACCTCAACAAAGCCGACTGGGAAATCGCACAGGAAATCGCCGAGCGGCATGAACTCAGATTCGAGGCCACGCGAGAAGGCGAAGTTCACGCCGAGGTGATCCAGCGAAACCAGGATGATGCGCAGTTTCTCATGGAGCGCGCAAAACGAATCGACTTTGACTGCTTCATCCTGACCGATCCGATTACCGCAGAATCCACGTTGCACTTCGTCAGGCCCCCGGACGGTCGCGAAGCCGGGCCAATTCGCGTGTACCAGTTCCGCTGGGGTGAGAGCCTGATCAGCTTCACGCCGACGATCAACCTGTCGCGACAGGTCGGTCGGGTCACCGTGCGCGGCTGGGACGACCGGACGAAACAGGCGATCGTGTATACGGCAACCCCGGAGGACATTCCCGAAGAAGATCGCGGACCAACTGGTCCCGAGATTATTGCGGCGGCCATGCCGCGGCGGCAGGAAATCGTCGTCGACTCGCCCGTAACGAGCGTCGAGGAGGCCCGAATCCTCGCCGAAACCCGCTTGAACGAGCGGGCATACGAATTCGTGACGGGAGTCGGCCGCTGCATCGGCCTGCCCGATCTGCGATGTGGGGACAACATCGAGTTACACCGGCTCGGCCGATTTAACGGCACCTACTACGTCAAGAAACTGACTCACACAATCGGCAGTAGCGGCTACACCACCGACTTCGAAGTGCGCCGGCTGCACGATCCGATTCCGACAGACGAAGAGGGAGGAGAGTAGTGGTTGCAGCTGCCCGATCGCAGAGTCTTGACCGTCGTTTTTACGGCATCTTCGAAGGGATCGTGACCCATGTTGGCGACGATCTGCAGGAAGGCATGGTCAAGGTCAACCTGCCCTGGCTGGACGGCCACACGACATCAGAGTGGAGCCCGGTAATGCAGTTTTTCGCGGGGCCGGACCACGGCGCGTTCTTCATCCCCGAAGTCGACAGCCTCGTGTTGTGCATGGCGCGGCACGGCGATCTGCGTCGCCTCGTCATTGTGGGTGGGTTGTACAACGGCGTCGACAAACCGCCCGTCGATCACGAGCGCCGGCGTCATCTGCGCACACCTTCCGGTCAGACGCTGGGCTTCATCGACGCCAACGACAACACGGCCGGTGCCGTGTATCTCGAGAGTTCAGCGGGCGACCGGATAATGCTGACGTCGGGCGGAACCGTTCACCTCAAGGCGATGGGCACGCTGATCCTCGAGGGTTCGCAGGTCGTGTTGCGCGGCCCCGGGTGGGAACGACTGGTCGCAATGAACCGGAACACGGTGTAGGCGCATGCCCGAAGTCGACATCAAAATACCCGAAGAGCTGAAAGAAGCACTGGCTGCGCCCAAGTGCATCGACTTGCAGCCGCCGGGCCCGATGACGCTGACGTTGCCATCCGGCGGGGCCTTGAAAGTGCCCGCGAACCTGGGCGCCAACATTCCGAACGACTGCTCGCTGAGCTTCAGCATGATGCTGCAGCTGCAGCCGATCCTCGCGAGCATGGATTGCATCCTCAAGATGCTCAAGCTGTTGAAGCCGCTCAGCGAAGCCATCACGAGTCCACCGCCCACGCCGGCACTGATCGGCGACATCGTCGAGGCGGTAGCCGATCTCGCGCCGTGCTTCCTCATGGTGACACCCGCAGGGATCCTGCCGTTCATCCGCGACATCCTTTGCCTGATCCTGCGCATGTTGCGCTGCCTGATCGGTTCGATGAAGACGACCATCGACATCTTGTCGGGCATGACGATTCAGATCGACAACGCAAAGGCCGCGGGCAACGACGAATTGCTCGAGACGCTCGAGTGTGCACAGGGCAATGCACTGGCATCGGCCGGAGATCTGCTCAAGGCGCTCGAGCCGATCATCGCGCTGACGGACATGCTGGCGCCGATCATGGCAATCGGCGGCATCGAGGCAATCAAGATGCCGGCACTCGGCGATGACGCCAGCGTCGAAGGCCTGCAGACGACCGTCGACGTGCTCGAAGGCGTCGTCGACACGATCCAGGGCATCGTGGATACGCTGGGAGGTTGCCCGTAATGAGCGGCGCATTCACAGGACGCGGCTGGAAGTTTCCGATCCTTCCCGATGCAACGGGCAAACTCGGCTACGTCGACGGCCGCGACAACGTCGAACAGTCGCTGCGCATTCTGTTGCTCACCTCACTGGGCGAGCGCGTCATGCGACCGACGTTCGGCTGCAAGGCGCCGCGGCTCGTTTTTGCGCCGGGCAGCACCCAGTTTCTTCACCTCCTCGAGACGACGGTCAAGGAAGCCGTCCGTGACTGGGAGCCGCGCGTCGATCTCGACGAAGTGCGTGCCGAAACGGATCCCACGGACGAAACCCGCGCGATCGTGAGCATTGCCTACCGTATTCGCAGCAGTAATACGCGCGGCAATCTCGTATTCCCCTTCTATCTCGGTATCGCGGAGATCGGGCAATGAGCCTGCCGGACATTAATCTCGACACCCTCGAGTGGCAGGACATGGTCGGTGCCGTCCGCGACCAGATAGCCGCGGCGTCAGCCGAGGAATGGACGCTTCACGCTGCGGTTGATCCAGGCGTGACGCTGCTGGAACTGTTTGCCTATGCGCTCGAGCAGCGCGTCTACTGGCTGGACCAGGTCACGGATCCTGTCATCCTCGCGATGCTGGCGCTGCTCGGCGAACAGCCAAGACCAGCGCGCGCCGCGCGAATGCTGGTCGAGCTCATGCCCGATACCGACGCAGTTGTCGACGTGATGGCGGCCGCAGACTTGCAACGCAACGACGACGATACCGCCATCCACTTCCGCACACTAGACAGCATGTCGGTGCTCCCGATCGAGCGCGTCGAGATCGCGTCTCAATTCGGATCGCGGGTTTATTCGCGCAAGGGTCCGAGTCGCTGGCATGCGACTCCGCTGACGCTGCTGCCGTCGGATTCGAGTCCCGGCGAGTTTCGCTGCGACCTCTGGATTCGGGGTGCGCCTCACGCCGCAAATGAGGCCCTCAAGCTATTCCTTGAGATCGATGCGCCGTCGGCCATCTCGCCGCAGTGGACGCACGACGCCGTCGATCCGGTGGAGCCACCGGCCAGCGTCAACTGGATGTACAGCAGTGGCGGTGGCCGCGCTGCCTTCCCCGATGCTTCGTTGAAAGACGAAACCCAGAGTCTGCGCCGGGCGGGCATGCTGTCGCTTGAGATTCCGGGCGACTGGGACGCCGTCGGTCCGCCGGAGAACGGGCTGTCGAGATACTCTTTGTGGTGCGTCGTCGACGAGTCGACGTTCTCCGCGCCGCCACAGATTCTTCGCGCAATCCCGAACGTCGTCGTCGCGGCGCATGAATGTGCGCGCGAGCTCGCAGCGCACGACGTCGACGCGCAGGTCGACAATTGGTTGCCCCTGCCGGGCATGCAACTTCAACTGAGCGATCCTCTGCCTCCGCTCGAAGACAACATCGCGCTTCGCATTCGGGAGCGCGATGGCAACTGGTATGACTGGCTGCCGACCGCGGATCTCGGACGGCATGGGCCAGGCGACCGCGTGTACACGGTCGACAGGCTTCGCCGCCAGTTCGAATTCGGCGACGGCCTGACCGCGCGCGTGCCGATTCCCGATTCCAGTGCAGGAACGCCATTGGCCGTCAGCTATCTCGGTGGCGGTGGCGAAGGCGGCAATGTCGGAAGTAACCTGGTCTGGCAAGTGGCGGCCCACGCGGACTTGCTGGGTGAGAACCCGGTTCCGGCCAGTGGTGGCGAGGAAACGGAAACGCCGCATGACGCGCGTACCAGAGTCGCCGTGGATCTCGAGCGGCGGGAACGCGCGATCACAGCTAGCGATTTCGAAGAACTGTCACTCGGGACTCCGGGCATTGCGCTTGCGCGCGCGCACGCGGCCGTCGGGCTACACCCGCGCTTTCCCTGCAACTATGTCCCGGGCGCCGTGACTGTCTACATCGTTCCCGACGTACCTCGCGGCCCGGCGACCAAAGCCGAACGCCGGGTCGACTACCCGCAACCCGATCCCGGCGCCGTCTCGGAAGTTCTTCGCCGTCTGGATGAGCGACGCCTGATTACTACTGAGGTGTTCGTACGCGGTCCGACCTACCGACGCGTCAGCGTGCACGTCGTCATGAGCGGCGACGAGGTAGCCGGCCAGGACCTGCGGACGAAGATCGCTGATGGCCTGAAACTCTACTTCGACCCGCTTACCGGCGGCGAATCCGGTGATGGCTGGCCATTCGGCCATCCCGTACGGCTATCCGAGATCGCGCACGTCATCGACGGCATCGCACACCGCGTTGCAAGTGTCAGCGAACTATCGGTCGCACTGGACGACGACGAGGCGCAAAGCGACTGCAAAGATCTCGAGATCGGCGCAAACGACCTGGTCTGCTTCGAAAAACTATCACTCGAGTGGCGCGCGGCTCCGCGACGCCGGGGAGGACTTCGATGAGTCGGCCCTGGTGGAGCAGGGACCGCAGCCCCTGGTACGAGGCCATCGTTGCGGATCCGGCCGACGGCACGCCGCCGGTACCCGTACTGCACAGATCGGGCAGCGGCCCGCTGGCGGATGAGCTCTATACCCGTCGTCCCGCATTTACGCCGATGTGGGCGAGTGCTGCACACGACGACGCCGGCGAGGCACTGGTCCAGCTCTTCGACGAGCTTGGCGAACCCGTCATCGATCAACTCAATCGGCTGCCGGAGAAACTCTCCGTCGAATTTCTCAGGGCGGCTGGCGTCGATCCCCGCGGTGCATTGCCCGCGAAGACGATGCTGGTGTTCACGGCCTCGAAGGGCGCACCGACAGCGGTAACCGTCGGCGCCGGCTTCCAGGTTACGGCCCAGGCTGCCGACGGCACGGGCGATCGTGTGTTTTTCGAAACCGAGCAGACGGTTTATGCGACGGCGGCCGCAATCGAGTCGACATTCACGTCGACGGGCCGCCTTGCCCAGGAGCTCGACATCGATACAGACGACGAGCAGGGCTGGCAGCCGTTCGGCCCGCGACCGCGCGTCGGTTCGGCGTTGCTGATTGGCCTGACAGGCGATGCTGCGGTTGGCCAGAGCCTGTCGATCGGTATCGAGCCGGTTGGCGACTCGGGAACGCCTCCGCCGGCATCGAGCGGCGGCGAGGGCGTCGCGACCGCGCGGCCGACGCCGTTGCTGCGGTGGGAGTATTTCGACGGCGGCTCGTTCCAGCGTCTCGAAGTCATCCGCGACGATACGCGCGGCCTTACACAGATGGGCGTTGTCGAACTCGCAGCACCTCGACAGTGGCGGCCCGGAATACCGGCCGAGGTAACCGTCGAAGAGCCGCTGCGCTGGTTGCGCCTTCGACTGCGCCATGGCGAATTCGAGACGGCACCGCGATTGCGTCTGCTGCGGTTGAACATGACACCCGCCATCGCCCTGCGGACGATCCGCAATGAAGTTTTGCAGTTCGTGGGCGGCAGCCGACGTCGCCGGCTGCGCCTGTCGCAGCGACCTGTCCTCGATGGCTCGCTGGAACTCGTCGTTTTCGACGGCGTCCAGGCGGAAAACGAAACGGTGTGGCGCCAGGTGTCGGATCTCGGCGATGCACTGCCCGACGACACGGTTTACGTGCTGGACGCCGTGAAAGGCGAGATTGAGGTCGGCGACGGCGTGCACGGCAAGCTGCTTCCCGTCGGTTTTCGCAACATCGTCGCCCGGCGGTACCAGATCGGCGGCGGTGCAGCCGGCTCTGTCGATGCCGACACGATTACCGGCCTGCAACAGTCGGCACCGTTCCTGGTCGGCGTTTCGAATCCACGGCCCGCCACGGGCGGCCGGGACGCGGCGGAATGGCCGGAAACCCGGCTTGCGGGTCCCGAGGCAATTCGTGCGCGCAACCGCGCCGTGACGCTCGCAGACTACGAGCTCCTGGCCACGCATGCCGAAGGAGCTGACATCGGTCGCGTGCACGCTGTTTCAGCGCACCATCCGAATTATCACGGCGCGCGGATTCCAGGTGTCGTTACCGTGTTTGTAACGTCGTCGGCCAAACGGGATGCCCAGCCGGTTCCGGATGCCGATACCCTCACCAATGTCGCCCGATACCTGAGCCGCGAAGTCGCGCCTGCGGGCGTACAGGTCGTCGCTGCCGTTCCTCGTTTTCACACAGTTTCCATTCGTGCGTCTCTCGTGCCGACTGCAGGCGCCAACGCCGGCGACGTCGTGGGCGAGGCACTGCGATCCATCGATCGATTCCTCGATCCGCTGCAGGGCGGTGAAGACAGCCGCGGCTGGCCTTTCGGCGAGATGTTGCGCTACCAGGCGCTCGTGCGCCGGTTGCTTGAGGACGTGCCCGATCTGGTGGCGGTTGCAACACTCAATATCACGGCCGACGGCGTCAGCCTGGGGCTCTGCGAAGACTTCGCACCAACGCAGAACTCCTTGCTCTGGCCCGGCGCACACGAACTCGTCGTCGAGGCGGACACGCCATGAGTTGCGTAAGCCAGCCGGCCATCTTTCGACTGCTTGACGCCTGGGTAGGCTGGAGCGAGAGCAGCGTCGAGCACCTCGTCGGCCTCGATGACGAGCTGGGCGTGACCCTGGCCCCGCTGCCGGGCCGTATTACATCCACGGATCTGTCGCGCGCAATACCGCCCGCGCGGCTGGCGCGAGGTTGTGGTGACTGCGAGTGGTACCTCGCGACGCCCTGCGAGCCGGAAACGCGCTTGCTGTTCCGTAATCCCTGCGACAAGGACTGGCAGTCGATCTGGGTTTGTTGCTCACCGCCTGCAGACGTGCAATGCGTGGTTGCGATCGGCGTCCATTGCGACAACGTGGCGCTCCCGGACCCGTCTGCCAGTACGCTCTGGCTGCTTCGCAATCGCGGCCGGGAACTGGTCGCAGCAGTTGACTTCGACGCGCCGGGTCCCGTCACTTTCACGCCCTGGGGCACCTGGCTCGTCGCCGACATGGCATCGAACGTCTTGCGCGAGTTCGATCGTTCGGGCCGGGAAAGAGCCTCGGATTTTCCGCCGCTGCCGCCCGGAATCGACCGACTCGGCTTTGACCAGACATGTCGGCTCTGGATCGTCACCGCAGAAGACGACACGTTCCTGATCCATTTTGCGGATCGAGGGGATTCGGCATGGACGGACGCGAGCCTCGAGGAGCTGCTCGGTGCATTCCCGGACACTGGCCTGGTCGCGACGACGGACACCGGTTTCTGCATCCGCGAGTCCGACCGGCTGGCGGGGGAGGTGGTCTGCTGCTACACGTGGTATGGACGCCCGGCAGCTCGCGAGGACGTCGAGGAAACGCCCGCTCCGCAATTCGAGACACACGGCCAGCTGCTCACCGTGGCGCTGGACAGCGGCATTCCGCGATGCCGCTGGCATCGCGTCCGGATCGATGCCGACGTCCCCGACGAAACCGCGATCAGCATCGCGGTGTCGACGCACGAATATCCCGCACCGCCGCCACAAGGCAATGAAACCGATCCGGAGTGGCTCGCGTTTCAGGACGGTATCCCGCATCCGGATGACTGGCAGACCGCGCCGAACACCGCGCTCGACTTCCTCGTCGACCAACCGCCCGGCCGCTACCTGTTCCTGCGTCTGCGCCTGACGGGGAATGGTTTCGCAACGCCGACGGTGCATCGCGTCCGAATCGATTTTCCAAGGCAAACCAGTATCGATGCACTGCCTGTCGTCTACCGCGACAACCCCGATGCCGAGGCGTTTACCGAACGCTTCCTGGCACTGTTCGACGCGGCTATCGAGGACATCGACCTCGCCATCGAACGCAACCCGCAGTTGCTCGACTCCGAAGGAGTGGCGCCCGAGGTGTTGCCGTGGCTGGGCGGCTTTCTCGATGTAGCCATGGACCCGGCCTGGCCTACCGAGCGTCGGCGCGAGGTCCTCGCGGCCGTTCCCGACCTGTATCGCCGTCGCGGCACGGTGGCGGGGCTCCAGGGTACCGTCGAGTTGCTCTTCGACCAGACGCCGGTCATCCAGGAAGTTTCGCTGGAACGCATGTGGGGCGGCGTCGGCACTGCACGACTGGGCCAGGCACGAACGTTCGGCTCGACCCGCTCACGTTTCCGCATCGGCCACTCGCCCGTGTCCCGTGCACCGATTGCCAGTTACGGCAACCCGGACACCGACCCGTTGACCATGCAGGCATTTCGCTTCCGCGTTTTCGTGCCCGGCTTTGGCACAACGGCAATGCAAAACCGAATCGAGGCGCTGATCGCAAGCCAGAAGCCCGCGCACACCATCGCGAGCATCGGCGGGTCCCGTCGCGGCTTTCTACTCGGGCCGGATCCACGCGTCGGCGTGGATACGGCATTTACCCCCCTGCCGCCGCCGGTCCTCAACGACCCCGGACTGCGGCTCAATCGCGCGTCAATCCTGTGGCACGGCTCCGGCTGCCACGGGCCCGCAATCAAGGCTGGCCAAACGTCAGTGATTGGCGTCAACACAGTCATGGAGTAGTCCAAATGGCAACCACAAAACTAAAGGCGCTGCCCACTTGTCCCGAGGTGCCCGAATTCGAGCGCCTGAATTACTTCTACGGGCAAATGCTGAGCGCGAAGGATTTTCGCAGCGAGCAGGCGTACTTCCGCGACAAGATGCGGCTGCACAATCGCTGCCATCACGGTTGGGGCGTTGTCTGCGGCCTGCACGTGACACCGGTTCCGGTCGATGAACCTTGTTTGCCGGAGGAGTATTGCGGCTGGCAAGAACTCTGCGAGGAAATCGAGAGTCTCGATGCCGAAATACAGTCCAGCCAGGACGCCATCGACTCGGGGTCGCTGTCTGACGAGGAACTCGAACAGGCTCAGCAGAAGCTGACCGAGCTCAAGGCACGACGCGAGGAACTGCAGCGGAGAAAAGACTGCACGCCGCCGTCACAGCAGTTGCCGCCGGAGCAGACCCGTCTCGTGCAAATCAATTGCGGTGTCGCGCTCGACTGCCACGGCAACGACCTTGTCGTGCGCGAACCGCTCACGGTCGACATTGCAAAGCTGCTGGGCGCGAACGAGCAACGTCATTGCGCGGAGCAGGGGGAGCCCGTCAACGTTTACCTCAGCCTGTGCTACTGCGAGCAGCCGACACACCCGTCCAGGCCCGTCATTCCCGACAGCTGCGGCTCGCTGGCCGAGTGCAACTACGGCAAGTACCGCGAGTCGATTCGTGTAACCGCCAGCCTTGAACCACCGGGCGAAGACGCGCGTTGTGGCGGGTGTTGCGATCCGTGCCCGGATGACTGCGTCCTGCTTGCCTGCATCAGCTGGCATCCGGACCAGGTACTGACGGCCGACGACATCGACTGTGGCGTCCGGCGCCCGATCAGTGTCTACCATCCGACCGTCATCACGGCCATCAGCTGGCAGCACGGCGCCACGTACAGCCCCTCGTTCGCCAAGAAGGTACTCGGCACCGAGCACCAGGGCACCCGCACCGACGGCCTGGAGATCCACTTTTCCCGACCCGTGTTCACCGACACGATCAAGCCCGGCGTCTTCGACGTCTGGCGTATTCAGGGCGGCAGCGGACTGCGCGGCGTCATTTCAAATATGGAAAGCAGTGTCGTTCCCATTGGCGACGACGAAACCACTGTTATCCACATACAGGACAACACGGGCGAAACGCTCAACAGCGAGGATCGAGTGCTGATTACGATCCGTTGCAACTTCATCCTCGATTGCTGTTGCCAGCCTGTGGACGGATTTCACGTGGGCGGGCGCATTCCGCAACTGCCCGACTATGCGCTCGAGGACCCCAATGGCGAGCCCCCGACCCCGGACGTTTGCCTGTTGCCGCCCGGCGGCTGCGGACCGTGGACGTCCGGCAACGGGCACCCCGCCGGAACGTTCGAAAGCTGGTTCTACGTGAGTTGAGATATTGGAGGCAAATGTCATGAGTGACCAACGACAACTCGCATCCTGCACGAGCTGCGCGCCGGCAACGACAAGCACCTGCCAGTGCGGCGGCTGCGGCTGCGAAAAGTGCGGTATCACCACCATGGTGCGACCGCGATTCTTCCCCGGGCAGCTGCTGGTCGACGGCGACCTGCAGCTCCTCGTCGACTACGCAACGACAAAGGACCGGTTGCACAACCGGTTCCTGCACGGCTCCGGCGTGGTGTGCGGCTTGCTGGTTCGCTGCCATCCTTGCGGCAACGGCAAAGTCGTCGTCGAACCTGGTGTGGCGCTGGACTGCTGCGGCAACGACATCATCGTGCCTTGCCCGGTCGAGCTCGATATCAACGCACTGGTACGGGACCTGCGACTGAAGCAACTCGCCGGCTACGACTGCGGCGACCCGTGCGACGAGAATGCGGACCCCAACTCGCCCGAACGGGTGCTGCGACGCTACTGCCTGTATCTGAACTACTGCGAGGAGTACACCGACCCGGTGACGCCATACATCATGGACGACCAGTGCGCGAGCATCGAATGCGAATTTACGCGCATACGGGAGGGCTACAGTTTCGAACTTCGGTGCCCGGAAGAAGACGAATGCCCGCCGACCGTGTGGGACCGGATACGAGATTGCATCGACGATCTCGAACTGGCCGACCGCAGTGCCGACGATGCAAATGCGCTCAGCCAGTACAGCGGCAATATCCAGTACGCAGGTGCACAGATTCGAAGCAACGAGATAGCTGCATTCGAGGTCGCTGACCAGGATCTTCTCGTCGGCGGCACCCCAAGGCTCGCGGAGTTCGCCAGCCGCGTCGACGATCCTAACAATGAGGGCGTCACGCTGAAAGAGATCGAGATCCGTGAAACCATGGACACGATGCGAGCGACGGCAGCGGCCGTGGTTCATTACGATTTGCTCGACACATCCACGAAAGCCAGTGCCGAGAAGCGCATGCCCGGCCTTGGTGAGCAGGTCGAGGCAGCACGGGCGGCGGTGCAGAACGTACGCGAGCCACTCGAAGGGCAGGTCAATCGAATCGAGTCGGCGCGCGACCGCAGGCTGGCCGTTGAAGATATCGCCCAGGCCAACTTGTGGATCTCGCCCGACCTGAACGACGCGCAGCTCGCGTCGGCCGAGCGACAGTATTTCGCGTACAATGTGTCGACCTCGCAACGATCGCTGCAGAACATGGCGGACATCGCGTCGCAGTTGCGCGACTGGTTGTTGCGCAGCATCGAGAAACGCGGACTGTTCGCCGATTGCAGGCTTCGCGACGAAGTGCTCGCCGTCCAGATCCCGGGTCCGAATTCGACATCGCCCGAAGCGATCTGCGAAGCGGCCATGACACTCATCTACGCCTTCCTTCGCTACCTCATCGACTGCATCTGCGCGGCATTGAATCCGCCTTGCACGCCTTGCGAAGACACCGGCGTCAAACTGGCCTGTATCGAAGTCGAAGACTGCGACGTCGTCAGGATCTGCAACCTCGAACGAACGTTCGTTCTCTCCTGGCCGGCGATGCGGTACTGGATTCCGTTCCTTTGCCAGATCGGCAATGCATTCGAACAGTTCTGCTGCGAGTTTGCGAATAATCTCCAACGGCCACGCTGCGACTTCAACCGCCAGAACGTGGAGTTCGACCGCGAATTCGATTACTACCAGAGAACGGCGCCGGCATCGCGTGTACTCGACGACAGCCCGGCAGTCGGGAACGTCCTGCGATTTGCCAATATCTCCGAGCGGTCGGCGGCGTCCGCAATCAATATCGGCGGCAACCTCGGCGCGATCATGATGAACGATCCCATCCTCGACATCGAGGGACGGGCGCGGACGCTCACGGCCGGTACCAACATTCTCGAGTCCGCCGATCTGATCTCGTCGATTGCGCGTGGTCCGTCTGACTTCAGGCGCGAAGCGGAGATTCGTGCCGAGGCCGACGTTGAGCTGGTGTCCCGAATCGACGAGCTATCGGCCGACATGCGAAAACACCTGACCGCAAGGAGCCTCGGATCCACGAGTACTATTCGCAAGCTCCGCGAAGACCTCGAGGAGCAGCGAGCGGCTAATGCCGACCTGAGGGAGAAGGTCGAAGCATTGATGGAGGCCCGCGATGAATAGCGCATCCGCTCGCCCGAACTTCTTCGAAGGGCAGGTTGCTGCGGCGTCGGATTTCAACGATGTCGTCGACTCATCGCGTACGGCGCTCGCGCAGCACAGCCGCTATCTGCACACCGGAGGAATCGCCGAGGGACTGGCGCTCAGCGAGGAAGCGCAGAAGACGGCCGCCGGCGACGATTTCGTCGCGGTGACACTGGCCGCAGGATTTGCTGTGGACGGGACCGGGCGGCACCTCGTGCTTGCCGAGGATGAGCGCCTGAGTGAAAGCGACTTCGACCAGCTGAACGTTGTCAGTGCAACAGAGCCCGATGCGTACTACCCGGTCTTTATCACGGGCCGGGACGAGGCGTCCGACAATCGCGCGGTACTCGTGCCTGCTTGCGACACGGGCGGCAACAATCGTATTGCCGAGCGTGTCGACATCACGTTTGGCAGGGTTGACGATGCCGCCGATCCGGGCAACGAGGGCGTCGAGGCCGTCGACGATGGACCGCGAACCGGCACCAGCAGCGCGCCGTGGCGCGTGCTCGTCGGCTTCGTGCAATGGGATGCGACGCTCAAACGCTTCACGGCTATTTCCGACAACGCAGACGGCATTGGCCCGGACTACGCGGGCGTACGCGCCGACGACGTAGTCGCACAAAGCGATCGCGTCGTAGTTCGCACGGCGGAGAAGGGCGAAAACGGTACCGCCGCCATGGAAGTGACGAACGCGGACGGCGGCTGGCTGCAATTCGGACAACAGAACAGCGCAGGCAACGTCGTGCCCGTCTTCACCGTCAACGGCAATGGCGACGTACACGCCGAAGGCAAGATCACCGGAGCCATTGCCGGCGGCGTGCAGGTGCAGGGCGGCGTTGCTTTTGACGGCGCGATGTTGCCGTTACCGCCCGGGATCACAGCTGAGCAGGTTGACAGCGGCGAGGTGATCATCAACGCCCACGTCACGCCGCACTTCGCGATTCCGGCATTGCCAAGCCTGGGCGCCGGCGACTACTGGCTGATGCGCGTCATCGAATGCCGGCTGGATGGCCGCCGCGTGCACTGCCGTGTGCGCTGGGAACCCGCCGTCGGTGCTGGTCCGGTTGAATTGCCGGGCGCTTGCGACTACACGCTGCTGGCGTTCTCGCCACCAAGCTGAGGAGGACCGACGATGAACGAGGACATGGACCTCATCGTATTCACGGAAACCGGCCACGTTATGGCGGGCGCAACACGAACGCAGGTAGCGGGGCCCGCGCCCGCAATCGAGGATTTCGTGGGCGACGGCATCATGCTGCGCGATCCGCTGAACGGTGCACATCTCATGACGATCGACAGTTCCTTCCTGAGTGTGGAAACCGTTGCTCGACGCGAGGACGTTCTGGTGACGGCGCGCTATTTCCAGCTCGTTGACGGTCTGCCGGAGCCGCAGGCCGATCTCGGCGTCGCGACACCGGTTTTGCTGGACGGCACCAACGTGACTGTGACCATTCCCGCTATTGCAAACGCTCTGCACCCGGTCGACTGCGTCGTGATCGTGCAGGGCCTTGCAGGAGGCGACCTGTGCGTGCAGAGGGTACGCGTCGAAATGGGGGCTGCCCCACCAGAAGGGATTGGACACATGCCCCTGCCGCCGGGCGAACACGCGTACCTGTTGCTCGTGCCCGAATATCGCCTGGCCATCGACACCGTAGTGGTTCCGTGAGGTCTTCACGCCGGTGGACGTTCGAATTCAACACTGTCGACTTCGGGTCGTGCGCCAGGGTGGCTGGAGCTGGGGACCTGATCGACAGAAGCTGGTCGATTTTGCGTCGTCGGCGTTGCCACGACTGATATCGGAAGCCCTGTCCGGCATCCTGCCGGCCGAGGGGGACAACCATGTCAGCAAGCTTCGCGTGCACCTCAAAGGCAACAAGGCAACAATTGCGGCCATCGACTCATCGAACCCGGCGCAACTGAAATCTGCACTGCATGACAGCGCACGCCGGCAGCTCGTCGCCCAACTCGGCGCCGAGCTTCCGCTGCCGGCGGAACCGGATGCCCGCGACCAAACGTCGGCCGACGAGGCGTCACCGATGCCGGCGGAACCGGCGGATGCGGTGGCACTGGTCGAGCGATGGCGATCGGACGGATCGCTTCCGCAGCGGCTCGAACTCTTTACCACGACCGCGCTGGCCGGATGGCTCGATCTTTGGCTCAAAGGAACCGGCTCGCAGGGAGAACGCAACCCGGTTGATGCTGCGGCACTCCGCCGCGCCGCGCGTTCGCTGCTGCGGATCATACCGCGATACGGCGACGACACCGCCGGCGTGCTTCGCCGGCGCCTGCACCTGGTTGCCGAGTTGCGATTCCACACCCGCGGCAGCATGAATGCCGACGACGTTGAAGAGACGCTCGATCTGCTCCTGCCCGAGCCCGGGAAGCCCCGCGCGTTGGACGACGAGCAGAATACCATCGAGCGCACACATGTGCCGGGTGCGCTCGAGGCCGGCCACGAGTCGGAATCGAAATCTGACACAAGCAATCGATACGAAGGCGCAGAGCGAGCAGACCCGGACCCGCCGACGGTGACGACAGGCGTAGACACCCACGTTGCTTCAGCACTGCCGTTCCTGTTGCTTGGCATCCTGCAACGTACCGGATACCTCGAATGCCTTTCCGCAACACTCGAGAGTCGACAGGCAAGCGAGCTGGCACCGGTGTTTGCCGCTGCACTGGCTCTGATACTTTTGCCCGAGAAGTCGCGCGGCGTGCTGCTCGACAATGACGAACGGGTCATCGTCGAGACATTTTCATCCCTGGCAAGCTTGCCGGCGCCGCAGGCGTTCGACGATTACGACTGGCGCGTCGGCGATGCAATGTCTGCGGCAGATGCGAACCTGCATGCCGAGCTGGTTCGCGGGCACACGCCGGGAACGCCGTTGTTCGTGGAGCGATTCGCTCGCGGCTGGATGATCTTCGATACCGAGGGCATGTTTCCGGTCGCTTATGCATACGATGTCGAGCGACTCGACGCCTGTCTGCGGGCATTTAATTCGAACGCGCTGCTTCTTTCGACCGCGGCAATCGACAATGCGATTTCCGGATACCTTGCAGAAGCCCGGCAGCTATTTGCCACCGATTCGCTGCCGGGACGCGAAGATCACTGGCGCACCATTGATGGGGCGCGAGGACTGTGGACCGGTCGTGACCGACCAATATCGTGCGCAGAGATCGCGCGATTTCAAGCCAGCGCCGAGGCCGCAGAACAATTCACTTCGAGTTGCATTGCCTCTCCGCTTGCGCAGCAGCTCCGGCCAGACTCGCCCCTGTTTACGAGCACGGCACTGGCGGCAGGCGTCGGCCTTGCGGACATTGCGTTGACACTCTGGGCCGATCGCGAGTTCGCGCACCCGAGCCTGGCACGTAATCGCATGCAGGATCTCGGTGCGCGCGTTCGAATCGATGCAGAGCAGATTCGTGTAAGCCTCGCGGTGGGCCGGCGATACCTTGACCTGCGTGACAACGGCTTCCTGGCCGACGTTGACGGCATACCCTGGCTCAGCAATCGACGCCTCATATTCACGGGAATTTAGGCGGATTACATGTTGGACTTCACTGGATTCAATAGGAAGAGCAGCGTCGATGCTCACGATCCCGTATCCGATTTCGAGCGTTGCGCCACGGCCGATTTGCGTCTGCGGCTCGACGGCCTGCATCGATCACTTCGGGAAGCGGTCGCCCGCCAGTCGGTCAACTCGCAGCCCGGACCCGATGCTGAATCGGCACCGCTTTTTGTAACGCCCGATGACGCAGGTCGACTGCTCTCTGCGGTTGAACGAGCGACGGAGGAAAGTCCGCAGGTCGGGGGGTTGAGCGAGAGTACGCCGGCCGAGGAACGCCAGCGCAGCGAATTGACGAAAAAGGTCACCCGCTCGCAATCGGAATTGCCCATCGAGTGTCTGCGGCGGGAGCACGAGCTGTCGGACTTCGAAATCGACGTACTCGTACTGTGTGCTGCCGCGGAACTGGATCGCCACTACGGTCGCCTGTACGGATACGTCCTCGACGACATGAATCGCCAGGCGCCATGCGTGGAACTGTTCTGTGTGCTCGGCAACCCGGGACTCAATGAGCGAATTGCGAGGCAGGCACTGCTTGGCCGAAACGGCAAACTTCGTCGCTATCGATTGCTCGAAGCAACTCGCGACAGCGCGCGCCCGGAACGCACGCAGCTTGCGCTCGCCGATGGAGTGCTCGAACAGATGACTCGTCCGGGAACGTGGCGCGACCGGTTCTTCGACCCGTGCGAGATCGAGATTCCCGAGTATGCATCGCTGTCGATGTTCCCGGAGCGCAAGAAGCTGTTTCGACTGGCAGGGGCACTTCGCGAAGGCACCGTTGCGATCGGTGCAGTCTGGGGCGAGCGCTCTTGCGGCGTCAGCGACGCGGTCCTCGGCCTCGCCGCGACTGGTGCGTTGCCCGTGCACCGCCTGCCACTCGATCGCGATGCAATCGATACCGAGTTGAGCGCCGCGAAAGCGCGCAAGGCACTCCTGTGGATCGAAACCGACCGTCTCGCCGATCCACAGTCGACGACGCCGGAAGTCGAGGCATTGCTGGTCGATCGACTCGAACGCGTAACGACACCCGTTTGTTTGTCCGGCCAGTTCCCCTGGCGTCCGCCCAGCTTGCTCGCCAGGCGCGACTTCGGCGAAATCAGGCTGCGCTCACCATCGCCGGAGTATCGCGAATGCATGTGGCGGCGCCAGTTCGAGTCGCTGGATCCTGATCACGCTCGGGATGCCATTGCGCGCTTTCGCCTGAGCCCGGACGAGACGCGGGCGGTCGGTCGCGTGGCCGCGGTACGCACGGAGCTGGAGTCGGGTACCAGTCCGGCCGATCACATCGACGTCGCTTGTCGCCAGGTCACGCAATGGCAGGGGCTCAGGTTCGCACGACTCGTGGAGCCGAAACGCGGACCAGACGACCTGATTTTGCCCGACGCATTGCACGAACAGGTCCTCGAAGTCGCACGCTTTTTCCGCTCGCTTATCAAGGTGGACGATGGCTGGGGTTTCGGCCGCCTCGACAGCGGTGGCGGCGGAATCAAGGTGCTGTTCACGGGCGATAGTGGCACGGGCAAGACGCTTGCCGCCGAGGTCATTGCAGGCCAGCTCGGCCTCGACCTGCTCAAGGTCGACCTGTCGCAGATCGTTTCGAAATGGGTGGGCGAGACAGAGAAGAACCTCGAGATCGTATTCCGCGAGGCAGAAGCGTCGAATACCTTGCTGTTCTTCGACGAGGCCGACACGCTGTTCGGCAAGCGCGGCGAGATTCGTGGTGGCAACGATCGCTACGCGAACCTGGAAGTCGGCTTCCTGTTGCAGCGCCTTGAGCAGTTTTCCGGGTTGGCCGTCCTCGCCAGTAACCTGCGCGACGAGATCGATCCTGCATTCACGCGCCGCTTCCAGATCGTTCTGCACTTCCCGCGGCCCAAGGAAGACGAACGGCGCTCGCTGTGGCGGATGGCTTTCCCTCCCGCTGCACCTTTGTCTCCCGGCGTGGACCTCGACGCATTCGTGAAGCTCGACATGACGGGCGCCAGCATCGTTGGCGCCGCACGAATGGCGGCATTGCTCGCGGCGGATGACGATAGCGAGGCAATCACTCTCGAACACGTGCAGGAGGGCATTCGACGGCAGTATCGTCACGAAGCGCGCGTCCTCAGCGCGACAGCTTTTGAAACCGACCCGCAGCCGGGCGCGCGCCGGCGATGACTGGCCCGAGCACGGCTCGACGTTCCCGACCTTCGCGAACGGCGGTGTCTGGCACGCGCAATACCGACACCACCAGTTCGAATCCCGAGAGCTCGACATCAACGGAATCGTCGGAACAAGCGCAGTTCGGCAATGCCGCCGTCGTCCGCGCCAACACATCGTCGAACGAGAGGACCATTCGCCCGACTGCGGAGGATTCGAATGAACGCGACTCCGACAGCGACGACGAGCAACGAGCACGAGACGGGCCGGAAGCCGATGCGTCCGACGAAACGCGTCGCGCAGAGGACGAACGCCGCGACAGACGTCGGCAAGGGGCGGAAGCTGAAGAACAAGTCGCAGAGTCTGCTGCGGCGCCGGAAACCGCACAGCAACGCCGGCTCAGGCGCGCGAGGCGCGAACTTCGCGCACCGGAACCGCCGGAGATACCCGCGCGGCTGCCGATGATCCAGATGATGCCGTTGGCAATTCTGAACTGGCAGCCGGTCGTCTCCATTTTCCAGGCGCCGCGCGCACCCGATTTTCGACGTCTCAGCCGTGGCTGGAGCAGCAATGACCCTGCAGGTGCGGCCGGGGTTCAGCGAGACGCATCGAATGCCTATGCGAGCATTACGTCCGCTGCGCGCCGGCACCACGACGGCGCTGCCATGGACGCGACATTCGCGCTGCAGTCGATCGCCAGCACGTACCAGTCGGTCAGCAACCGATTGCAGGGTGAGTTCCTGCGCACGGATTTCGAAACAGAGCTGATCTACGGCCAGTCGCTGGCGCGGGTGGAGGCCGGCGCGTCGGCAGCCGACCTGGTAATCCTGCAGAACTACATTGCCGCGAAGGGCGCACTGGGCGGCGCGGCGAAATCGGCGAAGGACGCGATTCAGGCCAACAAGGACGATTCGGAACGCCAGATTGCCGAAATCCTGAGCGGACTTCGTGAAGGCTTCGTCACTCCGCTAACTCGCGCCCGGAGTAACTGCCGCGAAAGATCGCGTTTTGCACGGCGCAAGCTGCGCGAGTGGAAGGAAAACAAGGCGACCAACTTCCCTATGGACACGGACGACTTGTCTGTCGCTATCCAGAACGAGGCGAAGCGCGCAATCGTCCCCGGGCTCGCTGACGATGCACTGGAAGCCCTGCAGGAGAGCACGACCAATATCGTCAATCGCTTCACGACCAACATTACGGCCGTCCGCACGGACATCAAGGCGCGCGTCGCACCGTCCTTGAGGGCATACACGGCCACCATGGTCGAAGAGGGCGACGAGGATGTCGATGAAGCCTTCAACAAGGCGTTCGGTAACCTGAAGCGACAAGCGAACCAGGCGCGCGAGGCCATCGCCGAAAGCTACGCGCAGATCGTGGCGCAACTCGCGCAGTTGCGAAATGCCGAGCGCGAACGGCTGCAGATGCTCATGCAACATACGCTCGAGGCGACGCACGCGGAGGCCAGCGCTGCTGTCGATCTCGTGACGTCGACGACGGAATCCGCAATGCCGCATTACTCCGGGGCGACGGAGCAATACGCGGATTCGATTTCGGAAGCGGCAAGACAGAGCGCCGCATCCCTTTCGAACATCGCCGGGACCGGAGCAGAGGACATCCGCACGACCATTGCCGGCGCGCACGATCTGCAGCAATCACAGCTCGACATGGCGGCGTCCGGAAACGCGAACAGCCTCCACACTCGCGAAATCCAGGTACGCACCGAACTCGCAGCACTGATTGCGTCGGCATCACAGAATCTCCAGGGTACCGTAACGACAGGAACCGCCGACATGATGACGTCGGCGGAGGCAATGACCAAAGGTCTCGATGCGTTGTCAGCCGGCGTTACCGCAGCGGCGCAACAATGGTTGCGGCCATTGAGCGAAGCGTTCAAGGATTTCCTGGATGGAGTAAAAGACGATCTCGATGACGGCAAGCCAGCGTTTCTGCAGCGTGTCGGTGAGGCAGAGTCAGACTTCCTCAGCTACGCAACCCGACAGGCAACACCGGCACAACTGTTCGCAAGACAGCTGTTATCAGCGGCTACCGCCGCCATGCAAAGAGCGCGCGACACGAGGTCCAATCTCGTGGCTTCACTCGACGACGGCGTTATCGACGTCGTCAACGAACGGGGCGTTGGCAATGCGCTGCGCGGCCTCACAGCGCGGCAGGGCCGGTGGGTCAGACAGAACTGGCCGTTCTCATCGTCCAGATGGCCGCCGACAATTCCGGAAGGACTCGAGCGACGGATCTACGAGGACATTACAGGCACCGAGGAATACACGCTCACCGGGCACCTGGCGTTCGCACTGGGGCCGGGTTCGGACGATTACAACGCTGCAATCAACTACCTGTCCGGCAACACCGCCGCCGGCGCCCGATATGAACTCGAAGCGTCCGTCCACTGGTACAACGACGAAGAAGAGCGCATCGAGAACATCCAGAAGAGTCTGACTCAGGAGCAGTTGCGCCAGCTTCGGGGCATGGACGAATACCAGCAGGGTACGCGTGATCGGCTGCGTGGCGCGCTCGATGGCACCGACCTGAATGTTTACGACGCCCTGGAGGTCGGCGATCACGCGCGCGCCGAAGCGCATCGCATGCTGGATTCGCTGAACACCGCGCGAGACCAGCACGAAATCGATAAAACCAACGACATCCTTGGCGAGTACAGCACGGCTACGACCTGGGGTGGCGAGAGCGTCAGTGGTGCGGAACGTCGCGCGGCCGTACATCTCGCATTGGCCGAGATTCGCGGCACCAGCCGCGAAGAGCTCGAGGCAAGAGCGGCCGAGCAAAACCGTGAGCGCGAAGCTGCTGCGCGGCAGCAAGCCGAGGCTCGCGAACAGCAGGCGCGCGACGCGCCGGCGCCGCCGTCGGGGCCCACCAGCGACGAAAACATCCAGAGGTGTGTCGAGCCGCCGGCAGAAACAGGCAACGCCACCATAGAACCGCAGCAGCTCGAAAGTCGCCTGCCGGACGCGGATGCAACATCGACATCCGTTCCGGCCACGAGCACGAGCGAATCCGAGGGTGGTACCTCCGAACAGGAGCAACCGCAGAGTCTCGCTGACCGCTGGATGCAGCCACAAGCACCTGAACCTCCGACGATCACGGCCGCCAGCCTTGCCGGCGAGATGCTGTTCGAGTACGCCACGCGCCCCATCCTGCAGGTTCATCAGGGCCGTGGGCATACCTACACGATGGAGGTGCCGGAGGGTTACACGCCGGACCGTCGCGATCCCTACGTGAGAACGCTCAGCATGTCGGATCGCGAGCGCGATCTCGCGCGGGCGCTTATCTTCCATGGCGAGGGCAGTCCCGAGGCGCGTGCCGCTCGCCTGGGCGTCGAGGTACAGCGAAGCGGCAAGCCGAACATCGTCAATGTCGACCGCGCCCTCGTCGACCCGCGCCTCAACCCGGATTCGCTCGCCGCTATCGAAGATCCCACCGTGCGTCAACGCGTTGAAGACAACGCGGAAGCGGATCGCCAACGCATGCTCGCCATCTTCGCCCGCGACTACGGCGGGCTCGACGGCGGCACCTCGACGGAACACACCGACATCCTGGTGGGCCAGCTCGAGGCAGCGTTCGGATCGGATACTGCCGGTGCCGAACTCGCTGGCTTGATGGTCCGCGACGAATACCCGTCGCCCCAAACGGCGGCGAAGGCCGTCGAGTACGCCGTCGAAGGCGCGGGTACCAACAACGAGCTGTACTTCCGCGTCACGGAGCGCATGAACCGTGAAGACTTCCAGACAATGCGCGCCCAGTACAAGGAGAACACGGGTCGTGAGATGTACGCCGACCTCGGCCTGTTCGGCCATGGCTGGTTCGGGGACCTGTCCGGCGATGACCGCTTGCGCGCCGAGCGGGGCACGCTTGGACAACCGCGCAATGACAGGGAACGTGCCGAGGTCGCGGCCTTCGCGATACAACAGCAGCGCGACGAGACTGGCTGGTTGGGCACCGCGCTGGCATCTGGATCGATGCAGGACGTCATGCTGGACGTTGAAGAAGCAGAACTGAATGCCCTGGTTGGCGGGCCGATCGAATTCGGGCCCGAGGCTGAACCGATCTGGACCGACACGAGTAACTTCGACGCCAACGACAATTTCACGGGCGACGTCGCCGCATTTCGCGCGACGGCGGAAAGCGCCCAGCTCTCAGCTCGAAACTACTCGGCCAAAGTCGATTCATACGCCAACTTCGCCGCCACGACGATCGCTGTCATCGGCGCCGTAGTCGCAGCCGTGGTCACCGTGCTGACAGGCGGTGCGGCGAGCCCGTTGCTACTCGCGTCGATCGCGCTGATAACGGGGCTGACCGCGATGGGCGTGCAGCATGCCATCAAGGGCGGCCGGTACGGCTGGGAGCAAGCCGTAACCGATCTCGGCATGACTGCCGTCCAGGCCTTGACTGCCGGCGTGGGGCAGGGCCTTGCGCTCGCATCGCGCGGCGGCATGGCCGGGCTGCAGGCAGGCATGAAGGCCGGCCTGAGCATGAGCGCGGCGCGCGAACTGGCACGCGGCGGGTTGCTCGGGCAAATGGGACGTCTGTCGGGCAGCGCGTTCATGGACAAATTGCTGATCGGCATGGGAACCGGCGCGCTGGGATCCGTGGGCGGCGCCGCGCTCGACGAACAGACTTACGCGGGCGGCAAAGGTGTCGAGAACCTGTTCGCCGCCGCATTCCGCGGCATGCTGAGCGGCGGCGTCACGGCCGGCGTGTCCAATGCCATCGAGGACGTCCCGCTGGGTCGGCTGTCGAAACTGGTTGGTGACAGGACGCTCGGCGATGCCATCGGCAGCACGACCAACGTGCTCGGTCGCGGCGTCGGCAAAGGCGTCAGCTCGGGGCTCGGTGCGTTCGCAGGCCGGGCCGCCGAACTCGGCTTCGAATCGTCGCGAGGCACTTACCAGGGCGATGCCGGCGACATCTTCGTGGAATCGGCCAAGGCCGGCGGCATGTCGCTGCTGCAAGGCGTCGGCGAAGGCGCCGCGGAAGCGCGGGCGCAGGCGATCTTCAACGCACGCTACGGCGGCAAGTCGCCGGTCGACACCGAGCTGGAACTGGCGCGGGAGGCCGACGCAGCGGAGGCACGCCAGGCGCAGATTGACGCCGAGGCAGAAAGCCGAGCGCGAGCGCCCGATGCCGACGAGGCAGAACGACCTGGCGGCCCGATGCCCGACGATGACACCGCCCGACCGACCCCGGACGCCGAACTCGACGCAGCAGGGCGCCGTCCCGAGGACATGGAAGGCCCGGAGCGTATGCCAGCCGATGCGGATGCCGAGCAGCGCCGACGCGCCGAACTGGACGAGGCGCAACAGGCTCGACGCGACCAGGAGATGGGCGAGATCGAAAGCGAAGCCGGCAGTCGCGCCTTCACAGACGATGCCGACGTTATCGATCTCGACCAGGCGCGGCAGGCACTGGCCGAGATTGCACGAGCCCCCGACACCGAGGATGCGGCTGCCCCGGCCAAAGCCGGTGCCGCAGCGGAAATCGAACGCTCGCAGATGACCCTGCTCGCCGACCCGATCGAAATACAGCCGGGTATGTTGCGCGACGCAGCTGGCGACGCCGTCGGCCGGGTCCGATCGCTGGCGGGTACGGAGATATCGACAGGCGGCGACGGCGAGCTTCGCGTTCAACTGACCCGGGCCGACGGCAGCGAAATCAGCGTCAAAGTCGAATTCGGGGATACCACGGGCGGCGACGTAGCGAGTTTCCGCCTCGCCGACCCCGGCGACGACGTGCAATTCGTCGTCACGCTGTCGAATCGCGCGCATCCGGAGGTACATGCACGCGCCATCGGCCACGAGCTCGCCGAAATTCGCGTCCATGGCATCAAGGGTGCGGCCGCAGAAAGCGACCTCCTTACGACGACGGTGCGGCCGGGCGACGACGCACGGCTTTCGGCACATGACGTTGGCCGCCTCGCCGAACTCGATGTGCTGTCCGCAGAATTGGCCGCGGCGCGGGCAATTCCCGACGACGCAGCCGACCCGGTCGCGCGTCGCCGCAAATCCGATACGGTGCGCCGGCTCGAAAGCGAAATCGATACGCTCGGTCGGCACCTTGGGCTCACGCACGACAACGATCAGGATATCCGCCTGCGGTCGGCGCTGACCGCGCTTCGGGAAGATTCTCCGGCGGCCGCCATGGTTGGCGAGGCCCGGGAGCGATCCAACGTGCTCGGTAGGGCACGGGCAATCGATGCCGAGACACGCCTGACCGCAGCGGACCTCGTGAAGCTTGGCGAACTGGACCGATTGGCCGACGCGATGGAAACGGCGCAGTCTTCCGATGACCGGAAAGCTCGCATCAAGGCAAGACGGGAACTCGAAGATGCCCTGGATGGCCTTGGGCTGAACGATTCCGACTCGGCCTCTGAGCAGCGCGTGCGGCTTGCAATGGAAGCTTTGGGCGAGGATTCACCGGCCGCCCGTGTGCTGTCGCAGTCCGATCGACGCACGCGCAGAACGCACCTTAACGACGCACTGCGACCGGGACTCACGCCTGACGATGCGACCGTACTTTCGAGCCGCGACATAGAAAACATTGGTGAGCTTACCGACGCGTTGCGCGCGTTGCGCAGTGCAGAGTCGCCTCCACCGGCCCCAGCGGAAATGATTGAGAGTCGGCGGCATCGTGCCGAGGCCCAGGCCGCCGAAATGGGCCTCGTTTTTGGTGACGAAGCCGCGACGGCACGTGCCCGGTTCCTCGAAACGAGATTGCCGGAGAGCGACTTGCCACTCGTATCCACGCTCGAAACGGTCCGCGATTCCGCACAACGCTCCGCACTACTCAAGCCGCGCAGTGGAGCCATCGAAGACCTGCCCCTCCTGGCGGCGCAAATCGCCGAGGCGAGGGCCATGGGGGACATGGAGCTGGTATCCCGCCTGATCGAAATCGCCGGCCTGCACATCGAGCAAGCCGGGATGTTTGACCCGAACGATGCCGTGCAACAGGGGGCCAATGATCATATCGCGAGAGTCATTCGCGACAACGAAGGCGGACTGCAGGACAACGGTGACGCGGCCCATCACCTGGCCGTCGATGCGAGCAGGCGACACCGTCAGCGATTGCGGGCTCAGTCGATCGAACAGGAACTCGATTCCTTGCGCGTGAGCATCGACGAGGTTGTCCGACAAATTCCCGCAGCCGAGGACGGCGACACGCGAACGCGGTTGCAGGAGGACCGGGAGGCACTCGTACTACGTCAGGAAAGGCTCCAGGCGGAACTCGCCGAGGCGCAGCGCATCGCGTTTCGTCCGCCGGACACAACTGAAGCAGACGCACGAGCTGCGGTCGGTGACCCCACGTTTCGCACGAGGCCGCTGATGCGGCACGTTCCTGAGTTTGCGGGCAGTGCAGAGCAAATCAGACTCACGCGCCAACGTTATGGCGATTCGCCGATGTTCCAGTCGTGGGACCGCTTCAAGCAGCTCTACCAGGAGCTGCACCCGAGCGTTCACGCCACGTCGGTGCGCAGCAACACCCACCGAGACAGTACCGACGTCATCGATGCGCTCGTGCAGGAGCGCCTGTTCGGCTACTGGCGGAGCGGTCGCTACGTCACCGAGGACGCGCCGCTCGGACGATCGCTTCCGGATCTGACGTTCATTCCTGCCGGGAAGGGCGATCCGGTGGATTTCACGGACCCGGCCACGGGTGCAAGGGCAACCCTCGATACGTCGACGGATCCGCTGACGATCAAGAACGAGCCCGACATGACGCCGAACCAGGCAGCCGCCGAACGTCGAAACCTGATGCATCAGCGCAATATCAAACAGGCCCATCTCGACCTGGAAACCGACCCGGCGAAACAGGCGCAGCTGCGCACGGAGGTGAACGAACTCGCGCAACGGATTCGCAACATATCCGAAAGCCTGGGCGAGGCAGCAGGCGTTCGGTTTGCGGCAACCCTGGATGGCGGGTCGACACCACCCATCGTCGACCAGGGCCAGGGGACGACCGACGTCGTCCACATCGATCCCGTATCGGGACGAGTCAGCGTGATAGAGTGCAAAGGCGGTACATCTCAATTGGGGTCGAGAATTGCCGAGGTTGACGGACGCAGAGTACGCGCGGAACAGACGACGCCCGAATACATCCGCAGCCTGGCGAACGATATGTTGGGCAATCCGGATACCGAAGCGACGGGCAGAGCGATACTTCACGCTCTCGAGAATGATCCACCCGGCATTGACTCCTACGTCGTCCGCCAGCCCTACGACAGCAACGGTAACCTCGGTCCGATCGAAGTAACCAAGTATCCGGTGACACGCAGTGGCAGGTGACACAACGTACAAGTCGATCCTCGAAATGCGAGGTATTGCGCCGGACAAACTGGACGGCCGTGTCAGGTATTGCGTCGAGGAGTCGGATCAGTTTGCAGGCCGCACGCCGGACGCGGGTAATGCAAAGTTAATCTTGTCCAACGCACTGGAGCGAGCACGGCTGGCGAATGCGCGCGGCGAGGTCGATACGATTCGCGAATCACTGGCGGCCGCGGCGGCTGCAGCGGCGGCCATGGCGCTGCGGACGAAATTGCCCGATGGCGTCGTAACCCTGAAAGCGCAGGACGGCGAAACGCACGAGTTTCCACCTGGGCCCTCAGGTGCGACACCGCCCGCGTGGATGGACGGTTTGTGTGCTGCACTGGCCGTGTGCGACGCGACGGCCATCGAAATTCTCGCGCACCCTGCGTTGTTGCCGGTCATATCGGCGCAGGCAGCACGCGAAGAAGCGACCGTGGGCACCGAACCGCTCTGGGAACCGTACATGCACGCATTTGTTGCGCTGGTTCGAAACGACCCGGCAGCGGCGAAGCATGCGCGGCTCGCCATCAATGCGATGCAGGGCGGATCCACGGGAGTGCTGGATCGGGCATCGTTGCTCGCCGTCGACCGGTGGGTGTGCGAGCTCATCGCGGTGCTTGCCACAGGGAAAACAGATGCCTGGAATCCTGGCGTGGGTAAAGCCATCGAGGCCTTTCATGCAAGTTTTGCTGACGAATCGAGTGCGTCGCTCACGACCGGGTACCTGCCATTGGGCGTGATCGGTCTGTGCGCGCTCGCGTTCGACCGTGGATTCGGCTCGCCCGACGACACACCTTATATACCAGCGGCAATTGTTGCCGAGAAACCCGGCGAAGGCGGCCCGTCAATCGAAATCCACATTGGCAATCGCGACGTGCTCGGCGCCGACGAAGCACACTGGTACTTGGACCTGCAGGGATTCGCGCGCGAGGGGAGGGCACATCGACTTCAGGATGCGAACGGCGCGTTGCAGGCTGTTTACGACTTGCCCGCTGCCAATGGGTTGCCCGCCACGCAGACACGGTTTTCGATCGTCGATCGCGTTGAGGACGCGACAGACCTGGCCCTCGATGCCGGCGAGCTGGTGTTCCTTGCCGAAGCCTTTGCCAAGGAATGTAATCCCGATTCCACGCTTCCCATCGCTCAGCGGCGAGAATTGCTCAGCGACGCGGTCGCATGCATGGATGCCGCCGTGATTCGGTTGCCGGCAGATGGTAGCGTGCTGGATCGGTCGGCGGTAACGAGCGAATGTGGTCGGCAGGTGTACGACGCCGAGCCGGACCGGTTTCGACGAACCAGGCTCGCGGCTTACACGAGTGGTTTGGAAAAAGTCCTGGAGGCGTACGATGGGACGCTGGCGGAGCAGGGCGGCTCTCTGAACGGAAGGGGAATACAACCGATGTGCAGTGACGACGATGCACGTGCGACCGCACTCGCCTTGAGTGCCGTCGTTCGTGCCGAAGCACTCATTGTAATAGAGGCGCTGGCAACCGACTTCGATGGCGAGGTCCTGGCGACCCTGAAGCCTCGCGACGATGACTATCTAAAGGTCTTTGCCGCAGGTGCCGCCGAGCGTGCAAAAGAAGCCTACGAACGGCTCTGGTCGCAGCGTTTGAACATGGACTTCCCGACGTCGTCGCATTCGGAGATCAAATGCGACGTGGCGCCAGCCGGCATGTTCGCGGATCGCAACGAACTGTCACACGCGTTTCCAGGTGGCTATCTGGCGATAGCCGACAAACTGGAAGCGCATCGGGTGTGGGTGGCGTGGCAATACCACCGGCCCGGTGAGTCGGCAGGATTGGCGTATGACGGCCTCGTCTGGATCGACGATCACTGGAGCTGGTTTCCGAAGCCGTACCGTTACCTGGCGGGATAAGTCGGTAGCGGCTGCGACGATATCGGGCGTTTAGCCGGAACGGTATTGCTGCGGGTCGATTTTGTGCCGTCGCATCAACTCGAAGAATGCGCGCCGCGGCTTGCCGCTGTCGCGGGCTGCCTGGCTGACGTTTCCCTTCGAGCGCGTGAGCGCATTGTCGAGATACTTGCGTTCGAACTCGGCGACGAGGTCGCGCTTCGCTTCCTTGAGCGGACGGCCGAAATCGAAGCCGTTGCCGGGCGATTCTTCCCCAGGCGGGTCGTCCTCATCCCAGCACAACAGCGGCAACTCGTCGGCGAGCACGGGGTGATCCGGCTGCATCAATGTCAGGTATCGAATGCAGTTCAGGAGCTCGCGTATGTTGCCGGGCCAGCTGTAGCTCATGAGCTTGTCAATTGCGTCTTTAGTGAACTTAATGGGCTCGAGGTTGTAGTCATCGGCGACGCGACGCACGAAGTGCATGGTGAGCATTGCGGTATCGTCGGGGCGATCGCGCAAGGGTGGGATACAAACCGGAAACACCCTCAACCGAAAATACAGATCGCTTCGAAAGCTGCCTTCCTGAACGGCATCTTCCAGGTCCCGGTTCGTCGCTGAGATTAATCTGACGTTCGCCTTCCGCAATACGGTTTCGCCCACTCGGCGGAACTTTTTATCCTGCAGGAAGCGCAAAAGTTTGACCTGGGAGGGTAGATCGACAGCGTCAATTTCGTCGAGGAACAAGGTTCCTTTGTCTGCAGCGTTGATGAGCCCGTCTTTCTTTTCGTTCGCGCCAGTATAGGCGCCGCGCGAATGGCCGAAAAGCTCGTTACTTAGAAGATCACCACCCAGCGTGCCGCAGTTGACGGGCACAAAGGGCGAGTCGAATCTTGGGCTTCTGACATGGATATAGCTCGCGTACAGTTCCTTGCCGACCCCGGTTGGGCCAGTGATAAGAACTTCGGCGTCAGTAGCAGCAACCTTGCTCAGGCATTCCAGCAATGACATATGTGCCGCGCTGCAACCTAAGAGCATCGCGTTTTCCATCTCCGAGCTCCCGTCGAAATAGGCGTAGACCCAACACCCTCGTTACCAGCCGCCATCTCGTGCGCGAGCAGTTAGCGTACGATTTTTCCGTTTTCTGAGGCGACCCCTGGAAACAACGGAAGGGGAGTAGCGCCCCGTCGGCTGATTGGCGTTTTTCGTTAGTAGCGGTTCGACATATCGTAGGCCTCCCACTCTCCATTCAGGAATATGCCGTCGGCGTTCACGACCTTCTCATCTTTCGGTTTCAGGCAGCCGTGCCGCCGCAGCCGGAGACCGGGGATGTCGAATCGCAGAACATTCATCCGCGCATTCAGCATCAGCATCGCCCGTTCGAAATCCGCGCGAACGCCCTTCTTGTTCAGCTTGTCGTCGCACCGGATCGCATGGGCCAGAGCCTCGAAGGGCGAATCGGTACCGCGGGTCGCGACCTCGATCTTCCTGCCCGCGATCTCGACGGCGATCTGGGCGGTGCCAAGCGGCAGACCCTCCAAGATCCTGGATTCGACATAATCGGCCGCCCCCGCCTCGGTGGTTAGACCCAGTGGAGGAGAGGGCATTATCGGCGCGCCGCCACAGAATTCTCCCTCGCCAGCCAACGCAGCGCAGGCGTCGGACCAGCTCGCCGTCCGTTCCTCGCCCTTCAGAAAGCCCGGTCCGGGCGGTTTGGCAATGCTGCGTCCCGTCACCTCTTCGATCCAGGCGACATAAGGCGGGACCGGTTCCCAATAGACGCGGCTTGTGTCCTCGCCATGCAGCACGCCGATCACCCGCCAGGTGCCGTCTGGCATCCGCACGAAGAGCGGGCCGCCGGAATCCCCTTCTTCTATCGGGTCATCGTCGATCCAGGGCGGCAAAGTGTGGGTCAGCTTGTAGGTTCCATTATGCAGCTGCTGAGGATAATGCCGGTCAAGCGTGGTCTTCCATACCCGCTTGCTGCCCGATGAGACGCAAGACGGGTAGACGTTGTAATCCACTTCATTGCAGCCGACACCCACTGCCCGCATCCTCGGTCGCGCCGGGCCGCTGTAGTTGAAAAAGGCGTAGCTCAGCCAATTCGACTCGCACCCGATCCGCATGACCGGCGTGGCCGGCCCGGGCCAGTCGTCCGCCAGCACGCAGACGGCGAGGTCGACACCAGAATAGCTCGGCTCGTCCCAGATGTTGGTCGAAGATTCGCCGTCTGGGTGGCGAAAGCACTCGACCACGTCGATGGTCAGATGTTCCGCCTGTTCGCTTTCCTGGAACTCGACACGCCCGCCCGGAACATTGTCGCCTTCCAGGCAATGCGCTGCCGTCAGCACCAGCCCATTGCCGATGTAGGCGCCGCTGCAGCCATACCCTGTCTGCACAACCGTCGGCCATTCGCAGGCCCCGACATCCTGTCCCAATTCATTCATGGCAATCTCGAATAGTCGGTTAGTTGGGAGATTTTACGATGTCATATTTGAGCTAGCCTAACTGTGGGATTTGCCACATTTACTTTTTCGAGGTCGAGCGGTTCTTTACGTTCTCTGATGTTGAGCGGGCAAACATACTCTCGCGCGACAACGACCGACACCGCGTAGCCGTCGCCGTCCATATGGGCTCTACGCGCATGACCGGTCGTTACCTCCACGCCTTAGATTCGATAAGCGCTGGTTGTACGACCGACGTATCCTGCTACCGGCAAACCGAACCTTGGTGGAGCTTGCTCGTGCGGCTCACGCGGCTGCAGAAGAACAGCTCCTCATTGGAGTAAGGCGCGAGGTCGCAAACGAGGTCTTGGTTCGATGGGAGCGGGAGATCTTCACTGCGCGAGCCGGCGGTTCGATTCTCGAGTGGTTGCAGCAACCACCGGCGGCACGCGTGAAGGACCTACGCCAACAAGTCGAGCGGATCGACTACCTGAAGGCGCTCGGTGTCCATCGTCATCAGCTGGCGTCGATTCGATCGCTGCCGGCCAAGGAGAGCGAAGCGACGGCCGGTAGTCCCCGGGAGCGATGAGGGCGCGCTGTTTACCCGGAGTCGCGAAGCGGTGGAGGGGAAACAAAGTAGCCATCCGATCATCGCGTCCAGCCATTTGAGGGAGTGCTGCGGAGCCAGCACCGAGCGAAGCAATGGTGTGGCGTAGCGGCACGGACGATGGAATGGTCTCCTCCCCCCTTCTAATTCGGCGTCGCGATGCGCCAGGATGGAGGTGGTGTCAACCATCAGAGCGAAGAGAGGAGAAGACCATGCAAGAGATTAAGACGATTGGACTCGATTTGGCAAAAAATGCGTTTCATGTTGTGTGCTGCGACGGGAGCGGAAACGGGGTAGAACCCCCCGGCCTTGTGTGTGCCTCGGATCGTTTCACCAATGTGGCGCGCAATCGAGTTTTTGCGACAAAGAAAGATGAGATGGGTTTGCGAGACTCTACAGCTCAAGAGTGGTGCGGGGCACTGTGGCGTCGGAGGCTGTGTCATCAAACGGTCGTTTGATGAGACAGCTAAGTAAATGTAGTGGCGAGACCGTGGCACCAGGAAAGCTGGAGCCGGGGCACCAATCTGACGTTGATTTCCTGTGGTCGGATTTCCTAGCGGTTGGAGACCCCTCATTGCCTATCGTCACGATACAGTGTTCCATCGAGATACTTGAATCCTGAGTCACAGGCCGCAGTAACAACGACGCCGCCCTTGCCAACCTCCTCCGCCAATTGGAGTGCGGCGACGACGTTTAGGCCCGTTGAGGTTCCGGCGAATATTCCTTCCTCGCGCGCGAGCCGTCGTGCCATTGCGCGCGCCTCTTGCTCCGGAAGTGCGAGTACATCGGTCACAACTTCTCGGCTGAATAGCGGCGGTATAAAGCCTGCCGCAGTGCCGTCGATGCTATGGGGGCCCGGTGCGCCGCCGGATAGAACCGCCGAGGAATCGGGCTCTAATGCCACAACTTGCGCGCTCGGCCATTTGGCACGTATCACGGAACCGACCCCCATGATCATGCCGCCAGTTCCCACCGCGCCGCATATCGCGTCGATGGGTTTTTGGAGTTGATCGAGAATCTCTTTACCCATCTTTTCGTAGCCGACAGGCGCATGCGGATTGTGGAACTGATCTAAGTAAATGTACCCGCCCTTATCGACAAGGCCCTTTGCTCGATTGATCATTCGGGGCCATAGGTCTGGAGTCACTACCCCACCGCGACTCGGCTCCACGAGCACAGTTGCACCAAACGCCCGCATCGAATCAAGCTTTTCGCTGGCGTAGGCGTCGGATGCAATGACCGTAAAATTGTATCCTTTGACAGCACAGACAAACGCCAGGGATGAGCCCGTGCTTCCGCCAGTGCATTCAAGGATTGATGTCCTTGAGTCAATCTCGCCATCTTCTTCAACACCTTCGACCATGGCGAGCGCCATGCGGTCCTTGTATGATCCCGTCGGATTTACGCCCTCAATCTTCAACCAGATTTCAGCCGAGTTGGACGGTGGTAGTCTGCGAAGGCGAACAAGAGGCGTGTTGCCGATGGTGTCTAGCATGATTTCTTTAGGACCTCTCGGGCTGGTGTGTGACACCGAACGATTAATGAGCCCCCGAAGTTACTCAGGTGATCCGCCGACGCTGGTCAGACCAACTGGGCACGGGTCACAGCGAGTCTGCCTTCCGGGACCGTTCCGCATCGAGGAGTGCCCGCTTCCGCGCTAATCCCCAGCGGTATCCGCCAATGCTGCCGTTACCTCGTAACACGCGGTGGCAAGGCACCAAAACGCCAATGCGATTTGCCGCGCATGCAGAGGCAACGGCCCGGACCGCTTTTGGCTTTTCGATGCCTGCGGCGACCTCGCCGTAACTGATCACATCTCCGTCACGCACACTCAGAAGAAATCGCCAAACCTTTATTTGAAACGCCGTTCCACGTAGATCGAGCGGCAGGTCAGGGCGGGGCGCACCCTGGCTGATGTGCGCATCGAGTGCCTCGATCCAAGTGTCGAGCTCGGGGGCGTCTTGCGCGGACGAGACGTTGAGCCTTGCCTTCGGAAACTCTGCCCGGAGTTGCTCGAAAAGGATATTCGCATCTTCCCCGAATTGGACGAAGCACACGCCCCTTTCGGTGGCCCCTATCATCATGGAGCCGAGCGCCGTATCTCGGCATATGTAGGCGATAGTCTCTCCCGCGCCGCTAGAGCGGTAGGCCCTTGGCGTCATACCGATACTGCGTAACTGTTCACCATAGACTCGACTGACGGACCCGTATCCCGCCGAATAGATTGCGCCGGTGACGTTGTCTCCTTCCTTCAGGGCCAATTTGCATCGTTTCATGCGAACCGAGTCTTGATAGGCTTTCGGCGAGACACCGAAGGCAGCCTTGAAGACGCGTTGAAACCGCGATGGCGAAAGATCGGCTTGCTTTGCCAGTTTATTCAAGGTCAGACGCTCCTCGGCGTGGGTTTCGATGTATCGGGCGACCTCAATGAGCTTGCTCAGCCCCGGTGCGGGTTCCGCCGGCCGACAGCGTTTGCACGGCCGAAAGCCCGCCGCAAGAGCGGATTCAGCGTCTAGGAAGAACCGTAGATTCTCCGCTCGAGCCGGGCGGGTGGCGCACGAGGGGCGACAGAACACACCTGTGGTGATCACCCCATAGAAGAATCGGCCGTCGCAAGTCCTGTCCCGCGCTGTAATGGCGGCGCGCATCTCTTGCTCAGATAGCTCGGTCATTCTCCACCTCTAGTGTTCCCTTCTTGGCGTAGTTTGGTCGCGGGTCGGATCAACTGTCCATCCGCTTTTTGCTGAGAAATCTGCTCGGCGAACGAGAGGCCTGCGCTTTGGAGAATTGGAGCGCAAGAATCGGATGGTTTGTGGTTCGGGGGCTCGCTAAGTTGGCCCCAAAACTTACTGACTGGGCACGTGACCGCCATGGCTCAAAAGCAGACTCCGACTATCGATCTGACATCCGGGACCCTGTTGCTGGCATTAGCGACTGTCTGGGGAGGGTCCTTCTTCTTCGCCGAGATCGCCTTGCGGGAAGTGCCTCCGCTAACGATTACACTTCATCGTGTTTTCTGGGCGGCCCCTGTATTGCTTCTTGCTGTCTTGTGGCAGGGCCTAAAGATTCCCAGATCAATTCGGGCTTGGATCTGCTACTTGGTCATGGGCGCGTTGAACAATGCAATTCCGTTTTCGCTGATATTCTGGGGTCAGACAAACATCGGAAGCGGCCTAGCTTCTATTCTGAATGGCACAACGGCGGTCTTCGGGGCGGTCGTCGCCGGCATTCTGCTTGTCGATGAGCCACTGACACCGCGAAAGATCATCGGCGCTCTGTTCGGTGTCTTTGGTGTGGCCGTGATCATGGGTCTTGATGCGCTTACGAGTTTCGACCTCCGCAACTTGGGTCAACTCGCGATCTTGGGTGCTGCGCTGTCCTATGCATTCGCTGGTGTTTGGGGCAAGCGATTTCTTTCGGGCAATCCTCCAATCATGAACGCGTTTGGGATGTTGGTCGGAAGCACTGCTCTCATGATCCCTGTTGCAATTTTTACCGATGGAATGCCTGTTCTTGCATTGTCGACGGAAGTTTGGGCTTCTCTCCTCGCTGTCGCAATATTGTCGACAGCGGTGGCATATCTTTTCTACTTTGAAATCCTCGTGCGAGCGGGGTCTGCAAACCTTATGCTGGTTACACTCCTGATCCCGCCCATCGCAGTTGGTCTGAGCGTCGCATTTCTGGGGGAGAAAATGGGATACGAAGCATGGCTCGGCTTTGGACTAATCGCTGTCGGTCTTGCCGTCACCGATGGGAGGTTGTTTTCCTGGTTACGCCAAGGATCCTATCAGGCGAGTCGCTCAGAAGCTTGATCTGCCACTGCGTCTTGGCAGTCGGTGTCCTCGTTGAAAGAGTTCTCTTTTTTTGGTGCACTCGGATAGAGAGTCCATTCTGCCAAACTGGGCTGTGAAAGACATCATTGGCCGGTTGCGGACCGGGACGAAGGCCCGGGACTTGCCGTCCGGACCCATTGAGGCGATACCGTGCTCGAGCGAGATCCCACGCGAGCTTCCCTTGGACCAAAGACCCCAAGTCTATGTCGCATCGCGTACCTTTGTTGGAGTAGAACCCAATTGCTATAATCTGATTGAGTGCATTTGATATCAGAGTGAGTGCAAACATGGGCAACCAGACCATCACCATTCGGACTGAAAGCGACACCGTCGAGAAGATCAGCAGTATCGCCGAGGCGATGGACCGCTCACGCAACTGGGTCATCGAGGAAGCACTCAAGCAGTACATCGACCAACAGGTCTGGTACCTCGAGGGCGTCCAGAAGGCCCAGGCATCCCTGGCCGAGGGGAAGGGCATACCACATGACGAGGTCATGGCCGAGATCGCCGAGCTGATCGACGGGAAGATCAAAGATCACGAGAACACCGAGTGAAACTGATCTGGTCGCCGGAGGCCCGCGGTGATCTGCGGGAGATGGTGCTTTATCTCGCCGACAAGAACCCTTACGCCGCCAAGACGCTGTACGAGCGCATCGAGGACGCGGCTGCCAGCCTCATCGACAATCCGTACATCGGGCACCCTGGCCGGATCCCTGGCGCACGAGAACTGGTCATACCGGACACGCGCTACATCCTACCGTACCAAACACATCCGGATCGCGTTGGAATCCTGCGGGTCTACCACAGCGCCAGGCGGTGGCCGGAAAATTTCGATTGATAGGGAAACAGCCTATCCGCAGCTGAACGGGGCGGTCTTCCTCATCCGGTATACTTTCTTGCCTACGAGGTCGCGCTGCCTGACGTCGGTCGCTGATCTCCGCGTTAGGCGCGGGAGGGTCAAATGTGGTCGTCACGCACCGAACATCTATCCGGCGGGCGAGTAATCAAGTTCGCGATAGATGACGGTTCGTCGCTACTGACGTATTCAGATGTCCTAGCTCTATGGCAAGGTGATTTCGACTTTCGCAAATTCTTTGGCGGGCTACTAATCCAATCACCCTTCTCTGCATTTCGTTGGGAAACGCCCCCGGTAACGATCGCCACGGTTGATCAGCCGTTTGAGTTTGTTCTGATCGATAGCCCGCACTTGGAATGCGAACCGGACCCATCGGCGTTCGCGCAACACTTTTCCACTGCGCCACCGGGTGGTGCCGTTGAGTTTCAGAATCTTGGCAACGATGCCATTCTGGTCGTGCCTTGCCCAGATCGGTCACAATCAGATTTCGGCCACATGGCAACGTTTCTGCGCAACTCAAGCGAGCCCCAGCGACATACACTTTGGGAATTGGTTGGTACTGTGATGCGGCGCAGGCTCAGCACAAAGCCGGTCTGGCTGAGTACTGCTGGGGGTGGCGTCGCATGGCTCCACGTGCGGTTAGATGACCGGCCCAAGTACTACGGTTACGAGCTCTATCGCAACGTCGCCTAACCAGCCGATGCAGTGGCCTCGTGTTGTGATGATATAGATTCGGGCAGAGTCGCAATATCCGTTTAACCGGAGTACCTTTTCTCAACAGGCAAGCGACGCTAGGCGTTACCAAGGCTTCATTCCATGGCTCACTATATCGACGGCTTCGTTTTTCCCATTTCGCGCGATCGCCTGGGAGACTACAAAAGTTGCGAGTATTTGGAGGGAACACGGCGCGCTCGATTACAGGGAGTATGTCGGAGACGACTTGTGGCTTGATGGGACGCGCTCGTTCACCGAACTCGCAGCCGCAACCGAGGGTGAAGCCATCGTGTTTGGCTGGGTCGCGTTCGAGTCCCGTGAGGCGCGTGATTTGGCGAACGAAAAGGTCGCAGCAGATCCGAGAATGGCGGATTTGATCAATGCTTCAAGTTCGGACTTTGATGCCAAACGGATGGCGTACGGCGGATTCCAGTCGTTTGTTCGCTTGGCAAACGCCGACACTGGCTAGCCAGATGCCGCATCAATGGCGAGATCCATAATCGATGGCGAAAACGACTCAACTGCTGATGTTCATCATGCCGAACCGGAACATCCGCAAGGTCAACATCCGGGCGGATGCGCTTCTTGGTACGGTGAAAATTCGGGGTAACTAGACGCCGATTATTGTATGCCGCAACTGGCGTTTCACGGGGCTTTTTCAACATCGAAATTAGGACAGGATAGATGACCAAGCTTCTTTATCTCAAAGCATCGCCCCGCGGTGCTGACTCTAAATCCACAGCAATTGCGGATGCCTATCTCGCAAAATTCAAAGCTCAAAATCCGGGAATTGAGATTGATGTTCTTGATCTTTTCAGCGAACACTTGCCGGAATTTGATGGCGATAAGGTTGCGGCAAAAATGACGGTGATTATGGGTCAGAACCATTCTGATGCAGAGAAAACCTTGTGGGATGAAATTACCGGGATCGCGAACCGATTCATTTCCGCCGATATTTATCTGATCGCAACGCCCATGTGGAATAGCGGTATTCCCTACAAGTTCAAGCACTATATAGATGTCATCCATCAGCCGGGGCTGCTTTGGGGACTTGATCCAGAGAACGGGTATTTTGGGTTATTGCAAAACAAAAAGGCCGTGCTGGCACTCACAAGCGGTGCCTATGGGGCCGACATGCCATCTCCGGCCTTTGGTATAGATCATCAATCGACTTATCTGGGGTCTTGGCTGAACCAAGCCGGCATCAACGACATAGAGGAAATCCGCTTCCAACCGACATTGCTGACTTCCGACCCCGATTCAGATTTCAAGGCGGCTATTGAAGCGGCCGAAGCACTGGCAGCTTAAGGTGATCTCAATGACGTGCTTAGTATTGCTATGAGGCCATAGACAATGCCTATTCCCTATGAACGGCCACGGTACGGCTTAGCGGGTCTATTGTGCGTAACGCTAGCGGAAGCGTTGACGGTAGTCACTGGGCGCGACTTTTACGACGCGTTGGAACGACCGCCTCATCGAGTCTGCACTGCGAAAACCGCACCTTGACGCGATCTCATCGATCGACTCATCTGTTTCTTCTAAGCGCTGACGCGTAGCGTCGATTCGAAGCTTTTCAACGAACGCAGCCGGCGTCTGGCCAATCTCGTTGCGGAATACTCGCGAAAAGTTGCGGAGGCTCATGTGAGCGCGCTCAGCCATTGCCTGCACGGAAAGGTCTCCGGATAGATTGTCCGCAGCCCAGGCAACTAGCTCGTTTAACACGTCTCGTTCAGCATGTTGCGATTCTAAAGTGGCGCTAAACTGGGATTGTCCGCCCGGGCGACGCATGAAAACTACGAGGTTACGGGCACACTCTAGTGCAATCGCCTGCCCGAGATCCTCTTCGACAAGCGCTAGGGCTAGGTCGATACCCGCGGTGACGCCAGCAGACGTATAGACATTTCCGTCCTTCACAAAGATCGAGTCGGCCTGGACGTCGATCTTCGGAAAGCGCGCAGCTAGATCCTCGGTACCACGCCAGTGCGTTGTCGCTCTCTTGCCATCAAGTAGTCCTGCCTCAGCGAGGAGAAATGCGCCGCCGCAGATTGAAACGATACGGCGACATCGACCGGCCAGCCGCAGCAGAATGCTAGAGAACTGTGTTGGTGTCTCGGCGACCAAGGTCAGTTCAGTAGCTGGAACGATCAGCGTGTCGATGACGCCGCGGCAATACCTAGCCGGCCGGTGGCTACTCATCGAAATCCCTGCGCCAGAGGGAATAGTGGCAGAGCCATCACCGCTCACCAGCTCCAAGTCGTACGGTGGCGATGCGCCGCCGGCGAGTCTGTTGGCAAGAGAAAACACTTCCCAAGGCCCAATCAAGTCCAGTAGCACGACTTGAGGAAATGCGAGAAACGCGATGCGCCGTTTTCCGCCTCCTTTTATGTCTTTTGCCTGTCCTGTCATCACCTCAAGTGCTTCGTTTTGGCCGATATCGTCTGAATATTGTCTTTTACGCCATGCCTTAAGTCGAGCACTATCTCGAAAAACTGGGCGTACCACCTGTTCCGACTAGAGAGGAGAGCAATGAATACATATGAAACTGACACCAACTTGAATCGGCGCCGATTCCTATCAGCAGCAGCCGCAGCGTTGAGTGTCGCCTTAGCGGGCGGATCTGGTCATGCCAGTGCGAGCAGGACGAATCTCCAAGAATCAAAGACGAAACTGCCACCTATGCACAAAGAAACGAAGCCGGAAGTAGCGATGCTTCTTTACCCAGGTGTCACGCTGCTGGATCTGATCGGCCCACAATCAGTGCTTGCCCCGTCGTGCAACGTTCATGTGGTTTGGAAGAACACGGATCTTCTGGAAACAGACAGTGGCATCGTCATGAAGGCAACGTCGACGCTTGAAGATTGTCCGAAGGACCTCGATGTGTTGTTTGTTCCCGGTGGCGAGTTCAGCATCATGCGCGATGAAGAGGTACTTCGTTTCCTAGCTGATCGAGGATCACGCGCGAAGTATGTAACGAGCGTTTGTGGGGGCTCGATTGTGTTGGGCGCTGCAGGGCTCCTGCAAGGCTATGAAGCAACGTCGCACTGGTCTGCGCGGGACAAACTATCCCTTTTTGGTGCAACACCCGTGGAAGCCAGGGTGGTGCGCGATCGCAACCGAATATCAGGTGGCGGTGTAACAGCCGGCATCGACTTTGGTCTTGTGTTGTTAAAAGAACTGCTCGGAGAGGACGTAGCGAAGATGTCTCAGCTGGCTTTGGAATACGATCCGGCGCCACCCTTTGACGCGGGTACACCTGAAAAGGCCGGCCCTGAGATCATGGGCAAGATGCAGGAATGGCTCGGACCCATGGGAGATGTGTTAACGCCCATGTGTGCCGCAGCGGCGAAGGATATGGGGAAACACATGCCGGTGGTGAACTAGTTCGAGTGGTAGAGGGGTGGCGACCAGATCGAATTCGAGGAGGTTTTTGCTATGGATGCGATAGGACGCCGTCTCGTGATTGGACTTTCTGTTGTGATTTTCTTATTTCTCTACGTGGCGAGTTGGTACTGGCTGTATCCAGAGGCGTTTTCCATCGAGATGTTTATTGACGGGTGGGTAGACCGAAGTGAGGGACGAAGCATTTCGGACTCCATCAAGTTGGCGAAATACGAGTGTGGAGTCAGCGCTTCGCTATGATTGGTCTTCGTCGAGCAACCTTGGCTGCGGTAGAACCTCTCGACAGCGTCAACGGTTGGATGTCCGACCTGCGCGGGGCATGGG